>NZ_JAXADV010000004.1:344037-458211 GCF_033901115.1 Providencia sp. CIM-Carb-044
CGGCAAAGAAAATCATCCCTATGAGCATACATTAGTATGTGATTAGGGGGATTTTATGCAGCCAACACCGCTACAGCCCAAAGTATGACGACAAAGCCTTGCCCATTACCTTTTATTCCCCGCCATTACCCTAAATAATTTGAGTTGTAGCTAGGCGGCAAAGAAAATCATCCCTATGAGCATACATTAGTATGTGATTAGGGGGATTTTATGCAGCCAACACCGCTACAGCTCAAAGTATGACGGGTAATGGGTGTTAGAGCATTGGTTTACCATAATCCATCGGCGACAAGTCAAAGTATTTCGCGACTGTCTGGCCAATATCAGCGAAAGTTTCACGGTGACCTAATGAACCTGGTTTCACTTTTGGACCATAAATCAACACTGGGATGTGCTCACGGGTATGATCTGTACCTGGCCAGGTTGGGTCACAACCGTGGTCTGCCGTTAAAATTAGGATGTCGTCTTCTTTAACTAATTTCATTAGTTCAGGTAAACGGCGGTCAAATAATTCTAATGCCGCAGCATAACCGGCCACATCACGGCGGTGGCCGTATGCAGAGTCAAAGTCCACAAAGTTAGTGAAAACGATGGTGTTGTCACCTGCCAGTTTCATTTCTTCTACCGTTGCATCGAATAGCGCATCGATACCGGTAGCTTTAATTTTCTTGGTGATACCGACATGAGCGTAAATATCCGCAATTTTACCGATAGAAACAACTTCACCTTGTTTTTCATCAACTAATTTTTTCAATACGGTTGGTGCTGGTGGCTCTACCGCTAAGTCATGACGGTTACCTGTACGTGTGAAGTTACCCGCTTTGTCGCCAACAAATGGACGCGCGATAACACGGCCAATGTTATAACCACCTTTGGTTAACTCTTCACGCGCAATTTCACACAGCTCATACAGTTTATCTAAGCCGTAAGTTTCTTCGTGACACGCAATTTGGAATACTGAGTCAGCAGAGGTATAGAAAATAGGTTTCCCTGTTTTCATGTGCTCTTCACCCAGTTGATCGAGGATAACTGTACCGGATGAATGGCAGTTACCTAAATAGCCCGGCAAGTTTGCTTTTTCGACTAAAGTATCCAGCAGTTCTTGCGGGAAGCTGTTTTCTTCATCAGAGAAATAGCCCCAATCGAATAGCACAGGTACACCCGCAATTTCCCAGTGGCCTGAAGGCGTATCTTTACCCGAAGAAATTTCGCTCGCATAGCCGTATGCGCCAATAATTTCTGCATTAGGGTCAAGACCTGCAGGGAATGAACCGCTTGATTCTTCTCCTGCTTTACCTAAACCTAATTTTGTTAAATTAGGTAAATGCAGAGGCCCTTTACGACCAATATCCGCTTCGCCACGGGCGCAAGCATCTGCGATGTGACCCAATGTATTGGAACCCTCATCACCAAATTTATGTGCATCATGTGCTGCACCGATCCCAAAGGAATCCAAAACCATAATAAATGTGCGTTTCATATTTTTCTCCTGCGGTATTTTTAAAACGATATACCACTAAAATCTATTTGTATTACTCGCTGATTTGGCGATAAACCATTGGTGTTGTTTCAGGAGATTTGTCTCCAATCACCATCGCTTCACGCACTTCTTTCGCCGCTTCTTCCCACGCTTTTTCACTATTTGCATGGATAATTGCCAGTGGCGTTTGGGTATCCACTTTGGCGCCTAACGCAGCGATATCACTCAAACCAACGCTATAATCAATTGGGTCTGTCGCTTTACGGCGACCACCGCCTAACGTCACTACGGACATTCCTAGCGCACGTGTATCCATTTGCGTGATAATGCCATCTTTTGGTGCATAAACAGCTTTGCTCAGTACCGCAGTCGGCAAGTATTTGTTGTAATTTTCAACAAAATCAGCAGGCCCTTTTTGAGCTGCAACCATACGGCCAAACACTTCTGCCGCTTTACCATTGTCTAATACTGCCTGTAATTTTTGGCGTGCTTCTTCGCGGTTTGCTGCTAATGAACCAGATACCAGCATTTCTACACATAACGCCATGGTGACTTCATAAAGACGTGGGTTACGGTATTCACCCGTTAAGAATTGAACCGCTTCACGAACTTCAACTGCGTTACCTGCGCTGGAAGCTAGCACTTCATTCATGTCAGTCAATAATGCCGTAGTTTTACAACCCGCCCCATTAGCGACCTTCACAATTGACTCAGCCAACTCTTCTGACTTCTCATAAGTTGGCATAAATGCGCCTGAGCCGACCTTAACGTCCATCACCAGAGCATCAAGGCCTTCAGCCAATTTTTTACCTAAGATTGAAGCGGTAATTAGCGGAATTGAATCCACTGTCGCTGTAATATCACGGGTCGCATAGAAACGTTTATCAGCAGGTGCTAATGAATTAGTTTGCCCAATAATTGCCACCCCGACATCTTTGATAATGTCACGGAAACGAACGTCATCCGGGAAGATATCGAAATTAGGGATCGCTTCAAGCTTGTCTAGTGTTCCACCAGTGTGGCCTAAACCACGGCCTGAGATCATCGGTACATAACCGCCACAAGCAGCGACCATAGGGCCAAGCATCAGTGAAGTCACATCACCCACGCCGCCAGTTGAGTGTTTATCAACTAATGGGCCATTGAGGTTGAGTGATTTCCAGTTCAGAACGGTTCCTGAATCACGCATTGCTAACGTTAATGCAACGCGCTCAGGCATGGTCATATCATTAAAATAGATAGTCATTGCCAATGCAGCAATTTGACCTTCTGAAACTGAGTTATCGCGAACACCATTGATAAAGAAACGAATTTCTTCTTCGCTTAATGGCTTACCATCACGTTTTTTACGGATAATTTCTTGTGCCAGAAACACAATATTCTCCTTTAAAGTCGAATTTATCGGCTAACAATATTGCGAAAATTAATAACTGCTGCTTGATTTTTTAACGTCAAAACCTAGCGTATTTAATAAATTTGCTAATAGGCTAGAAGCACCAAAACGGAAGTGGCGGCTATCTGCCCAATTGTCACCTAAAATTCGTCCCGCTAACGCTAAGTATTCTGCTGCTTCTTCTGCGGTACGTACACCACCAGCAGGTTTAAAGCCGACTGTTTTTTCAACGCCCATATCACGGATGACTTGCATCATGATTTCCGCACTTTCTAATGTTGCATTAACAGGTACTTTACCTGTCGAGGTTTTAATAAAATCAGCGCCCGCTTTAATTGAAATTTCAGAAGCCTTACGGATTAGTGCTGCATCTTTTAACTCACCTGTCTCAATGATTACTTTCAGCAACACATTCGCAGCCGCACAAGCGTCTTTACAGGCTTTCACTAAATCAAAACCAATTTGTTCATTACCCGCAATCAGCGCACGATAAGGGAAAACAACATCAACTTCATCCGCACCGTAAGCAATCGCTGCTTTGGTTTCAGCTAATGCGATATCAATATCATCGTTACCGTGTGGGAAATTCGTAACCGTTGCAATATGCACATCTGGAGTGCCTTGCTCACGTAATGTTTTACGTGCAATGGGAATAAAACGAGGGTAAATACAGATTGCAGCGGTATTGCCTGCTGGGCTTTTCGCCTGATGACACAGTGCGATGACTTTTGCATCAGTATCGTCATCATTTAAAGTGGTTAAATCCATAAGTGACAGCGCGCGTTGTGCGGCCGCTTTTAAATCAGTCATATAACTCTCCAACGTTGTTAATTCTTCAGAACGACACGTTCTTTGTTGGCGAGCGGGCTTGGTTCCTTAAAGATGCTAGTCGGATTCTTTCCGAACTGAGCAGCTGAGATCCTTCTCACCGCATCATGCCCTAGAGTCCTAGACTCTGAGAACTAGCAGTTCCATAGCAGCTTACTAATGCCTATTTGACCATGGAATGATGCCATTTTATGTGCTACAAATCACATTAATCGACTGAATGTTACATTATTAAAATAATAAATGTGATATAGATCAAATTATACCATCTATCGCCATCAATTCTTCTCTCAAATGGCTTTTTCAATATTTTCTTTATCATTAATTGACTAAGTTAAGAATAGTTGAAAATTTACGATTAATATAAAAAGTCATAAAAGAATATAACGAATCAAAATGAAAACGGAAGGATTAATCCCCTTCCGTTTAATTGGATTAGCTGATAGCAAATATAAATTAAATTACGGCTGCTGCGCCTAACGTCAAGAAAAAGCCAGCAATGGTTGCACTCATTAAGTTAGACAGGGTACCAGCCATAACCGCTTTCATACCTAAACGAGCGACATCACCACGGCGATTTGGCGCCATTCCGCCTAAACCACCGAGTAAGATAGCGACGGATGAAAGGTTAGCAAAACCACATAATGCAAACGAAATAATTGCTTTAGTATGGTCGGAAAGCACTTGTTTGCCTGCCGCCAGCACTTCAGCATCCGCTTTCATGTATTCACCGAAGTTCATGAATGCGACAAACTCATTCACAACAACTTTTTGGCCGATAAAAGAACCGGCAATTGTCGCTTCACTCCACGGCACACCAATTAAGAAGGCAATCGGAGCGAATAACCAACCTAATAATAATTCCAGTGATAATTGTGGGTAATCAAACCAGCCACCAATACCACCTAAGATGCCATTGATCAATGCAATCAAAGCGATAAAGGCCAATAACATTGCCCCTACGTTCAGCGCCAGTTGCATCCCTGATGATGCCCCAGAAGCGGCCGCATCAATGATATTGGCAGGGCGTTCATCTTCAGCGACTAAATCTGTCGCATCAACCCTATCTTTTACATCTTCTGTTTCTGGAACCATCAGTTTGGCGAATAATAAACCACCTGGAGCGGCCATAAAGGAGGCAGCAATCAGGTATTCCATTGGTACACCCATTTGGGCGTAGCCGGCCAAAACTGAACCCGCTACAGAAGCTAAACCACCACACATAATGGCAAACAGCTCTGATGTCGTCATTGTTGCAATATAAGGGCGAACAACCAATGGTGCTTCCGTTTGCCCAACAAAAATATTTGCTGTTGCAGATAACGATTCTGTTCTTGAGGTTCCCAATATTTTTTGCAGACCACCACCAAGAACTTTAATCACTAACTGCATGATCCCTAAATAATAAAGGACAGCAATTAACGATGAGAAGAAAACAATAATTGGTAAAACGCGGAAAGCGAAAATAAAGCCACCGCCACCAAACAGTTCAAACATTTTATCGGAAACAAGGCCGCCAAAGATGAAGCTCATCCCATCTTGACCATATCCAATAACTTTAGAAACCGCGTCAGACATCCCTTGGAGCACACTACGCCCCGCTGGAACATAAAGAACAAATGCACCAATGGCTAATTGAATTAAAAATGCGCCGCCAACTGTGCGTAGTCTAATTGCTCGGCGATTGCTGGAAAATAGAATAGCTATCGCGATAAGTACCGCCATTCCGATAATACTCATAATGAGCTGCATGGAAGGATCCCTGTTCACTTTATTTTAGGTTGATATATAAGGAAACGTGTAAGTCACCTTGACTCTTAATTTGATGATTATACCTAGTCATCACCAATAACCCGCAATACTCATCACAAATACATACTGCAATAAACAACAAAAATTCACATAATGTGATAAAAGTCACAAAAACTATTCAGTTTAATCTGTAAAGGCACTAAAGTCCCAATTAAGCACAATAAAAACTAAATAGATTTTAATAGCCAATTAGTGAAATTATATAAATATTATTTATGATTCTGTATGCGATTTTACTTGGTGAGATTAAATAACGACAAACTATTGTTGTAAAGTTGTTGGGCTATTTCTGCAGGGGATTCGTGGCGAAGCTCACATAATGAACGAAAAACCCACTCAATACGTTCAGGACGATTTGGTTCGCCTTGAAAACCTGAAACTGGCATATCAGGGGCATCCGTTTCGAATAATAATGAAGTCAAAGGGAGTTGCGACATCACATGGCGAGTTTTATTCGCCCTGTCATAAGTAATTGTGCCACCAACACCAATATAATAGCCAAGTTTAACAAAGGCTTGGGCTTGAGATAGACTGCCGGCAAAACCATGCACAACGCCACGAGCTGGGACATCAAAACGACGTAGCATCGCAGCTAATGGGTCATGGCTTTTACGTGAATGTAAAATAACTGGTAAATCAAACTGTTTCGCTAACTTTAATTGTGCGGACAACAGCACTTGCTGGTGCTCAAATTGCGGGTTTTGCATATAGAGGTCAAGCCCAATCTCCCCTATCGCCACACACTTTTTATTCTTTTTAGCTAGATAATCAGTCAATATATCAATATGTTGCTCTTGAAACTGACTCAAATATAACGGATGAAACCCCATAGCGGCATGCAACTGCGGGTACTGCTGTGCCAGTTGCCAAACTCGTGCAAAATTATCCATACTCACTGTAGGAATGATAATATCACTCACCCCGCTTTGTTGAGCAAGCTGCAAACTTTCAGTGAAGGAATCACTAAAAGGTGGGAAATCAAAATGACAATGAGTATCAATAAATTGACGTTTAGCCATCACGATTTTCATTTGCGGATATTGCGGCCAAAGGCATTGAGGTAACAGGCTCCGCCGCCAATTCAGGAATGAGCTCATTCGGTACTTGTGGCTCAAGCTGAATATCTAATGGGTTAGACTCAATTTTCTGTGCCAAAGTATGGCTAAAGCGATTTGTGTTGTGGTCAAAGGCATCACCCAGTGCTGCAATAAAATAGCGACCACACCGGCGCCCCGTATGGTAATCTTGATTAAGCGAAGATACCTTACTACCCAGCGCACTACTTTTCAGTGGAACAGGTGGATAAATCTCAAAGACCTGTACATCTTTTGGTGGGTTTTCAATAAATTCTTGTGTTCTACGGTAGCTTTTCAGATGAACTTTTAGCATCGCGGCCATACGTTGTAGGCCATTTTTATCCCCTTCCAGCCACCGAGTCATTCTTTTCACCCATTCAGGGGTAAAATACATTTGGGAAGGAACGGTACGGATCACCACAATAGTCTCTGCACCGCGGCGGTATGCCTCTTCAACTGGGATAGCAGCACTAATGCCACCATCTTGGTAAAGCGTGCCATCAAATTCGACACCTTCACGATAAAAGCCCGGAATAGCGCTGGATGCACGAATAATATCGAGCCAGTTGTCTGCGTCAGGCTTTAGAAAAGCAGCGGAAAAATCATCACTGCGGCTTGCTCCCATATAGAATTCACGGCCTGAATTTAATAAATCGAGCCCTGCTTGTATACGTAATGGGAATTCTTTTGCTGTGGTGTCGACGAGCCAATCTAAATCAATCAGATGACCGCCGCGGATAAAGCGCAGTGGATTGAAAAATGCCGAATTAGTCGTATAACGCGTGATCACACGGCGTGCATAACCTGCTTGCCCACAAATATACGCAGAAAGATTTTGAGCCCCAGCTGAAGTGCCTATCATCAGGTCAAAAGGGTTGAAATCAGAGATAAGAAACTCATCCAGTACACCCGCAGTAAAAATTCCTCGTTGACCGCCACCTTCACAAATCAGGGCAGTTTTTCCCGAGTTGATATTATCAAAGAATGCAAGCGGCTCAATCGTGCCGAGTGTAACTGAAACGTGTTTTCCCATAATGCCTCTGAATGACAGAAGTTCACATTAAATAGCTCAAAAACAGAATGAGCTTCCCTTTGAAAGCCCATTCTATCCGCATTGTACAATAAATATTCAGCAATATGAGCTATTGAGACATTTATTTACTGATTAGTTAGCGATGACTAAACCATTTTGTACTGATTTTACCCCATTGACTTGCGATGCCACTTGGGTAATTTTATCAATTTGATCGGCTGATTTAACAAAGCCTGATAAGTAAACAACACCATTGACTGTTTTTACTGATACGCTGTTACTCGAAATACCTTTCGTACCCAGTAATTTTCCTTTTACATCCGCCGTAATCGCGGAGTCATCAATGTAGTCACCGGTGTTTTTAGCGCCACTCGAAATGGCATTCCCAGTATCTTTACCTGCCATTTCAACGGTCTTAGATGCACTGTCCCAGGTTTCTGAGGCTTGTTTTTTCAAAGCGCTATCTGATGATGAGCTACAAGCCGCGAGCGCCCAGCTCAACCCAATAACTCCTAACAAACTCAATAGTTTTGCTTTTTTCATAAAAACCTTCCTTTCACTGCAATGGACAACGAATAATATAGCCTAAGTAAAAAAACATAAAAAATAAAGAGAAAGGTGATAAAGACAGAATATTCTTGATGATAAGCATAAAAAAACAGGGAAAGTTGCTTTAAATGAAGTTCGAAATAAGATGACCCACTAACTATGTTAGTCGTGGGTCATAAACACAATTAGTGTTCGCGTGTTTTGCGGAATTTAACGTCAGGGTAACGTTCACTAGTCAGGTTCAAATTCACCATAGTCGGTGCGATATAAGACAAGTTGTCGCCACCATCAAGGGCTAAGTTTTGCTCATTTTTGCGTTTAAACTCTTCGAATTTCTTCGCATCATCACACTCAACCCAACGCGCAGTAGAAACGTTAACGGCTTCATAAATAGCTTCAACGTTATATTCGCTTTTCAAACGCGAAACCACCACGTCAAACTGCAGCACACCTACCGCACCAACAATTAAATCATTGTTAGTTAACGGGCGGAACACCTGTACTGCACCCTCTTCAGATAACTGAACGAGGCCTTTTAACAGTTGTTTTTGTTTTAGCGGATCACGTAAGCGAATACGGCGGAATAATTCAGGGGCAAAGTTAGGAATACCCGTAAATTTGAGCTCTTCACCTTGTGTGAAGGTATCACCGATTTGAATCGTACCATGGTTATGTAACCCAATGATGTCCCCTGCATAGGCGTTTTCGACCTGAGAGCGATCCCCCGCCATAAAGGTTAAAGCATCAGAAATGACCACATCTTTTTTGATGCGCACTTGGCGTAGTTTCATGCCTTTTTCATAAGTACCTGAAACTATACGCATAAACGCAACACGGTCACGGTGTTTCGGGTCCATATTTGCTTGGATTTTAAATACGAAACCAGTGAACTTTTCTTCTGTCGCATTAACTTGGCGTAAATCTGTTTGGCGCGGTTGTGGCTGAGGAGCCCATTCCACTAGGCCATCTAGCATATGGTCAACACCAAAGTTACCTAACGCTGTTCCGAAAAAGACAGGGGTTAATTCACCCTGCAAGAATGCGTCATGGTCAAATTCATGAGATGCCCCTTGAACCAATTCCAGCTCATCACGTAACTGTGCCGCTAATTCATCACCTACGGCAGCATCAAGATCTGGGTTATTCAGCCCTTTAATTATACGGACTTCTTGAATAGTGTGACCTTGGCCTGTTTGGTATAGGATTGTTTCATCACGTAATAAATGATAAACACCCTTGAATAATTTACCACAACCAATAGGCCATGTGATTGGACAACAAGCAATTTTCAGCTCATTTTCCACTTCATCCATTAATTCCATTGGGTCACGAATATCACGGTCCAACTTATTCATGAAAGTTAAGATTGGAGTGTCACGTAGACGAGTGACTTCCATCAGTTTACGTGTCCGGTCTTCAACCCCTTTACCCGAGTCAATGACCATCAAGCAGCAGTCAACTGCCGTTAATGTACGATAAGTATCTTCAGAGAAGTCTTCGTGACCTGGGGTATCCAATAAGTTAACAAGACAATCATTATAAGGAAACTGCATAACAGAGGTGGTAATCGAAATACCACGCTGCTTTTCCATTTCCATCCAGTCAGATTTAGCGTGTTGGTTAGAGCCACGGCCTTTTACCGTACCAGCACGTTGAATAGCGTGCCCAAACAATAACACTTTTTCGGTTATTGTGGTTTTACCCGCATCGGGGTGAGAGATGATAGCAAAGGTCCTTCGCTTATTGATTTCATTAAGAAAATCTTGGTTTGCCATGTATAAATTCTTTTAGTTTGTACACGGATTTGTACACACTTTTGGAAGTACTCTCTTTTCAGTTCTTCGCTTGTCAAATCCGTCGTGTTAATCGTAATTGGCCGCTATTTTCGCTGATCTTGACTTTATAAACAATCAATGGTTATCTAATCGGTTACCATTTACTCTCAGCGTGCACCAATGCTCAGTTGTAGCTGTTTGCAATCGTTGCTTCTTCAGCTAATGAACAACTGTGGCTAAACCACAAATTCCTTCGCTACCAGAAATCGATGATAGCTTGTCGTACTACACCGATGATGGTGCAATTGCCGTTGATCGGTATTGCAGGGTATTGCGGGTTCAAAGGTTTTAGATACTTCTGTTCACCATCAATAACCAACTGCTTAAAGGTTGCTTCTTTCGAATCATCCAAACGCGCAACAACCAATGAACCTGAAGAGTAAGGTAACTCAGGATCAACAACGATCACTGCCCCCTCAGGTATGGATTTTTTTCCGCTTGGATTTTCCATACTGTCGCCTTTTACGCGAAGTGCGAAACAACCCTCATGTGCTTTCCCAGTGACTTCACGCCACTCCTCAGCATCTTCATGGGCAAATCCCTCCGCTATTTCAGTCCAATCACCGGCCTGAACCCAGTTAATGAGAGGAATTCTTCCCTTAATATCAGGCCCGACTTCTACATTACCGACCCCCAAGCCAATCTCGCCATCACCTGTGGCGAGCCAATGAGCATTCACGCGAAGCGCCTCCGCGATCTGCATGGTGTAACGAGACCTAGCCGATTTACCAGAGCAAATCTGGCTGATCGACTGCTGTTTGATACCAATGCGACGAGCCAACTCAGACTGAGTCACCCCAGTAAGCTGCAAGGCATGGTTTAGTCGTTCGGATAAAGTTTTCATAAGCCCGTATTCTACAAATAAAACTGTAGCCTTTCAACAATTTTAACTGTTGACTTAGCTACAGTTTAAACTGTAACATTCAATCTTGTAACAGTTATTATTGTAACAGGAGACGGTATGGAAGTGTTCAACACGACACAAAAACATCTCCGCCGTGCCATTGACTTGGTCGGCGGGCAATCAGCATTAGCGCGAGCCATCAACTCAAAACAGCAAAACGTCTGGTTTTGGTTGAATAAATCAGGGCGTGTTCCCGCTGAATTCGTTTTACCCATCGAACAAGCTACGCAAGGACAGGTAACCCGATCTCAGTTAAGACCGGACATCTATCCCGAATGCCCAAGCGAGCTGAAAGCCAGTAACCAGTAGGATTAAGGGCAAATAATGGTCAGCATTTTATGTAAACACAAAAGCGAGTTCCTCCATGCGTGACTATGGCAAGGTCTATACCCGCTTTTGGCTAAAGCAAAACGTTTTGTCCTGGAGTGACTCAGCGAAGTTGCTAGGACTGTATTTGCTTACATGCCCACATTGTAATTTGCTTGGCTGCTTTAGATTGCCGATTGGTTACGTTGCTTCTGACTTGAACTGGGATGAGCAACAGGTTGCCAAGGCTCTAAATGAGTTAGAACAAGATCAGTTCCTCATTCGTTGCGAGGAATCCGGTTGGACTTTGATTCGGAGCTTTCTGAAGCACAACCCAATCGAAAACCCAAACCAAGGTAAGGCAGCCTTTCGGTTGTTTAAAGATGTACCTGCCGACTTCGTTGGTATGGCATCGCTTTTGAAATCTCTTGCCGCTTTTCAAGCTCGGCTACCAGAAGAATTTTCATCATTGTTTATGCCTGATGGCAACCCGGTAAGGGACTCTCAACGGTCGGATGACTCTGAGAGAAGCAATAAATCAACAGTTAAAACTGTTGACTACATACAGTTTGAAGACTTCTGGGATGTACAAATACGCAAAGAAAAGAAAGCGAAAGCCAAAGAAGAATGGCTACGCATGGGCCTCAATGAAGACCATGAACTCGCCTTGGAAGTGCTAACACGCTGGAAAGAGCAACGTGACAACCGATTGCAGTATCAAGATCGGACTAAGACCCCTATGCCACATAACTGGCTTTTAAACCGGCAATGGGAAGACGAGTACGTTCGCATCGATGAAACACAGCAAACACCGACGAGCCTAAAAAGCAGCAATCACCAGTTGAATATTGAAGAAAGCAATCGTCGCATCGCTGAAAGTTGGGCCGGACCAGGTATTCGGGAGGTTCGTTCAAGTGCAGGAGGTTGATAAACGCGAGTTTGCTGAGGTTTGGGGAGCCGCTTGGGCCATGTATGGCAAAAGCGTATCACCGCAATTGCTATCCATCGCATTTGAAGCCCTTCGTGCTTATAGCATTGAAGAAGTGCGAATCGGTCTGACTCGGCATATTCAATCACCGGATACTGGACAATTTTTTCCAAAGCCCGCTGACGTCATCAAGCATATCGATGGCAACTCGGGTTCAAGAGCCATGGTTGCTTGGAACAAAGTTGACAAGGCTGTTCGTCAGGTTGGCGCTTGGACATCCGTGATGTTTGACGATGCACTTATCCACCGCGTGATTTCAGACATGGGGGGATGGGTTGAACTCTGCAAAGTTGATGACAGGGAATACCCCTTTAAGCAAAAAGAGTTTTTAACACGCTACCAGGCTTACTTGCTGCGGGACGAAGTGGGTGAATACCCAAGGCTATTACAGGGTATTACAGACCATCAGAACCAGCAAAAAGGATTTGATATGCAAGCGCCTGTTACCGTGGGTGACTGGTCAAAAGCGGCACAAGTTTACACGAGAGGCATCGCCAATTTTAGCGCAGTGCCTTTGAAAAGAATAAGCCCGAAAGCCATTCAGGCGCTTCTCGGAAATCAATTAGAGGACAAAAATGAAAACGATTAAAGCAAAAACCGTTGCCCTAGTGATAGCCATGTCCGCAAGCACTTCAGTCTATGCGTTTCCGGGCTATCAGTGGGAAAAAGCAGCACAAAGTGTTGGTATTGATCCAGTCATGCTCTACGCCGTTGCCTTGGCTGAGTCGGCCTCACATCGAGGTCTTAACATGACCAGTCCATGGCCATACGCAATTCGCAATGGTTCAAACGCAACCTACGCCAAATCTAAGACAGAAGCGGAGCAACTGTTAAACCAGGCACTTCAAGAGAGTGAAAAATACCAGCTCGATATTGGCCTTATGCAAATCAATTTGCATTGGCATGGGCATCGAGTGAGCTCAGCAGCAGAACTGCTAGACCCCATCACCAACCTTACTGTCGGCTCCAGTATTTTGGCCGAAGCAATCAAGTCTTCACCAAACGATTTAGAGCTTGGCATAGGCCGCTATCACAGTTGGAACGAAGATCGTGCACGCTGGTATGGGCAAAGAGTGCTTTCTATCTATCGCAATATTTTACATGAACTGGAGGTCCGTCAATGACAACCAATCAACAAGACTTCTATCAATTAAATTTGGCGTACCTACACGCAGCACGTGAATTAGCGCGAATTGATCCGCAAGAGGCGGTCTTGCGCTTTGGACTTACACGCGACGTGGTGGATGCACTGATTAATGCCGGTGTTGACGACCTGCAACGAGTGGCGACCTCATCATTCATGCTGTTTCAACCAAGGGGTAACCAAAGCCAACTGATTGAGATGGTTAAGAGCAAAGGCACAGGTATCCCAAGAATCGCTTATTTATTATCAACCCTAAACAACAAGGGGGATGCATGATTGATAACCTATCCAAAAGTGAGCTGTTTACCCGAGCCTCGCTGCTTATTAAGTACGGATTTCGAACGACCATTATCGCGCTCGATACAGGTTTGCCAATCCACATTATCAGAAGGCTGCACAAAGAAGTGACTGGCAAGTCACCTTGTCCTGGTCAATTGCCAGAATCAGATGCCATCGTTAAAAGCAGAAGATCCTTAGTTGAAGGCTCCCTGCTGATGGCGCTTTACGTCAATATTGGTGGTGATAATGTCTACAAGCAATTAAATATTGATGCTTTGATGAAGGCTTACGATGCGTACTTGGTTGCAAGGGAAGAAGCAGATCTTCCAGCTGAAATCCCCTGGAAAAAACTAACCATTAATGAAGGTTGGGTTCTAGCTCGTGATTTAAGATCACAGCTAGCATCCTTACACCGGTGTCGATGCGGCAGTCTGTATTTGACGGTATCTCAACAGCGCATTCAGCTTAAATGTCCTGTGTGCGAGATTATGGCCGAGCAAACCACTAGAGCACTTTTTGAGAACTAACATGCTGATGCATGATTTGATTGTGCACCGCCCGTGCACTTTGAGAGTACTAAGATGACAAACTTACTTAAATCTTTACCAGCACGCTGCTGGGTTATTTCACTGGGGCTTTTTCTGGCGACTTTGGCTGTGGCTCATTTTTTTCCCTCAGAAATATTAACAGCATCTGCCAAGTTAGCGGCTTTGCCATTTCTGATTTGCACCATCGTTTTTTTCAGCTACTTGGGGTTCAAAGCAACTGCTAGTCCTATCGGACTTATAGCCATCATCACTATGCTTGTAGCAATCGCATATTGGCAAGCGAGTTGGACAATTGTTGGTTTGGGACTCTTTTTCTTAGCTATTTGTACTGGAATTAGATTCTTGAGCAGCCAAATTAAAGATTCGGGTAGAACTTTGAGCATTGAAGAAAAATGGTATTGGTATAAGCTCCATTCGTTTTTTGATGGCTTTTATCCTAGGTATCCCAAAAAGCCAAAAAAATAGCCAGCCCACCACAAGCTGGCTACCTTCTGTTTTTAGTTCCTTCCTGATGCTTGGTTATAGGCCCTAATATCGATCAAGTTGTTCTGAGCATAATCTCCCGCAAGGGATGCATTTGAGATCACTGCAATCTGCTTATCCACAAATGCTTTATCTTCTTCGGACACACTGTCGGGGATGTAAGAGCCACTCTCATCCTTTTGACGATACTCATTTAGCATTTGTTCCCTTAGGCCAAGCATTTCAGGCGACCAACTCGATGAGTCTTCAGAGTTGAAAACGCGCCCCGCCAAACCTTCATTGAAAGCTTGAGCGAACACTTGACTTTGAATCGGGGTCAATCCCATTCTCTGCCCTTCGCTGTATGCTTCCTGTTTAAAATCATCGGCATACTGTTCTAAGAACTCACCATATCGATTGTTAACTGCCGCACCGAATGCCCCCGCCAACATGGCTTCAGACTTAGTGCCCCAGTTTACTTCGGAGGCATACTGCGAACTCGATCCACTGTATGCATCATTAAACGCCGTCAATGGATTTTCCAAAGAGGTTCCGGCATCAACGGCGGCTTTTAAGCCATCCCAGGTTGATTTGCTGGCCACCGTTGCATTGTGCAAGAAACCTCGTGAGCCAGGATCTTCAAGCGCTTGTTCTTTGTAACTCTCATAGTCTTCGCCAAAGTGATTCAAGGTATGCAGTGCTGCATCAGTATGCTTGCCACTGAAATCACCAATAGCACTGGCGCTGTTGAAGAACATTTCAGCACCAGAGACTCCGCTATCATCAGCCATAATGCGAGATCGCCAATGAGATCCAGCTTCACTGTTTAGTCCAGATTGATAGGTGCTTGTGTCAGAAGCTACGGCCTGCTGGGCTTGCTGCTGATGCGCATTCAACTGTCCATCTATACCAGACAGATTGGTTTGGTAAGCCGATTGAGCTGCGTTGAACTGAGTTTGAACTGTTGCTGCATCCTCGTAGCCGCCCAATACACCCGATTCAACTTGGCTTTGAGTACCACCAAAAGTAGGTGCAGTTGATGACAAGCCTTCATTTGAGCGCGGCTGAATTGATCGTAAATCGGCTCCGGTAGCCATGGCCATAACCGTCATTGCAGCTTGATAATCATTGTCGCGTTCAGCGGGCGTTGAAGAGTTGCTATAGGTTAAAGACTCCATAGCTGCCGCTACATACGCCTGATTATCATCAGGTAGCAAGCGCTGATACATTGGAAGGTTTTCACGTAAACGGTTACCTGCTTCAACATGCTGGTTCATATAGCGACCTAAATAATCCATGACTTCAGGATTGTCCGCCGCTAATCGGGTTAACGTCGCACCATCAGTATTTCTTTGTCCTGATAGACTGTAGCTGGCCTGATCAAGCTCACTAAAGCGATTTGATGCCGTGACAACGTCTTGTGCTGAACTCTGAAGTGACTGATAGTCTTGGTTAGACAAGGACATCTCAACGCCAGAACGTCTTGAGTCTGAAAGGTCCTTAACCATTGCATCGCGATACTCAGCACGTCGTGAATCACTCGATGCCAAGCTTTGCATCTCCCCAGTGAGCGTATTTGCGGTCGTAGATCGAGAACTGCCTTCTGACGACTCAACTTGGCCACTAAAGTTACCACCTAAATCCACCCCTGCTCGTACCCTTGATAGTTTTGGTACACGAGATGAGTCTGGCTTATCGACTCCTGGCAAGTTGCCCTGTGGAGAATCATTGCCGCCAGTACCAAGAAGCCTTCCAAGAAAGCCCTTATCAGCAACTTCTTTCTCACCGGGATTAGTAATAGTTCCATCGCCACCGACCCTTAGGCCTCCCGATAGCACGCCCGATACCAAGCCACGTACAGCATCTTTTTTATCGTCTCCAAAACCATACCGAGTTTGCAGGTCATCAGTAACCTGATTAACAACGGCACTAGATGCGGAGTTAGAAGAGCCGATCTGACGTCCAACCGAAGAAAGGTTATCGTAACTTAGCTTTTCACCAAAGGTTCGGCTCATGGTATTGCCAACCTGACGGCTAAAGGCTTGAGTTGCCTGAGTCATGGATTCTTTTGCAGAGCCGACCATTGAACCCACTGCGTTTCCGACAGAGAAACTGCTTAGTAGGTTTGACGCGCCGGTCATAGCAGAACCAGTGAGGGCTGAATTTTGGAACATTGACTGTGATTGCATTACCGGGGCATTTTTCGCGACATCTGGACTTGCCAGCTTTTCATCAATGGCATCACCGTTTTGAAGACGCCCAGCCAAGTGGGTAGCGGTTATTGCTGAGCCATACACGAGCATGAGCGAAATCGCTGGAACACTCGACGCCAACATGCCGCCAGTAGCTATCCAGGTTTGCAGCACTGAATCCATTTGCATCATCCCGGCAAAAGATGGCACTTCTGTACCTGCAAAGGCATCAAGCGCCGACATTTTCCCTGCAACGGTTAAATGAATATACAGGTTAATGATGGCCATGACAGGCATCCAAAGTTGGATCCAAAGCAGGATTAACAAGTACTTCCCGGCCATTCGCATCCCGATTTGGCCAAGGGCAATCACAAAGGCCATCAATGGGGTGATGGCGTAAATGAACCCCTCAAAAAACGTCATCATCGGACGAACGATACTTTGGAAAAGAGTCTGCTCCGCCGCCCATTGTGTATTGCGCTGTTCAATCGCTTGGTTAACCATAACGGCGGCGGTGAAAGCTTGATCATCCATATACTTGCCCGTCACGCTTTGCTCATAAATAGGCAAAAGCACTGACGCGGTCATGTACTCTTGGGTGTTAACCGAAGCCAAACCAAGGTTATTCAGTGCATTTCGGATCACGTCATCAGTGTCAGTGGCTGACGAAGTCCCCAATGAGGCTGACAGAACCTGTTTAAGCCTCGGAATGAAGGTTGATTCTGTCATGAGTTTCAGTTGGCTATAGGCATCGGTGCAGTCCAGATCGCTACTGCTACCACTGAGCATGATGCGCGTGCCATAAATGCGCGAATCAAACCTAATCGCAGTCATCGGGTTAGGATCACTCAGCACCTGATCGAGGTTCTTTTGGCCAATGTCGATACCAATCAAGGTGCACTCTTTAATGTAGTTAAACCACGATTGCTCGATATCCGAGCCGCCGACACGATTTGCATCACCCAACCCAGAGCGATCCATCACCTGTTTTCTCACTTTAATCAGTGACTGTAAACTGGATGCAAAGCCGTATTCCGTCATGGCGGGAGTTGAGAACGCCGTTTCAAACAATCGCGTGATTTGAAAGCCAACAGTTGAAATCGTACTACCTGCGGCAGCAACACCGATGGGCACATTATCAACCACTCGAACTTGCCCCGTGTACGCATCCTCAATGCTCACTCGGGTACTGGGTCCAAACATGGTTGCAAAGACTAGCCATGAGACTAAAACGTGCTGAAAGTTAATCCCACGACCACCTTGCATTAAGGCCTGAACAGAGACCATCAATACCCCAATGAGCAAGCCAATCCGAACCATTGAAGTAAAGTCGCCTGTACCAGTGATCATCGCGACAGCGTTCAAGACCTGCTCTAAAAATGCCGAATCCCCGATGGAATAGATCTCCCACATTATCTATTCCCCCAGCGCCGTAGATTTAACGGTGTAATAACGCTGTTTGCGAATGGTCTGAATCACCTGGTTAAAATGCGCCAGCAATTCTTGCTCTGAGCCGTATCTTCGCTGCAACGCAGCGTACTCCTCATTGATTTGGCGACGTGCACGTTCAAGGTCTTCCGTTAATAACTTCGCATAGGCATGATCTTCCACACCGGAGGTACTTCTAGCTGCATTGAGCATGTCTTCAACCAATGCTCGGGCCATCTCAACAGCAATAAATGGCGCAGCTCTTGAAGCAAACGACCTAGCAGCCCCTTCATTTAAAGCAGAAAGTGTTCGAATCATGCCGCCAATGCTTGCAGGAGCCGAGGTCATAAAAGCCTTTTCGGTGGTGCTAGCTGCCCCAGTATTTCGAGCAAACTTAAAAATAATGCCGTTACTAGAACCTGTACCAAGAAGTAAATTTTCGACCTCAGTTGATAACCCGGTTAGGGTCACGTTAGTGATTGTCGGATTTAGACAGCCGTCTTGTATCACTGTGTCACATCGGTACATAGCGACGTTACCGCCATGAATTAGATGCTCAATAGTCACTTTATTGCCATTCAGTCTGGTCAGTTTTGGGGCTTTACCTTGACCATCAGCCGCATTCGCTAAATCACCAACGATGATCGAGCCCGTCACGGACATAACCGCTTCAAGAAAACGGTCATCCCCCGATGCAAACCAGCTTGATGCCGAGTGACGTTTCAGTGCTCGCCAAACCAAGTTGCCTTTAATCGTTTTGTTCACATCAGATGCCGCGACACTCGAAGCATTCTCGTAAGGGTTCTTACCGTTGGATTCACTCCAACTGGTAAAAATGTCTCCAGCCCCTTTAAGTGAGCTCAACATGCTGGCCTCTGTTTGCCCCTTCTTACCAAAGGCGGCCAGGGTATCGTTCACGACTCCCTGAGCCATTTGACAGGAATTGCCAAAATACTCGTTCAACTGCTGGATTTTCTTTTGCAGTGTCTCCATGTGCTGAGAGCATTTCTCACACATAGCACTGAGCGCCAATTGGAATGCGTATCCCTTGGCATTTGCCGCTACAGAGCGAAGTAATTGAACAAACTGATCTGCATTAACAAATGACAAACTTCCAGCGAACATATCAATGCCGCCACAACCGGCTTGGAATGACGGTGGCACCATAGAGACGAGGTTCTCGTTCATGATCCTGTTACGGACAACAACGCTTCCACCAGATATAACGCCACGCCGCTGACTCTCGAATACGCCAGGCGCAGTGGTGTTGGTCATTGAACCAAACAACTGGTTCATCTCCTGTTGCAAGCTTGCTTGGCTTATAGACGAAAAACCAATCGCACAGGCGATTAGCGATACTTGAAATACTTTTTTCATCGTTATAACCCTCCTTGTGCACGCAGATAGCGAACAAGGAACTCAGGGTCATGTAATATCTTCTCGTTAAGCTCTTGGGCTGACATCGCGAGTGAAACGCCGGGCTGAACAGGTCTGGTGGCATAGTAAGTTTGATCATCAATCCAACCGGCTTGATGGGCTGCAAGAATGATTCGATTATTGAGTTCATCAAGGCTCATTGCGCCCTGGCCAATCGGAGTGATGACATTAGGCGGATCTACTAAGAACACGGCAGGAACAGTCGTAACGGACAACGATTGTGCTTGTCCTGAATCGACTTTGTAATTTGGAAATTCTCCACTTGGTAAAGGCAAGCCATCGACAGCAATAGCAAACACCTCGAAACCGTAGTTCAAAGCCATGGATTCGATGATAGGCGCTTGAGCATGGCAATAAGGGCAATCCGAACGATAGAAGAAGAACAAGCCAGCCCGTTTTGCTACTTCACCTAAAGCTACATCACGTTGAGCGCCAGCTTCTCGATCCATCCGATTGGCAGCATAGGTCGCCAAGGGTCTGCGACTGATTTCATCCAAAACAGGATCGCCCATGACCACCTGCTGACTAACATCAGCAAACTGTGAGCCCTTATCCATCATGACTCGCTGGAGATACAGATAGGCTCTGACATTCTCATTCGTCGGCTCATCAATTGCCTTGTCCATGAACGACTGCATGTGCTCTCGGAACCAGGCAGCACTGAAAGGCTTTAGCCCGCTCTGACTCGACTCTGCCGCACCTGATTCCGGCTTTATAGGCTCTTCATCCTCCGCTGGCTCAGGAATGACCTGATACCAAAACCAGCCTTCCTGACCACGCTGATAGAATTGCCCATCACTAGCATGAGCGGGCAGGATGAATAGAAAGAAAATAATGATTGGGATGGTCACCCATAGGATGAACCAAGGGAACAAGGGGGTTCTCATTGTCAGCTCCAGAAAATTTCATAGAGCTAACATGCTAATGATCCCGGTAAGAGCGATTGGCCAGATAGATGAATGAATCGTGTGTTTTTCTGACTAGCTGTTGTGACCAGTAACAACAGCTAATTTTAACGAGCCAAATTTATGATTGGACCGCTTTGAGCGAAAAGCAGCTATTCAGATCAGGCCGCTCGTGAAAAACGAATCTCTGCTTTGCCTTATTTGCTGACATTCGTTTTTTCGAGAGCCCTCATATCATCTCTAGTAAGGTGAGCAATTTCGGTGCACCACTCCAGTAATCTCTGGTGCTTTGAGAGTCCAAATGAGGGGCATAGACAGCGTGATTTGTCTTGAAACCTGACATTCAGTCAGCCTGTGCTCGGATAAGTAAGCCTGCAGCTCCTGTTCCGAGCGATAAATCAGGTTTAGGGTGCGCATGGCTAGATCCCTTGCTGTGTCTCCCAGAACTGATTGGTTAGCTGATCCAATCTTCTGGTGATATTGACCGTCTTTTCGGCAACCTTTCCGCTTAATTTAACGGCATCGAGGTTTTCCTGCGCATTACTTTTTATAATATGCACGCTTTCACTGACCGAGTTTACCACCGACGTTTGTTCATTTACTGCCCGCGCAATTTGCTCGCTCATGCTGGAAATCGTGCTAATCGCATTCAGGATATTTTCCAGAGCCTGCGCCGTGGCATGGCTTTTTGCCACACTCTGTTCCGCTGCCGCTTCACCGGATCGCATGGCACTGACGGCTTGTCGGACACCACTTTGTAATTGCTCAATGACGCCGCGGATCTCCTTAGTGGATTCTTGGGTGCGATTGGCCAAAGAGCGCACTTCATCGGCAACAACCGCGAAGCCCCGGCCAAGCTCACCTGCTCGTGCAGCTTCAATGGCTGCGTTTAACGCCAACAAATTAGTCTGGTCGGCAATGGCGAGAATAACGTCGAGGATTTTTTCAATTTCATTGCTGCTTATGGCAACGTTATTGATGACCTGCGACGCCGAGTGAATGAGACGTTTCAATTCATTAATGGTGCTGGCATTTTCATCAACAACCTGTTTGCCGGAGTTGGCAATTGCCAGTCCGTCAGCAGAGGCGGTAGAAGTTTCGGCTGCGTTGATGGATACGCTTTGGATACTCACGGCCATCTGTTCCATTGCCGTTGCAACCTGCTCTGTTTGTTCAAACTGATGTAAGGTGCCATTTTCAGATTGTGTTACGGCAGCACTTAAACTTTGGGCATTTTCACTTAAGGTTGACGACATATCATTGATGCGGCCAATTAATGCCGCGTTCTCAGACTCAAGTTTTTTAACCGCCAGTAACAAAGTCCCGGCTTCATCATTTCGACCGGTGTAGACGTAGCGCGCGACCTTATCTTCAGAAATGGTTTTGAGTTTCGTTAATGCGAGCAGTAAAGGTTGGCTAAAGACGAAGACTGCGGCGCTGACAACAAAGGTACTAAAAATTGTGGCTAATAGTACGAGTAAGGCGGAGTAGTTTAAGAGATAAACCAGTACCGGCAATAGTAAGCCGGCAAAGAGTGTAATCAATATTTTGGCGGGCAGCGATAGTGAATCGCCCAGCTTGCGTAAAGATTTTCCAGCCTGGATGGCGGCGTAAACTTCTTCTGCCCGAGTAATAAATTCAGGCTTTGCTTTACGCCTTACCGATTGATATTCCTCGGTTCTGCCATTCTTTTTAATCGGCGTTGCATAAGCATCAACCCAGTAATGGTCACCGTTTTTACAGCGATTTTTGACAATACCCATCCAGGATTTTTCGGCGCGTAAATCAGCCCAAAACATTTTAAATACGGCGGGTGGCATATCAGGGTGGCGGACAATGTGGTGGTTCTGACCATTTAGCTCTTCTTTGCTGAAGCCGCTGATATCAATAAAGTCTTTGTTAATATAAGTGATTATGCCATCAAGATTAGTGGTCGATAGAATATTGGCTTGGGCAGAAAAACGCTGCTCCACGCCGGTGACCGGTAAATTCTGTTTCATATTGGGTCCACCTACGTATGATCTTTAGGATTTGAAAAGGTGCTTCATTCGTGATCTAATTGATTTTGCGAATAAAAAAGATCATCTTTGCAGGCAAAACGAATGAAGCACTAACAAGATAGCCCATTCTTAAACGCTTTTGAACGACTTTTTTCTCCAGATGAGCTTGATACGCTTGGGCAAAAACCGGATTTATGAAACGTCGTCGCCAGGTCACGCCGCATAAGTTCTGCATGGCGTTGGTCAGCGCCCTTGGCTCTGGGACTACGAATTCTATTACCGATATCCACCGTCAATTTAATCATATGCACTTCACCAACATACAGCTAAAACCTTCTCATAAACAGTTGGTTAAAATGGCTGCGCCTGAGTTTATGCGTGAAGTGTTTGAAAAAGCACTGGCTGTGCATCTTCCAGATATGCTTACTCTGCGAGAGAAGTATAAAGACGTTTTTGAACGTATTATCTTGCAAGATGGCACCAGTTTCGCGGTGCATGGCGACTTAATGCACTATTTTCCAGGCCGTTTTAACGTACACAACCCTGCTGCGGTTGAGTTGCATGTCACCTATGATGTGTTCAAAGGACAACCACAGCGCGTAAGCCTGACCGAAGATATTGCGCCAGAGCGGGAGTATTTGCCATCAGCCTCATCCTTAGCTGGTTGCTTATTTATGGCAGATGCGGGTTATTTTTCAAAGGCTTATGTCCAGGAATTGCAAGACGCCAGCGTTTTTTTCATCATCCGCATGAGCAACAGCGTGAATCCAATGGCCGGTTGCAACAAAAGCCAGCAGGCAAAACCGCTGAAATCATGGCTAAAAGAATTACCCGGTACAGGTGCGTTGGATTTAGACGTGCATTGGCCGGATGGTCCAATTTATCGTTGTGTGGCATTTGCCGCATTAGATCACAAAAAAAGACATGTTTTGGTGTGCACCAACCTTGATCGGCAACAGTTTCCCGCAGAAGTTGTCGGCGACCTCTACCGTGTCCGCTGGCAGATTGAACTGCTATTCAAAGAATGGAAGTCGATGAATAATTTGAATAAATTCGACACATATCATCCAACAATAGTCGAAACGCTGATCTGGGGAAGCTTGCCTGTGGCAACCTTAAAACGGTGGCTTATCAACGCGGCACAACAAAAGTATAACCGGGTGATTTCACTGTTTACCGGTGCAAAATCAGCCCATATCTGGTGGTTTACCCTTTTGTTTAGATATTGCCAGAAGCCATGGCGCAGATTTAGTGACGGCCATAAATGAAGCATTGGCATTTTTAGCACAACGTTGCCAGCGTCAGAATTTGAAGAGGGATCAAAAAAACGGGGTGTTTAAAATGCTAACTAATCTAAATATATCAGCAGCTTAAGCTCTTAAGGACATACGTATGAGCAAAATCATTTTCATGCTCAAACGCGATACGAAGATCCGTTAAGTAGTAAGCCTCTGGATACTCAGGAACCAAATCTTCAGGTTTAAAGAAAACTGCATCAATAAAGTAGTAATCCGCATTAAAACACTTAAAACCTAAGGTCTCAGATATATCTATTAAAATTGAGCTATTTGAATGGATAATTGTCTTTGTATAGGCTTTAGAGTTTCTCCAGGTATTTTCAAGCTCATTTCTTACGTGCATTTACTTTATCACACCAAGCAAAATAAAATTTCTTAGCTAAGTCCATCAGAACCTCTTTACTGCTAACAATTTCATCAAAAGGAAAAACCACGCTTTTAAGCAGGGACAACCCTTTTGAGTTTTTAAAATACTGCAACGCTAACGTAAAAATTCATCAATCTCAAACCTTTGGTAGCGAGTACCTAGCTGTGGGACGAGCAAAGCGTGAATAAACACACCAAGTAATTTGAAAATACATATATAACATTTGACAAGATTGCATACTACTGACTGACAAATACAAACTGGTTAGTAGTTCAAAATAGACATGGATAGCACTTCCCATATAAACCATTTGGAATTTCGTGAATGTATCGAAATTTTCGAGAGCTCCGTTTCAGTTTTTGTCAGGAATGTCAGCTTTCAGTGAAAAGCGCCGATTTTGTCGAATCTCAGTGAATTTCAGCTTTTGGCACTTAGCTGCCTGGCAACCGAGGTCTACTGTCGGGAATGAGCGAAAAGAAGAATTTCAAAACCTCAACACAATCCACATGCGAATGACTGCTTTTACTGCAAAACCTGATTTATTTTACCGGCCCAGACAGTGCCCTTAATATTTGCCACTTCAGATTACAGCTTAAATTAATCGTTACATAATTACCAGACGATTACGCCCAGATTGCTTGGCCTGGTACATTGCTTCATCTGCGCGTTTTAATGCTTTAGGTATTGTATCACTGTCTTGTATCGTCGTTAATCCGATACTAATGGTTATATGAAATGAATCTCCATTATCACCACTAAACGCTTTAAAGCGAACCTCGTCCAATAAACGTGTCATGATGCGTTGTGCGTCCTGCTCGCTAATGTCAGGCATAAACACAACAAACTCCTCACCACCAACACGCGATAAAATATCATAACCACGGATATTCTGACTAACAACATCGACCAGCCCTTTCAGCACTTCATCGCCGACCGCATGACCATAGGTGTCATTCACTTTCTTAAAATGGTCAATATCCAGACAGGCTAAGCTAAAAGCCCGACCAGAACGATGAAATCTCGCCAATTCTTTCTCCAGGTGAGCTTCCAGATAACGCCGATTAAATACCCCCGTTAGCGTATCACGAATTGCTAATGTCCACGACCTAGACTCATTATTACCAACATAAAAACCAAAAATAGTGAATGCGAACATTGTGCCGAACAGCAGATAGGCATATAAACCGGGTTGCGCTAAAAAGCTTTCTACAATGCCTTTTCCGGAAAGCCATTCAATACATAACCATCCTAAGGGTGAGCCTAAAGCGCCCACCCCGCCTTGAAGCATGCGCTTACGTGCATGGGTCGAAAACATTAAGCGCATATGTATACCCTCAATTAGTTAACCTGAACTCGGGATAAGAAAATTTGAACTAAAGGCCCTCCACGTGATCGGATCTTTCGACCAAGAGAAACCCCATCACACAGAGGGCCTATGCATAAATTAGTTGAAGTGTTTTGTGATGTCGATGATTTTTGTGCTGTTTTCATTCCTGAATGGGAAAAAACTCTGTTAACCGATGGAACACGTAAGCGTCAGCGCTCTGGCCGTATGACGATGAGCGAAGTGATGACTATCATTATCTTCTTCCAGATGTCCCACCATCGTGATTTCAAAAACTTTTACACTGGCTACTTGGCTCATTTTTACAAATCAGAATTTCCAAATTTACTCAGTTATACCCGCTTTCTTGAGGTGATGCCCAGTGCTTTGGTGCCTCTTTGCAGCTACTTTGCCAGCCTAAAAAGTGAGCCAACTGGCATCGAATTTGTTGATTCTACCAGTATTAAAGTCTGTCATAACTTGCGCATTCAGCGGCATAAAACCTTGTCAGGACTGGCGTGCAGGGGCAAAGGCACTATGGGATGGTTTGATGGATTTAAACTGCGTTTGATTGTGAATCATCAAGGAGGCATTGTGGCTGCAAAAATTACCCCAGCCAATGTACATGATACAAAACCGGTGGCCGACATGGTGTTCAGCCCCATGGATAGACTCTATGCAGACAAGGGCTATATCAGCAAAGCACTGTCCAGTGACCTACTGGAAAAAGGCATTACACTGGTGACAAACGTGCGTAAAAACATGCAAGCAAAGGCCATATCGTTGTGGGACAGAGTCATGCTCTCAAGGCGGTTTATCATTGAAACAATCAACGACCAGTTGAAAAATATCTCACAGATAGAACACTCCAGGCACCGCAGCGTGCATGGTTTTATGCTGAACATGATTGCAGGGCTTATAGCCTATCAATTGAAGGACTCCAAGCCACAACTGAACATCACAAACGCGGAGTTTAATGCTATTACAGTCATGGCTCGTTAAACCGATCTCAGGTTAGTTAAGTGGCAGAGTGATGTGTACAAAGTCAAAAGTTAAACTTTTAATGACCGGTTCGCAATTCAAAGTGAATTTTGAATCCCTACATAGCGAAATGTCTGCAATTGGCACATAAGTAATATTCATAAAGTGCGAATACTACATTAGCTTACTTTACTGCAAAAACCGTAACCAATGTCTTCATTGAGTCACCCGTAATCATAACAAAGTACATCTTGCTCTCCACGTGCTGCCAGAATTCGGCCTCTTGTGCATATTTTTTTGCTTTTTTAGTAACGACTCTTTCTGGTAACTCGGCTTTAGTTAGCGCAGAACATAACAGCTTTGTGCACAAAGCCTTCCAAGGATGCTTAGGTACACCGTCTGAAAGCCTTTCCACAAACCGTTCCAGTGCATGACGAGTCACCACGACAGGTCCAATGTTCGGAACGTTGATGACCTCATCGATTTCTCTCACTGTAGCATTATCGACGCTGTATTCTTCGAAGGAATGTGAGAGCCAATCGTCCCGTTTCTCTACCGAGATCTGTGCTTCCTGGTATCGAGTAAGCAAAAACCTAGTCAGGATGTACAGTGAATGCTGAGTTGAGCGTTGTTTCTGTAACTTTTTGATGGCTCCTTTACTGACTCGGATTTGAAGCCCATTGCCGCTTCGGTTACTGCCCATCACTTCTTTCACTGACAAGAGGTGATGAATAGCATAGAGCTCAGCTGCAATTGGCTTTTGCTGCTCAGGTAGCTTGTCGTATTGCTCACCTAAATTGACCTTTAGCTCGCCACCTCTTCGAATGCCGGTCTTCCAGTAAACCGTAAACTCACCATCAATCTGCTTTGTTAACAGGGTTAATACCATCATGTTTGTTTCTCCTATTGGTTATCTTTTTTTCATTCTCCATGTTTTTTCAAATATGCAAGGCGCAAAAAAAGGGGCCGAAGCCCCTTGGATCAGATATGAACTTTCGGAAAGCCCATGGCACCGTAAACATTCAGCACATCATTCCAATCCCAACTTTTCACGCCAAGTGACGTTGGTATCGGAGGGATCAGGACTTGTGTCAGAATGCCTTTCTGCCAGGCTTTTTTCTTGAGTTCATTCGCTGCATTCAGGCCGGTCTCAGAGAGATCGTGATCTGCCCAGATGTACAGCATTTTCACATTACTTGGTGGTTCAAACCTAGCCAGTAGCGTTGCATTCACAACCGACCAACATGTTTGTCCCGTTGCTCTGGTAACCGCTAGAGCTGTTTCGATGCCTTCAGAAACACCTAATACTCCACCAGGTTCACCTATCGGAATGGCACCTCCAGTGATTGCTCTGTCACTTGGTATCGGCATCATCTTTTTAGGCTTTTCAACCGGCGCTTTGAATCCATCTTCACTTAGGTAGATCCGATGAAACGTGGCCGAACGCCCTTGCTGCGTAACGATTTTACCTAGCAGCGCTGGGTAGCTATCGATAAACAGACCATCTTCATCATGGTAAGGCAAGCTTGGATGAAACCTCAGCACCGAATCCCATTCAGGACGAAGCCGCGTCACAATGCCACGACGATGCAAGTAGTTCCAAACTGGTTGCGCACGAGTATCTGCAAGAGATAGCGTTTCTCCCCAGGTTTGATTCAAGCGATGGATAATCGCTTTGTCCTCGTCCTGCTTTCTAGCCTTCCAATCAACAGCGTTACGCGTTACTACCCGAGAAGGTGCTTGTATTTGTCCGGGTTGAATACCAAGAACTTGGCCAATTGCTTCAATAGACTGAGCAAAGTTCCACCCATTAATCCAAGACAACAGTTCAAAGCCATCATGAAAGATACCGCAGGTATTACAAACGCCACCACCGGTATATTCAGCATCTTTGAAAAGCCTAAAGCCATCACGACCGCCATGAACAGGACAAGCCACATGACGGCCTTTTCGAGCAATAGCGGCATCAAGTTCTGGCACCAATGCCGCTAATACTTGAAGCCATTGGTCGTTAAGATATGGCCTTACTGTTTCAATTTGTAAAGGTAACGCCATATAACCTCCTTAAGTAAAAAGCCGACTCCTACCACTGGTGGTAAAAGTCAGCTTGGGTCCTGCATTAAGCCGTTTGGTTAATGCAGGAACGTTAGTCAAGCTGGATACCATGTCGTCTTAATAGCCACATGATGGAATCACGAAGCACATCAGGATCGACAACCGCAGCCATCGCGCAAACACGAAAGCAAAATGGCGCTAATTCGTCATTTTTAATCCACGACAACACATCCTTTCGCAACCGAGTACTGACACGGCCATCCAGCAATACTCGGATCGCATCCAATAGAATGCCTTCGCGTAACTGCCAGATTTCCGTGTCAGACCAAGTGACTGGGGCATCATCAAACTCAAATAGAAATTCGAGCTGTGATGATGTGTGTTGATGGGACTGCTTTTGTGATGTAGGAGAATGGGCAATGCGCCCATTCATTAAAGATAACCGCGTTCGGCAAGCGAAACGCAGCCCTCGGATGCGACCACAACATGGTCAAGCGTTCGAATATCAACAAGTGACAAGGCGTCACGGAGTCGATGAGTGATGCGTTTATCAGCTTCACTAGGTTCAGGATCACCCGATGGATGGTTATGAACCAGTATCACTGCTGCCGCATTAAGCTCTAGCGCACGCTTTGTTACTTCCCTTGGATACACGCTCGCCGCATCTAAAGTGCCTTTGAACAGCTCTTCAAATCGAATAACGCGATGCTTTGTATCAAGAAACAGCACTCCAAAGACTTCGTGCTCATACTCGTGCATCAGTGTTTGCAGGTATGAGAACGCCGACGATGGCTGTTCAATTTTGCGACCTTTACTCAATCGACCACGAGCAAGCTTGAGCGCCATATCTAATATATCGGCTTCGGTCACCTGCTCAGGAACGATGTAAGTACCGGCTTCTTCGCCAGCTAAGAACTCTCTGTTTTTCATAGGAGTCTCCAAAAAAAACGGAGACGAACCCATGCCCTGACGGGGACAGAATCGTCCCCGCAGGGTGGTAAAGTTGATGTGGTTACTGAATTAACAGTTGTTGTGTTACTTCGAATAACTCACGCTTCAGATCTTTGACGTCGTTAATCACGATGCTTTGAGGAAAGAATTTCTCAACACTGCGTGTTTGAATCCCGATCCCCAGCAGCTCAAAGCCACTTCGTCTGCAACGGTCAACAATGTCATGCGTAGCAGCCCAGTCATCTGGGTCACCATCGGTTAGCACTATCATTAGCTTTCGCTTCTGTTTTTGTGCCAACAAACTGTTTGCCGCAAACCACATAGCTTGTGCCATAGGCGTACAACCTCGTGGTTTTTGGTCAAAACAGGCGGCCCGATGTCGAACCGATTGCTTGGGCAATAACGCGATAGAAACTTCCTGATTAATACCAGGAAAATAACTGACCGCAGGTACAACACCCGGTATACCTTCCAATGCCATGGCCAAAGCCAAAGCAGCTTCATTGGCAACATGAAAGTACTTGCGATTACCTTCGCCAATGGGTTTACCCATTGAGCCCGATATATCGACAAGCAAGTGCACAGCAGCATTGGGCGCAATGCGCGGCTGCCTTTGAATAAACAATCTCGACTCACCTGCTTGGGAAGCGGCAAGACGATGGGTTGCAACTCGAAGACCGTGCCGTTTGGCATGATTCCGATTGTCCTGACTGGACTGAACCATACCTCTAAGTCGGGCTCGAATTTGAGCCGACTCAGACGCCGATAAGGTCAAGATGGCCTCATCACCCAACATAGCTTGCTCTGCTTGGGGCAAACTGAGTGGAGTGACGCCCTGATGTCCTTCAGCTTGTTCCGACAACACTTCTGCCACTTGTGCAAAGGTATCGGGTTCAAACTGAGCGGCACTGGCCTCTAAGGCTTGTCGCAAATTGTCAGCTTGATCAGAGTTATCTGAATCACCCGTTTCAGCAAAATCCCCCGTTGCAGACGAATCTGTTTCTGGGGTTTGACTATCACTACTGTTATTGCTGTCATTACTCGCATCTTGTCCAATGTCATTACCGCTATCAGCATCCGACTCATCCTGTGGTGGACGAGATTCTTCTTCCAACATGGCAACGATGGCATCGACAAGTTTCAGCACTTCACCTGTAGACCCTAAGCTAGGCACTGCTGTCAGCATGGCGCTTAACCGGCTCATCGCTGCGGCAGGAAAGAGTTGTCTCACTCTTTCATCAATCGCTTGATACAAAGGCGTCAGCGCTTTCTGGCCCAGAAAATGGCATCTCAAGCGGAACAACAACCATGCTTGCAAGTTAGATGCAGGCTCAAGCTGTTCAGGTACACACATTTGCTGTGTGTCCACCATGTACTCAATCACTTGCGAAATACTGCGCCTGGTTCCGGGGTAATCCTTTGCCAATTCGTTTTCAATGCGAACATCCTCAATAATATTGAGAAGTGCCTTACGGATCGGTTTGGACGACGCCTTCTGCACCATGTCAAAATTGGTATGCCGAATATGCGCCGCTTCATGAGCCAGATAACCCCAAGCTATCTGTTGATAGTGCGGGTCGTCTGGGTTTGCGGTTGGGATCACAATCCGCTCACCATCGGTAAACGCATCTTGTCCTTGAATAAGCACCTTCACACCAAACTTTTCGCCATAAGCTGCGGCAACGATTGGCAGTGCGTTTTTTAATGGATGATTCATGGGAGTCTCCTAATCATTAGGGGGAATACTCCCTCAGCGGGAGTATTTCCCCGCTGGGAATGAGGGTGTTTTAACCTATGCTTTTAGCTTATCCAGGTCGTATTTTTGACCTAACCAAGCCACCAATTGAGCAGGACTTTCATGCTGCTCAAATGACGTTTTAAGATGGTTTAAACTGAGGATGTCATCCAATGTCAGACCGTACTGGTCTTGTAACTGAGTAGACACCTCGTGTTGATATTGCAGCCAGGCCCGCTCATGAGCGGTTTGCTGCAATGCCATGTTTGGAACAAATACCATGGCCGTTACCCAAACCCCTTGTGCGTCCGCATCTGCGATCAGCATAGGGTTCTTGGGGATTACGACACTATGTGTTGAGTACGACCGTTGTACTAACGTTCGACAACACGCCACTTCTGGTATCGATTCACTTTCAACAGAATCAGTCACACCACGAAAATGTGCTTCAAACTGGTTCAGTTGGCTGGGGTTATGGATAGTTGATTGCATAATTTTCTCTTACATAGTTCAGAGGACATGCGCCCTCCAGGGCAACATGCCCCCAAGGACGTTAGAAATAAAATGAGTTTGGTACAGTCGAACCAAGGTTTGGTCTGACGGTTGGTTGTGGTATTGCACGTAAGTTATCTGCCTGAGCAGATACCGGCTGTGCGGGTTTAGGTTCAGGTTTGGGCATCAGTTGTCTGATATCCAATTGACCTTCACCGTGCATTCTCATCTTGTCTGGATCAGACAAAATTAAAATGGTCGCCATCAGTTCGTGATAGAGATTGTCTGTCACAGGGCCGGTCTTCGGCAGACGAACAAATAAATTGTCCATCGCTTCAACCATTGGCTGAACTCGATGATCCAGGAAGGACAAACCATCCAACTTGTCTCTTAACCGTTTGAGAGGATTAAGGGCTCGCTGGCTGATTTGATTCTTACCTGCAACGGAACGCTCAAACAGTTCATTGGCATCACGAGCCACCTCCCTAAAGAGGGTGTGTCCCATACCATTGACCTTGTCATCTAAGCCACCAGCTTGGTCAGCCGGTTGCATTCGATAGATGGCATAATCGAACTGAAGCCGTTGTTCCACGTCTTCGATGGGTGATAATGCACGTCGGATTGCATCTGCAAATTCCGGGTGTTTCGCAACCCAGTCAAACGTCACCTGATCATAGTTGTCCAAGAACAACTGCTTGCACTGCGCAAACTCCTGACCGATCCGGTCAAGCTCAGGAACAATCTGATCAATTCGATCTTCAGGGACGGCATAGCCACCTAAAAACCGTACACCGACTTGCTCACACAAGCGCTGCGCTTCTTTCTTAAGCCTTTCAAAGTTCGCCAATGCCTCTGGGTCGCAAATTTTTTTACTCCCTAAGCTGGCAACATCCTTCGGTGGAAGTTGGCTGCCATTGGCTAATCTGAAATCTTCAGGCCGTAGTTTTTTTCTACCGCTCCAGATGGAACAGTCGATGTGACAAATCAAAAGTTTGTCGAGGGTTTGAATACTCATAGTGCATCCTCATGCGAGATGGGGACACACCACTCCCAACAGGAGCAATGGCCCCCGCTTGGGTGGTAGTAGTTGACGCGCTAATGGCAATACCGCTATCAGAAATAGTAATTTTGCGAATCAGGCGACGATTGGTTGAGATCGATTTTCACAGGCATTAAGTCCAGTGCTTCAGCTATCGGGCGAACCCGCTCTAAATCACTGCCTAGCAACCGCAAGACATCTTTTTCCAACTTCAGTTGGTCAGATACTTCTATCCCTTCAGGACTCGCTACTGTGAGCGAACACAGTGGTGGTAATTGACGCTTAAAGGCGAGTAACAGCAACAATGGCCACGGGCCATCATCAGTGTTAACAATGCCAGCGCCTTCACCTGACACCATGCTAATTTGATTGGTACTAGGTAATCCGCTTTTGCAAAACCCTAATGACCACTCTCCAATCCTGACCTGATTATCATCAATAACAGCCAAGCCATAGGCTGCAAGCAGCTTTGCCATATCGAACAACGCTTTTTGTGCCAGCGAGATTTGGCCATTGACGTCCTTGCGAGTACGAAACTCCCAACTGACGTTATTGGCACACGCGACGCTATCTAGCGCATTTGAGAGTTCAAATGGCCGCCCTTGATGATCAATGCCGACTTGTCCAACCAATCGATAACCCTTATTGATTTTCTCATTGATTCGTCGGTCTGCTTCAGCGTTAGGATCAGTCGAATCAATCAATCGCTGCTGCGACAATTGACCTGCTTTTCCAAACCGAACTTCAATCTCCTGGTTATCTGATCCAACGTAAATCGCCCATTCTTTGGCTGTCCCATCAGAATGACTGTAACGGTAAAGAGCAAAGCACTTTTCCATCATCAATCCTCCCAATGGTCACCGAAGACATCAGCGGCAATACGGTGAATGGCTTCACGTTGCTCCAACTCAGCACGAGCCGTCAAAGACCGAACCAGTGCATACTCCACTGCGTTGGGAGCGCCTTTAAAAGCAAGTGTTAACTTTGCCCAGCGCACCAAGGTCCTTGTGGACATGGTGATACTGAGTTCTGCACCGCCATCCGCGCCCCCAATAAAAAGACGACGAATGTCACCAGCCACTTTCACCATTTTTTGGCGAAAGACTTCTGGCAAGCCCGGCGCAACGTTCTCCAGAATGGCTTCCTCTACAGAAGGCTCTGCATAGGTCGCTTCGATGATTCTAAAGCGATCAAGAAAAGCCAAATTCTGTTGAAGCACACCTTGATACAAGCCCGTTTGGTCACCGCTGCCCGCACTGTTGCCGGTAGCGATAAAACGAAACTTGTTATGTGGCATGATGATCTCTCCGCCATTTTGTGCGATGACCAACGGGGCACCTTCCAAAATGTCATTGAGCCCAGCCAGTTCAGCAGGCTCAGCAAGATCCATTTCATTAATGATCAACAAATGGCCATGCTTGACAGCCAGTGCCAGCGGTCCATACACAAAGGTCATGTTGCCATTAACCAGTGTGTGGTGACCGATAAGATCGGACAACTCCAACCGACCGTGCGCAGTAATTTGCTGAACAGGCCAATTCAATCGAGAAGCAACTTGGCAAATTAGCGAGGTCTTACCGCATCCAGTGGGGCCTGCAATATACAAACCGTCACCGTCTGAGTTAGACAAGAATGCCAATACGTCACGTAAGTCTTCTTTTCTAAAAACATACTCGTCCTTGCGAACGGGAATGTTTGGATGGGTAGTGTCGGCACTAAATCCTTCCAGAACGAAAGCATCAGGAGCCGGGACATTAAACGCTTGATTCACTTGAACCAAGAATGGGGATTGTTCAGTCATGGTAAACCTCATCAGTTTTGACGAGGCCCCATGCCCCAGCAGGGAATGAAGTCCCCGTCGGGTAGTGTGTTGATTGTGGTATGGCTGTGTATGTAAGAGTTCAGCTCGCTCTATCATTCGTACCCAGCATTGGCTACGAGTGAAACTGCTTTCTGATGCACTCGATGTAAGCGCATGAGAAAGGAGCCGAAATCGGCTCCAAGTGAACGTTAAAAATAAAATGAGCTCGGCGAGTCACCTGGCAGAACCAAGTTCTCTTGCTCAAGGCTGATTTTGATTGGTGTTTCAACGGGCTGCTCTGGCTTATTGGTGCTGATACGCAACCGCTCTTGTGGCGCTTTTCGGTAAGCGGCTAAAACCTGTTCGTCCAGTTCGCCTAATTTGTCGGTGGCCAATTGCTTATAGTCCACCGTACCCGCCATCATGTAGCGGCTGAGTTTGACCCCAGCATAATCCGCATGAGCGTAGTTACCCATCATGGCGACCAATTTTGACTGAGCGTCTCGCATTTCCTCTTTCAAAGATTTAATGTGATTTTCCAGTCGGACAACTTCGGCATGTGCTGAGCAATACTGGCGAGACAGCGATGTCCAGCGGTATTGGGCTTCACCCTTGGGAACAAAACAATCTTGCTCAGGGCATTTTGACGGTTCTTTTTTGGTCTGTACTAACTCCCAAAACTGAAGCGCTGTTTCTTGCAACTCAGTTAAGAACGCGGCGTCTCGTTGAATTTCAAACTCAATCAGTTGATCCTCAAAATAGAAAACCAACCAACCACGCGTGCTATTGGCGACCAGTATTTGATGCTGTACTTGCACCCAATACAACTGGTACGCCTCACTTTGTTCTCTGTGAGCTTGCACATCCTCAAAAACTGACTGGCAAGGACATTTCAACTCGACGGGTTCGCCCGCATCGTTGATGCCATCAAAGCTGGCTCGAAAGATTGCGTTATGATCGGCTTCTGCACATAACGGCAGAAGAAAGTCATTATGCGCATTCTCAAATGCTCGCCTTGCTTGAGGCTCCAACCGAATACCGCGAAGCACATTAGGATTATTCGATAGGTCTTCCGGTAATACGAATCCGGTTTTTTCTGCCCATAATCGCCAAGGTGTTTTGTAGGGTGAACGCCCCATAATAATTGGGGCTTCAGATGCCGTAACACCTGCAATGCGCCACTGGTGCCATGCAGGAGTACGTTGTGATAGGTCGATAACCTTCATATTGCCTCCTTTGAGGGGAGACTCCCCCGAAGGAGAGAACTCCCCTTCAGGGTTAAGTGGTTACTTTGCAGCTTGTGCTAACGCTGTTTGGTGCTGAACAACACTTGCTTGAACCGAATCAATTGCCGCTATACCGGCTTGAATCGAACCTACGACAAGGGCAACAACCAATACCAAGCGAAAAAGTGAGGCTGATTTAGTCATGGAAGATCTCCAAAAAAAGACGAGACCTTCCCCCTGACGGGAGAATAATCCCGCCAGGGTTAGTAGAATGAATGCGTGGCGCTAAGAAGCTAAAGGCTGTGTGAGCGCTTTGGCTGCTTGTTGCTGTGCATTAAATATTTCTTGTTTCGCAAACGTCAGTTCAACACCTTGAAAATGTTCATTGGCATATTCCAATGCACTATTCCAAGCGTTTGAAGCTTCCGCCCGCTCGATAAGCTTGTAAACAAGCCCTCGGGTTCGATCATCAACTTGCTCGGGTGGAATCACCGATGGCTCAACAACATGTGTTGCTTGGCCTTCGATAATTCGCTCCGCTTCGTCTTGATCGAAAATTCCCACAAAGCCAAACGCAATGCGAGAACACTGGATCATGGATTTATGTCTTAGCATTCGCTTAGTGTGCGTCTGCCATGGACCATCTACACGATAAGGGCCATTTTTGCCGTTACCTTCAAAAGGCGGTCGATAGACTTCATCCAGGTATTCAGTGATTTTGACTGGGTGCGAACGGTCGCGCCGATAGATGATGCATTCCATCCATTCTGGGCATTCTTTCGCGCCATCCATTGAGACTTTGTTTTCTGAAGTCTTAAACTCCATGCCATCAAACTGGTCGTGTTGATTGATGATGCGAGACCATCCATCGACACCTACCACTGGTATAATCCCAGCTTGTTTATCAGGGAACGCAAAAATCTCTTTGGTGAAAGGGTTCAAGCCGTACTGATCTGCAACCACCAAGAGCGCCATCATCTGCTCATTGGTCGGTGCACTACCGTCACGTTGCTTGAATGCTGTTGCTTTTAGGGTATCGAACAACTTGTTTGGATCGACACTAAAGCGCTCAGCAAAGCGTTGGATTAGCTTTGGTTTTTCCATTTTGGACTCCGACAATCAAAGTGGGAGTCTGCCCCTGACGGGAAAGTACTCCCGGCTGGGTTAAAGCGTTCTTGCTCGGTTAAAAATCTGGTTCAGGATAAGTTTGTGCCAAATTAGCTTGGGAGCCCGCATCATCCGCCGGTGATGGCTCAGATGCTTTATTCACACTGTCAAGAAGCAGAAACTCGTCCGCGTCCACTTCGGTCAATCGATGCTTAATGCCATCTTTCTCCCATGAGCGCGTGCGCTGAGGCCCTTGAACAAAAAGCTTTGCTCCTTTTTGGATTAAATCTTTTGCCCTTAGCCCTAACTTAAATCCACCACGATCTCGAAAAACGACCCGATGCCATTCCGTATGCTCTTTGAGCTCATTGGATTGACGGTCGCGCCATTTCTCAGAAGTGGCCAGTGAAATGCTGGTCACCAAATCACCTGATGGATAGGCTCGCGTCTCTGGCTCAGAGCCAACGTAGCCTATGAGTGTTACTTGGTTTTTCATGATGTTCTCCTCGTCTTAGTTGAACTCTGTGCACACAGCCGTTTCTGCCCGGCTGGGCAAAGAAGACTGACGACGCAGATAGGTTGGTATTTCGAGTAAAGCCATGTCGTACGGATGTGGCTCTTTGTAAAACGCAGATGTCAAACGGGGCATACCAGGAGCTTTAGGCACTGCCATTGGACGACGTTTTGGTGTTGGTGTGAGCAATCGCTTGATTTGAGTAAGTACAAATCGAAACGGGCGCACGCTTTGACGAGCAAGCAATCGCAAAAGCGACCAGCTCAGTTTTGCAAGCAACATAATGCCTGCGATTTGGATAATAAATCCGAAGATATATTCCATTGGTGACTCCTTAATTTGGTTGTGAAGGAGTCACCCCCAACTGGGGAAAACTCCCCCAGTTGGGTGGTGAAAAGGCGAACCGCAAGGAACGCATGGTTGAGCATGTAAAAACATGCAGGCTATTTGTTTAAGGAGGCTAGCTACCTCTTAGTACCACTGAGAAAACTCAGCGGCGGGCTTCCTTTGAGCTCATGCTCTCAGGCGCAGATATCACTGAAACAGATCAGCAATATTTGATAGTCAGTGTAACCGTCTTATCCAGACAGGATAGTTAGAAAGATGCTCAATTCTTCCACCTAGCTGAAAGGCCATTACCTCACAGAGGATTAGGCTAGGGACTGATTATTGTCATATCAGGAGCAAACTTATGGCCCAAGCAAAACCCAATTACTCAAAACCCATCTTTGAACAATCATTCACAATTAATAGCTTACAGGCGCAACGTGTCGTTGACCGTGTTTTTAGACGGACGGTCAGTGCGCTCTACGGAATCGATGTCATCCTACGCATCATTGGCGATGAGAACGAAATCGATGAAGTGGAACAGATCATTAGCCAGTTGATCGAGGATTGCGCTAAGGCGGTAGACAAAGAACAAGCTCGTTTGGACAAACTGATGGAGTCCAACGGCATCGATGAAGTACCTGACTACACCGACCCGATTACCTTCAACGCCAAAATCAGCTCGCCTCAGGTTGGCCAGTTTGTCGGCTTAGTTCGCAAACTCGATGCGTTGATGATCTCAATGGACACACTCTGGTTGTCTAGCGTGCTTAGCAACAAGCAACGTGTTGATGGCAACTACGCATGGCAACAGCGCATCATCAAACTGGCTCGACGCATAATTGATATCGAAATTCGAGCACGAAAATCAGCCCAAGCTAAGGGTAAAGAAGCAGAAGTTGAGCAAGCGGTGCCTTCAACCGATGACGATATCACTGAAGAGGAAACAGATAACCCCGCCAACTAGCCAGCTAGGCTCCCATCACACAGCCCCTCTCGAAGGGGCTTTTTCAATTCAGATAGTGTCCCAAAACTCTCTGTTACTTCTCAAGTGTAATTACAGTTGACTTAAATTGTAATGATCATTACATTTATTGTAAGTAACATTACTTATGAGTACCAGCAATGCAAATTGAACTATCGCAAGAAACTTACCTTCGCCTTGGTAAACACGTAATAGGATTTGAGACACCGGATAACGTGATCTGTAGGCTTCTTGATTTCTATGAATCCAGAACGGTTACTGAAAAACCAGAATTAGTATTTATTCCAAGTGAAGATGAGTTTAGGCAATGCTTGATAAATCAAAAGCAAGCTTGGAAGGTTTTTCAATATGCTGATGGCCGAGTCTCAACTGAAGAATGGTCTGCTCAACAATTTGGAGAGCATTCGAACCTTAAAGCCAATATTTGGTCTGGAGCCTTGAGAGGCTGGAAAAATAAAGGAATCGTTAGATTAACATTAACAACAGAAAAGCCTGATATTGAATCTTTTAGATTTTTAAAACATGAAGGGGAAGTGGATATGGTGGAGCTACGAGTTGGAAAATTGGTAAAAGAACACATTGATGCCATTATCGGGCTTTGCAGTCAAACAGCGGATCATTTGGAGTTATTGAAAAACCTTGACTGGTGCAAAGAACACTTTGGCATATCTTTTCCGTTGATCATGATTTCAACGGAAGCGTCCAAAAATTATCATGAACGGTATTGGGTCAAAGAGTATACAATTAATGGTCAAGCATACCGTTTCTGTAGTCAGTTTGGAGGCAGTAACGCTGTAGGGACTAAAACATTATCTGAATACCATGGTGAGAAATTTCTAGCTTACTTAAAAAGTTTTAAATTACTAAAGCCAGCTTATACAGATAAACAAATTCGTTTTATTGTAAAAAGTTAAGAGCACTATCAGTGGTCATCATTCTTGCGATTTATCCTAAAAGGGAAACCACAACCACCATAAAGTTCCAAATTGGTTACCTTAAGGCACATTACGCTCATTAAAGTAACCAAAATGGAACATTATCGGGGCAGTTATTTTAGAAGAACATACTCAATTATTCCCCGAAATTTCTTCCGTCGCCTCCTGGCGTAATTTCTGAGCATCCATTCCGTTTAGCCTTTCAATGGCTCTATCTGCGGCACTTTGACGGTTTCCATCAACGTTTAGCGTACTTCCTGAGCCTGTGAGTCGTTCCAGATCCAGTGACGGTACTTCGGGTAGGTTGCCTGTTATCGATAAGATACCTATCCATTCATCCAGATTGACTTGGCTCCAATCCACCTGGTTTAACTGACTCGCGGTCAATCCTTCACAGTTGGGAGATTTCGCACTGCCCCAGCCAAGGCCCAATTGCGGACGAACTTGTTCTTGAATGATCCGTGAAAGCGGCGAAGTAAAGCAGCAATATGATTGCCGTTTCTCAACACAGGCACCTAAGAACTTAGACTTGCAGTAAGAGCCTACATAGTGGCAACTCTTCAATACCCGCTTGGCGTTCATCTCAAACTCACTCTGCTCACATTTCCAGATAAGCTGAATGAGGATCATGGTGACTGAGTAAATCATGTAGGCCGTCATAACCGTACTCAGAACCGCGCCCGCAGCGCCACCCAGCGCAAAGTTACCACCCGAAACGACACCATCGGCTCCAACTGCGCCACCAACGTTACTAAACAGTGCCGATTGCGCCCCCGAACCAAAGGTCGTACCTACCCACTCAGCCGTTTTGTTGGTCAACACCTGCATAAAGCCAGTCGCAGCTTGCTCCGCTCCCGCGCCAGCAGCCGTTGATGGCCCAGCCCCCATGAGAGAGTCCCATGCAGACACAAAAGGCTCTTTAACCGCACTCCAGGTACTCGTTATCGGTTCCCTAAGCGTATTCCACGAACCATAGATTGCAGAAGACGGATTCATGGCCATGACTGCCGTATCAAGCTTGTTAACCGCCACTATCATCGTGATGTAGTCTGATAACGACACGCCACTTGGCTTTTCACAGCAATCCACTATGCCGCCAACGGCTTTTTTGCACTGGCCAGCATTACCTTTAAAGACCGTACACTCGACGTTGTCTTGGCCGTCAGCTCCCGTACATGACATATCATTGGTCATAAACTGCGCCGCATTAAGCATGGCAGCAGCCTCTGCAAAGTTAGCCTGCTTGATTGACTCTGGCTCTAAACAATCTGTGCCCATACAGCGAACTGGCCCCTCACAGTTGTATTGAGTTTCCATTCGAGCGTTTTGCACTTCAACGCTTTGTCCGCAGTCATACACCAAACTTTGGATATAACAGAAGCCTTCATGACCAGCCCCGCCTTCAGTGCATTCGGTTCTGACATACTGACAGGCCGGGTTTTGCTCTAGCGCGGCACACGTATTGGTGGTCGTGTTTTGTCCGTTATTGACGATGGTTTGTGTATTACCATTGGCATCTACCCAGCTATCCGAGCTGCCCATGTTGAACTCAGGGTGAGCAGTCGAAGCATTGTAGGTCGCTTTTGCTCTCCAGCATGAGAGCCCCAGTCCATCAGAACTGCCGCGACTGGTTAAATGAGCAGGAGACGAAACAACCGCTGGATAAAGGCTTCCAAGATTGGCCAACTCGCCACTTCCAACCGTTAACCCGTCGATTCGTTTTGTGCCCGTATCCAAACACTGCCACTGCACCGCAGTAAACTGATCCGTTTGCATCAAGCATTGGTCTATGCCCAGATCACTTGATTGATGAACAACGTCTTGCTCTAAGTATTTGCCAGAGAAGGTCAATGAAGCGCTCAGTTTTGCAGGAGCCAAACACTTCTGAACTTCTCGGCTGCAAGTATCGAAATCAACTTTGTTCCAGCCGGATTCACATCTGGAACGAGTGACTTCCTGAGGTTCATGCCACGAAATAATCGACCCATTAACGACCTTGCACAATGAGCCAACCAAGGTTCCTTTTGGACAGGTCATTTCAGGGTATTTAATGGACGGTTTCGTCTCTGTGACCGTCTCCTTGTTGCCCGTCAATGAGAGTGTCGTTTTCCAGCCATTTGCCTTGGACGGCGACTCGGTGATTTTTATCTCAGTATTTTGATTATCAAACACTCTCAGCGTCGCGTTTCCAGTTTGCATAGTGCTGCTGTGCTGTGGAACAAAGCTGAGCATTTCAGAGCTAAAGCAACCGCGCTCAATAGACCAGCTTTGTTGATGGGTTTCAGCGGATACACGTCGTTCTAACTGACACTCAGTAAGCGTGCTGATCTTCTCGCACACCTGGTAATCCGGTACATGCTTGGTTTCAGTAAATGGCGTAATCGTCTGAGTAGGCTCACAGGCCTCAAAACTACTCGGCATAAGATTGGATACCACGCACTTTGGATCGTTGGTTTGCAATCCACAGTCAAAGGTATCGGTAAAACGAATGCATTCACCTCTATCATTGGTTTCGGCACATTCTGACGACATGAAGCCACAGGAAGGGTTCGCTTCAAGCACTTGGCAGGCCTGATTTTCAATCCCCTTATAGCTTTCATCATCCACACTAACTTGTACACGACGACACAAAGGCGATATGCCAGCCACTGGGCTTGGAGCAAAGTAGGATTCACAAACTGAAACACCATTAACCACCGTACATCCGTTGGTTGAAGACGGCTGATCCGTGCATTGAATGCTGTAGTCTGAAAACTTTGTCGGGATATCCGCTGCTTGTTCGATACAGGATTGCGGCGACCAACTATCATTCATCACCACCTTGGTTGGATCAAAGCGTACCTTGATGCGTGCATACCCCTCACCACTACCCGTAACCGATACGCGAATTTTTATCGGCACTTCTAAACCGGGTTCTACCGCTTTTAGCTTGGCAGTGAGATCGGTATTTGGATTGCGCTCCCAACTGGTACTGAGCTCGCAGCGACCTGCCGTTTCTGGTGGAAAGTTATTGTTCGGCCCAGACCAGACTTTCTGATCGCCAAGCCACACTTGCATGTAGTCATCCCATTTGGCGTACTCAAGAACGGCAGAGGTAATCGCATCGGGATTCACGACTTTGAGTGTGATGGCCTGTTCAAATACTTTACAACGGCCACTCCAGTAGTTGTCACCAATTCGCCCTATCCAAACCTCAAGACAACCCTCACCACAAGAGCGAAGGTTCATCGGCCCTGAAACATGCTCAATAATGCCTGCCGTGTAATCGTGAGTAATCGTGCAGCTGTTAACCGCTGTATTGAGCCTGTCGCATTGCTGGTAATTTGGGCTACCTTCACCTTGAGACTCACAGCCTGGGAAGCTTTGTGTTAATAGATTGGGGTCAGTTTGAACCGCATCGGTTAATGCCCAAAGCGGATCATTGACCATATCTGGCCGCGACCTGTCTTTGATTTGCTGTAGCGAACGAAACGCCTCACCCGTAGCGCCACTTTCGGATGCCATGCTCTCTTGGCGCTGCGTCCCCAATTGATTCATGCTGGTATCAGAGCCATAAACGCCCGTTAAGACATCCAATGAGCCCTGATCCATACCAGGGAATAGCTCTTGCAAGTTAATGGACTCATTACCACTGCCACTCGGCACCAACAATGTATTGCCGTTAAGTGCGGGCATCGTCCAGTTTTGCAGTAATTGCTTACCTTCTTGTTGTCCGCTTAAGCCGGATTGGCGCTGCACATCAGCGGCCACACCATGTAAGGGCAAGCACGCCATAGTGATTGATAAAACACCCGCTAAAACTCGGGTAAAAAGTGTTGGTTTCATAGTTAACCTCCCGAGTTACAGCAGTCTTGCCAGCGCCACAAAATGTAGAGCGCATCTTCACCGGCACCGGGGATCGTTCGCCACTCTCCCCATTTCATGGTGCTTTCACCGATGACATGCGCACTTTCAGTTTCTGGTACAGGGAAGAACATACTCATCTTGTATTGGGATTTCGGCAGCATGGGTTCGATAACAGGTCGGCATAGCGCACTGTTCCCCATTGTTCGCCTAGCAAGACCACGCCTGTGTTGAGCCGCGATTGCACGCGCCGCTAAATGGCTGGTGTTTTCTGCTAATGAGCCAATGGCTAAGGTGTGGCCAGATAAGGGATAGAGATGGCCCCAACTGCCAGCACACCAAAACAACTGGTCGATGGGTTTACCAAGCGTCGATGAGGCAGCGTCAGCGGTACAAGCCGAAATAGCCAATGGATTGGCAACGGCAGCAGCTTCAGGCTGAGTAAAAAAGGCCAGTTCATCGTTCAGCCATGTTGGGTCCAATTCCGACAAATACATCAAGTCAAAGTCCATGTAACCATCGGCATTGCAATTGCCATCCATGAACAAATCGAGCATGACCAAAAGCGGAAAGGCGTAATAATGGTAATGGTAGAACGCAAGATCACCGGTATCGTATTCACCTTCACCATGACCACCTTGCAATCGTCTATCACCTAACGGTAAACGAATCCCTCCCAGTGAAGGCGAACAACCTGGCGTTCTGACCAGTTCAATCAAACGCGCTGGCTCCCACATGCTGGTAACAATACCTGGCCTTGGCACGCCTAAGTTGTCTTCACATAAGCAAAATGACTTGTTTGATGCGCCGCTTGGGACACTGCCAGAGCCAAGAGGAAGACCGGCAACCCGGATAGGAAAAATGCATGACCAGCAAACATCCGTCAGCAACTTACCCGACAATAAACCCGCGTCTGGGCAGGTCAGTTCGGCTTTTGCAGGAATAGATGCGCCAAGGACAAACATGACAACGAGAGTCCGCAACAGACGATACGTATTATTGAGCTTTTTCATGAACAAGCTCCTTTGCTGGAATTTCTTCTATTTCAAACGCGAGCCCCTTTGCTTGAACAAACGATGGGGTGACTTGCAGATCAAAGCGCTGCTTTAGCGAGGCATTGAGAAGGTAAACCGGACTATCCAATGTCTTTTCGAGCGCATTGAGGCGATTCCAGCCTTGGGCACGGTCGAGCTGCGTGGTGATAAGCGTAATGCGGCGCAGTGTCCTATCTTGCGTCTCAAGCCAATGCGCTACTGCGTCCACTTCTTCAGCGTTCGACGCATTAAACACCACAAGCTGCTGAGTGAACGGCAAGGCTTTTAGCGGGTTAATACGCGTTCCTGTTGGGATCAATGTTCGGCCATTGGCATCCAATAGTGGCCGCTGCATGACGATGGTTGGATCAACCGTTCTTATCCGATACTGCGTGGCTTTGGGTAAGTCAGTGAATGTTTGGCGAGACCAGAAACGCTCAATGGCTTTTTTCTTTAATGCGCCCAGGTCAATCGACTGTAATCGCTGCATCGCCACTTGCATCAAATCCGGTTCTAAAATCGAATGAATCGGACCGCGTTGACCCAATGAACCGGTATTGCCGGTTTCAATTTGGCGTTGCAACCAGTCCTTGCTGTAAACCCCTAGTGCACTTGCAGTCACCTTGTCATCGTCTATGCGAAAAATGGCAGGCACGCTAGTCACCCGCCAGTGCACAAAGGCTTTCGGATCGATTCGAACCTGAGGAACAGGATCAAGTCCCGCCATCAGGGTATGCCAATCACGGATAGCCGCCCCCAAGGTCTTTCCTTCAGGAATTCCCCGAAACAACACAATAGCACCGGTAACACTGGCCTCTTTAAATAGTTGCTTCAGTGACGAATCCCCCAATGAGGACGACGCAAATATCAACCATTCATCGTTGTGTTTGAGCGACACAGGTTGTTCAACCGGTGCAAAAGGCTCGATAAATTCAGATGAACCATCCACAGCACTTTGTAAAATGCTGCGGCTCATTTCGACGATCTTTTTGTCCTCGTCAGACAACGGATAAGGCTCTTGTGCCCAGGACACTTGAACCCAAGCCAATGGCGCAACCAACAAAAATAAGAGGTATAGTCTTCTCATCATCCACCTCCTACCAAAGCGGCCAAGCGCGACCAACAATCTGCTCGCGCTTAACGGCATTCCAATAGCGGGAGTCGAAACTCGTTGCAGCCTCGCCGGAAAACCAATATTCGTTTTTTTGCAGCGTCAATGAGCGGCTAAATTGTGATTCCGCCACACCAAGACGCTGGGCTAATGCCATGCCGGTTGAGACTTCAGCACCGTTCACCAGAACATGCTCAGGCGTCACATTGACTTCATCCCCAGGCATCCCTGTTAGGCGTTTCAACATCCGAGTACCGTCGTTATATAACGGAGCGAGTCCTTTTGAGTGGAAGGCATACAGACCATCCTTAACGGGCTCTTTATTCCATAGGTCAATCAGATACACCGTGGTATCAGGCAGGCATCGCTCTTGCTGGGTATCGATACCTATTCGGTAGCGCATCATGGCGTAGGTGCCTACCACGGCCATGATTAACGCGAGAGCGGTCAACCGGATGAGATATGGCCGCCAAGGCATTCTTTTACGGAGTATCTGCATGAGACACCTCCTTTGAGCCTACTGGCACAAATACGGAATCATCAGCACCCACCACCGCTTGGGCATCCAGCACGATAAAACCGGCTGTTTTTAACTTTTCAATTTGCTGATTGGTCTGAAGCAACCTGGATTCGATGTCTTGTTCGCTGGCATTGGGGCCCAGTGACAACACCGCCTCCCCAAAATCTACGACTGCAATGGGCGTACTTAACGCCAACTGGCTGTGGATGGGTTCGAGTGTTTTCATTAAGAGCCAGCTGGTCATTAAACCGCTGCCTGCAATAGACAAAGTAATAGAGGCCATAAATGGCCAAAGCGTGGTCTTATTCATAGCCTCGCTCCTTCAACAACTGAGAGATGGCATCAGCAACAGAAAGGCCTTTGCGCGTTAACTGTTTAATCGCGTTTACATCTTCTGCACGGGACGAGTACAACAGCTTGTGAAACGGATCGACAATGAGGCGGCCAATCCCGGTGCCCATTTCGGTAATAAAGAAAATTTCGGAATAGACACCCGTGACGGTATGAACCGTTTTCAGGTATTCATAGCCGCCTTCACCCAGTGGCAAGCGGCCTTCTTTTTTGAGGGCGTTGATGGTTTCAGCTTTTTGACCAAGCAGGTACATATTGGCCGAGTTTTCAGCGATGGCTTTACCTGTAGGGCTGTCATACAAATCGTTGACCGACTGCGTTACCGTTACAGCACTGCCGCCATATTTTCGAAATCGCCGGTACCCCGTCTCGATGAACTTACCGACATCACCTTGAGTCAGCAGATCCCAGGCTTCGTCAATGAACACAATCTTGCGACGATCCCGCTCACCTAAGTACATCTCTTGTTGGATTTGGTAGATAAGCTGAAGCAACACCACTTGTTGCAGGTGCTTGCGTCCCTTGAGCTCTTCTAACTCCAGAACGGTGAAACGGTTTTTGAAGCGAATATTATTGTGGCCATTAAAGAAGCGGCCATATTCGCCCTGTGTCGTAAACGGATAGAGCTGCTCACCCACGTCTTGCACACGTCGGTCTTCGTGATTTTTTAAGGCCTCTGCCACATCATCAACTAACATGGCACGACCTTTTTTCTCCCACAGTTCACGGGTCTGACGTTTTAAGTTGGCCATCTGAAAATCCGTTAATGACTGCGTGGGTGCGGCCATTGCGGCCAATAACCCAACCAGTACGTCCGCTTCTTCGTCATAGTCCTCAACGATTTCAAACGGATTTAAGCAGATGCCACTGTCCCGCCCGAACTGTAAGAACTCACCGTCATAGACTTCACAGAGCTTTTCATAAGAGCGGCCAACATCAATTACCCAGCATTGCCCGCCTTCAGATAAGTAGGAGGAGATGATTTCGTTCACCAGGAATGACTTGCCCGATCCCGATTGCGCCGCGATGCAACAGTTGTAATTACTGCCCGAGTCATAAAGGGACACACTCATGATCTGGCCATTGCGGGAAACAAAGTTAATCACTGGCGTGCCCGTGCCTTTCCAATCTGCAAACAAAGGCAACAGAGGGATCACATGCCGTGTCGCCATGGTCTTGAATCGAAACAAGTCGTTCATCGCCTGGCGATCAGCACCAAATGGCAAAGCATTCAGGAATATGGGCAAACAGAAGTACTTATCTTCCATCAGTTCAAATCCGAGTTCTTTGAAATAGGTTCGAGCATTTGAAACAGAGCTGATCGACGCTTCTTCCGTTGGTGAAAACAGCGTCAAAGTCATATTTGCCCGAATAGGACGATCACCTTCTTGCAAGGCTTCAAAAAGAACATCAAATCCCTTTTTCTTGGCTGCAAGCACCGGCACAAACTTGAGCATTGGGCCATAGGCCTGATTGACCGCCCATTGACGCTTCGTCTCTAGACGAGATCGCATGGCCTCGGCTGAAGGAAAGTGAATGGTGACATTCAGCAAAAAGCTTCCGCGTAAACCGCGACTGCCCGTCATCATATCGCCCGCAAAACTTGCGGCATGACCAAACCAGATCCGTTCAGGCAAGCGCTTAAACGATAAGGTTTTAACTCGGTAATCACCCAACATCAGACCTTGGCTATCCACTTTGATAGCTCGGTCATAATCCAACACTTGCTCTCGAAGTGGTTTATCAGCCTCACTGCGGATTGGTGATGGATTGCGCCAGGAAGCATCTTTTCCCCAGTTAAGCTGCGCACTTAATGCTGCGAGCCAATTTCGGTCAGTCATCTCCGTGACGCGAAAACCAACTGTTGCCAGCGCCTGCGAGAAAGAAGCCCGAAGCGCGGATGCTCGACTCAACTCACGCTCCGTCGGTATAGGACTTTCCAAAGGCAATTTGCAGGTGACGATCAGTTGAAAGTTGCGTACCTGAGTCTGGGTCGATTCTTCTATCGGTTGAACCGTGCCCCCATCGAGGAAATCCGCACGTTTGCGTATCGACGCCCTAAGCAATGGATCGGATTGACGATGCCGTAAGCCCATCATGCGCTGAAGGTCGGTTTGAATATCAGGCGAGGCGTACAGGCCAAATTGCAGCAAAGTGTCTTTTGGCCAGTCGTTGTTGAGTAGAACATTAACCCTGTCTGCAACAGACTCATCACCACCAGGCAATGGGTCACATAGAAAACCAAAGCCAACACTCTGGTCTTCCATGAAAAACAGTTGCTCATCGTCTGAATAGGCCAATACTGGCAAGAGCTCTGAAGCGCGTTGCCCTGAATACAGAGAGGCTTTCATTAACGCCCCTCCAACCAAGCAGAAAGATCATAAGGACGGCCTCGGCTGATGCGACCATCATTGGCGACGATGAAAGGCACACCTTGAATTCCCAGAATTTGAGCGGTCACCAAGGTACGCTGCATTGGCTCTAAGTTGCAGGCATCATCCTGCTCTAGGTTACCAATCCGGCCATTCAGCAATGCATCGGTGGCCGCTTTCTTGTCACGCGCACAACCAAGCTGGCGAACCTGACGCTCTGAATCTGGACCAAGCACTGGCACAGGGAGTATTTGGAAGGTGTATTCTTTGGTTAGCGGTAAAGCTTGTTTCAAAAGCTCATGGCAGTGCGGGCATCGTGGGTCAACAAAGACCACCACTTTCTTTTTGCCTTCGCCTAAAGTCAGTGGGTTCAAATCATCCATTTTTAAGCCAAGACGACTTAAGTCCAGCGTGTTTCCCGCTTCTCGAATTTCTTCAAGGCTAGTAAGCGGCTTTTTGGACCAGGCATCATAGAGCGTGCCATCAATGACGAACCGGCCACTGTCTGACATGAAAACAATACGGCCATTGCTTTCGACCGCTTTCATACCCGTGACCGGCAAAGAAACCATGCCGTCAATTTTGCCAACGGGCGACACTTCAGACACAGGTTCAGCTTGAACCAATGGAGACAGCGCAAGCGCCAGAATAATTGGAGATAGTTTTCGCATGAGGAGTCCTCGTTAATGTAAATCGAGGCTCCAGTCTATGCAGTTGTCCTATATGGACTCGGTTAGATAGATTGAAGAATTGGGTGCCTTGCTAGGGTGCCACTTGTTGTTACGCACTATTAATTCAGGTATAGCTTTCATTCTGGCAGCCTTACAGGCTTACCCAATTCATCTAGTTTATCTAAACCCGCTTTTTCACACTCTGGGTGTTAAAATTCATCACTGGGTAAACTAACCAAGTCCTTTTAATCCCCCCTAGAGGTCAAGTTGACAAATTTGACGCTTTTTGGCGTCATTATTGTACACTTGCGCCCCATGAGAATTAAGTCTACACTTATGACATGTTTAAGTGCCATCCTTGATAACTAGAGGCGTATTGTGAAAAAGGCTGAGGCAATTAAAAAGCTATTAGAATATGACAAGCGTGGTCGCTGTGTTTTTACTAATTCAGATCTGGCGAAAATCTTTCATCAAGATAATGAACGAGCATTGCGTGCGGGAATTAAACGTTTGCAAGACGATGGCTTACTCACCCGAATCATTAATGGTGTGTACTTATACAATTTAGCGCAGTCGAAAGGCAGCGATACGTTGGAGCAAATTGCTAAAACCATTCGGCGTGGAGAATATAACTACATTAGCCTAGAGTCTGCACTTTCTGATTTTGGAGTTATTTCGCAAATTCCAGTAGATCGCTTAACTGTTATGACAACGGGACGTTCCGGTGAATTCAAAACACCTTTGGGTACAATTGAATTTACGCATACGAAACGAGATCCAATGGATATTTTAGAAAATACCAGTTTAGTCGGCAGACCGCTTAGGTTAGCAACGAAACAAACTGCATACAGAGACTTAAAACGAGTTGGCCGAAATACACATTTAGTAAGCAAGGATGGGCTATATGAAAATTGATCAAGAAAATTTCGCGCAATTGGTAAATAAAGCAATGCAGGTTGAAAATGTATCTCATATGCGCTCAGTGATAGAGAAAGAGCTCTTACACTACGATATTTTATTTGCGCTAGAGAAAGGTGGACTTCTAGACAAACTAACTTTTCAAGGTGGCACTTCATTGCGCCTTTGTTATGGCGGCAATCGTTTCAGCGAAGATCTGGATTTTGCTGGCGGGAAGGATTTCAGCTCAGCGATGCTGGCAGACATGAAACATTGTATAGAAAAGTACATTGGTGAACGATACGGGCTTGAAGTGACAGTAAAAGAACCAAAGGATCTAAAGCAAGATCCCAAATATTCTGAATTGAGCATTGATAAGTGGCAAATAGCTGTAGTGACTTCTCCTGAGAGAAAAGATCTGCCAAAACAAAAAATCAAAGTAGAAGTGGCAAACATTCCAGCCTATACAAGAGAGCCCCAACCTCTTCAAATAAACTATGATTTTTTGCCTGATGGATACAGTGATACGCTAATTTTGACAGAAAGCTTGGATGAAGTCATGGCGGATAAAATCATTTCCTTGCCTGCCACTACAAGGTATGTCCGCCACCGAGATATATGGGATTTAGCTTGGTTACAGCAACAAGGCGCGACACTCAATATGGACTTAGTTAAAAACAAGGTGTCAGATTATAAACTTGAGCACTTCAACAAAATGTTGGATAACTTTCTTGACCGACTTCCTGGTATTGTATCTAGTGAAGCGTTCATTGCAGAAATGAAACGTTTCTTACCAACAGATGTATTTGATAGAACCCTAGCTCAGGACAAGTTTCAAGTTTACCTGCAAAATATGTTGGCGAAACTATTTAAAACTGTGAGCAACGAATTACTAGGCAACGTTACTAATAATGAATTTAGAATGTAAAAAATTGGGTCTAAAAAGCAGTGACTTTGTAGACCCAAACCTTTTAAAGGTCTCTATTCAGTTTATCAGGTGCCCAGTAAAACGGCGCTGATTGCTGGAACAGTTGTGCCAATAACTTCTTGAGTGCTGGCAACAACAGGTAAGGTTGCAGACATAACACTTTCAACGACTGTTGGTGTGTTGTAGAGCCCCATACCGCCACCAATGCCCAAGGCAAAAGCCATCAAGCTTTGGCGAGCGATACCGCCTACAATACCCACCAGAACCATGGCTCCCGCTACGATCCGTCCCAAAGTACCTTGGGTCCAATCTTTTAGGGTATCCCACACATCAGTGAAAGCATCACCTCCGGTGCCCGCAAATGAGGGCTCCGAAATCATTAACGCCATCAAACCAAGCGCACCAATGGTCATTAGGCGCTGAGTCTGAATGCTGCGAACTGCATTTGTCATTCGTTAGTTTCTCCGTAGATACTCAAGTTATCGCGCTTACCATCAGCTCCCGCTGAGGCTGAATCGCTTTGAGTCTGAAGTGGACGTAGCACTGGCGAAACCGTTCGAGGTGCTGACACCCCAATATCCCACCGTCGCGGTTCAATTTCGGTAAACACGTAGCTGGATAAATTCAGATCTCCACGGTCATCCTCCCAAGGCGCAATCCAAATTCGCATCACCCTTGAAGGAATGCGAATAGGTGCAGATTGCTGCGTCTCAGGTAATGCTGGATGGCTCAGCAGTCCTGTCTCTAAATCAGATTGTGAATACCCAGAGGGAGAACCAATTCGAGCCGCCACAGCATCAATCGTCTTGGGTGCAGCACCATTGCTGGTAAGCTCATAGACTTCACGAGCGGATAAACAGCGCACACCGTCAGGCATACCTGGGCATCCATATTCACTACTCCCAAGACCCAATGAACTACAGCCAGACAATAAGGTTGAGCCGACTGCCAATAAAAGTAATCCAGCTTTAGACCACTGTTTTGACTGGTGCTTTGGGTTGTTCTGCATTGATGTCGTCATGGTTAACTCTCCTCTGGATACACATCTTATTGTCTGAAACGGACTTCGATCGGTCAGCAACATGCAGGATTTTTTCATCTTCTTGCACCTCCCCCTTGCGAAGTGGCCAACGACAACGAGGCCCCACGAGTGACTATGACTTCAATTTTCCTTGCAGCGTCTACCTCTATGACTGGAAACATATTTTCAGCCATGTCCAGATAGAACTTGGCCACTCGATCCAATGCTTTACCAGTGCCTTTAATTGCAGCACCTTGTAATGCTTCTTGGCTCATGACTTGCTGGTACAGCTGAGTATCACCTGCATTACCCGTCTGAATCGTTGGTACAGGATTCACATCAAATGCGCCTGCCAAGCCCTGAAGGAATCCGGCCATCATCGATTTGGCCACCAGTTGGCCTTGTTTCGACACTAATCGGCCACGAATACCGGCTTTGCCGTCTTCACCTACGGCATAAGAATCCAGTCGTGTTTCAATGACGCCACCATCTTCTCTCACACATGAAATGGTCTCGCCTCGCAAATAAGCACGCTCAGAGCTCAAATCACCGTAACCTGCGGCGATCAAGAAACACTCTTTGATATCCGCTCTAAATCGGTTGGGTAAAATGGCTTCCTTTTGAATCCTCAGCAATGCAGGAAAAGGCTCACGTCTTGCGGACTCATGAGTAGGAGCATCCAAACCCGTGATCAAAGTACCCGAGATAATGCTGCCCGCCGGTAGATACAAAGGCGGCGCTTCTTGCACAACAACGTCTGGTTCGACAACCACTTCAGGCTCAATCATACGAATCGTGATTGGCGGCAATGGAACATCCCGAGCTCGTGTACCTTGGCCATTGGCTGGCTGCTGATAGAGCGGATCAGGAAGTGGCGCATTGGCAAAATAGTCGTCTGGGTTAGACGGCAATGGCTTTTCTTCTTTAGGCAATTCCATGGCAGATAAAGGCACTTCAAAGCGGCTATTTGTGCCTTCAACTGCTGCATCACCTCCAGCGCGAACATCATCAAGTTCCGCTCGAAGGCGGGCCAGCTCCGCATTGACTTCACTTGGTATAGAAGGCGAACCTGGGCTTAGCCGTCCTGAATCGACGTCACGACGCAAGCGCTCAACTTCACGACGTAACTGTTCATTGCGCTCACTGAGTAGTTTTACGTTCGCAGCCAAACTATCGACCCCAACATCACGAGTATTGGTATCCGTAAGAATGTGCCGGATCGTTTCCTGTCGGTTCCGACTACTTGAGTCATCGTCAGGATTAGGTGAAAACACCATCACCATAAGGATGAGACCACCAGCAATACCAGCAACCGATAGGCCCCGCTTCATGTTCGGGCTCATTTGTTCCCATTGTGCTTTCATCGTTATTCATCTCCCACAAGAAGCGAAGGTCGCTGACTTTCCACCGCTTCTTCACGATGATTGCGAACAACCACATACAACTCAGTCTTTTCACCCGGCAACAAGATATTGCGAGGCCAGTAGGCGCTTGCCACTAAATCTGGTGAAGGACAGGCTATTTCACTGGCTTCTATCGGCTCATCGGCAAAGCTTTCAACCAGTCCTACATAGACGGTGAAGTAATGTCCCGTCACAATTTGCCCCTGCTTAAAACCAAACTTTAAGCCCGGCTGAAAACATTTCGGGCTTGTGTCAGTTTGGCCAGCTAAACGGATGTCATAGCCTTGTGGTAACTCATTTAGTGCAAGGCGTCTGAGTAAGTCACGCAAGCTATCGACGTAAGGTTGAGCTGTTTCCCAAGTGGCGGCTTTGCGGTTCACGACGCCCTTAATAGGCCACTGCTGACCATCAATAGCTAAGGTGATTTCACGCGGTGGAATACGACGAGGTACTAAGGTGACAGATAATGCGGACGCTTCCTGACCAGGCGGAGTGATGTAAAGTGAAACCGGTGATTCTTTGTCCGTGGCCACATATACAACATTCCCCTTGATTTGCGTCTGAGCATCACTGGTTGTTCTCACCTGAGGCGATTCAAACGGCGTCACAATCCGGTTCAGATGACCAAGTGCTACAGGGATCAGTTCATTAACCCCCGGTGTCATCAGTAGCGTTGTTGGCGTATCTGCTGCAACCGAATTGCTTTGAACCGGTGGATTTGCAGTAGCAGACTGCTTCATCACACTGGCTGGCACAATCGGCAATTCCACGTCTGCATACGACGCTTGAGATAAAAGGACGCCACTCAAGCTCATTGCGATTAAGCTTGGTGTTATCCATCGACTAATTTTGGTTCGCATCATTCACCCTCCGGTTTTGCTCTTGGGTCAACTTTTCACGAACTCGCTTCGTTCTAGCTTGCCCCTCATACGTATCCATCCAATTGAGTTTTGGACGGTATTGCTCAATATCGATGTCAAACTCATAGGTGCGAGTTTGGCGCTGTTCATCTCCAGATGGTCCAGAGACCAAGGAATAACCGGTCACAAAGACATGGCCGGTTTCATACTCATACTCCACTTGTCTGGGTTGGAATTTGAGCGTGACTCGGTCTTCACGGATCTGTCTTGCCTGAATCTCCAGTGCATCGACCACTTGCTGGTACACCGCAGGTGAAAGTAGCGGCTCGATAGCAACCCGGATAAAGGACACATTGCCCGGCGTCACGTTGCCCATAAGCTCAGCCAGGTAGAGTCCCCAAGATTCCAGGTAAGGCTGAGTGGCCTGGTTTCGTGACACTTCAGCCGTTTCAGACAAGGTTGGTGGTTGAATGGCCACCACGGTATTGCGAGAAAATGCCGCTACCGCAAGCAGCAAATTAGATAGCACCAGCACTGCAATCAGGAACCGCTGCCATCGGTTCTCTAATTTCGTGCCTTGCCATGATTTTAAAAACACGTCGAACTTCACGGCAGATAGCTCCTGATAAATGGGTTAGGGATCGTCTTGGCTTTGGTTGGCAACAGTCCGGCCCAGTAGATGGCGTGAAGAATAAAACCATCTGGGCGACCATCACGAAAACGCCGATAGAGCTTGGTTGTCACCAACCCCAACAGGCATAAAACCAAGGCATTACCGGTAAAAATGCCGATCACTAGCCCCAACAGAATGGGAGCCATCTCATCGGCACTCCAAAGCAGGAAGTGCGGCGGGTCATCGATATAGGATGGAATATTTACAGGTTCCATAGTCACTCCTCGTTGTTTGAATTGAGAAGTGAAGAATGCCTTGGGATTGGCAGGTTCGGTGGTCAGCTAGATGCCGAATTTTTGAAGGTTTTGAGGGTTCTACTCAGACAATACTGACAATTGATCTTTTTGATGCGGTTGATATGATGAGGATATTGGTCGTGTCGAGACCAGCTGCCCACTTTAGCAAACCCGGACGGGACGACATGCATATCAAATTTATTTTTTGCTTAGGTTTTTTCTGCGACCTCGGCAGTGGGCACCGTATTCGCTAATAGGAGAAACTCAATGCAAATTACTAAAATCATTTCCTCTGCCACGGTTGAACGTTTAAAGCAAAAAGCACGAAAGCTTAAACGTGAAAAATCTATTCCACACACTCAAGCACTCGATGAAATTGCAATCTCTGTTGGTTTTAATCATTGGCATCAAGTTGTACAAGCTAATGACTTACTGAAGCCATCAGAAGTGGCGTTATCTTCAGGATGTGTCATGGCTTTTGATGTCAAAGATGGTATGGATGTCGATACCAGTGATGGAATTTTAATTGAAGACCACTTCTTGGAGATGCTCACTGAAAAGCAGCTATTCGAAATTTATGCCAATTCCTCTGATGAGGAAAACGAACAAAACAGGCCGCTAAAAGAAACGCTATCGGATTCAGAGCTTCATGAGTATTTTCGAGATTATTGCTCATTCATGTACTTTCGTCTTGCCGAGCCTCATACAAACAAATCGCTGAAAGAAGTATTGGCTCTTATACGACAGTACTCGTTTTGGATGCCGCAATATATTTGGCTTCAAGGTCACCTTATTGATACTTATCATTTGCCAGCTGAAGACGAGAACGGAAATACCGTAGGCGTCAGGTTTTAGCTCTACAAGATGAGGCCTAACTGGCCTCATATCTTCTTCTGCAAGTGACTTAACGCCAACCCCGCCATTAATGCTAAACCGATGATCAGCGACGGTAACACCACCGGTGGAATAGCCAGCGGGGCGAACAATCCCATAAACAGCAAGATGACGCCTGAGCCCAAGATGATCATGCTGTAGCGGTGAATGATAGGGCTTGAAAAATCAAAGGTTGTCTTTTTAATCTTCCAGGTCATCAAGCCGTCCCACAGCGCCGGTAACATGAGAATAAGCGCAAAGGGCAACCAGACCATCAGTAAAGCAAATCGAGTGAACACTTGGTACAGCACATCAAAAAATGCCTGAATACGGTCTTCTACCCACACAAACCAAAAGCCTCCCATGTTCTCCATCCCTTTAGAACGAAGTCGCTGCTCTTCAGTGGGGATTAAAAAATCACGCACAGATTGCTCCATCTGCGTATCCACAACCCATGACTGATACCAGCGATGGCTAGTTTGACCAATCCAATAGCTTGTTTGTGCGCCCAATTGATTTTGGATCATCTGCTTCTCTTTACTAATGACCCGGCCAGTCCAATCACCAGGCACTAACACGCCAATGGCAATAATCTCTAGCATCAGTGCCAGACACAGCAGCCAAACCGACTTATGCTTGCTCATGCCAAACATCCTCTTCTACTCGCGCCAGCATGGCTGCAACGGTTGGCGTCATAATCCGGGCTTTAATCACTTGTTGAAGCCGCTTTGTCGTCGTATGGCCACTGACATAACGCACATCGATGCGTCCTTCAGCCAAATACACCATCCGATTTGGACGATTACGAATCCAGGAGTAGAAATACACACCATCCACAGCGGCCCACTCAAAATGGTCAGGATCACGCAGGCGAATCCCCGTTAAAGCACTGGCGGCAGTCCAGGTCAGTGCCTCAATGAAATGCCACAGTCGGATACTGTCATCATCACAACTGACTTCTTCATAACTGCCCAAACCATTACAAAGGCACAAATCAAAGATGGAATGGCCATCTAACGTGAGCGCATCTGTTAAATAGTCCGCCAAACAGTGCACTGACGCCAAAGCATGAGGCCAGTCGGTTTCAAGCAGTCTTAAAGTTTCCTTGAACTGGGGGTTATGTTGCTGCCACTGAGCGAGCATTTCTTTACTGGTAAGTGTTGTCATTTTCAGACAGACAGAATGATGCATACAGACTCCTTATGCTGCCTGTGTAGAGCTGGTTAAAATAGGAATGCGGCCTTTGATCACGCGACCACCTGAAAGCTTGGCGATGTACTCCAGGTTGGGAAGCTGGCCTAATAACTGCGGTGGAAACATATCGCCTTCTTCCTCCATCAAGCGCTCGCCATGATTGCCGGTAAACAACGCGGGGCTGTCCGAGTTGGACGACATACCTTGCGTTTGCATGATGTACTGCAACCGAGTCTTAGGCAGATTGTCGGTAATGTACTGCTGCGTTTCGGTATCCATCACCCGAAGAGCTATCAGGTTGTTGATGTTACCTAACACCTGGCGTGCCTTAGCTTCGCTGCCTGTACGGGCTGCAAAGTCAGCAAAGGTCTGAGTAGCAATCACACAACGCATTTTTGCGCCACGGCCTTTGTTGAGCAGTTGAATGAAGGGATCGTTGACGACTTCAGCCGCCTCATCGATGAAGATATTTACGGGACGATTTTCAACACCATAGTTATAGCGGTCACCGGCCACTGCGGTGAGATCGGATAAAAGCAACGAACCAATGGCGCTGCCAACCATGGCGTCGGTTAATGAATCCAATCCGATATAGGCCACTTGGGCATTGTTGATAATACGGCCAGAATCCGTAATTAACCGGCTGTCATCCACATCGTTTGCAATAGGTGATAACAGTGGGCCAAGTTCACTTGATGTGAGCATATTGAGTACCGGCATCAGTGAGGCCACCATCTTGGAATAGTGGGTTCTGTCATGCTCAAACATACTCAATAGCCCCTCTAAATCGGTATTGGCGGCAACGGGCTGAATGCGTTCGTAGTAGAAAAGCAGCATCGCCATGGCTTGTTTAGCCAAGGTATTGGCCTTTTCGGTAAAGCGCTTGATCTCCACACTAAAGTTCGGATAAACCTGCTCACCCCAGGCTGTGACGGCTTTTACTACCAAGCCTTCTGGGCCACCTTCCAAGAATCGCCTCAGTGTTTTCAGATCAGGACGTTGTGACGTAAGCAACAGACCTTGCACTATGTTGTTCAATGCCATTTGGCCAAAGGCTTTAAATGGATCAGCACCGGTTTCAGATGGGATTAGTGCCGCAATTCGGCTGGCAATTTCAGTGCCCCGGTTAAAGTTCCTCAGGGGATTAAGTCGTACCGAATGCTCAGGAAAACCCGGATGAAAATACACAAAGCGCTCAGGACTACCGGCGGCAATACAGGCTCGCTGCGCATTATCCTTAAGTTCCTTGTCTCCCTTAGGGTCAATAATAATCACGGCTTCATTACGCAAAATGGCCTGAGTGATCATCGCATCAAAGCATCGGGTTTTTCCGGCACCGGTCGTACCGACAATTAAGGTATGCCCCTCGGTGTGACCAACTGGCTGGTACACATCTTCTTCTTTGGGCTCGACACCATGAATCCAGGTCGAACCCATTTGTTTGCCGTGACCTTGGTTAAGCAAGGTTTGCTTATCCCGCTTTAAGATTTCATAAGCACGTTGAGCATGACGTTGGTCCCACTCAAAGCCATACCCTAACCACAATTCATCAGGATGTTTTGCCATCACCTTTTGTAAATGCGACAGCTCCATAAATGCCAATGGTTTGCCTTTTAGCCCCTTCTGCAACTTATAAAGACGGTAAGCCTCAGGCAGGCGATACAACGCCATGCCCGAGGAAATCCCTGTCATCCACCAAAATGGCTCAGGTGGTAACTCAGTCAGCATTTCTGCGGCAATTGCCCCAGTTGCACCAACCAGCCAACCTGCTGCTGCCATGGCCTCATAGTTCGTGCGCCAGGGCATCTCATATGCGTTTTCTTTCATTCATGCTCCGCAAATAACCGTTAGCAATCCTTGCAATTTCAAAAGGATTAACGTTTAGCGTGAGCGGTAAACAGAACCGTTTCCCCCTCATCAAACTGGCATTGGTCACTGGCCGAGATCCCCCGAAGCAATTGCCCGGCTGGAATGCCATGCTCCTTGGCGACTTGGCGTAAGGTTTGTATCGTGACGCGAATACCATCGGCACTATGATCCACGTCTGGGTAATCGCCATCGGTCAGTAAGATGGGCAAATCTTTCACAAAATTAACCATCTGTTGCCGCTGCGCGTTTTTGGGGTCTGTACTTGAGTTCGTATTGAGCGCAATCGGCTTTTGCTTACGCTCCGCTCTTGTGGCGGGCTCCTTTGCTTGGGCATTGGTTGTCTCAGTTCGACTCGGACGCTGTGAAGCCTCTTCGTTCTGAATTGCTGTCACTGATTCTGCGTCTTGTTTGGAAAGGTCTATCAGTGCAGTTAGCCCTTTAGAAATCGATACTTTCAGCAGTAACCCTTGCTCCTGAACTCCATTATTCGAGGTCACAGTTCTGGCCTTACGTGTCGGGTTTGCAGGATCTAGTTCAAGCCAATCTAATCGACTGAGTTCAGCAAGCAGTTTTCGGGGAGCGCACCAAGGCCTTACGGCATCGGGATAGCGGATCAAGATCTGTTCACCAACCATAACCAACGCACTGCTGGCCTCTGGGAGCCACGCCAAAGATTCAGGGAGATTAAATGCGTCTGCATCGTGCTGGTTTACGTTATTTGAGATAGCGGCATCGTTTGAATCGCTAGGCTTTTCGCATCCATCACCCGGAACATTTTCAGTTGCCTGAAGGTGATTAACATCACTGGCATGACGAAGTTCATCATCTTGTTCGGATGATTTTGTCGATGGCGACTCAGCCGAATTGCTGAGTTCAATTGATGATGACGCTTCAGGCAAGCCTGGCTGCTCACTGGAGCGACTCTGTGGCTCTGCTTGTGTTTGCTTTCTTGCTTCCCATTCAGATTTGCTAAACAGTGCCACGCTACTTGGCACATTCGAGCTGAACAATAAATCGGCCTCAGATATATGCAGCATGGGTAACCAGATTGGCTTGTCGTCTTTGATCAGAACTTCAGGGGCAAGGCTTTCATATCGCTCATTTGAGGCGGATTTAGTGGCCAATCCTCGCTCAATGAGGATGTCCGCAAGGGTATCGGGATCTCTTGGAATGCCAGGTATCTTGTCTTTGGCCAACAGCTCAATGATGTCCTTAGCAGCGCTTTTCCAAACCAGGTAAAGATGGGTTGATTGATTCGATTTTCGTATCCAAACTCTGGCATCTCGCTGATTGACCAGCCATTGCGAACTGGCAAGTAATCGCCTCATGGCATCAAGAAGATAGCGTTCAACTGGGACACCAAGGGCATTGTCGTCAACGGAAATTCGTTGAGCTTTAAGATCTCTCTGTACACTGGTTTGGTCAGCTTCAATAACCAATTTAGACAGGACATGCTCTGGATCGGTATTGCCAATCGCTTCCAGCATGGCTTGCAAAATTTCAGGGCCCGGTTGGGTTAACCAGGCGAGCAACTCAGGTGTCATCACCCGGTTTAACACCAGAATTGAAAATTGCTCGTGCCGCTTGCTCCGTCCGTCGCGCCAGCGAATGAAATAGCGTTCAATGCTGTTATTAGTGGTCCACTGGGATAAGGTTTCTAAAAAAGGGTTCCACTGATAGCGTCCATCTTCGTCTGTGATGGACAAGTCTGAAACAGGCTTACCAATATCATGGAACAAACCGCCTAATGCCGCCGCAACACGCCACCTTGGTTCCAGCTCTTTTTTCTCAACCGGTGTGCCACTGGCAACGAAGATGATCCCTTCAGCTGCTTGTGCCGCCCAGAAAGCAACTTCCAAAGAATGACGTAATAAACCACCAGCACCACTGTGATGATGATGCTCAGAAGCTGGCAGCAAGTGGACATAAGCAGCCAGATGATCAATGCAGGGTTGAATCAGCCTTTGAAAGTCACGCAGGTTAAAGCCAAGTACCTGACGCAGTTTGGCTATTAGCTCGTCTTGTGTGGACTGCAAATCCTCGGGGGACGCAGCTGGCAACCCTTTCAGGAATGGCGGGTAGCGTGGAATGTCCGCATCCAGTTGCGATGACAGCTCTGGTAGTGCTTTGGCTTGAAAAAATAGTTTTTTGAACATAGTGAACCTCCGACACGATAGTGTGAAGGTTCATAAACTCACCGGCGGTGAATTAGATGTAAAAGAACCGCACCTATTTGACTAGGAAGTGGCGAAGCAGTTTTGTCTTAATTGAAACTAATTTTGCAACGGTTTCCAACTTTTAGAAAAGCCAGCGCTTTTCGAAGTTGGCACATTTGCAGGACGTTTCATTTTTACAGTCATAGGAAATGGGAAATCGACTCCTAACAACAAAGCTTCTCCTTGACCCAAGACAGGGAGAAAAGATGCTGAACGTTGATCAATAGCGCCAACAGCCTTTTTTACAATTTCTTGGTCCAGCTGATTGGTCAACCTATGCACAATAAGTGTACCTATCTGACTTAAAACATCTTCAGGAATGTCACGTGGGCGCTGAGTAGCAATGATGGTATTCAAACCATACTTTCTACCTTCTTTAGCAATATTCCCAAAGGCATCCAACTCAAATCTGTTCGTTTCTTCTCCGATGCGCTTATTGAGAAATTGATGAGCTTCATCAATAAATACTAATAGAGGTGCACCATGGTTTATTGCACCTTGCCTGGCTACAGATAACAACTTTCTACCAATAGCATTAACAAGTATTTCTCTTGAGTTTGCTTCAAATGGAACTGCCGACAAATCTAGTCTAATTACGTTGTTATTTTGGTTTGATGAGCAGAATTCATCAATCAAGTCAGGCAACGTTTTTAGCTCACCAGCAGCATCAATCATCCATTTTAAATGTGTATTACTAGCGTATGCTTTCATCCGAGAAATTAGATTGAGACAATGACCAACGTCAGCCTCAGACCTATCTCCCCACTTAGTGGGGTCTTTCCCATAATTTGCTGTTGGATATACACACTCATACTCAATTTGTTCTGCTGTAAGTGCAAATGACCATGGTGAAGCCTCATTATGGCTATTCATTTGTACGAGAGCAGATTTATAAGTCGCTTTTAGCTGCCCTGACTTATTCAGCAAATACTCTGAAGTAATACCCAACCCAAAAGAGTTATTCTGATAATAGTGTGAAACAAGCCTTTGACTCTCGATAGCAGCCTCCAGTTTAGGCGCTTGGCTTTGCGCTGAAGGCCTTAAAAATGCTCGAATATCCGAGTCTGTAAACTGCCAATGTGGAAAAGTTAACTGATTCAATGGAGTTGCATTTGCATGATTCCCAACATAGTAACTATCACAGCCAAGTGACTCATATTCCCCCGTGGGGTCAATAATAATTGCTTTTCCTCCGGCCTTAATCACTTGCTCGATGATGTTTGTCATCGAGTAACTTTTCCCGCCACCTGTTGCTCCTAAAATAGCGCAATGGCGTGAAAACAATTTCTCAGGGGTAACGTGAACAGTTACGGATTCATCATGCGGAAGTGAAGCTAACGGCAAATGGATTTGGCCAGGCTCCTCATCTTGTTTACCTTCAGCGATTATTGCTACCAGATACGGGTGAGCTGAATATATTTGGCTACCTAATCTCGGATGCTGTTTAATTCCTTTGTAGTTACGACCATTAGCTGGGTTCAAACTCACTAATAATTGAACCAGTCCAATTGGGTGATTTTCGGATGGTTTATCCGCCAAACCGTCAACACTTAATCTCTCTCCACCCTCAATCCACACTTTCACTAAGCGCCCAAGTATCGCTGTTTCACCTATGTCGATGAATACAAATTCATTTACTTCACCAGCGGCTATTCGATTTCCGAATGACCAACTGGGCTCACCAGATCCCGCTTTAGATAAGTTAATGATAAGCTCGGTTGCAGATACGCTAATGACGCTACCAATCCGTCTTGTAGGATCGTAAGGGGAAAACCACTTTTTCCGCTCCATGAATAGTCTCCCTTATTTAATACTCGCAGTGATTTTTTCAAATGCTTTGAAGAGTTCGTCCTCGGGAGTTGTTGATCTTCGTTCAGGTAGCAGACTAGAAAACTGTTTAAACGTTGAATCCATTATTGCGATTCTGCCATCCCCATGGTCAATAGCTGCCATTAGCAGATTCCTAATCCCATCATTGAATGAACCCGTTAAACTGAATGGGTCTTTCGTTGCAACCATCAGCATAAACTCAGGGTTAGTCCTAAGCGCCATAGTCAGCGCATTATTTATATGCTTATCATTAAAACCAAAACCTAGGCACAGTACAGCCGTTTTTGGTTGTTTAACTACTTCCAAAAAAGAAGTCATCATATCTAAGTAAGGAGAATCATAAGATGTCTGATATTTGCTACTGCTTGGATAGATAAAAACAGGTTCACCAATTTTGCTATCAGCACCAAGCTTTCTAACTCTGCCGTTAAATTTTCTCCAGTCCACAGAGCCATGCATCTTATATAGCTGAACCACATTGGATATGTATGCGCCTTCACTGCTCTTAGAGTGCCCACGGTTCACTATGTCATACTTGAACCACATAGGATTAAAAAAAGAGGGGTTAGAAAACTCAAAACCATCAATAACAACAAAACCAGTATTTGATGCAGCGTGCTCAAAAGCCAAGTCATAATTAGTCGTGAATAGTTTAAGTCGTTGTTGCTGAGCACTCCTTCTACCTACTGCACGCATAAATTTATCATGACTAACCCAGTCTGATTCAGGGATCGATTCAGTAAAGGTAGTTTTAGCTAAAATTATGTTTTTGGCTTGCTCAAGGAATTTACTTACTTGATTAGTTCTTTGATTTGAAAGGTTCCCAACGGCTAAAGAGGAATCGCAAAGAGACAATAATAGTTCAATGTCTGGCTTTGCATCTCCGTTTGCTTCACGATGTTTTTGAAGGACATCATAATTTGTTGCCTTCAAAACCAATTGAAAAAGATTCTCATCTGCTTTTCTACAATAGTCCCAAAGGTGCCACATACTTGGAGCGATAGGCGCTTTATTCTGCTGAGAAGGCTTATTAAATGTTAAAGACGTGCCTGAGCCAGCCAGTATGACTAAATTATCAGTATCTAAAACTTTATTGATAAAACGAAAAAATGTGGCCAGCTCGTCATCTAAGTCATCATTAGAAAGATCAATTTCGATTGGCTCTCTCTTCGAAGACGCGGAGTTCCTTTTTATGTCTGATGACAAAAACCTTACTATGTTTTCATTTTCCATTTTTTAATTCACCTTCCACGTAAAAGACAACCAGCCTAGAAATCAATAAATTTCAGACGCTTGCGCTATTTGACTTCGTTCCTGAACAGTACGTAATAACACTTATATCTGCCCCCCCACACCTTTGAATTTTTCAACAAAAGCGGCAATTTTCTGAAAAACCGTTTGCTTCTGGGTTCGGTACTGTGGGTTCAATGGGCTAAGTTTGGGCAGTGCCTCATTAAGTGCTGTGCCATTTTCAGAGGCGTACTCACGTTTGAGTGATGACGCAATATAGCGTTTGGCAGCATCGATATTGAGCTTTTCAGAGGCAATAATGGCATCGGCTTCGCGCTTCTGCTCCGCCTGGGCGAATTTGAAGAAAGCGTCGATAATGCTGGCTTTGTCATTGATCTCATCTAGGTTTGTCTGGTTAATAAAATCAACCACCAAGCTCTCTTTCGCTCTATTGCCAAGGCTACCGCGGATCATACGACGAACTTCTTCAATCAAGCCTTCTTTGCTCTTGTTCTTCTTATTGTGATCAAAAATCAGTTCAAGAATGTAATCGAGGTTGATTTCTTGCGATTTAAGCAAATCAATTTCAAAGACCACATCGTCCCAGTCTACCGTTGACTTATCTTTGTCCTGACCTTCTTTATCGCGTCGCAACCAGTCGCGGGTATCGTTGTAGGTAGAGCGATAATCTTGAATAGCGCGCTCGCTTGGCATATCGATGGTTTGCATTGCCTCGATGTCAGCATCGTCCAGATAGTATTTTGACTTGAACTCTTCAACAGCTTGTTCATCACTGGTATCTAGGCTTTGCAGTGCTTTTAATCCAGCAAACTCATCGTAGTTTTGTAAAATATTTTCTGCTTTGAGGTATTCACCAAACAGCTTGGCAAACTCTTTTTTATCTTGTTCTTTTTCAATATTTTCTGGATTTGGAAAGCGTTCTTGCAGCTCTTTGACGATATCAACAAAACCTCGACGCGCTTGGCCAGTAGCAATATCGTTAAAGCCTTCCATGTATTCTTTATAGCTTTTCTCCAGCACCACATTCTTGGTGTTTTTGTCACCAAACAAAGTAATGGCATCAATGGTTGCCTGCTCCAAATCACGGAAGGTAACAATATTGCCAAAGGTCTTCGTCGCATCATAAATGCGGTTAGTGCGAGAAAACGCCTGCATCAAGCCGTGATAGCGCAAATTCTTATCAACAAACAAGGTGTTGAGCGTAGGCGCATCAAAGCCCGTTAAAAACATACCAACCACTATGAGCAGATCTATTTCTTGATTCTTCACGCGCTGGGCAAGGTCACGGTAGTAATTCTGAAAGCCATTACTGTCCACGCCATAGTTAGATTTAAACATGGCGTTGTAATCCGTAATCGCGGCGCTCAAAAACTCTTTCGCGCTGCTGTTCATCGCGCTAACTTCAAAGCTCTCATCTAAAATATCACCGATAGCGTCCTGCTCTTCATTGGCTGCAAATGAGAAGATAGTCGCAATGCGCAGAGGCTTACTTGTGGGTCCATTCTCAGCCTCGGACTGCAATGTTTTGAAGGTTTCATAGTACGCTTTCGCTGCATCAACACTACTGACCGCAAACATGGCGTTAAACCCTTTGGCACCAGAATAGGCTCGATGCGTTTTCTGGTTAAAATGGCTCAGAATATACTGCGAGATTTCACGAATGCGCATTGGATGTAAGAACGCTTTCTTATTCTCAGCGGCACTGAGCTTCTTTTCATCCTGCTCAGCCTCAATGCTCTTAAATTGCGGACGAACATCGTTATAGTCCACTTTGAACTTGAGTACTTTTTCATCACGAATGGCATCGGTGATCACATACGTGTGCAACTGCTGGCCAAACACGCTACCCGTGGTTTCTGCGCCCAGTGCATTTTCTGGGAAAATGGGCGTACCTGTGAAGCCAAACTGGTAGTACTTTTTGAATTTCTTCTTCAGGTTTTTCTGCGCCTCACCGAACTGGCTTCGATGACACTCATCAAAAATAAAAACGACTTGCTTGTTGTATATAGCTAAATCGCTTTCGCTTTTGATTAAGTTGTTGAGCTTTTGGATTGTGGTGACGACAATCTTGTTATCGTCTTTATCCAGGTTACTCTTAAGCCCTGCGGTACTGTCTGAACCGTTCACACTATCAGGCGAGAACCGCTGATACTCTTTCATCGTCTGATAGTCGAGGTCTTTTCGGTCCACCACAAAGAAGACTTTATCGATACAGTCTAAATCGGTGGCCAAACGTGCCGCTTTAAAGCTGGTGAGTGTTTTGCCTGAACCCGTAGTGTGCCAAATGTACCCACCGCTCTCGGTGCTGCTCCAGTTCTTAGCGTTAAACGCGCTCTTTATCTTCCATAAAATGCGCTCAGTAGCCGCAATTTGGTAAGGGCGCATTACAAGTAAGGTATTGCTGACGTCAAACACCGAGTAACGCAAGATCACTTCAAGCAAGGTCTCTTTCTGGAAAAAAGTGGCGGTAAAGTCTTTTAAATCCTTGATCAGCGTATTGTCTGACTTCGCCCAGTTCATCGTAAAATCGAAGCTGTTTTTGTCGCGCTTGGTGGTATTGGCAAAATAGCGCGTGTCGGTGCCATTAGAGATCACAAAAAGCTGCAAGAACTTGTACAAGGAGTGATCGCTATTAAAGCTTTCTTTGCTGTAGCGATGTATTTGATTAAACGCCTCACGGATCGCCACACCACGCTTTTTCAGTTCGATTTGCACCAAAGGCAAACCATTGATCAAAATCGTCACATCGTAACGGTTGGCATGGCTTCCCGTTTGCTCAAACTGCTTAATGACCTGCACTTTGTTACGAGCAATGGTCTTCTTATCAAACAGGTAGATGTTTTCTATATGGCCATCATCAAAGACAAAATCGAAAATATAGTCACTGTGCACTTTGCGAGTTTTATCAAGAATATTGTCGCTTGGTGTGTTCAGGTATTGCTCGCAAAAGCGAGCCCACTCGGCATCGGTAAATTCGACCTTATTAAGGGCTTGTAGCTGCTTGCGCACATTCGCCAGCATGGCATCGGGCGTGGTTAGTGCCGATAAATACTCATAGCCCTGGTTGCTTAGGTCCTGAATCAGCTCACGTTCTAAATCACCTTCGCTTTGAAAGCTTTCGTTAACCTGCCACTCTTTAGTGTATTTATCTAACACAATAAAGTTATTGGATTCTGCCACCGTTTTATACGTTGTCATTCGTTTACATCCTTTTTTGTTAGCCGTGGTGTTTTCCAAAATGGAAATAGCCACCGCATCGCATTATTCAGTGACTTGCCAATGGCCGGTTTTATCTGAACCTACCCGAGTTAACCTGCCTTCTTTTTGTAGTTTGCTAATGGCACGGCCAATGGTTCTAACGTCTTTATTCAAGGTATCAGCGAGCTGTTGTCGGGTTAGCTCGGGCGTGCTAGTAAGCAAGGCTAAAATGGCCTCAGGCGTTTTAAGGCCCGTTACATTGATAAGGGCATTTACAGGGGCGTTTTCACCTTCATTTAGAAGGGCGTTTACAGAGGCGTTTTGCGCCAGCGTTTGCTGAATAACCGACAACATAAAATGAATAAACGGCGTACTGTCTGCTTGGTTATCGGCCTGCTCAAGGGCGTGATAATAGGCTTGCTGATGGTCTTTAATCACACTTTCTAGCGGCAAAGATAAAAACAACGGATGCCACTTGGATAAAATCAGCGTTTGCCATAACCGCCCCATACGACCGTTACCATCGGCAAAGGGGTGAATAAACTCAAATTCGTAATGGAATACACAACTGGCGATCAATGGGTGATCTTTTGTTTGCTTAAGCCATTGGAGTAAATCTGCCATTAAACCAGATACTTGATGGGCAGGCGGCGCAACATGGTGCACCACACCACCTTTATGGATACCCACGCCTTTACTGCGAAACTCACCGGCATTCACAAGAATATCTGACAGCATTAAACCGTGAGCCGTGAGTAAATCGTCAATGGCGCTAGGTGTAAAGGTAGGCAGTGCATCATAAGCGGCAATCGCGCCTTTTACCTCGGCCAGCTCGCGCACGCTACCCAGCACAGGTTTACCTTCAACAATCGCGGTGATTTGTTCTTCAGTTAAGCTATTGCCTTCAATCGCCAGCGTACCGGTAATGGTTTTAATGCGGTTTTGCTTGCGCAGTTGCGGCGAGGCATTGAGCTGGCTGGCGTTTAATTCACCCACCTGCTGGCTGATTTGTGCCACTAAATTCAAAATATCGGTGGTAATGGTAAACGGCGGTTGGTAGACCATTAGGCTGCCTCCTTATGCTTGCCATCTTTGGCAGTTATTCGACAATCTCGAATAACTGGCGCTGCTATTTCCGTTAGCATTTTACTCATTAAGCTGCCTCATCTGAATGAGATTTCGGCCCGCCTGCCGGACTGGCAGGGAAGCTCAACAACAGGTCACGATAATACTCGTATTGCTTTTGGCGGAGTTCTATTTCGCGGGGCAGACCTTCTTTAATTGAACAGGTCAAAGAATCAAATTTATCTAAGATAGCCACAATGCGTTCTTTTTCTTTAGGCGCTGGATTTGGAATATTTATACTTTCCAAGTTCTTCTTATTCAACTTTGGTTGGGCTGCTCCAGAAATGTAAGGAGTTAGGTCGATACTGTTCAGATAGTATTCAACGTACTTCCTCTCCGCGTAAGTTTCAAATTTAAGCACGTGAGCATGATTGTTTACCCATGTTTTACCACTAATACTAAATGCTATAGGCGTATTACGGGCTAATAAATTTGCGCCATCCTCAGAGACTAATAAGTAATCACCGTCAAATATGTAATCCTTGACATAATCGACGATACCAGATGCACCGTAGTATGGAATTTCGCCAGCTTCTCTCAGACCACTGGTTATAGGCTTACGCTTTGAGTCCAGATTTTCTGCAAGGTCACCTAACGTCTTCCACTCAACTTCACCTTCTTCAAAACTTAGCAACTGGTCGCGGTAGTAGTTGTATTGTTTTTTCCGCATGTTAAGCTCGGCGGTCAGCTCGGCGGTCAGCTCGGCGGTCATGGCGGTGAATGCGTCCAGAATGCGGACGATTTCAGCTTGTATTGCCAGCGATTTTTCTGGGTTATCTGGGCATGGGATAGGGACTAGGATTTTTTTAAATCTGGCTTTGGATACATTGAAGCGGGTCACTCCACTTGCCGATTTGGCAATATCTGCCCGCATGAACCTGCTACGGAATAAGTACTTTGAGAACTCAGGCATCAGCTTGACATCATCATTGAACCTTACACCAAACGAGAAGCTGTTTAGGTAGACAGGTTCTTTGAAATCGATTGTAACCGCAGAAGACATCCCAGCTTCTACTGCAATTTCGGATGATCCTGTAAATAAAATATCACCATATCGAACCTTATGTTGACGCTCATTCTCGCTCACCTTTACGAGTTCCAGCTGGCCAGGGTCAACATCAATGTTATTGAAAATATTTTTATACGAAATGTATTTAGCATTCCCACTCTCAAAATCAGCCTTGCTCTTACCGGTAAGACCACCGTAAATATCAGCAATATCAGCAATAGGCTTCCACTCTACTTCTACGCCTTCAAGTAGCTTCTCCATGTAAGTCAATTTGCTCATGCCTCAACCTCCTCACCTTCAATTTCCGCGACAATGGCGTCAATATCACTGCGCAGCGCATCAATTTTAGCAACGGTAGTTTTAAGTTCGGCATTAAGCTCTGTAATGTCCACTAACTCGCGGTTGTCTTTCGCTTCAACATAACTGCTCACCGAAAGGTTGTAGCTGTTGCCTGCGATAACATCCAAATCAACGGATTTGGCAAAGTGATCCACGTTTTCTTTGTTGGCAAACACCTTGATGATCTGCTCAATGTGCTCATTGCTTAGGGTGTTGTTATTGGTTTCTTTTTTAAACAGGCCGCTAGCATCAATAAACTGAGTGGTAGTGTCGGTTTTGTGTTTAGACAGCACTAAAATATTTACCGCAATGGTGGTGCCAAAAAACAGGTTTGGAGCCAATGAAATCACGGTTTCAACGTAGTTGTTATCTACTAGGTATTGGCGAATTTTTTGCTCAGCGCCACCACGGTAAAAAATACCGGGGAAACAAACAATGGCAGCGCGGCCTTTGCTTGATAGGTAACTTAGGGCATGGAGCACAAAGGCAAAGTCGGCTTTTGATTTAGGCGCGAGCACACCAGCGGGCGCAAAGCGGTCGTCGTTGATTAGGGTTGGGTCGTCGCTACCAATCCAGTTAATCGAATAAGGCGGGTTAGAGACTATCGCATCAAAGGGTTTGTCATCGAGAAAATGCGGTTCGATTAAGGTATCGCCCAACTGAATATTAAACTTGTCGTAGTTAATGTTGTGCAAAAACATGTTCATACGCGCCAAGTTATAGGTGGTGTGGTTGAGCTCTTGACCAAAAAAACCATCTTCAATGATATGCGCATCAAAGTGCTTTTTAGCTTGTAACAGCAACGAGCCCGAACCCGCCGCAGGGTCATAGATTTTATTGACACTGGTCTGGCCGTGCATGGCGAGCTGCGCGATCAATTTTGAGACGTGCTGAGGCGTGAAAAATTCGCCACCGGATTTGCCCGCATTTGCGGCATAGTTTGAAATAAGGAACTCGTAGGCGTCACCGAATAAATCAATCTGATTATTTTCAAAACCGCCTTCAAAATTACCGAAGGTTAAACCTGCTACACCTTTTAACACAGCGGCTAGGCGCTTGTTTTTTGCCTCTACTGTATTACCCAGACGATTACTGGTGGTATCAAAATCCGCAAACAAGCCTTTGATGTCTTTTTCTGAATCATAGCCATTGGCTGAGTTTTCAATGGCAGCAAAAATAGTAGCTAAATCGGTATTTAAGTTTTCGTTTTTGTGTGCATTAGCCGCCACATTGCTGAACAGCTGGCTAGGAAGAATAAAATAGCCTTTTGTACGAATAGCATCATCTTTTGCCGCTATGATATTTTCATCGCTGTCGTCCATTGCTGTATAGTTAACGCTTTCGTCACCACCAGTAATGTAGACTTCAAAGTTCTCACTGATAAAGCGGTAGAACAGCGTACCCAATACATACTGCTTAAAATCCCAGCCATCCACTGAGCCTCGCACATCGTTGGCAATCGCCCATATTTGGCGTTGAAGTTCGGCACGTTGTTGTAAACTTGTCATTTGCTAATTCCTGCTTTTAATTCGTCATAATTCGTTTATTGGTTACTGAATGATTCACTGTCGTCGAACATCATTCGTTAAACCCTGGAGCTAAATTCAAATTTCCGACCCCGTAGAGTGTCGGAGTATTCTTTAACCAAAGCTGGTATTCAGTGCCTTGAAGGCTGTGTGCTTTGGAACAATCCACATGCCATTGACGTAGCAAATACCCAGCGGTTGCCGCTCTAATCTCAACCTTTAGAACGCCACCCGTCATGCCATAGTCCAGCTCTATCGCTTCACTGTGCTCAATACGTGGATGCGGCACTAACTCTAGCTCTACAAAGCGATTCCATTGCCGATCTTGGGTTTCAAGTTCAGTCTCTAACAAAGTGGAACCTTCAAGCACAACCGCAGCTTTAATTCGGGTCAGCACAAAGTCACGGAACTCATTATGCTTGCGATCAAAACCACGAACGTGCCAACGCAGGCCATTGTCCACCAGCGTATGCGGTACAATTTCACGCGTTGTTTCACCGCTCGATAACGACACATAGGTGATACGCAAGGCTTTGCCTTTGTGTATGGCTTCGGTGACTTTCGCCACTATAGATAGGCTTGGCTTGTTTAAGTGATAAGGCGCTTCACAAGCCAGAGGTGGTTTTACCTTTCCAGTAAAGCCATCGCCGTACCCTTGGCTAATGGTTGCCAGTGTTCTAACAACGTCGTAGTCGAACAAGGGTTCAAATGCTTCACCGCGCTTGTGCAACTTGAGCTTTTGGTCATACTCAATGTTGCTTGGTGCAAGCTCTCGGTACATGGTGAAGTCTTTCGTTGCTTGTGCAGCGGCTATGCTGAAGCGATCGACTAAATCCGCCCGCACCGCTTCTCCCTTAAACAATAAGGTGAAATCGATATGGGCAATGCGATCCCTGGTTGCTTGTGGCAACTGCGCTATCTGCGAAAGCCTATCTGGCTTCGCCACTACCGTTTGTTTCAGACCATCATTTGTCATGCGTCTTGTTTATCCAATTCAACCAGATTCTTAAAACTCTGTTTATAAAATACGGTCAGACATCGCTTAATCACATTGAACGGCATGGCACAAAGCTGCTCTTTATCCGCAATGACTAATCAATCTCTATTGGTTGAAGCTGGACAGATGGCCATAAAACACTGAATAGGCTTCAACCTAATTAAATTTATTAGGTATCATCCTATCACAAATTATTTTGTAGGGAAGACTAAGCGGCAACTTTTTGATCTGGATTGCAATTGCCGCTCAGGTATGGGAGTGAAGACATTGTTTCATGCCATTGCTGATAGCCGCTATCAATGCGCTACCCGAACCAATGGCACCACGATGTTACTGCTTTGAGACTTTTCTTTTTCTGAGTCTGTGGACATCAGGGCTCGTTGCTCACTCTCCCGAATGCGCCTGGCAACTTCTGCCTGAGCTGGTAGCAATGGCAGCATCCCTTCAGCAATCGCGTCTGGGGCAGACTCTTGGCCACAGGACATCAAATGCTTCCAGGGATCTTTAAGAAAGCGCTCGAACGTGATGCCAAATTCAATGATGCGGGCAGAGACGAAGATTTCGCCCCAGTATTCAATGTAGGTGTCTTGGTACATGGAAAGATTCCTCTTGTTGATTAAACCATGAGTTCACTTTCCATTTTCCAGAGGTTTTCAAATATGCAAGGCTTGCCTTGTAGAGAGCTACAAAGCTTTAAATCGATTGCGGGCATCTTTGTAGTCATAGTGGGCATGTTCTGAGCCACGATGATACAAATCATCCAGATAAGTTTGTTCCTGCGGCAACTCGTCTTCGCTGATTTCGCGCCACCAATGTTTGTTGGCACCTTTAACACCGTCATGCCAGCGGTAACCACGTTCTTTTAAATAGTCCTTTACGTCAAACGGCGCACCAAACGCACGAACTAACACAGTTCGCCTGTCTGCTTCAGACAACAAGTTTGCAACGGACTCGGGCAACAAATGGAACAACCAGGCCATCGCCAAACAATCGGTTGCAGCTCGGTGTCCTTCATAGAACCAACCTAAGCGAAGCAGCAGGTACTCAAGTTTCCGACTTTCAAAGCCCAGTGCCTTCCAATCTATGCCACTGGCTGAACATGCCCAAGATAGATGGCCTAATGCAGCAAACCGCTTTTCAAAGAAAGAACGATCAAACTGTGCATTGTGTGCAACCACCAGCGGATCATCGGATAACCAACTCGCTACCAGTGAATCATCAATGCGCTGGCCTCGCACCATGTCATCGGTAATACCGGTTAACTCTGTAATCAGCTCGGGGATTGGATTGCCGGGATCTTCATACAAACTGATCACATCAACAATCGACACAATCCGCTGAGCAGAGGGGCTGTAAAGCACCTTAACCATACCAAGCTCAATAATGGACTCGTCATCGGCAGACAGTCCAGTTGTCTCTGTATCGAGCAGCACCATTGGCTGTTCATCACCGACCACAGGAGATAGTTCAAGTGGCCAGGACTGCGGTTCACGCGTTAATGGAATGCGCTCCAGCAATCTAAAATCTTCTGGTCTTTCTGGGATATCCGCGAGGCGCTCTAGCGGAAATGGTGCAGGGGCTCTTGTCATTGATGGTTCCTCTTCAATTCTGTTGTTCGCTTTGGGTTATTTCACTGTGCCACTGGTTGTACAAAATGCACCTTGGATACCTCAGCGTTTTTTAATCTTTCTACTGGGTGAACCCATGTATGAAGGCTTTGGCTAAGCCTTTCAGAAAGTCTTAGCTAAACCGTTTTGGTAACCCTTACCGATACCCTTTACGTATGGCTTAGCCAACCCCTTTTCAAACGGTTGCAAAAGGCTTGAACTGAGTTCGACTGAGCATTTTAATGGTGCTCCTGACTTCGCTTTAAGCCAGTAAATTCAATACGAAGCAGAATTTTACTAACTGTTTTTAAACCCTTTGCAAAGGGTTCAACAAGCCTTGCCTGACGGTTACTTGACCCATGCGTTAACCAGTAGCAGTAACAGGATCAGTAACAGAAACAAGAGCAGTAGGCAGAAGCAGTATTGTCCAAGCCTTGCAGGCTTTGACGAGGGCGAGCTATCCCCACATCTAGTTTTTCAACACAAAAAAGAAATCACCTACAACACAGCGTCTTACTCGAACAACTACAGTTTTACCTACAATTTTACTTGTAGAAATCAGCATAGCATTAGATACTGTATAAACAAACAGTATTAATTATGATTTTTCGAGGTTCGTCATGAGTGTCTCGCTGATAGGCCGTAGCGGCGCACTTGCCTTCATCAAAGCCAAGCGCCTTCGTATTCCATTGTTCATGGAACGTGTTTCTGCTGGTTTTCCCTCCCCAGCGCAGGATTATGTTGAGCAAACGCTCGACCTTAACGAGCTGTGCATCAAGCGACCGGCTGCAACCTTCTTTGTGCGTGTTGAAGGTGATTCAATGATTGATGCCGGGATTCACCCAGATGATATTTTGGTGGTTGATCGCTCTGTCCAAGCCGAACACGGTGACATTGTCATCGCGGGTATCCATGGTGAACTCACGGTAAAGGAGCTTCAACTCAGGCCGTGCGTCAAGCTGATCCCAAGAAACCAAGCGTATGAGCCCATCCATATTCCTGAAGGGACAGAGTTAGAGATATTTGGCGTGGTCATCAGTGTGGTGCGAAACATGCACCGTAAGTCGTGACTATCCCATGCCTGTATTTGCCTTGGTGGACTGCAACAACTTTTACGCCAGTTGTGAGAAGCTGTTTCGTCCTGATTTAAAAGATACGCCGGTTGTGGTGCTGTCCAACAATGACGGCTGCGTTGTCGCAAGGTCACGTGAAGCCAAGTCACTCGGTATTAAAATGGGCGTACCCGTCTTTCAAATCAAAGCTGAAATGCAGCGCCATGGCATTTTGGCATTCTCCTCTAACTATGCGCTGTATGCAGATTTGAGCAGTCGAGTGATGCGCACTTTGGAGGAGATGGCACCACGAGTAGAGGTTTACTCCATTGACGAAGCGTTTTTGGATTTAACCGGTATTGAGTCTGTCCTATCCCTTTTCGAGTTCGGACAACAAGTGCGAGAGCGCATAGGCCACTGGATTGGGATCACCGTCTGTGTAGGCATTGCACCGACTAAAACACTCGCCAAACTGGCCAACCATGCCGCCAAGAAATACCCCGCCACTCAAGGAGTTGTAGATCTAACTAATCCAGATCGGCAACGTCGATTGCTCGCATTAGTCCCGGTTGATGATGTTTGGGGCGTTGGTAGACGGCTTTCTAAGCGTTTAAATGCTTTGGGTATCACCACAGCCCTAGACCTCGCCAATGCCTCTCCTAGAGCCATCAGAGACCAGTTCTCGGTGGTTTTAGAAAGAACCGTCAGAGAGCTCAATGGTGAGTCGTGCATTGAACTTGAAGAGATCCCGCCAACTAAGAAGCAAATCGTCTGTAGCCGTTCATTTGGCGCAAAAGTAACGCAATTTGAATTGTTACGTGAGGCCGTATGTGAATACGCAACCCGCGCCACTGAGAAGCTACGCAAAGAACAGCAGCAAGCCAAAGTGCTGACCGTGTTTATACGTACCAGCCCCTTTAAGGACAACGAGCCGCAGTACAGCAACTCTGCATCGGGTGAGTTGTTGATACCCAGTTGCGATACGCGGGACTTTATCGAGCTGGCCAATCACTTACTCAAGCGGATTTGGAAGGATGGTTTTCGTTATGCCAAAGCGGGCGTCATGCTGTCTGACTTTTACGATCCCGGCATGTTTCAACCAGGACTATTCGATGACGTATCGACCCGCTCTAATAGCCAACAGTTAATGTCTGTATTGGACACCATTAACCAAAGCGGTGCCGGAAAGGTTTTCTTTGCTGGACAAGGTACGAAGAAAGATTGGTCGATGAAGCGAGAGCATTTATCTCCCGCCTATACAACACGCTGGGACCAATTACCGCGAGTGAAGTAGACCCTGTGATTCAATAGGCATTCACTCTGCGACGCAGCATGTTGAGCTTATCAACCTGGTGTCGAACATCACTGAAAAATTCCTCTTTCTCCATGGCCAGCGCTAACTCCCATTCTTTGGCCAAACCTTGGCAGTCCAAAAATGAGTATTTCAGCTTCGTCTTTGAAATACGCAGACCTTTACTAAAGACTACACGCTTGCCTCGTTGACCGTGAAAGCTGTTGATATACCACTCTATGCCAAAGCCATACTTAAAGTCTCTGATACGGACACCAAGCAGCCCCCAGTCTTTAAAGGGCTCATTCTCACGAACCTTGTAATGGGTAACCCAAAAGTCATCAACTTCAGCTCGTGCCAGTGCTTTTAGCCTGTCCGTTTCTTGCTGAAGTAAATCTGATACCTCTGCTTTCCATTGTTCATTGACGATTTCTACCAAACCAATTTCCCCATCCAATTAACCCCAAAAGCCAAAACCACTATCCGTTTGGCTTTTGGATCGAAACGCCAAACGTAAAACTGCCGTAACAATCACTGTTTGGCGTCTCGATATAAATCAACTCGTGCAATCCCATACCTGACAAGGGATACAGGCCGATTTCACTTAAAAACGCCTAAAAAGACGTATCACCATGAAGATACAAACCGTTTGGCGAGTTCAGGCCAAAATGCAAACGACGTTTGGCGTCTCGATTTTTTTAGCTCAGGCATCCGCCGCCAAACAGAGCCTATTCTCATACTTTTGCGAAAATGCAATAGGCAGATAGATGAAAGGATTTGTCACCTTTCTGCCCACCGCCAGTGCACCGAATCCTGATAATGACATTTGAGTGAACCGCCAGAGCACTTGGACATACCCAAGCGTGACCAGTGCGGTTGATTGAAAACCGTTAGAGCACTTTGAGTGCACAGGAGATAAGTATGTTTGTACTAGGCGTAGATATCGGTTACTCGAACCTGAAGCTGGCAATTGGCCAATCAGGCAGTGAACCGAAAACCATTATTCTGCCTGCGGGTGCCGGTCCTGCGGATCGTATGCCAGAGCGTATCGGTGGGGGCGATGATGACACTTGTTTGTATGTCTCTGTCGATAATGAGCGTTGGGCCGCTGGTGTGCCTGCTGGACGCCTTCAAGGCTGGGAACGAGAGCTTCACCCGGAGTATCCCACCACAAAAACCTATAAGGCACTTTTTCATGCCGCCTTGTTAATGGCTGAAACAGAATCCATCGATTTGGTTGTCACTGGATTACCGGTTTCCCAGTTTCATGAACCACAACGTAAGTCTGACCTTGTGCAGCGTTTAAAAGGTGTCCATCAAGTGACGCCTAAGCGCAGCATCACTGTTCATGACGTCAAAGTGCTGCCGCAGCCTGCCGGTGCCTATATGGATCTGGTTCAGACAGGTGGTGATTTGGGCTTGATTGAAGAAGGTCGCGTAGTCGTCATAGATCCGGGCTTCTTCTCTGTTGACTGGGTTGCCCTTGAGGCCGGGGAAATTCGCTACAGCTCATCAGGAACCAGTCTTCAGGCAATGTCCGTGCTACTGGAAACGATTGATAAGCTGATTTCAGAAGATCATGGTGCCAAAGTCGGAATGGATCGACTTGAAAAAGCCATGAGAACCGGCGACTTGCAGGTGCTGCTATTTGGAGAAAAAGTCGATATTTCACCTTATCTGAATGCTGCCATGAAAAAGGTAGCGCCTGTTGCTCTTACAGCCATGCGCCAATCCATGCGTGACGAAAGCATCAATGCGGACTTGGTATTGATCGCCGGAGGTGGAGCCATGGCTTATAAGGAAGCGGCCAAGGAGATTTTTTCACGAAGCAAGATCATCGTGCCGGAACAGTCTGTTTTGGCGAACGTCCGAGGCTTCTGGTTTTATGGGGCCTGATTATGAGAGTCGTCGTCAACATTCCCCCAGGGAGCCACCCAGAACTGCTCAAAGAATTGGAAAAGACGCCACCACGGGAACGCGCTGAGCGTCTGCGGATGCTGGCCACCTTTGGGTTAATTCACATGAGCCAACCCAATCTATCCACGGCATCTGTACCGGTGGATGGCCATGCTCCAGAAGTTGAAATTACTTCTGTGAGTACAGCGCCAGAACCCAAAGCAGAATCACGTAAACAATCATTAAAATCAAAACTAGGGCTGGGCTTATAACATGGCGTTATCAGTTAGCTGGCTCGATGCCAGGTTAAATAAAGAAGTAAAAGAAACCGTAGTAAAAGCCGACCGAGATGGGCTAAGTGCTCGGGTATCACCCAAGGGCAAAATTGTTTTTCAGTTTCGTTATCGGTTCGATGGCAAGCAACAGCGGGTAGACATTGGTACTTACCCACTTATGAAGCTTGCTGAAGCCAGGAATGAGCTGGATAGGTTAAGGGCAGTACTTGATCAGGGCAGAAATCCCAAGCTCTACCTTCAGCAGGAACGGGCCAAGTATTCTGCCAACCAAAGCTTCGAATCGATTTTTCGAGACTGGATAGACTCTGCCGGTAAGCAAGGGCTAAAGGAGAAAACGTGGCACTTCCAAAAACGCAGCATTGAAATATATTTGCTGCCCCGACTTGGCAAGTACCCATTAACTGACATCAATGAATTGTCCTTAAGAAACTGTCTTCGTGAGGTTTCGGAGTCGTCCCCTTCAAACACAGAACGCCTAGTGTCTGTACTGCATAAGTTCTATGACTGGCTGATTGATGAACAAATTTTGGAAATTAACGCTGCTGCGGGGATCACAGCAAAGAAGGTTGGCGGTAAGAAAGGCAAACGAACTCGGGTGCTAAATGACAACGAGATCAGGATACTTTGGCGCTATTTGCATGAGTCAAAAATCACTGAGAAGAATCGCATCTACATAAAATTGCTTCTGTTATTGGGAGGCCGTAAGGGAGAACTCATTCAAGCTGAAAAGCATCACTTTGACTTGCAATCAGCAATGTGGACAGTGCCCATAGAGATCCGCAAACAAGGTGAGAAAATTGGAGCGCCGATCATGCGGCCATTAATCAAACCAGCTATCGAGCTGATTGAACTGGCGATGGAGATGAGCAAATCAACTTACTTGTTTCCCGCGAACGGACAAGAAGGGCTTGCCACAAATGGCTTTGATACCACTATTCCTAACAATGTGAAAATCTGGGCTCGCAGATCGCTTGGTATTGAGATGGAACACTGGTCTATGCATGATCTTCGCAGAACGATGCGAACGCGAATGTCAGCCATCACCACGCAAGAAGTTGCCGAGTTGATGATTGGCCACAGCAAAAAAGGGTTGGATGCTATCTACAACCAATATCAGTACCTGGATGAAATGCGTCATGCTTACGACGTTTGGTATCAACAACTAGAAACCATCATTGAGCCGACAGGCTTTCCATTCAACTGGCGTTTCGGACAATAAAATAAAAGAAAGAGGCTCAGTCCTCTTTCTTCTCATACTCCTCCAAATCTTGAATGTGCCACAGCTTGTTTCGTGTATTTCGGTTGATACGAGGTTGCGGCAAGCTGCCATCTTTTATTCTTCGCCAGAGCGTCGTATAGCTAATGTGGTAACGAGCCATCACTTCGTAAGATGTTAGAAAAGGGGTTACCTGGTGCGCTACTGCTGTCATCTGCATTCTCCTGAAAATCAATGTAAAGCTATCATCGCCTGATTCATCACTTGTTGATGGTCAGAAAGATGCATGATTTGTTCAGAAGATCAGCCTTATCATGACACCGGTATCATTGTGCAGTTTACCAAATTTCCAGTTTACGGCGAAAAGCGCCGTAAAATCGCATTAAGTTAAACCATCTTTATCGATATGCACGCTCTAGCTACTAGGAATTTAGCGTAGCGGTATACTTCGTAAGTGCATTTCGATGGCTTCAATCACTGACTTAGTGAGGGGTAAATGCGCTTTTTCTTTCGCCCATACCTCATGGAAGCCTGCTACGGTTTGCTTTGCAGTATCTAACACCAATTTTTCTGGCAACATGGCTTTAGCCGCTAAGTGTGATAGCTCATCCAGCGTGAAATCGCTGAATTTCTTGCTACGGCTCACCTTCAGCGATGCACTATCATCGGGGATATAAGGAATGGTTGAAACAAAGTCATAAGCAGGTGCAATAGACGCAGTACGCTTATCTTTGTAAATCACAGACCAATTCTTCAAATGCATATCGGCATTGCCAATTAGCGTGTTGAACACCAATCGGCGAGTAAATTCAGCAATGTCTTCGTCTTGCCCTTCAATACCGATAACCTGAGCAATATTTCGCATACTGGCTTTTTTGTACTTATCTTGAGGATAAACACCAAACACTTGCGCAAAGTCCTCAATGTGAACAGCTTGACCATCTGCACGGTCAAAACGCTTGATCACAAAAGCGCTATCTCCAAATTTGCCAATGCCATTTGGGATATTAGTAATCCGATTAATAGGGAGTAGCTGCGTTTCTGGCACGTCCATTCCCAACATTCGAGCCAGTTCCATCATTGAATATTCATTTTCTGGCACAGCTTCAAATCGAGACGACGGTAATTTTACAATCCAAGAGCCACCTTGACCGGTTGCTGGGATCGTCAAACCGCCATGTGCCTGCTGCACAGCTGAAAACTTCAATTGCACTCCCGCTAATGAAAAACGCATTGGCCCATCTGTCTTCGTTTCATCTTCTATGTCTTGATACACATTAGGTGGTAAGGCTTCACCATCCGCAGGCTCAACCGTGATCGCTCCAGCCAGATCCTGCCCCAGTACCCACAATAGAAAAAATTCCCGTGCTGGGTTCACACCAGCACGCTCAGCCAGGTAATTACGCATGGTTTCTTCTGGTAAAAGGTTGGAGAAAAACGGGGTTAACTTAGTTTGGGTAGGTTTGAAGCTAGTCAGCAGGCCACCGAGCGAATCTTTAAAGCCAAGCCCTAACACAGGCCGCGATTCGTCATTAATGTACGAATCCATAAAGGCAAAAAGTGTTCTGTCATTACCCACGTTGGTGATCGTTGCGATCGGTTCACCATAGAGCAACACGTTGAGCGTAGAGACATGGTTAGTCATCGTCGTCTTCCTCTAACTGATACGCGGGCGACATTGGCTCACCCTCATCGCTGATGCCGTTAATACCTTGGCCACTTCGAATGATCGACTTGATGGCAGGTACAGACTTTTTAGGCGCAACCAATAGCTCTAGGTCTAGTACACGGGCAAGTGCAATCAAACTGGATATTCTTAAATCAACACTGCCAGACTCGATTTTCGAAATATGGCTTTGAGGCACACCCGAACGAGCACTTAACTCTCTCTGGCTAAACCCCTTTCGTACCCGAGCTTCTCGAAGACTTTCTAGTATCTGCTCTGTTACATAGCTCATTTCGATACGCCTTAATGCATCACTTAAGAATAATTATATACAAAAACATATCATAGTAACTCACATTACACAAATTAGATTAGCCATTGCATATCAAAAGCCATGACATGATACATAATTACATATAAGTAGAAGGAGATTTTTGTCATCGACAAAAGAGCGATACTCTCGCTGATAATCGCGAACTGACGCATCAAACTCCCTAAGTACTTTTGTCGCTCAGCCCTTATACAGCAAGGGCTACAGAAGAACTCGCGTCAAATCGCCAGAAGATAAGTGCAACAAAGAGGAAGTTTGTACACAGTTACAGGAAATTTTGTACACACAAGTCGAAAAACAAGTGCAAAATGATGGTGTAAACAGCAACTAAATTTGAAGGTAAGTCTGATATCTCAATTAGAAATAACCGTATTGGTTCGCTTCAAGCATCTTCAAAAACAAACACTAAAGCAAAAATTACACCAACAATAAACTCCCTCATTAAATTTTGTAATTTGGTACAGAAGAAAACATTTACCAAAAAAGAGATTCTTTTTAACGGTAGTACTTTTTACGTCAAACCCAGTAACCACAAGGCCTACAGACAGGTTTGTGTCATGGAATTTTCGCCAAAGGCCTCTAAAACGGAATTTGTTCTCAAGTTTGTACACACTTTCCGAGGTTACGCTTGAACATCATTGAAAAGCAAAGAAACGAGAAAAAGACAAAAAGCCTTTAAATTCAGTACGTAGAGATGTGATTGTGGTGTGCAATGAAAGTTGGTTTTAAGCGTTGAAAGGCTGGGCGGCATCAGGGTGAGATATGATAGCAAACGTTCTGCGTGTGCTAACTTCATGGAGAAAGTTCTGATCTGTCATTTAACCGTTCTTTTCGTTTATATACAGATTTGTATAAGCATTCGAAGAGGCTCAATGTGGCTCTTGGCGTCGCAAATCCGTCTTGTTAATCAAAATTGGCGGATATTTTCGCAGATCTTGGGGGTATTAACAATCAAAGCATCGAGGAACAGGCAAAACAGTCCCTCGATGGCTCACTAAATTGACTCAATAAACACCGTCTTTATACATCAACTAAGCACTAACCAAACGGGCTATTTCATCCCCTAACGCCTGCGTACTGGCATCGCCGCCCATATCACGAGTCAAATGTTGGCGCTGTTTAATCGCTGTTTCTACTGCGGACATAATCGAATCATGCATTTCAGGACATCCCAAATGCTGCATCATCATGGCGGCTGCCCAAATTGTACCAATCGGGTTGGCAATATTTTGCCCTGCGATATCAGGTGCTGACCCATGAACCGGCTCAAACATCGATGGGAATTGTTTTTCTGGGTTAATATTGGCCGAGGGTGCAATCGCAATAGTTCCCGTACAAGCAGGCCCTAAATCAGACAAAATATCGCCAAATAGATTTGACCCTACAATCACATCGTAGAACTCTGGCATTCTCACTAAGTTTGCAGCAAAGATATCAATATGAAATTGGTCAACTTTGATATCTGGGTATTGCTTCGCCATTTCGGCTACACGGCTATCCCAATAAGGCATTGAATGAAATAGCCCATTGGATTTCGTCGCTGAACTTAAATGTTTTTTCTCACGTGACTGCGCCAAATCAAAAGCATATTTTAAGATACGGTCGGTACCTTTACGGGTAAAAACGCTTTGTTGCAGTACCATTTCTTCATCCGTACCTTCGTACTGAATACCGCCAATCGCAGAGTATTCCCCCTCAACATTTTCACGCACGACATAAAAATCAATATCTCCCGGTTTTTTATCTGCTAATGGGCATTTAATGCCATCAAATAAACGAACAGGACGCAAATTAACATATTGGTTGAAAGCACGACGGATAGGTAATAACAGCCCCCATAACGAAATATGATCAGGAACACCAGGGAACCCTACCGCACCGAGAAAAATCGCATCAAATTTCTTTAATTGTTCTAAACCATCTTCAGGCATCATACGCCCTGTACGGTGATAGGTTTCACACGACCAATCAAAATGGGTAAAGTTAAGTTTTACATTGTGTTTATTGGCTGCCGCTGCTAATACTTTTAATCCTTCAGGGATCACTTCGGTACCAATACCATCACCAGGAATAACCGCTATGTTAAATTGTGACATTGTGAAAACCTCTGATAAATGAATTATGTCTGTTTGTTCTCCAGTTTAGGGGTTGCTGTGATAAAGTATAGATATGAAGTGTAATCCTTAGGTTTACAAACTATGAACAAGCTTCCTTCATTAGAGGATATCCGCGTTTTTGTCACAGTTGCCCGTTTGATGAGTTTCTCTCAAGCCGCATCACAGCTGTTGGTATCCCCAGCTTATGTTTCTAAACGCATTAAGTTGCTAGAAGAAAATTTAGGACAAACTTTATTTTTTAGAACGGCTCGCTCAATTAAGCTGACTCACGAAGGGCAAATTATTTTACGTAGCAGTGAAGTGATGCTAGCTGAACTGGAACAGATGCAACAACAACTGAACGCCTGTCGCGAAGAGATCCGCGGCAATCTACGTATCAGTTGTAGCACAGGGTTTGGCAGTACTTATATTAACCCGTTTATACTCACACTCCGGGGGAGTCATCCTTTATTAGGCATTGATCTCACTTTGACCGATAAGTCTGTCGATATTATTAGTGAAAACATTGACGTTGATATCTGTATTGGCGGTACGATAGCTGAGCAATTTATTGCTAGGCGAATTGCTCGGAACCAGCGTATTCTGTGCGCTTCTCCAACCTACTTAGCAACACACGGCTACCCAAAATACCCACAAGAACTGGAACAAAAGCACTTTTGTATTGCGATTAAAGAACGTAACCAAGCCCCCGCGGTATGGAAGCTTGAATACCAGCAAGAAAGTATGACGGTCACTCCCAATAGCAAATTAACCGTCAATAATGGTGAAGTCGCCAAGCAATGGTGCTTAAGTGGTGAAGGGATCCTATTGCGCTCCCAATGGAGTGTGCAGCCTGAGTTACAGTCAGGCCAATTAGTACGAGTGTTACCGCAATGGCATCAAACTGCAGATGTTTATGCTGTATATTCGAGAAGTCTCCGAACGAGTGCTAATCTTAGAGTCTTTATCGAAAATCTAGAGCAATACCTTGCTACTCACTTATCACATGGTTTTTAGTTAACTCCATAAGTTATAAGGTAAACATGAATTGATGACAGAAACAGAGACATTCAAAGAACGTTTGTTGAAATTGCTAAAACAGAAAAAAATGAGTCAATTAAAAGCCGCTGAAGCCCTTGGTGTTTCCCGAACAGCGGTTAACAAATGGACGAAAGGCGGCATGATTGATGAAGATAATCTTGAAAAGCTCGCCACGTTATTGGATGTCGACAAGATATGGTTGAAATACGGTGAGTATACCAATAACCAAGTCACTGTTAGCAATTCAGGCGTCATGCGCAACATCAACGAAGTCCATCTTCAAGAATCCGCAGATATCGTGACCTGGGAGTGGGACTTATTAACTGGGGAATTGAACTACTCGGACAACGTTGAAGCCGTTTATGGTATCAAAATCACCAGTAATGAAGATTTCTGGGCTTTAATGAGCCATGACTCCAAAGAAAAATTGGTTAATGGCTATTCCAAAATTATTCGTGAAGGCGGTGCCCATGAAATGGATTTTAAAATTAACTGGGAAGGCGATTACCGTTGGATCACATCCCGAGCAACAGGAGTCAGAGGCCCTAATGGCAAAGTGACAAAGCTGGTTGGGATCAGTTTAGACAACACCGAACGTAAAAATACCGAACTACGCCTACGTAAAATCAAATGCTATTTTGATGTATTATTATCTCATTTCAATCATTTAGTCGTATTTACAGATAAAGCAGGCGAAATATTAGCCAGCAACTTACACAATCAATCGACTGAAATAGATTACCTTGAACTACAACGTTTATTATATCAATTAGTGATCAACCATAAGCCATGGTTAGATGAAGTATTTCGTACAGGGCGTGGTCAAATCGTATTTCAAGACAAGCAAATTACGGCTTATCAACACTTTAATGATGAAAAACAGTCTTTTTTAATGTTTGAATTAAAAGATATTTAAAACAGGTATTTTGCCCCACTTATGGCCTAAGCGGGGCAACTTTGATTATAAATCAAGGACTAATCGTTTAGATTTAGCTCGAGAAACGCACAACATCATCGTTTTCTGCTCAGCTTTTTCATCATCATCGAGGTAGTGGTCACGATGATCAGCCTCTCCCTCAAGTATTGCCGTTTCGCAGGTTCCACAAACCCCATTACGGCATAAACATTCCACATTAATGCGCTTATCTGCTTCGATTACCTGCAAAATAGACTCATCTTTACCGACTTCCAAACTAAAGCCTGAGCGTTGGAAATAGACTTCAAATGAGTCCCCTTCGCTGGCAACTTCGCCAAAATTTTCAAAATGAACCTGTGATTCACCCAAGTGCTGATGACCCTTTTCAATCACCTCATTAATTAATGATTGAGGGCCACATACATACAGGTGGCTATTACTTCCTTGTGCTTTAACTAACTGTTCGACAGACATTCGCTGCCCTTGGCTACCGTCATAAAGAAATAAACGCGAGCCAATACGCTGTTGTAAATGTTCAAGAAATGCCGCCGTTGTACTATCACGAAAACAGTAATGAAGTTCAAAATCCATTCCATTTTCTTCTAATTCATAGAGATAAGAGAGAAAAGGCGTGATCCCAATCCCACCGGCGATCAAAATATGCTTACATTGGTTATCCGGTGCTAACGAGAAAAAATTCTGTGCTGGGGACAAATACAAGCTATCCCCTGGCGATAGCTGCTCATGCATAAATGCAGAACCGCCTTTCGAGTTTTCATCACGCAAGACAGAAATACAATAACTGCCACACTGCTGCGGGTCGCTGATTAACGAATATGCACGTTGCAAACCAGCCTGCTCGCCCATATGAACGGTAATGTGACTGCCTGCGCTAAAAGGCATTAGCGCGCCCTCTTGTGCAACAAACTCGAACATTTTAATATTTGGGCTAATTTGCTCAATTCGACTGACATTGACTGCAATTTTTTGTTGGTTCATCACAGTGCCCCTCTCATCATTCAATATCTAAACACAGATACTTAGTACTTAAATAATCCTCAATACCATATCGAGAGCCTTCTTTTCCTAAACCTGATTGTTTCACTCCACCAAAGGGAGCAACTTCATTAGAAATTAAGCCTGTATTGATACCGACCATGCCACTTTGTAGTTTTTCAGCTACACGATATACACGACTCACATCACGAGAAAAGAAATAAGCCGCTAAGCCATAAATCGTATTATTGGCGCGAGTAATCACTTCATTTTCATCGCTAAAACGAATCAATGTTGCAATGGGACCAAAAATTTCCTCATGAACAATCTTCATTGAGTCATCAACATCAACAAGGACTTTTGGATTAAAGAAATTGCCATACTCCGCTACTTCATTACCTAAGGTTAATTGGCGTGCACCTCTCGCTAATGCATCCTGCAACAACTCATTCATACCATCAATAGCACGTGTCGTTATCATAGGCCCAATATCAATTCCCGCTTTAAGGCCATTACCGACTTGCAATTTGGCGACTTCTGCAACGAACTTGACCTGAAATTCATCGAAAATCGTATCTTGAATATAAAAACGGTTCACACAAACACAGGTTTGCCCACCATTGCGAAATTTGGCTTGAACCGCACTTTTTACCGCTTTATCGATATCAGCATCATCAAAAACAATAAAAGGCGCATTTCCTCCCAGTTCGAGTGATGTTTTCTTAATCGTCGATGCGCACTGCTCAGATAGAACTCGGCCAACTTGCGTTGAACCGGTGAACGAAAATTTACTGATAAGCTCATGTTTAGTTAGACGTTCGCCTAGAACACGAGAGTCCCCAGTAATGACGTTAAATATTCCAGCAGGAATGCCCGCTTCATCTGCTAACTGTGCTAAGGCAAGCGCCGTAAAAGGCGTTTCTGTTGCAGGCTTAATGATGATACTACAACCTGCGGCCAGTGCTGGAGCTGCTTTACGGGTGATCATCGCTGCGGGGAAATTCCACGGAGTAATCGCACTACACACACCGATCGGTTGTTTAATCGTTGAAATGCGGTTACTTCCCACTGTTTGCGGGATGGTTTCCCCATAAACACGTTTCCCCTCTTCCGCAAACCATTCAATAAAGGAAGCGGCATAGCGAATTTCACCTTTTGCCTCATTCAGTGGCTTACCTTGCTCGAGCGTCATTAAACGCCCAAGATCATCAACATGGGCTTCAATCAGCTCAAACCAGCGGCGTAGAATGATAGAACGCGCTTTAGCAGTCAGCTTACTCCAACCTTCCATTGCAGAATAAGCATATTCAATCGCCTCATCCACTTGTGTTGCAGACAGGCTGGGGATCGTTCCCAGCACAGATTGGTCAAAAGGATTAGTCACAGGGATTTTTTTATCTGAATCAACCCATTGCCCATTGATGTAACATGACTGACGAAATAGTGCAGGGTGAGTTAAATGATGCATTTGTGACTTCTCCTTTTATTTTTATAATAAATAACGTGATTACTCAGTGTGCGCACCAGCGACGATTTTATGGAAATGGGCAACGCCGTGCTCGCTGATCCCGCTACGTTGCCTATCTGCCATAATGCGGCCTTGGCCACGATAACCCCGTGAGCGTAATCCTTTTTGTACACTTTCTACCAAGCGCAGATCTTCTGGGCGGAATACGGTGCGATACCATTCCACTAAGTTTTTCTGATATTCGGTCAGTTCTTCATTGAGGAAATAAATATCATAGTGCTGCAAGGTTTCCCCTGCGTTCACTGGAAACTCATAAATTACCGTCATGAAATCCCCGCCTGGAGGCATATTGAACATGGTACTTGGCCAAATCCAAAAACCAAAGAAACGTGGGTCTAAAACAGATTCATCAAACTGATAGGAGGATTCAGAGGGTTTTGCCTTGCCAATTTGAACAGTCCAATTATCCAATAATTGGTGTTCGTATACGTTGACATCCACGGAACTGGCGAAACTCACATGATTGGTTGGGCAGTGATAACATTCAATATAGTTATCAACGATAGTTTTCCAATTAGCAGGAGTGTGGCTAACAAAACGCGCTGCCAATTTTAAATCGCTAATGACTCCACAAGCTTCTTGCATTTTTTCGGCTAAGCCAGGAAGTTGCTCTTCAATAGGCTGAGGATCACCTACAGTCATATTTACATAGATAAACCCTGCATGTTCAATAACATGGAAGCTACTTAATGACATTGCATCGGCTTCAAAATTATTCACATTTTCACAATTAGTCGCATGTGCTAATTGGCCATCTAGCTTGAATGCCCACGCGTGGTAAGGGCAAGTAATCACATTTTTGACTTTGCCACTTTCACCGCTGATCAACTGGTGTCCACGGTGTGGACATACATTATAAAAACCACGTAATACATCATCACGACCACGAACAATCACAAGGCTTTCGCCAATGAGCTCACGAGTGATATAGGAATTTTTTTCTTTTACTTCACTAACATGAGCGACACAAACCCATGAATTAGCAAATATTTTTTCTTTTTCATACTCAAAAACATCATTAGACGTGTAATAACGCGCAGGGATTGTCCATGCGTTATCAATATCAAGGTGATCATTAATCGAAATGACTTTAGCTGCATTGCTCATAATTGCCCTCACTTATGTAAACTTATAGTTAACATCTTTTTTAGGAATGTTAATGCAGATCGCATTAATGATCAAATGAAATATTGATAATTTTTTAACCAAAAACGATTAAATTAATAATAACAATCAGTTAAATCAATCACCCTTAACTCACCTGTTAATAATTGGTTAATTTCTTGTTGACTGCACAATCTTTGCATGGCTATTCTTTGTAAACCAAAAGTAGCATCTAATAAAAAAGTATCCTTAAAACACAACGAGTATTCCCTGCAAGCCAACTCTCATAAAAGAAAAATAAGTGAGCAACTGGAGAAGAGGTATGATGAATCATAAAAAATCCGTATTTTACGTGTCGCTAGCTTTTAGCCTAGCGTTAATCAGTTTTGGTGCATTTATTCCTGATAAGCTGGAAGCTTTTTCAAATTCCGCCTTAAGTTTTATCTATAACAATCTAGGTTGGTTTATTCTAGGTTCCGTTTTTATCTTTTTCAGCTTCTGTATGTTTCTTGGTTTTTCCAAATTTGGTCACATACGCCTTGGCGATGATAATGACAAACCGGAATACCGTACAGTCACTTGGATTGCGATGTTATTCAGTGCCTCAATTGGTATAAGTTTGATGTTCTGGGGGGTAGCAGAGCCTGTTTCCTATTATATCAGCCCGCCGATTGGCCAAGGTTCAACAGAACAGTCTGCTAAAGCAGCCATGCAATATGTCTATCTGCATTGGGGTGTTTCTGCATGGGCCTGTTATGCGCTTGTCGGTGTAGCTTTAGGCTATTTCCAATTTAGAAAAAAACTACCATCTTCACTCAGCTCTGTTTTCTATCCATTGATTGGGGATCGGATCTACGGCTCTGTCGGGAAATGGATCAATATATTGGTGATGTTATCCGTCGTCATTGGTATCGCCACATCATTAGGCTTTGGTACACTACAAGTTAACAGTGGTATGAATTACTTATGGGGATTGCCCATTAGTATTTATGTACAAATTGGTTTGATTGCTATTATTACTGTTGTTTATATTGCTTCGACGATTTCCGGATTACAAGGGGCAATAAAACATCTATCAAACTTAAATATCATACTTGCTCTCGGATTAATGGCATTTATCTTTCTATCTGGCCCAACCCAAACTATCTTAAAAGTTTTATTCCAAGGTATTGGTGATTACGTCCAAAATTTTGTCAGTATGTCATTTCGTACTGAACCCTATAATGACGGTACTTGGATTGCTAACTGGACACTGTTTTACTTTGGTTGGTGGATAGCATGGGCACCGTTAGTGGGCAGCTTTGTGGCTCGTATTTCGAAAGGAAGAACAATCAAAGAATTTATGATTGGCGCAGTATTTATTCCTGTATTAAGTGCTTTTGCATGGTTTGCAGTTATGGGCGGTTCTGCCATCCATTTAATTCAAAACTTAGGGCAAACCGCACTAGCAGATGCTGTAAAAACCGATGTCACATCTGCACTGTTTAAGTTCTTAGATTATTTCCCTGCATCGACATTTATTAGTGTCTTAGCTATTGCCTTGGTACTGATTTTCTTTATCACATCAGCTAACTCGGCGGTATTTGTACTGGGAATGGTCAGTGAAAATGGCAACCCAAATCCGTCTCATGTCACTAAAACCATTTGGGGGGTCATTATTGCAGCAATCGCGATAGTACTAATTATGACCGGCGGATTATCCGGTTTGCAATCTGCACTGGTCGCCATGGCTGTACCGTTATCCATCATGATGCTAATTATGTGTTATTCCACATACAAAGGCCTCAATGAAGAAGTTAACGCACAAGCTGCGGCAAAAAAAGAGTTAAAAGATAATATCCAACTAATTAATAAACCTATTCTTCCTGAAATTGAAAAATAGTCGTCTATAACAGCACAAAACCCCGATATGTTATGACACATATTGGGGTTTTAATTATATTAATAATAAATTATTCGTTACTTAAATTTATTCATCAGAAAATAGAGTCAAAGCAAGTACTAAAGCATCTTCTCGACCTTTTTTAGCAGGGTAGTAATCTTTACGTACCGTAACTTGGTGAAAACCTAGCTTATCGTATAGATGCAAAGCAGATGCATTTGATTCCCTCACTTCTAGCCATAACGTAAGAATGCCTTTCTTTACAAGTTCTTCGATAAGCTGTTCTAACAACAAGCGGCCATACCCTTTCCCTTGGTAATCAGGATGTATGGCAATATTAAACAAGGTCGCTTCATCAAGAACACACTGTGTTATTGCATAACCAACAATCTGATTATTAACGGATATTTTTATGTTATGGTATTTTTCCCCTTGGTTACCATAAAAAACTCGCTCAGTCCATGGAAAATCATGGCTTAACTTTTCAATTAAGTAAGCAGTTGCGAGATCAGATTGCTTTAGTGTTGAAATTTTCATCATATTGATAAATTTGTTTCCATAGTGCCCGTTTAGCGCTATAGCTTGTACTTAGCTCAGACAAAACAGGTGAAGTAAACATGACTTTTGAACCTTCAGGCTGGATTTCATCACCTAATACCCAACATGGTGTTATTATTGGTGTTGGGATTAAACCTAATTGCTCTGAATTGACACAAACCACATCGTCCTGTGCAATATTCATGGAAAGAAAAATATCTTTTAGCAATTGGCTATTTAAATCAAGGTTCTCATCAGTAATAATAATAAGCTTAGTCGACGCTGGGATCCTTACACCACGTTCACCACGTAACACGGCAGGATTTCTCACCATCCATTGAGTGATCCCCATTTGTTCTAAAAGCCTGTCACGTCGTGTCATTTGATTTTCCAGTCGCAATTTTACAACCACATCTTATCAAAGGGGATTAATAGCGCCAACAGAGCAATGCTATTTCTCTTATCTTTGGTAAGATGGTCATCGGTTTTTTTATTATTTTAGGAGATTGACAGAATATGTCATTACTGACACCTGCCAGCGAAGTTATTCAACGCCATCTCGAACATTTTACAGATCGTCATGTCATTTTGGCTGGTGACATTCAGGATGAACTCGCTGCAACCTTAGAAGCAGCTAGTGTTCGTGTCATCACCAACCAGTATCATCACTGGCAACGCTTACAACCGTTAATGGGCGATATGGCGTTATTCGCTGTCACAACACCCGCGGAATTTATCCAGCCTTGCGATACTCTCATTTATTTTTGGCAAAAAAACAAGCAAGAAGCCTGTTTCCAACTCGATGACCTCTGTACTCACCTCGCTGCGGGTAGCCAAATTTTTATCGTTGGCGAAAACCGTAGTGGTGTTAAAAGCGCCGAATCCATTATGGAAGGGATCGCTAGCTTACAAAAAATTGACTCAGCACGCCGCTGTGGCTTGTACTATGGTGAATTAGAACAACCGACAACCTTTGATATTGCTCGCTGGTGGCGTCATTATCAGATTGATAATGTTAGAATTAACGCACTGCCAGGGGTATTTAGCCATAATGAGCTTGATATCGGTAGTGATCTACTGTTATCAACGCTAACTGATCCAATGAGCGGCGATCTGCTTGATCTAGCTTGTGGTAATGGGGTGATCGCCGCCGTTCTCGGCTCGCAAAACCCAGAGCTAAAACTCACCTTAAGTGATGTGAGTGCGTCTGCGCTAGATTCCGCTGCATCCACTCTTGAGGCAAACAAACTGGCTGGCGAAGTCATCGCGAGTGATGCTTACTCAGATATTAACGATAAATTTGATTGGATTATTTCTAACCCTCCATTCCATGATGGCCTAAACACCAGTTATCGTGCGGTTGAAAATATGATTTACCAAGCCCCTAAATACCTGAAAAAAGGTGGCCGTTTGCGAATCGTCGCGAATGCTTTCTTACCGTACCCTGATTTACTCGATAAAGCATTTGGTAGCCATGAAGTACTTGCCAAAACGGGAAAATTCAAAGTTTACCAAGCTGTTAAGCGTTAATTTATTCGCGAATGAATTAAACTAAAGCACAATTTTTCATACGACTTAATGGCGGGTGAACCCTCACCGGCCATTTTTTCATCAATCAAAAATACTACATAAAAAAATTATTGACGTTCGTCGAAATTAGCCTAAAATCCGCACCACATTATTGCTGGTTAAAAGCATTGATGAATCAAAGTTTAGTTAGGTATTGCGAGGGTGGCGGAATTGGTAGACGCGCTAGCTTCAGGTGTTAGTGTCCTATGGACGTGGGGGTTCAAGTCCCCCCTTTCGCACCACTAACTTTGGATAAATCACAATAATGTAGTATTGATGTGACAGTATTGCGAGGGTGGCGGAATTGGTAGACGCGCTAGCTTCAGGTGTTAGTGTCCTTCGGACGTGGGGGTTCAAGTCCCCCCTTTCGCACCACTGGTCAGTCATTTTTTTATAACGTCTTGCCCTTTTGACCTTCTCTGTAATGCTAACGCTGCCTTATCTGACTATTTACTATAAGACAATAGTAAATCATTTGAATAAACCGTTATATTGAATACCATTCAATTATCAATATCTTTCGATACCACTTTCTTCTGTTCTATTTAATTATTAATTAGATTATAGAGCTACCTTTGTAGTACAAAGGCCATCATAAAGCATGCAAGTGAAATCACAGCTGGGATAATCAATAAACGACGAGAACCGCGATTAAATAACATCCCTGCAGTTGCTACCATCATGATAATCATAATGATTTTTAGATTATCTAAGCCCATATTATTGAGTACATAAGCAATGCTCAACAATATCACAGCAAAGACTCCCCAAAGGCCAGCGCCTATACGCTTTAAACCTGTGGTTTTTGATATGCTAGTTGGCATAGTGACCTCAACACTTTTAAATGATAATGATTATCAATCATATCTAGTTTTTAGTAAATTTCAATGCTTTTTTTATTCCACTCCCTATAAATTAACACTTATTTTACAAAATAAAAACTTACGAAAATAGATAAATAAAATGAATATCTTCGGGCTCTAATGCAAATAATTCAGGATCAGGTTGTGCAATTAAGGTGCAGCCTAGGTGTTGATAAAAATGCACTGTATTTTCTGAAGGCGTCGCAGAAATATATAAGCCCTTTGCCCCTTTTTGCATCGCCATTTCAGCGCATTGTTGGAATAACATCCCTGCTAAACCTTGGCCACGGTACGAGTGGCTCACATGCAGGAAAGATAATTGCAGTAAATTTTTTTGCTCACCGCGCCACACATTATCTAAACTTGCGGCAGCAATTAGCTTGCCCTGCTCAAAAACCCCAAGAAATATCGCCCCTTGGTCATAACTTTCCAACAAATGAGGGGTATAGGCTTCAGGTTCACCTTCTGGCCAACCTTTCATATCAAACCGTTGTTTGGATAGCACCAATTCGCCATTTTGATACAGATAAAGGTTTTCAATTAATTCAGTGCGGTCGATAGACCAAACAGATGGGATTTCATCTCGTTGTAGTTCGCGAACTTCTCTCATTATGCCATTCTCATTATTTGTGCCTATGAAGAAGCACATTTATTGTTATCAGATGATTCAATTTCTCAAGATAACGGATAAAAAAAGAAGTGCAAATATTTAGTAAGTTTATTGAGGAACGGTTGAAAAATAAGAAGAAAATATACTAGAAAATAAAAAAATCCCCCGCAACATCCTATTGCGGAGAATTTTCACTACAGGGTTGGTTTATTGCTTCAATCCCATTGCATCGCGCATGGTAAAGAACAAATCAGTTTGGTCAGTTAGACCCATTACATTTGCCGCATGTGGGCCATAAGCCGCCACACGTAACTGAGCACCGGTGTGCTCTTGAGAATCATCTTCTTCAGAGTTACCGTAATTTACCACCATCACAGAGCCGTCTTTAGTAATCAACGCTTGCGTTAAGCCCGTTGATTTTGTTCCTTCTGGAATAATTTGGCTTGAATGTGAATGGTCAGCAGTCACGATAACTAATGTATCACCATGTTTTTTAGCGAAATCTAAGCCGACTTGTACAGCTTGGTCGAGAGCAACAGTTTCACCAATTTGGCCACATGGGTTTGCTTTATGGTCTTGCTTATCGATAGAGGCACTTTCAACCTGCAAAAAGAAACCATTTGGATTGACTTCTAACAGCTCAATCGCTTTTTTCGTCATTTGAGCCAATGTTGGTGCATTAGGGTCTAACTTCGCATTCGGTTTACATTCCAATGGCGCATTGTTGATATTACCGTAGTGAACCGCTTTCGGGCCTTCCCATGCAACGGTCATGTTACCATCATGGAATAAGCCCAGAACGGGTTTATCTTGATTTGCAACTTTGATGCTGTCTAATGACTTAGCATCACGCACAATATTATACCCACGCTCAATCGCCTGTTGCTCCAACGTTTTACCTTTGTAGTCACCCGCCTTTGCTTCTTGTTTGAAGCTCTTAGCGCCACCACCAAGCGTGACATCAGGACGAGTTACCAACAGTTGTTCTGAAATTGAACCACGACCGCCATTTTCTAGCGCGTTAGCCGCACATTTTTCTGTTGTTTCCTCAGGGCCATAACATTTACGCGCACTCACATGCGAAAATTGCGCAGCAGGCGTTGCATCTTGAATCTCGGAAGTTGTGACGTTACCCGTCGCTTTACCATTACGTTTAGCTATCTCAATTAATGTTTCATGGTCATTACCAAATACATCAATCCCTAATGCACCATTGTAGGTTTTCACACCGGAAGACCACGCGGTGGCAGACGCCGCAGAGTCAGTTACATAGTCGGGTTTTTGTGTTTTTTTATCTAACGCATAATGGGTATATTGGCCAGTGATTGGCAGGGCATCAATACCTTTAAAGAACCCTGAAGCGCCTTCTGCATAGTTACGAGCAACAGTAATCTCAGAGTCACCCATACCATCACCAATAAATAAAATCACATTTTTGGCTTGGCCATTGTGAAGTGCGGCTTTCATGATATCAGTTTGCTCTGTCGCTAAACGACGCGCACCACCAAATTTGGTAATATCACCTTGAGCCGCACGGTTTTCTGACACCGCATCATTTTTATCAGCCGCGTAGGCAGGGACTGTACTCCCTAAAATTAAAGCACTTACCGTGACAGCTAAAAGGGATTTCATAAAATTACCAGTCATAACTGTTTCCTTGCCAATCAATAATGAAAAGAGAAGATGTATATTTCAAATAATGAAAGGCATGCTAAAGGAGCCAGATGACAGTTGAATGACGCTTTTATGGCGAAATGAAGACGTTAGTCATAAATGTAAAAAAGCAGCTAAATATAAGCTGCTTTTTGTAAATGAGCATTAGGGCTATTTACCATTGTGACGCAAGTTGGTTTGTTCCCTCATAAAGCGTTTCACACCAAGAAACGTAGTCGTGCCCGCTAGGGAGTTCAATGGCATCAACTTGATAACCTTTATGTTTTAGAACATCGAATAACCGATAGTGGTTTTGAATAATTCCCCCCCAACTACCACGTTGTTCAAAAAGGCCAGCCTCAAGGAAAAAACGGATCGGTTGTGTTGGCATCATTTCGATTTCACGAATCAACCATTCAGGGTCTTTATCCTTCGGAGCCCACCAATAAGATCCTGACATGCTAATGACATTACCGAAAACTTCAGGATGCTGTAACGCATTCCATGCCGCCCCAAGCCCTCCATAACTGGAACCCGCAATAATCGTATGGCTTGCAGGTGCTTGAATTCCCATTTCCGCGAGTTGGGGCATAAGTTCATCCGCCAGCAACTTAGGAAAGGCATCATTAGGAGGAAGCTCATCACCACGACGCGCTGAATTGATGCTATCCACAAATACAATATTCATAGCAGGAAAATTCCCCTGATTTATCCACTTATCAAAAAATTTCTCCATCTGATAGTCTTTCAGGTAAATTTGCCCATCTAATAACACCAATAGCGCCGGAGCTTCCATTGGTATATTAGGCTGATAAACCGTTATTTTTCTTTCGTTTTTTAATACCTGGCTCGTCAACGTAAATGTCTCTAAACGGCCTTTAATCTGCCTGTTTTCTACATCAGGGAAGTGACATTGGCGTATGTTCGGTACCAATGATAACAACGAAAAACGGTTATATTTATCTACGCGTTGCGAAGGAATAACATGAGAATTATAAGGATCAGACTGCGCTGTGACTAAAATCGCTTTACGTTGAGCAAAGCCGCCCTCAGGCACAGAAGGTATATCCGGTGCAATTTTATATTGTGATAACGTATCATTAGGAATGATAAAAGAACGATACCAAATATCCGTTCCCGCCAAGTGGGCCATTCTTTCGTGATTACCTGACGGCGCCCCTAGAATATAGGCATTTGCTTTCGCGCCACGCCAAAGAAATGTCACGCGTTTTTGTCGATTTGAAAACGCCTCAACCAGTGGTGTTCCTTGGGCGGTGACAGCTTGCCAAAATGCGCTTGTATCACCATTTTGGTAATGTTCATCAAGCAAACTTTGTAGCATCGGGCTAATAGGTTCATCATCTTTTTTAATGGCTAAAGGCTGGTACTGGCTGATATCAAACTTTAATTGCCAAGGTTTACCCGGCTCACCATTCAACGCTAAATAATAAACCCCATTTTCTGATACTACATAATCCGCGCTATGGGGCTCTTGTACTGAACCATACTCTTGCAATGCACGCACTGGCTGCTTATTGGAATCCAATAACAGGACCTTGGAAAGACCTTCACCACGTTGTTTTATAAAATCTTGCTGTGATACTTCAAAAGATAAGCAACTATGACCTTCGCTATCATGCACCCCTTCAGCAAAGGAAAGCTCAGATAAACGTATGCAGTCAGAATGCGTTGCCATTGCAGCAGATGACAACAACATACAACCTAAAAGAGGCAAAGATTTCACATCAAATTCCAGCGAGTCAATTGATAATAATTATTACTATCAAAAAACTCTTTTAAACTCAATGGCTCACAGCACGTTTTTCCACCAGTTGGTTAATTAACTGCAGCGCACTCAATAAATAATAACGTTGTTTTTGTATTAATCTCAAATAACGACGAGTCGCTGGGATGCGGCTCACCATTTCTGATGCCGTATAAGGCTCAATTTCACAACGCCAACGGCCACCGCTAAACTCTATCTTGCAATGATTAAATTCCAGCTCTTCTAATGTTTGCCGAATAACGGGGTATTCATTCAACCACTCGATAACTTTATGACCATCCATTTGTTTCGATACAAAATGGATATGTTTTTTCTTTATACTCCCACGGGTTTTTACTTCAATTGTTGCATTGATATTATCAGCGCACTTGCCAGATACCGCAAAGCGGCTATATACGATAAAAGCGAGAAACAATTTTCTTGGTCGCTCAGTCACTTCAATGGTTAACTCAGGCTCAGGCTGTACAAGGAGCACTCCGGGTGCTCCCCATTCACATGGATAAGGTGCCATGTCCTTTTCAACACGGTTAAGTGTCAATCCTGTTTGATATCCGGCAGGCAAACGTTGCTGAGTGAGCTTACCGATTCTTTCCCACAAAGATGGTTTAGGCGAGGTTACGTAATGGCTCAAGTTGGCCTCCTTCCATTTCTTCATCAGCAAAGGAATTCGATAAAACGGATTCAACATCTACAGGTTTAAATGGGTTAACTTTCTGTACGAAAACAGTCCAAATTAATGCATATCCTGCTGTTAAACCTAACATAATGGCAAAGGGAATATAGACATCCGACTTATTCATGCCAGGAGGAGTGATATACACAATAGCTAAAATAATTCCGACACTCGAAATAATTTGCGGTATAGGGAAAAAAGGCGAACGATAGGCACGATGTAAGTCAGGTCGACGAATGCGCAATAACACCACTGAAATCGTTACTAACAAGTAAGCCGTCCCCCAAGAACACACCGCCGCCAGTACCAATGGAATAATACGGTCAAGGTCACCTTGAATAGCAAAAGCATGCAAACATGGGATCATCACGGCGACTAAAATACCGAATACCGGGGTTTTGAAACGCGGGTGTAAATAAGCAAAAATGCGTGGTAATGCCCCATCAAGCGCCATTCCATAAAGAATACGCGGAACCGCTGCCATTAACGTATTAATGGTTGCTCCACCAGCCAATAATAATGCGACACCTATCCAATACTTCCCAAACTCGCCCATGACAATTTCAGCGAATGCAGGGATTGCCATCGGTGTTTCAAGTAAGCGTGTGCCTGTTTGCGGGTCAACGACCACATTTTCCACTTGGTTCGCTAGAGCTGCACCGAATAACACCATACAGAGTGCGACGCAGAATAAACCCGTGGTCATCGCGCGAGGGATCACTTTGGCAGAATTTTTAATTTCAGGCGCCATTGGAGTAACGAGTTCACAACCAACAAACATGAACATTGCCATCCCCACAAAACTAAGGATGAGCGTTGGATCCGTATTGAGTGGCTGACCAAACCAGCCGTCCATATCGACATGAAACGGCAACATCAAACCGCTCACACTAAAAATCACTAACGTAGACCACATGGCGAATGTTAGTACAACCTCGACCTTACCAAAGGCTTCAATACCAAATGCATTTAAAATCCCAAACGTGACAACTAATCCCACGCCAACCATCCAAGATGAATTTCTGGTCTCTAGGACAGTATTGAGATGCTCAAAGTTAACGAGCGCCATAATTCCTGAAAGGATCGTTTCGGCAGTTCCTGCAAACACATGCACAATCAAATAAGCCGAAAGTGCGCCAGTTATCGCCCAAAAACGCCCCATTCCACACGATATATAGTCATATACCGACCCTGAAGTTGGTAGAATAGCCGCAGCCTCCGAAAATGTGGTTAGCTGAGCTTGCATCATAATGAAGCTGAATAACACCGCTAGGGCGAATGTATCACCACCAATACCGAATCCACTCGTAACGGTTAAAATAACGGGGCTAGCCATAATCAAGCCGGCAGAACTCGCCAATGTGGTCGGAAAGCCAACTTTCCCTTTTTCTAAATGTGTCGACAATTTTGAGGATAAATTCATTTTACATCCCTCTCACTCTCTACCCAGTCATGAATGTGAATTTTTTGTAAAAACAAAGTAACTACATATCCACTATAGAAATAAGCCTAAACAGGCTGCTATCGTCCTAAAGAACGATACCTAGAGAGAGGGGAAATAAAATGCAACTCGCGAAAAGTACCCATATTCTAAAGGGCAAAAAAAATAATCAAAGTAATATCAATATGTAGCAAATAAATTACTCATTAATATATTAATAAACAACTCCCTAAAGATACCAAAAAGCACCAAATCAATATTTATGGGGTTTTCATCAGTTTTAAATACTGTTATCAACTTCACGTTATTAATATGTTTATTTTATGTTAACCGCATTAAGAGGCATGATAATAATTCGATTAATACGCAAGGGAATATGATGACTTCACCATTATTCGAGCCTCATCAACAAACATTAATTGATTGCTGCCTAAATACCATTGCTCATATTATTCCGGTTTCCGCATTGGTGTATTACCTCGTGAATGATCATTGCCAGCCAGATAACTACGTTCTTCATGGGATCTCAGCAAAAATGCACGAAGAATATCTCACTTATTTTCACCAATTAGACCCTTTGCACCCTGACCATTTTCGCAGTGATGACTTACGCTTAGTGAGAATGGATTCTGAAATACGCCAGCAAAATCAGGCTTTTTTCCATGATTTTATGCAGCCAAATAACATGGCTGATATGGCAGAAATATTTATTCGCCGTAAAAATAAAATTATTGCGGGGATTTCGGTGCTGCGAGACAGCCCATTTAGCCAGCAAGAAATCATGCGATTAAATGCTATCTTGCCTGTCGCTGAACTAATGACATTCGATGTGTTACCCGACTCGCTAGTGTCTTATACCCCTAAAGAACAAGAAATCATCCATTTAGTACGGGAAGGCGCAAGTAATAAGCGAATTGCATTATTATTGGGAGTTTCACTATCAACAGTGAAGACTCACTTACGCAATATCTTCACTAAAGCGAATGTGACGAACCGAACCGAGCTTGTATCATCAGGGTTTATCATTCGCCAAGAAAAGCTCTAATTTGTTTAACGACCACCTACGGCATCTATTTTCATCGCTTTTTCGACAATTAATCATTATCAACCTTCTTCATAACTCACGCTTTTACTTTTCCTGTATTGAAATACAAAAAAAACCGGCACGATGGCCGGGAAATGTTGATTAATTAAATATAAATCGAACACTAATAACGCACCATGACAGATTTTAACTCTGTGTAATACTCAATAAAGGTACTACCAAATTCACGGCCAATACCCGATGACTTAACACCACCAAATGGGACTGCTGGGTCAAGGAAGGTATGCATATTCACCCATACGGTTCCCGCTTCAATGCGTGAAATCATACGCATCGCTTTACTGAGATCATTTGTCCATAAACTCGCAGCTAAACCAAATGGAGTGCTATTCATCATCTCAATAAGTTCTTCTTCATCATCGTAGCTTAAGAAAGTCCCTATTGGCCCAAATGTTTCCTCTTTCATCAATACATCATTTGGGCTATTAGCACGAATAATGGTTGGAGGCACAAAATACCCAGCACCTGCAATGGGCTGACCACCATAAATAATTTCACTGCCATCTTGGCGAGCTTTTTCAAACAGACCTAAGATTTTTTCATAGTGCGCTTTATTTGCCAGCGGCCCCATTTCGGTTGTTTCATCTAATGGAGAACCCACTTTCATCGCAGACAAACGTGTTTTTAGTTCCGCTAATACTTCATCCATCAATTTAGAGGGAATATAGAACCGCTCAGCAGCCGCACAAATTTGTCCTTGATTTAGATATCCCGCTTCAATAATCCCATTAACAATTTTTTCAACCGGTAGGTCAGCTAAGAATGCAGCGCCGTTTTTCCCACCAAGTTCAAGTGTGACTCGGGTTAATTTACCTTCCATCGCTGAGCGCCCTACCGCCAGACCTGTTGGTACTGAACCCGTAAATGTCACTTTAGAACAAAGTGGATGATGAATCAGTGCAGGCCCAACTTCACGACCACCACCATTCACGATATTAATTACACCGTCAGGTACCCCTGCCTCTTTTGCTAATTCCACCACCCTTAGCATAGTTAGCGGGGTAAATTCACTTGGTTTCAACACAATCGTGCAACCGCATGTTAAAGCGGCAGCTAATTTCCAAATGGAAATCATGATCGAAAAATTCCAAGGAATGATACCGGCGACAACGCCAACGGGTTCACGCTGAGTAAATGCAGAATATTTCTCACCATTAAAAGAAGGCAATGAGACATTCAATGTCTCTCCACTGATTTTTGTCGCCCAACCGGCAAAATAACGCAAGAACTGGGCAGATGAGCCCACTTCAAGAAAACGAGATAATTGAATGGTTTTACCTGAACATAACGTCTCTAGCTGGGCTAATTCTTCAAGGTGTTTTTCAAGTAGGTCAGCAAGGCGGTTTAAGCAATTCCCTCTTTCCATTGGTGTGGTATTTGCCCAAACCCCTTTAAATGCAGTATGAGCCGCATCCATTGCGGCATCAACTTCGGCTAAAGTCCCTTCTTTTACTTTAGCAATAACCTGTTCAGTGGCAGGGTTAACAACATCAAAAAAAGTATCGCCCTTGCCAGAAACCGGTAACCCGTTGATAAAATGGCCGTGTTGACGCTTCAAGAACTCGCTGACTTCTGGTAATAGGGTTAACTCACTCATTGTTATCACTCCACTCAATAGAAACTAATTAGGCATTTACACAAGCTAGGTAATGTTTTACGAAGCGTGGTGCATCAATTTCCCATAAAACTTCGGTACCTTTCGCAGCAAACCATGTATCGCCTTTATGGTATTCAACCGTCACACCGGTTTTCACATCCGTTAACTTCACCGAACCTTCATGGACTGTCGCCATTTCATCAAATGGATACACCATTTTGAACTTACCTTTAGTGCAAGCAAAAATACCACAGGTTAGATTATCCGTTGGTTCACCGTGGATCATCGCAACACTCGCTTGAGGGTCGCCTTCAACAACCACAGAACCTAAATTTGTCACGCTACCAATATTTAATAGTTCTGGCAGTGGTTTGTTTAACAGTAATGGACTAATCATAATTTTTTTACCTTTAATCGATTTAAATAAACTAGTTAGGCGGATAACGAATTAACGGCGACCTTGCCAATAACCGGATGTTTGATGCATTATTTTTGCCAGTGAAACAGTCACATTACGCATGCTATCTTTACCAATAATATTGGCGTGCGGGATAGAACTCATTAAGTCATAACGATGAGAACCTTCTACCATCCCTTCAGCCAGGACTTTGCACACAATCTGGCTAGGCGTAACACCAAAACCTGAATAGCCCTGCGCATAAAACACATTTTTATGTTGTGGTAATGAACCAATTTGTGGAAATAAATTTGCACTACATGCCATTGGTCCACCCCAAGCTAATTCAATTTTGACATCTTTGAGATAGGGAAAGACTTTTAGCATTAGGTTACGATTCCATGCTTTAAGGTCAGATGGAATGTATTCAAGAAAATGCGTTGAACTGCCGAATAAGAGGCGATTTTCATTCGTCACTCGGTAGTAATCAATAACTGGACGAATATCACTATAAGCACCACGGATTGGGCTAATTTGCTCGATCAATTCATCAGGCAACTCTTCCGTCATTAATTGATATGCGTAAGTATTAATGGTCTTAGGGTAGATCGTCGGCTCAAGGCCATTTAAAAATGAATCACAAGCCCACAGCATTTTTTGTGCTTTGACCGTTCCCATCGCAGTTCTAACCTTGATGGTATTACCATACTCAACATTTAATACTTGGCTATTCTCAAATATTTTAGCGCCATATATTTCACTAACCGCTTTCGCTTCACCTAACAATAAGTTCAATGAATGTACATGCCCACCGCCCATGTGTTTGATACCACAGGTATAAGCATCAGAACCAATAATCTGTTTTAGTTCTGAGCCACTGTAAAACTCAATTTCTTCCTCAGGATCGACAGACTTGAAATCTTTTAGCCAACTACGCAAAGTCTTTTCTTGGCGCTTATTGCTTCCTAAGTATGCATAACCACGGCAAAAGTCTGCATCAATATCATATTTAGCGATGCGATCACGCATGATCCCTGCACCCATATTACTGAGTTTAAAAATTGTTTCTAAACCCTCTGGCCCGACATATTTTTTAATTGCATCGATGTCATGACCAATACCCGCCATCACTTGGCCGCCATTACGCCCTGAGCCACCGTAGCCAAGATGCCGTCCTTCCAAAATAGCGATATTGGTAATCCCTTTCTCACACAACTCAAGTGCGGTATGGATCCCAGAAAAGCCGCCACCAATAATCACGACGTCAACATCAAGATCTTCCTTTAATGTAGGAAAACGTAAGTCATATTTCTTAGTCGCAGCATAGTAAGTCAATGATTCTACTTGGTTATTCATTATGGATACCCTGTTTAGTATCTTTCGATAACCTGATTATCTTAACCTTACATTAACAATTACATATCCCTTTAGGGACATTCGAAACATAAAGTTAACAATTGTGATGCAAGTAGAATATTTAAATAATAATAAAATTTACAAAATCAAAAAATATAAGATTATAAACAATTAGTTATACAAATATTACCATATTAATAATGATGATTATTAATTGAATTTAAGTTTATTAAGGTCATCTAGACAAAAACAAAAAAATAACGCAGCAATAAAAAAGATAACAGCCATAAAACACTTTTAAATCATTAGGTTAAAATAAATATAAAAGCATATTATACTTAGCTTAACCTATTAATTAATAAGTTAAACAATTCAACCTGTGAATTAATACTTAATTTTTGATAGATATTCTTACGGTGATTTTTCACTGTCCCTAAACTGATGAAAAGTGCCTGTGCAATTTGTGGTGAACCTTTACCCGCTAAGATTAATTCGACAACTTCACACTCTCTCGGTGTTAACCCAAATCGTGTTTGCATGTCTGTATTTTGGTAGTGATTCGACACCGAAGAAGGAGAAACATCTTTATGAAGTTTGACCATGCTACGAATGATATCGAAGGCGTCTTTAAGTGGCGCTTGCGTATATTTTTCCGAGAAAAAAGGCCTATCTTCATTACCAAAAAAAATACCTAACTGCCTATTAGTTGAAATATCTAACAGCAACCCTGCCTCATCGCACCACCCTGTTTTACGATAAAAATTGAGATAATAGTCCGTATGATAAAATCCTTTAGGTGCGAGTTCTTTTAGTGTTAATACTTTAGAAGCCCCGCCTTTTTGGATTTCTTGGTAGAATGGGTCCATTAAATAAGCACCTCGTTGATAGATTCTGTTAATACTATCGCTATTACGGCGCTCTACTTTGGAAAGAAATCGAGGTGGAGCTCCTTTTTCAAAGGAGTAAACAATCGCATTATCGAATGCAATAAGTGAAGACAACCATGATAATAAATTAGGATAAAACTGATTAGTTGCAACAGAATCAATAACATCAGGTAATCTTTCTAGATAGTTCTCCATTCTGCCTCCTCAATCATTAAGTCGTTAATAAAACCATCTGGGCGGTTTCATTTATATTGCTTAAAACTACATAAAGAACACATTATCTTTATAAACTCAACACGATTGTTATTAATATGTTAATCACATCACTCTCCATTAGTAACCCTAATGAATAATTTCATTACATTAGTATTCATAAAAATAGAACTTACATCACATAAAAATAAATATATCCATATATTATGTCAATTAAACGTAAATAACCTAATAAATGGAGAAATAATGTCTAACAATAAAATTATTATCGATTGTGACCCCGGCCACGATGATGCAATGGCAATTTTCTTAGCATTAGGCAATTCAAATATAGAGTTACTTGCGGTAACTACAGTCGTCGGAAACCAAACATTAGATAAAGTTACTCATAACGCACGCGCAATTATGGAATTCGTTAGTGCAAATGATATCCCTATCGCCGCAGGTTGCTCTAGGCCACTAGTGAGAACAATACAGACTGCGCCAGAAGTTCATGGTACAACAGGCCTTGACGGTACTCATCTCCTCGATCCCAAGCTCCCTATTGATCAGCGCCATGCTGTTGACCTAATTATTGATACACTCAAATCACATCCGCCTAAAACAATTACTCTCGTTCCTATTGGTGGGCTAACAAATATTGCTTTGGCAGTGAGAAAAGCACCTGAAATTGTAGAATTAGTAAAAGAAGTTGTTTTAATGGGAGGAGGCTACCATACAGGCAATCGAACTGCAGTCGCTGAATTCAATATCCTTATAGACCCTGAGGCTGCTCATATCGTGTTTAATGAAACTTGGCCTATCACTATGATTGGGTTAGATCTTACACATCAAGCAAGGCCAGACGACCAAATAATGGAAACAATTGCAGCGTTAAATACACCTGTAAGTGATTTTGTTGTTGAATCCCTAAATTACTACACTGCAGGTTACCGCAGACGTAATGGCTATACTAACCATGCCCCTGTCCACGACCTATGTGCTGTTGCTTATGTTATCGACCCATCCATAATGGAAACGATTAAAGCTCCGATTGATATCGAACTGCAAGGTGCTTTAACAACGGGTATGACGGTGACTGACTTTCGCCACCCCGCTAAAGCAGATTGCCACACGCAAGTCGCTACAAAGTTAGATAACCCAAAGTTATGGGATATGTTTATTGCTTCTCTAAAGCAATTAGCAAAATAGAAACAAAAAAGGTAGCCTATAAAAATAGCTACCTTTTCAGTAAATTATGATTTGATAATTTCTTTTAGTTTTGTGTAACGTCTAATTAATCGCCATTTTAATTTTACTGTAGTTGCATGCGCCCACACAATTTGCCAATAACCTTTATCAAAAAATAGTTGTACCATTTCCTTCTGTACATCTGGTGATTTGATGGCTAATAGCGCTTGAATCACCCCTAAGCCTTCCTTTCCTACCTGCCATAAACAAGCAGGGGCTTGTTTAACTTGTTCAGGATAACGCTGGTAAATATTTAACAGCATATCAATAATCTTCAAATAGGTTTTTATCTTACGGACTGAGCGCTCATCACCACTCAATGAGTGTGAAACAGATTGGTTATGGATTAAATATCGATAGTATTGTTCATTAATAAATTGCACGCGCTTTGCTACGAGCAACACTTCTGTTGTCCAAGGAATGTCTTGGTGATGTAATTTGGGCTCAAAGAAAAATTTGTGTTGGCGCAACATGTCTAAACGATATAAATTCAGCCAAGTTACATGCAAAAACTTGCGTGAACTTAAGCCAATTTCAAGCCACTCAGGGCCTGAAATCACCCCAGTTGACGGGACTTTATTCGGTGGGAAAATTGCCTTTGGAGCATCGCCATTAGTATAAACATAAGTCCCATTACAAGTTGCAACATCGAGGTCATTTGATAATGCGATTTCTAATAAACGCCCATACATTTGTGGGCTAATTTCATCATCAATATCAGGAAATGTAATGTATTTTCCCGTAGCCTCAGCCATCCCCGTATTACGAGCAACTGAGACACCTTGGTTTTCTTGATAAAGCACTTTCAAATGTACAAATTTATCTGCATAAGACTTAATGATATCTTCACTTTTATCTTTAGAGCCGTCATTTACAACGATCAGCTCCCAATTTTCTAACTTTTGCGCAATTAAGCTATCAAAAAACTGAGGTAAAAATTTTTCACCATTATATACAGCAACGACAATACTCAAAACTGGCTGAGAAGACATGTATTAACCCTATACCTATCTATTAAAATTTATTTATAAACTAAATAATTAAACCGAATATAAAGTAAAATAGCAGATAGCAATATGTTACTTTACTAAAATTAATAAGTTAGAAAAGAAAAAACCATATTGGTTCCACTGTCATAAAAATTTAATAATTCAAAATTCAGACTTATCAGTTGCAGTGGAATTATCTTATTTGTACATATGGTTTATGTTGTAGTGAACTAATTATCCATTAACTGACCTAATAAACATTAATGACACCTTAAAAAATATTGAGGATAACCCTGTGGCTGGAAGTAGCTTACTCACATTACTTGATGATATTGCCGCTGTACTAGACGATGTTTCCGTCATGACGAAAATGGCTGCCAAAAAAACCTCTGGGGTTTTAGGTGATGACCTCGCGCTAAACGCCCAGCAAGTCACAGGTGTTCGTGCAGATAGAGAGATTCCTGTTGTTTGGTCCGTTGCTAAAGGGTCATTTATTAATAAATTAATACTTGTTCCTTTAGCATTATTAATCAGTGCCTTTCTTCCTTGGGCTATCACACCACTACTTATGATTGGTGGAGCCTACCTTTGTTTTGAAGGCGCAGAAAAAATCACTCATAAGCTCTTGCATTCTAACGTAAAAGATACTGTTTCCCAAAATCAATTACAGTTATCAGAAGAACAACTTAAGGAATTTGAAAGTAAAAAAATTAAAGGGGCTATTCGTACTGATTTTGTTTTATCAGCCGAAATTATTGCCATCACACTAGGTATTGTTTCCACTACCACTTTTATCAACCAAGTGGCCGTACTCTCTATCATTGCTATCGTAATGACTATCGGTGTATATGGCTTAGTTGCAGGGATTGTCAAATTAGATGACTTAGGCTTTTATTTACAGAAGAAAACCTCTTCTTTATTAAAAAAATGTGGTAATTCATTAATTTATGCCACTCCTTATCTGATGAAAACATTATCTGTTGTAGGGACTGCCGCGATGTTTATGGTCGGTGGTGGTATTCTAACCCACGGTATCAGCTATATTTCAGAATGGATCACCGAAATATCCTTTACAGCAACCTTAACGCCTATCATTGGCAGTACTATGCAGTTTATCTTACCAACTATAATTAATTTATTTTTTGGGCTAGTAACAGGCCTAATCCTTGTTGCGATAATCTCACTATTCAAAAAATTTAAAAAAGCTTAAAACAAAAAGGTAGCTCTATCGATTAGGGCTGCCTTTCTTTCTATCATTGATATGATTATCAAAGACACTTTCGATGTATATTATTTTACATATTGATTTACTTCGATATTTAAACTGATCTAAATCAAAAGAAACTCATCTTTAATTTACGCTATAATACGTAAACCTATTTCCAGTCAAACCAAATTTAATCTTATATATCAATAAATAAAAGCATAAAACTTAAAGAAAAATTTTATTTTTTATTATCTATATCGTTATAGATCCAGAAAATTACTACCAAAGTAGTATATTTAATATTCGACCCTTTATGAACAATACGAGAAATATGCATTTTAAGTTCGCTAGCGCTACTCTTTAAGGAAGTGACACATGCCCACACTGTATCGTCGATTTTCAATTATTAACCAAGTGATCGGCCTTATGCTACTTATTGCGATCTTAGGAATTATTGGGATGACGATTTCCAATCGAATGATTTTAAGTGTACAGGGTAACGCTCATGCAATAAATAAATCTGGTTCACTACGAATGCAGAGCTACAGATTGCTTTCTCTAGTCCCTTTAAATACCCAGAATCAGCGTTATCTCGATGCATTAGAATCTGACCTCATCAGCCCAGAGCTGACTCAAGTTGTAAAGATCGAAAATTTAACGCCTCAATTTGATGAACTCTACAATTATTGGTTACATATCTTAAAACCCTCATTAATGGAAGCAAATGCACCTAACGATGCAAGATACGAAGTTATATCATTTGTAAGTAAACTAGATGAATTAGTTCATAACATTGATGAGAAAACGGAAAGAAAGATTGCTTATGTTGCCATGACACAACTGATTTTTATCAGTTTAGTATTCTTATTACTGATGGGAACTATCTGGCACCTGAGAAGAAAAATTTATTACCCATGGGTTAAATTATTATCAATGGTCAATGCAATTGGACGAAAAGATTTTAGCCAACGCTACCCTAAAAATAATAGGCAAGATGAATTAAATGCGCTAGGAGAAACTCTGAACCAGATGTCAGATGAATTAGCGCTAAGTTATCATCAGCTTGAAGAAAGAGTCGCAGAAAAAACTGCAGACTTAATCACAAAAAATAAGGTGTTATCTTATTTATATCAATCAAACCAAATCCTTCATTCCTCGGATCCCCTCTACTTGCGATTACAAAAAGTTCTTATTGAACTAGAAAACATTACCATACTCAAAAATCTGAGTTTACGGTTGTATGAAGAAAGCAATGAAGCATATTTTCATGAAATATGCTGCCATTCAACCGGATTATCTGAAGCAAATACAAAGCAACTAAAACAACAAGTCACAACCGAGAAACCTCTTAGCTTGCAATGGGATTTATCAGACAATATGCATCGTTATGGCATTATTATTGGTGAGATTGAAGATAATCAAATACTTTCAGATGAACAAAACAATCTCGTTTCTGTTTTAGCAAAACAAATTTCTGGCATGTTAGCAATGGAACACCAAATAGAACAACAGCAACAGTTGCTTATCATGGATGAACGTTCTGCTATTGCCAGAGAACTTCATGACTCTATCGCCCAGTCTCTATCTTGCTTGAAGATGCAAATTAGTTACCTGCAATTACAACCTGATCCATTACCAGAAAAGCCACAACAGTTGTTAACGGAAATGCGCAGCGAGATTAATACCGCATATAGTCAATTGAGAGAGCTATTAACCACATTTAGGCTTAAATTAACGGAGCCAGGTCTGCTCCCCTCATTAGAAAGTACCATTAATGAATTTAGCGAACGTATGGGGTATAAAATAGACTTAAATTACGACCTACCCGCAAAAAGTATTTCACCGCATCAATCTATTCATATTATACAAATAGTCCGAGAGGCATTAACCAATATTTTAAAACATGCTAATGCAAAATGGGCTGAGGTTTCATTAAACCAGTATGATGGTATTGTGACTATTATAATTACTGACGATGGTACAGGGATCACGTCAAATACTGATAAACTTAATCATTATGGGCTTATTATTATGAGAGAAAGAGCATTAAGCCTTAATGGCAACTGTTGTATTACACCTAGGCCTCAAGGTGGAACAGAGGTAAAAGTTACCTTCCCTTTATCTGACGCTTAACATACCGGAAAAATCATCTATGGAAAATACAAATATAGTGAACGAAAAATCAACCATTCTACTTATTGATGATCATCCGATGCTAAGAAATGGAGTCAAACAATTGATTAGTTTGGAACCTTCATTACAAGTTATCGGTGAAGCGGGAGATGGTAAAACAGGTATCCAAATCGCTGAAGAGCAAGATCCTGACCTTATCTTACTGGATCTCAACATGCCAGGCATGAATGGTTTTGAAACTCTTGATGAACTTAGGAAGCGAGAGTTGTCAGGTAGAATTATTCTTTTTACCGTTTCTAACTATAGTGATGATTTAGTCAATGCACTAAAAAGAGGTGCAGATGGTTATTTACTAAAAGATATGGAACCTGAAGAGCTTATCGTAGCCCTTAAAGAAGCAGCAAGCGGTAAGTTAGTTGTTAGCCCAACATTAGCATCTGTACTTGCTGAATCACTAAGAGATAACACCACACAGGATGACAATAATATTGCTTCATTGACACCAAGAGAAGCCGATATTTTAGAACTGATCTCTCAGGGTTTATCAAATAAAATGATAGCTCGTAAACTAGATATCGCAGAAAGCACAGTAAAAGTACATGTTAAACATTTACTTAAAAAACTCAATTTAAAATCAAGGGTCGAAGCTGCAGTTTGGGTTTTACAACAAAAATAATTTTATACTCGCAGCTATATAACCTTATGATAGCTGCGAGTAAAAAATAATTATGTTTATTAGTAAATAGCTCTAATATGCAAACTTATATTTTTAATTATACTAAACTACTGAAATCATTTTTATGAAGGAAAATAATATAAATGGAAGATGAATTAATTTTAGTAAATGAACATGATGAACCTATTGGTGTTATGCCTAAATTATTGGCGCATCAACTCGGTCATCTGCACCGAGCATTTTCAGTATTTATTTTTAATGAGCAAAACGAGCTACTGATTCAACAGAGAGCTCTTCATAAATATCATTCAGCTGGGCAATGGGCAAATTCTTGCTGTAGCCATCCTAAACCTAATGAAGATACTCAGAAAGCCGCTGAACGTAGACTTCAAGAGGAGCTAGGCTTTGCCACTCCATTAACGCATATAGGTTCCTTAATTTATAAAGCTGATGTTCAGGGAGGATTAATTGAACATGAGTATGACCATATCTTTATTGGACATTATAACAAGAATATCCAACCAAATAGAGAAGAAGTCTCATCTATAAGGTGGGTAAATATTACTCAATTAAAACAAGAGATCCTTCTTAATCCTGAAGCTTTCACACCGTGGTTTAAAAAAATATTGGAAGAATTTCCTTTATTAGATTTCAAATAAATATGTTTTATCATATTTTTATTTATAACTTAATTTTCTAATCTTGCATTTTAATTATAAAAATATTTATCTAAACCTAAAAATATTATAAAAAACACATTATAGATGAAAAATAATTTAATTAATTATTCTTAAATCATTAATTAATAATAGCACTAGTTTAATTTCAGGATAGAAGCATGATAAATTTGTTAATATTTAATATTTCACCACCTTCAATAATAAATATTATTCTTAACTTTAACTTATCAAATACATTCTATTTATCAGTAAAATTCCATTATATTATCCTATTTATATAATAAGTAATCATATAAAATTCACTACAACCTTGCTAACTATATTTTTTGATTCTTTTACCAGATATATCTAAATTACCAAATATGTTTTTAATTACCATAACAAGTGAGTTGTTACTCACTACTTTATATCTACTAAAAACATTCCCCATCTCTATACATTAGCAATAAATTACCTATTCTATGGTATACAATGCTATGTATTTAAACGTCCAACTCCCCGTCACTAGTGAGCTGTTACTCACTACTTTATATCTGCTAGAGACATTCCTCATTTCAATACATTAACAATA
>NZ_JAXADV010000004.1:458311-459497 GCF_033901115.1 Providencia sp. CIM-Carb-044
AATTACCTATTCTATGGTATACAATGCTATGTATTTAAACGTCCAACTCCCCATCACTAGTGAGCTGTTACTCACTACTTTATATCTGCTAGAGACATTCCCCATTTCAATACATTAACAATAAATTACCTATTCTATGGTATACAATGCTATGTATTTAAACGTCCAACTCCCCATCACTAGTGAGCTGTTACTCACTAACTTTGTATTTAATATATCCGTTCATTACACCAATACAACCGCTTCTCCACCATTGCTTCTCCTACCCCTGTCATCCCACCATCGCCAACAGCCACCGCCCTTTCAACAAGTGAGTTGTTACTTACTACTTTGACTCAAGCGATGTCATTCATCACCATGATGGGGAAACACCCTATCCACAGTACTCTCGTGATATTCTTAAAATTCCGCTACCCTAAACAATCTGTGAGTTGTTACTCACTCTTTGCATCCACAATATCCATTCAGCGCACCAATACAACCGCTCCCCCTCCATTACTTCTCCTAACTCCTGCCATCTCACCATCACTAGCAGCCAACATCCCTTTCAACAAGTGAGTTGTTACTGACTACTTTGACTCAAGCGGTATCATTCATCACCGTGATGGGGAAACTCCCAATCCACAATATTTATTTGATTTTATTAAAATTCCGCTACCCTAAATAATCTGTGAGCTGTTACTCACTACTTTGCATCACACACGCTCATTAATGATGGTGATAGATAGAGGGGAGCCCCAAGAGTAGCTAAAAAAGATGAAGAGATGTGTAATACATCGTCTAATGAGAAAGTAAGCGATAAAAAGGGAATTAAAATTAGGGAGTAAAGCATTAAGGAACTGAGGAACTAAAGCTTAGGCCCCCCTCCTAATCTCAACACCCACTGTTTTTCTTTTTTTCTCCAAACGCAAAAAAGCCACCCAATGGGTGGCTTTCTCACTAATTTAATGTCTGGCAGTTCCCTACTCTCACATGGGGAGACCCCACACTACCATCGGCGCTACGGCGTTTCACTGCTGAGTTCGGCATGGGGTCAGGTGGGACCACCGCGCTATTGCCGCCAGACAAATTCTGTTTTGTTCCCGTTTAATTTGGTTTTCACCTTCCTTAAACCAGAACCTCAATCTCAAACAAGCTGCGTGTCCTTCACCTTTCGGCTTCTCACTTCTCGAAAACAACTCTATCT
>NZ_JAXADV010000050.1:0-2220 GCF_033901115.1 Providencia sp. CIM-Carb-044
GTAAGCGTCCGGCGAACACATCTTTTATTTGCTAACTGATCACGCATCATAGCGCTCACTGTTGCCAACTGTGAGACTTATGAATGCCAGCTTTAAAACACCCCGATGTGCGCCGGGTCTTTTCCCCTGAGTTTAAATGGCAGATTGTCCGAGAATCCAAAGAGCGTACACTGTCCGTTTCTGAATTAGCCCGCAAATACGATGTGAACACCAATCAGGTATTTCGCTGGATGCGTGAAGCTGAGGCGGGTCAGGCTTTGTGGGTCAGACGCGCTAAAGGTGAACCGGATGCGCCTGTAGCTGCTTCAGCTTTTCTACCTGTCAGCGTCCGCCCGGCTAAAGCAGCCCCCGTTTTGCCTAAACCTGCCATCACGGTGTCATTTCGAAGTGGTCATCAGTTGATGTTGCACGAGGCGACACCGGCCATGTTAGCGCAACTGCTGGCAGCGTTATCATGATGATGTTATCGCATGATGTGCGTATCTGGCTGTGTGCCGGTTACACTGATATGCGCAAAGGGTTTGATGGCCTGGCTGCCATGGCGCAGCACGTGCTGCAAAAAGACCCTTTCAGTGGTCATGTGTTTGTCTTTCGCGGACGGCGCAGTGACCGGGTGAAATTACTGTGGTGGGATGGTCAGGGCTTGTGTTTATTCTACAAGCGTCTTGAGCAGGGACAGTTCGTCTGGCCTGTCGCAAAATCCGGTGCTGTGCATTTAACCCAAGCGGAGTTAGCGCTACTGCTTGAAGGCTTAGACTGGCGTCCGCCCGCCAGAAAAAATACGCCAAAAAACACAGCTTAAATACAATTAATCAATGAGTTAGCCATCGCTTTGCGCTATAATACGCCGCATGAAAATGATGGCACCTACCTTACCCAATGACCCGAAACAGTTGCAGGCGATTATCCTGCAGCTGCAGGAAACGCTTGCCCAGCAAGACACGGTTATTGCGTCATTACGCCATCAATTAGCTGTATTAAAGCGCGCCCGTTTTGGTCGCTCCTCGGAGCATCTGGATAAGCAAATCCATCAACTGGAATTGCAGTTAGAAGAGCTGGAGATGCAGACGGCCGCCTTACCGAAACTTACCGATGGCGCTGTCGAAGAGAAAGCCACTGCGCGTCGTCGTGTGACCTTACCGGCACAGTTACCACGTGAAGAAAAGCGTGTTGATGCACCTTGCCAGTGTCCGGCATGTCAGGGCGAATTAACCCATATCGGTGAGGATGTCTCTGAAATGTTGGATGTCGTACCCGCATCTTATCGGGTTATCCGCATTGTACGCCCTAAGTTCAGTTGCCAGCACTGCGACACGCTGGTACAAGGTCAGGCTCCGGAGCGGGTGATTAAAAAAGGCCTGGCCAGCGCAGCATTGCTGACACAAGTGATTGTCGATAAATACCTCGACCATCAACCACTGTACCGTCAGGCTGAGCGGATGGCGCGGGAAGGCATTGATATCGAGCGTTCAACGCTGGCAGACTGGGTTGGTCAATCCGGTGCATTATTAACGCCCCTTGCTGAGGCGATTGGACGCCATGTCAAAGCCGGTCAACATATCTTTGCGGATGACACGACCGCGCCAACCTTATCACCAGGAAAAGGCCGCACACAAACCGGCCGCTACTGGACGTATGTGCGTGATGGTCGTTCCTGGGGCGATACCACACCGCCTGCCGTGTGGCTGCAATACAGTGAAGATAGAAAAAGTCTGCACCCCACTGCCCATTTAACCGGGTATAAAGGTTCACTGCAGGCTGATGCCTATGCCGGTTACAATGCCTTATACCAAAACCACATCACCCAGCATGGTTGTTGGGCCCATGTGCGGCGTAAGTTCTATGACATTACCCAATCCGGCCCGTCCCCCTTGGCAGAAGAAGCCCTGACCATAATCCAATCACTGTATGTGATTGAGAAACAGGCGCGAGGGCAACCACCGGATGCACGACAGCACCTGCGAAGTCTGCAGGCCAAACCCATCCTGATACAGTTTAACAACTGGTTGCAGACAACCCTGCGCACCTTATCAAAAGGCTCTGCGTTGTCCAAAGCTATCCAGTATGCACTAAAGCAATGGGACGCGTTGGTAGCGTACGTGGATAATGGCTATGCTGAGATAGATAACAACAGTGCGGAGCGGTCATTACGGCCCATCGCCCTGGGTCGGAAAAACTACCTGTTTGCCGGCTCTGTTGGCGGAGGGGAACGTGCCGCTG
>NZ_JAXADV010000051.1:0-1995 GCF_033901115.1 Providencia sp. CIM-Carb-044
CAAGAAAAAGCCCCAACTGATAACAGTTGGGGCTTCAGTATTGTGATTGGTGGAGCAATAGCACCCTGAACCCAAAACCTTCTCGCTCAACCGGTAGTGGCTGATAACAACTCGTGAGGGCTATTGCGGGTTAAGCATTTAGCGATGTCTAGGGCCAGACTGGACGTCTGAACGCAAGCCGCTGATACTGTACATAACCACAGTATCAGCGGAGGATACCCATGTCGCTGGCAAGGAACGCCACGGCGAGTCAATCGCCCACTCAAACAAACGGTTACGAACGCCACCAACCCGACCAGACGCTGCTCTACCAGCTGGTTGAGCAGCACTACCCAGCCTTCAAAGCCTCACTCGAAGCCCAAGGTCAACACCTGCCTCGCTACATCCAACAAGAATTCAACGACCTCCTCCAATGTGGCCGTCTGGAGTATGGTTTCATGCGGGTTCGCTGCGAGGATTGTCATCACGAGCGTCTGGTCGCCTTCAGCTGTAAACGACGCGGCTTTTGCCCTAGCTGCGGTGCCCGCCGGATGGCCGAGAGTGCGGCGCTGCTGATAGACGAAGTCTTCCCCAAGGAGCCCATTCGCCAGTGGGTGCTCAGCTTTCCTTTCCAGCTACGCTTTTTGCTGGCTCGCCATCCCCAGCTGATGGGCCAGGTCTTGAGTATCGTCTATCGTACACTCTCAACTCATCTGATCAAAAAAGCCGGTTACACCAAAGCCTCTGCACAAACTGGCTCAGTGACTCTTATCCAACGCTTTGGCTCCGCGCTAAATCTCAATGTCCACTACCACATGCTGTTTCTCGATGGTGTCTATGCCGAAGATGACTATGGCAAGCAACGCTTCCATCGTGTCAAGGCACCCACTTACGATGAGCTGAATACGCTCGCTCACACCCTCAGCCATCGCATCGCTCGCTGCATGGAAAAGCGTGGGATTTTGGAGCGTGATGCCGAGAATACGTGGTTGACACTGGAAGAGGGCGAAGACGATACGCTGACTCAATTACATGGTGCTTCGGTTACGTATCGCATTGCCGTCGGCCCCCAGCAAGGGCGCAAAGTCTTCACCCTGCAAACCTTGCCAGGGCGTGAGGATAAAGCCGACTCAAGCAGTCGAGTAGCCAACCATGCTGGTTTCTCGCTACACGCCGGTGTGATGGCCGAAGCGCATCAGCGGGATAAGCTTGAGCGCTTGTGTCGCTACATTAGTCGGCCAGCGGTTTCAGAAAAACGTCTGGCATTAACCGCCAATGGGCAGGTGCGTTACGAGCTCAAAACTCCGTACCGCAATGGCACCACCCATGTGATCTTCGAGCCGCTGGACTTCATCGCCAAACTCGCTGCGTTGGTACCTAAGCCGCGAGTCAACCTCACACGCTTCCACGGCGTCTTTGCACCGAACAGCAAACACCGAGTTCAAGTAACACCCGCCAAGCGGGGCAAGAAGCCCGACAAATCGGAAGGTCTCGATACTAACTGGCGTGACAAGAGTCCTGCAGAGCGCCACCGCGCCATGACCTGGATGCAACGCCTCAAGCGAGTCTTCAATATTGATATTGAAGTCTGCGAACACTGCGGCGGTCACGTCAAAGTGATTGCCAGCATCGAAGATCCGAAGGTCATTGAGCAGATTCTCAAGCATCTGAAACAGAAAACAGCCAAGGCGAATGCCGCCAAGCAGCGTGAGCTGCCACCAGAACGAGCGCCGCCACTGACTCCCAGCCTGTTCGATCCATCACAGAGTCGTCTCTTTGACTGACGACCCCAAATCCAACACTGCTCAACACTGCCAACTTTTAAACGGGGCGGTGGGGCAGTTTGTATCTCTCGAGCTATCAGGCTAGAGATTTTACCGCCAAATCGAACCTTATTAGAGCGGTTTAGGCTGGACCGGCAGTTAAAATTGGGGCTTGAGCGGTAAACGAGTGAGGGAATTTCAGGTAAGATACTTCGGATGAGGAGCAAAAAGGTGGTTTATACTTCCTATACCC
>NZ_JAXADV010000052.1:0-1870 GCF_033901115.1 Providencia sp. CIM-Carb-044
CGATTGACGTTACCGACAGAAGAAGCACCGGCTAACTCCGTGCCAGCAGCCGCGGTAATACGGAGGGTGCAAGCGTTAATCGGAATTACTGGGCGTAAAGCGCACGCAGGCGGTTGATTAAGTTAGATGTGAAATCCCCGGGCTTAACCTGGGAATGGCATCTAAGACTGGTCAGCTAGAGTCTTGTAGAGGGGGGTAGAATTCCATGTGTAGCGGTGAAATGCGTAGAGATGTGGAGGAATACCGGTGGCGAAGGCGGCCCCCTGGACAAAGACTGACGCTCAGGTGCGAAAGCGTGGGGAGCAAACAGGATTAGATACCCTGGTAGTCCACGCTGTAAACGATGTCGATTTGAAGGTTGTTCCCTAGAGGAGTGGCTTTCGGAGCTAACGCGTTAAATCGACCGCCTGGGGAGTACGGCCGCAAGGTTAAAACTCAAATGAATTGACGGGGGCCCGCACAAGCGGTGGAGCATGTGGTTTAATTCGATGCAACGCGAAGAACCTTACCTACTCTTGACATCCAGAGAATTTAGCAGAGATGCTTTAGTGCCTTCGGGAACTCTGAGACAGGTGCTGCATGGCTGTCGTCAGCTCGTGTTGTGAAATGTTGGGTTAAGTCCCGCAACGAGCGCAACCCTTATCCTTTGTTGCCAGCGATTCGGTCGGGAACTCAAAGGAGACTGCCGGTGATAAACCGGAGGAAGGTGGGGATGACGTCAAGTCATCATGGCCCTTACGAGTAGGGCTACACACGTGCTACAATGGCGTATACAAAGAGAAGCGACCTCGCGAGAGCAAGCGGAACTCATAAAGTACGTCGTAGTCCGGATTGGAGTCTGCAACTCGACTCCATGAAGTCGGAATCGCTAGTAATCGTAGATCAGAATGCTACGGTGAATACGTTCCCGGGCCTTGTACACACCGCCCGTCACACCATGGGAGTGGGTTGCAAAAGAAGTAGGTAGCTTAACCTTCGGGAGGGCGCTTACCACTTTGTGATTCATGACTGGGGTGAAGTCGTAACAAGGTAACCGTAGGGGAACCTGCGGTTGGATCACCTCCTTACCATTGAAGTGTTTTTGTGAAGTGCTCACACAGATTGTCTGATGAAATAGAGTAGCGGTATCGATAGGCTTGTAGCTCAGGTGGTTAGAGCGCACCCCTGATAAGGGTGAGGTCGGTGGTTCAAGTCCACTCAGGCCTACCAAAATCGAATTGATGCGTCGTTATAGATTAGCTCACTTACCTAAGTAAGCTTCGCCAATCTATGCCTTGCCTGAATTCGATTTGTCATTTAATGACTTATATTGATACCGAAAATACCTTTATGGGGCTATAGCTCAGCTGGGAGAGCGCCTGCCTTGCACGCAGGAGGTCAGCGGTTCGATCCCGCTTAGCTCCACCATAATTTTTCTGATTATTCAGAATAGATTAGTAATAGTCTATTGCGAATAATTATGCTCTTTAACAATCTGGAACAAGCTGAAAATTGAAAACAACGCACATTGTTTATCGCTTAAACAATGTGAGAGTCTCTCAAAATTTCAGACCTGAAATTTTCGGTCACTTTAGCGAGTGGCATGAGCGAGCAGTCAGTCCTTCGCGGCGGCCAGCGCACAGCAAGCGCAGCATACATAAGTATGTGAGCATTGCGAGCACTGCCCAACAAAGAAGGAATGCACGCACAGCCATGACAGTAAGGTGAACGTTGAAACAATTTCGGGTTGTGAGGTTAAGCGACTAAGCGTACACGGTGGATGCCTAGGCAATCAGAGGCGATGAAGGACGTGCTAATCTGCGATAAGCGTCGGTAAGGTGATATGAACCGTTACAACCGACGATTTCCGAATGGGGAAACCCAGTGCAAT
>NZ_JAXADV010000053.1:0-1826 GCF_033901115.1 Providencia sp. CIM-Carb-044
TGCACGCTTAAAAATAATAAAAGCAGACTTGACCTGATAGTTTGGCTGTGAGCAATTATGTGCTTAGTGCATCTAACGCCTGAGCTCAGCCGACCGAAACCGCGTAGCGGTTTTGGGTCGGCTGCAGCGATTTGTTGGGCGATAGCTTGCCACATTCTCTCAACGATTGGGATTTGATGTACTTTCCGCACTTTGTAGCGCGACCACATCATGCTCCCCCTGGCCGCGAGAGCCCTTCACTCGGGAAACACAAGACAGACCGAGCACGACTGTTGCAAGGGTCAAACAGTACACGACAACCGGCCAAGCCGTGTTGCGCGGCAACAGCGAAATGATCAACGTTCCGATGCTTCCTAGCAGTACACCGCCCAAGCAGAAGTAGACTGCCGTGACCGTTCCAGCAACATGGTCGAATCCTCGAAGAGCGCCATTGGGCGACACAGATACCGCTGTGGCGACACCAATACCCACTAGCCACATTGGAGCAATAAAGCCTAACACGGACTGCGAAGCCCATATTTCGGTGATGGCAAGCAATACTGCTCCAGCTATCAGGCATCCCATTCCCATTCGCAAGACACTTGGGCTGCCCCACTTGGGTATCACACGCCCCATAAAACGAGCCGTAAACACCATGGCAATTGCCACTGTGGCGAACAGCAGGCTGAAGCCAAGCTGAGACACACCTTGCCTGCCCATCATTAGTCCGGGCGCAATGGAGAAAAAGACGAAGAAGCTACCCATTCCAGCGGCGTAACACAACGTGTACAACCAGAAGTTCAGGCACTTAACGGGGAGTAGCAGCTGCGACCATTGCAAGCCCGCAACTCGTTGCACCCGGGTTTCAGGCCAGAATCGCCACGCTGCTGCAGATGCAGCGATCATGCCCAAACCTAGAAACGCAAAGATAGCCCGCCACCCAAGCCACATGTCGACGAGCGCTCCGAGCAATGGGCCTACCGCCGGGACCATGGCCAGCATGGATCCGAGTATGCCGTAAATGACATTACTTTCCTCGCGACCTGCGTAAATGTCACGTACTGTTGCAAATGTGGAAACAAGGCACGCCGAGGCACCACAAGCCTGAAGAATCCGAAGCCCCAGAAAGACTTCAGCCGATGACGTAAGAGCGAGGCCCATTGACGCCACAACGTAGGCGAGGCCACCTCCCAGTAGAACGGGGCGGCGCCCCAGTCGGTCCGATAGCGGTCCAAACAAGAGCTGACCGGCACCAATCATGACCAAGTACGTTGTCAGCGTAAGCTGAATTGTGCTCGCTGTCGTACCAAGCGCGTTTGGCATAAACGGCACTGCTGGCAAGTACATGTCCATGCCGAGTGATGCCAATAAATCGAACGGTGATAACAACAACACCGTGGCGGCAAGGGAGTACCGCCAACTAAAGTTTTTTGAGCGCACGAAACCATCTCCTTGAACAAAGGATTTGGCGGCGCTCCCGTAGAGCAAAAGGATTCATGAGAACGCCGCAACAACCGAAAAATGAAGGTTGCTGCGGCTTACTTGTCTGCGTTCTTGGAAGTGCTCATCTGCTGACTATCTCATGATTGAATTTGAATCGTAACAACTTTCAAGCAACTCTGCGAGGAGCCTTATTGTGCGCCCAACGCTTGAGTTAGACATTATTTGCCGACTACCTTGGTGATCTCGCCTTTCACGTAGTGAACAAATTCTTCCAACTGATCTGCGCGCGAGGCCAAGCGATCTTCTTCTTGTCCAAGATAAGCCTGTCTAGCTTCAAGTATGACGGGCTGATACTGGGCCGGCAGGCGCTCCATTGCCCAGTCGGCAGCGACATCCTTCGGCGC
>NZ_JAXADV010000054.1:0-1759 GCF_033901115.1 Providencia sp. CIM-Carb-044
TGTAACTCGGCACATTCAAGCCTTAACCCCCAACTGGTTAAATTTTAGGGGGGTGACAACTATCCTGCCAGAGGGGGCTCCTTCCGCCCCTTTGGGGGCGGTTTTTTATTACAGGGTTCAATCAAACATGAATCAACTACATGATACTAAAGAACTTCTTTCTATACTCGCCAACCAGTCCAATAGAGTAATCCCCGCATGGATGGCAAAGGATGCAGCTTGCAAAGTAGATGCGGGGGATATGTCACGCGCTGAACTGATAATAAAAACACTAAAACAAAATGAAATGCACCCCGCATTATCTAAGTTAGTTGCAGCTGCTGAAAACGAGATAAAGAAAATAGACACAACCGCTCAAAAACAATCTACTGGAGTTCGCATCTAATGAAAAAAATACTATTTTTATTTATGTCTGTTTTGTGTGGCTGTGGTCAACAAGCCGAGAGCAGCCGAATAAACGAGCTGGCTTCAAAGGAAAAAACATTTCTCCTTTCTCAAGCTATTGGAAACAACTGGGACAGGGTGTTTATATTTTCTCCCTATTCATCCATTAGTCTGGTTTGCGAAAAAACACTACCCAAATGGACTCAATGCAACGATAAATTTCCTCACGACACATTTAATCGCGGGCATTTAACAGAGGGGGATTATTATCTGGTACTCGAAAAAGATGGTGTTGTAACTAATGATTTTACACACAACCGTTCCGCCCATTCATTTCAAGCAGCGAAAAACCCGCTGATAATTACTAAGGAGCACGACGAAGTGTTAGTTAATAAAGACGGCGTTATTGTTTTTCAATCATCAGACGGTGGCAGCAATGTATATACCAAGCAATAAAAAGATATGGATTGACTTAATAAATGACAGATATACACAGACATTCAAGTTTTGGACTCCAGCCGTTATTGCGTTCATTATTCCTTATTTGTTGGTCGCTCTCAATATTGAGCATTCACCGCTGTCACAATCAATTTCAGAATTGTTCTCGTCTTTAATACCAGCAGCTAAAGGATGGGGTGAGGATTCTATGCACCCCCACGCAATCCCAATTCTTTTATTTCTTTGCTGGATGATTATTCCTGCTTATACATTTCTTTTTTCAAAAAACCCTGAATACGAAAGGAAAATGGTTTTGAAATGGTTGTCCTACGGAAAGATGAGACACTGCATCCCTCTTCTTAATGTTATTGTCGTATCGTTTTTCATATTGTTGTTTTTCTTTTTCAATCCTCCACAAAACCAATATCTGAAAAACTCAATTCCACTCATATTTATATACGGGTTATGCTCTTGTTTTGCCATTTCAAGCTGTCTTAGTTTGTTCTATTTTTGGCTAAGAAATTTTAGAAAAATTCATCTGTAAACCAGCTGCAGCTGGCGCACCTGGTCACAGGGGTAACAAACTCCCCACTCCTGGCGTTCCTGGTGCTCGATGGCCACGGCCCAAGCCGTGCGATTTGTTCCCGCTCCGGAGCAGATCTGCAGGCCTCGCCAGCGGCTGCCGGCGCACCTGGTCACAGGGGTAACAAACTCCCCACTCCTGGCGTTCCTGGTGCTCGATGGCCACGGCCCAAGCCGTGCGATTTGTTCCCGCTCCGGAGCAGATCTGCAGGCCTCGCCAGCGGCTGCCGGCGCACCTGGTCACAGGGCACTGTTGCAAAGTTAGCGATGAGGCAGCCTTTTGTCTTATTCAAAGGCCTTACATTTCAAAAACTCTGCTTACCAGGCGCATTTCGCCCAGGGGATCACCATAATA
>NZ_JAXADV010000055.1:0-1662 GCF_033901115.1 Providencia sp. CIM-Carb-044
CGGCGTTTTTCAAGGTAGTTGTCACCTCTGACCGTTTTAAGCGGCCTGTTTTTCTATTGGTTTAGTCTGCTCTCTTTCTGGATTCAACGTTGTCGGTCCCACGGGGGTGCAGTTTCGTACTTCGCGCTTTCCCCAACGACTTGGATTTGCATCTTTAGCCGCCTCGATACGTGCTTTTCGCTGGGCCAAGATAGCGTTATCCTGACCTGTATGACGCTGGTGTGGCGTCACAAAACGCAATTGACTGTGCTTATGTTCGTAGTTGTACCAGCGCGTAAATTTCAGGACCCATCTTCTTGCTTCATCAAGGCTTTTAAACCCTGCAGATGGCCAATCTGGTCGGTATTTGCAGGTTCTGAACAGAGACTCTGCAAACGGGTTATCATTGCTGACTCGTGGTCTGCTGTATGAGGTGGTCACCCCAAGCTCGTATGCCTTTATCCGCAAGGTTTGCGATTTCATCGGTGCGCCGTTGTCTGAGTGCAGCACTACACCACTGTGCAAACAGTTCTCCCGTACCAGCGTTTGCTCTAACAGCTTCGCGGCATGTTCCCCTGACTCCTGCTCATACACTTCGTTGCCGACAATCTTGCGGCTGAACAAGTCTTCCAACATGTACAGGTAGTAAAACTGCCCACGCACTGTGCTGGGCAAATACGTAATATCCCAGCAAAACACCTGACCCGGCCCTGCCGCGGTATAAGTCGTTGGCAACACTGAACCTTTCGGCGCTAAGCTGCGGCCACGATGATGGAGCTGCCCATGCGCTTTTAAGACTCGGTAGAACGTTGATTCAGAGCCGTAATATTCGCCACTATCTAACAAGGTCGGCACAATTTGTGATGGGGGTAAGCTGGCAAACTGCTTCCGATTACACACCTCAATTATTTGCTCTTGTTCCGCTTGCGTCAGTTTATTTGCTGGCTCAGGACGAACCGCCTCCGGTCTTTTATCTGCCTTGACCTGTCCACCACTATACCAGCGCCGATAGGTACGCAAGGTGATACCCACCTCGTTGCAGGCGACATTCAGTCTGGCCCCTGACCGATTCGCTTCTTGTATCCACGACACATACTCTGTGCGCTGCGGGAAGGAGGTTAATCGTCCTCGTGGTCGTTCTCCCAAAGCGCATTTAACTTTTTTCGCAGCACCAATATTGCAGCGGTTTCTGCGAGAGCCTTTTCTTTTTGCCGAAGTTCACGCTTCAACTGTTTGATTTCTTTCAGGTCTGCCTGTCGCTGCCGCTTGGCTTCAAGCTCCTGCTCACGAGAACTCATAAAGCCTCTGAGTGCATCTGCTTTCCAGGCCTTCACTTGCTCAACGTACAGGCCTTTAGCGCGGCAATACTCGCTCAATTCGGCTTCATTCAAACTGGCAGTTTCGAGTACAGTGGCAAACTTAGCTTCTGCTGACCATTGGTCTGGTGTTGATTTATTTCCCGGCACAGGGCGACCTTGTTGTTTGGCTTTATCACGCCAATTATACAAGGTTTGCAGCCCAATCCCTTCATTGCGTGATACTTCTGCCACGGTCATATTTAATGGTGGCAATAACTTGCTCAATATCTCTTGTTTACGCTCTTCACTGTAACTCGGCACATTCAAGCCTTAACCCCCAACTGGTTAAATTTTAGGGGGGTGACAACTATCCTGCCAGAGGGGG
>NZ_JAXADV010000056.1:0-1292 GCF_033901115.1 Providencia sp. CIM-Carb-044
CTTCAGGAGATCGGAAGACCTCGGCCGTCGCGGCGCTTGCCGGTGGTGCTGACCCCGGATGAAGTGGTTCGCATCCTCGGTTTTCTGGAAGGCGAGCATCGTTTGTTCGCCCAGCTTCTGTATGGAACGGGCATGCGGATCAGTGAGGGTTTGCAACTGCGGGTCAAGGATCTGGATTTCGATCACGGCACGATCATCGTGCGGGAGGGCAAGGGCTCCAAGGATCGGGCCTTGATGTTACCCGAGAGCTTGGCACCCAGCCTGCGCGAGCAGCTGTCGCGTGCACGGGCATGGTGGCTGAAGGACCAGGCCGAGGGCCGCAGCGGCGTTGCGCTTCCCGACGCCCTTGAGCGGAAGTATCCGCGCGCCGGGCATTCCTGGCCGTGGTTCTGGGTTTTTGCGCAGCACACGCATTCGACCGATCCACGGAGCGGTGTCGTGCGTCGCCATCACATGTATGACCAGACCTTTCAGCGCGCCTTCAAACGTGCCGTAGAACAAGCAGGCATCACGAAGCCCGCCACACCGCACACCCTCCGCCACTCGTTCGCGACGGCCTTGCTCCGCAGCGGTTACGACATTCGAACCGTGCAGGATCTGCTCGGCCATTCCGACGTCTCTACGACGATGATTTACACGCATGTGCTGAAAGTTGGCGGTGCCGGAGTGCGCTCACCGCTTGATGCGCTGCCGCCCCTCACTAGTGAGAGGTAGGGCAGCGCAAGTCAATCCTGGCGGATTCACTACCCCTGCGCGAAGGCCATCGGTGCCGCATCGAACGGCCGGTTGCGGAAAGTCCTCCCTGCGTCCGCTGATGGCCGGCAGCAGCCCGTCGTTGCCTGATGGATCCAACCCCTCCGCTGCTATAGTGCAGTCGGCTTCTGACGTTCAGTGCAGCCGTCTTCTGAAAACGACACCATGTGCAAACGATGTCAGAATAGAGTTAAATTTCCTATTGATTGACATATTCCGTCAAAGGTAATAGATTTCATCCTGACACTTTTGCCTTTGGAGGCATCTTGCAAGGTCAACGCATCGGCTATGTCCGCGTCAGCAGCTTCGACCAGAACCCGGAACGGCAATTGGAGGGTGTTCAGGTGGCGCGGGTGTTCACCGACAAGGCTTCTGGCAAGGACACCCAGCGTCCCGAGCTGGAAAGGCTGCTGGCCTTCGTCCGCGAGGGCGACACCGTGGTGGTGCATAGCATGGACAGGCTGGCACGCAACCTTGATGACCTGCGCCGCATCGTCCAAGGGCTGACACAACGGGGCGTGCGCATGGAGTTCGTCAAA
>NZ_JAXADV010000057.1:0-1237 GCF_033901115.1 Providencia sp. CIM-Carb-044
ACGCCGTGGGTCGATGTTTGATGTTATGGAGCAGCAACGATGTTACGCAGCAGGGCAGTCGCCCTAAAACAAAGTTAACCTCTGAGGAAGAATTGTGAAACTATCACTAATGGTAGCTATATCGAAGAATGGAGTTATCGGGAATGGCCCTGATATTCCATGGAGTGCCAAAGGTGAACAGCTCCTGTTTAAAGCTATTACCTATAACCAATGGCTGTTGGTTGGACGCAAGACTTTTGAATCAATGGGAGCATTACCCAACCGAAAGTATGCGGTCGTAACACGTTCAAGTTTTACATCTGACAATGAGAACGTATTGATCTTTCCATCAATTAAAGATGCTTTAACCAACCTAAAGAAAATAACGGATCATGTCATTGTTTCAGGTGGTGGGGAGATATACAAAAGCCTGATCGATCAAGTAGATACACTACATATATCTACAATAGACATCGAGCCGGAAGGTGATGTTTACTTTCCTGAAATCCCCAGCAATTTTAGGCCAGTTTTTACCCAAGACTTCGCCTCTAACATAAATTATAGTTACCAAATCTGGCAAAAGGGTTAACAAGTGGCAGCAACGGATTCGCAAACCTGTCACGCCTTTTGTACCAAAAGCCGCGCCAGGTTTGCGATCCGCTGTGCCAGGCGTTAAGGCTACATGAAAATCGTACATTACGAAGCGAATGCACCATGGATAGGAAGAATGAAATGCCCAAACCCAAAGTGTGGGAAGGAAACTCCTGCCTGGCAATCGAGCGGCATGAGCGACAGTTGCCCGCATTTTTTCTGTGATACTTGCTCGAATGTAATCCATAGAGAGCAGGACCATGCATTACTGTATGAAAATGAAATCAATCAAGAGCTCTTGGATCGAATAGCAGCAACTCTTCCAGATTGCCCTTGCGGGGGTAGGTTTGTTCCTGGTGCAAACCCAAAGTGTCCGAGTTGCAAGACCGAGTACGTGCACCAATGGGATGCAGTGAAAAGGTTGAATGTACCTTTTATGCCAATCTTGGATGGTTCCTGCTTGATTCGAGATAGGCTGTATTCGTATGAAGTATGCATTGGTTCTAAACCAAAATACTGGTGGCGTTTGTTCACAAATGCCTTAACAAGTTTAGGCAAGGGACGCTCCTGACGTCGCGCCCCTGCTAAAAGCGTTAGATGCACTAAGCACATAATTGCTCACAGCCAAACTATCAGGTCAAGTCTGCTTTTATTATTTTTAAGCGTG
>NZ_JAXADV010000058.1:0-1196 GCF_033901115.1 Providencia sp. CIM-Carb-044
TTGAATGGGTTCATGTGCAGCTCCATCAGCAAAAGGGGATGATAAGTTTATCACCACCGACTATTTGCAACAGTGCCCCCTCTGATGTTACATTGCACAAGATAAAAATATATCATCATGAACAATAAAACTGTCTGCTTACATAAACAGTAATACAAGGGGTGTTATGAGCCATATTCAACGGGAAACGTCTTGCTCGAGGCCGCGATTAAATTCCAACATGGATGCTGATTTATATGGGTATAAATGGGCTCGCGATAATGTCGGGCAATCAGGTGCGACAATCTATCGATTGTATGGGAAGCCCGATGCGCCAGAGTTGTTTCTGAAACATGGCAAAGGTAGCGTTGCCAATGATGTTACAGATGAGATGGTCAGACTAAACTGGCTGACGGAATTTATGCCTCTTCCGACCATCAAGCATTTTATCCGTACTCCTGATGATGCATGGTTACTCACCACTGCGATCCCCGGGAAAACAGCATTCCAGGTATTAGAAGAATATCCTGATTCAGGTGAAAATATTGTTGATGCGCTGGCAGTGTTCCTGCGCCGGTTGCATTCGATTCCTGTTTGTAATTGTCCTTTTAACAGCGATCGCGTATTTCGTCTCGCTCAGGCGCAATCACGAATGAATAACGGTTTGGTTGATGCGAGTGATTTTGATGACGAGCGTAATGGCTGGCCTGTTGAACAAGTCTGGAAAGAAATGCATAAGCTTTTGCCATTCTCACCGGATTCAGTCGTCACTCATGGTGATTTCTCACTTGATAACCTTATTTTTGACGAGGGGAAATTAATAGGTTGTATTGATGTTGGACGAGTCGGAATCGCAGACCGATACCAGGATCTTGCCATCCTATGGAACTGCCTCGGTGAGTTTTCTCCTTCATTACAGAAACGGCTTTTTCAAAAATATGGTATTGATAATCCTGATATGAATAAATTGCAGTTTCATTTGATGCTCGATGAGTTTTTCTAATCAGAATTGGTTAATTGGTTGTAACACTGGCAGAGCATTACGCTGACTTGACGGGACGGCGCTTCCCTACCCTCATGGCCGCCTCCCAGGAATCGACCCAGGTGCTTATCGTGGACATAATCCTTTACTCATAAATTGGCACTGTTGCAAAGTTAGCGATGAGGCAGCCTTTTGTCTTATTCAAAGGCCTTACATTTCAAAAACTCTGCTTACC
>NZ_JAXADV010000059.1:0-1116 GCF_033901115.1 Providencia sp. CIM-Carb-044
GCGCGCAGATCAGTTGGAAGAATTTGTTCACTACGTGAAAGGCGAGATCACCAAGGTAGTCGGCAAATAATGTCTAAAACAAAGTTATGCACCTATTAAGCGCACAGCGGAGCAATGAAGGATACCTTGATGAAAAAAATTTTGCTGCTGCATATGTTGGTGTTCGTTTCCGCCACTCTCCCAATCAGTTCCGTGGCTTCTGATGAGGTTGAAACGCTTAAATGCACCATCATCGCAGACGCCATTACCGGAAATACCTTATATGAGACCGGAGAATGTGCCCGTCGTGTGTCTCCGTGCTCGTCTTTTAAACTTCCATTGGCAATCATGGGGTTTGATAGTGGAATCTTGCAGTCGCCAAAATCACCTACGTGGGAATTGAAGCCGGAATACAACCCGTCTCCGAGAGATCGCACATACAAACAAGTCTATCCGGCGCTATGGCAAAGCGACTCTGTTGTCTGGTTCTCGCAGCAATTAACAAGCCGTCTGGGAGTTGATCGGTTCACGGAATACGTAAAGAAATTTGAGTACGGTAATCAAGATGTTTCCGGTGACTCGGGGAAGCATAACGGCTTGACCCAGTCATGGCTGATGTCGTCGCTCACCATATCTCCCAAGGAGCAAATTCAGTTTCTTCTACGCTTTGTCGCGCATAAGCTGCCTGTATCCGAAGCGGCTTATGACATGGCGTATGCCACAATCCCGCAGTACCAGGCAGCCGAAGGATGGGCTGTACATGGAAAAAGCGGCAGCGGCTGGCTTCGGGACAATAACGGCAAGATAAATGAAAGTCGTCCGCAGGGCTGGTTCGTGGGCTGGGCTGAAAAAAACGGACGGCAAGTTGTTTTCGCCCGATTGGAAATAGGAAAGGAAAAGTCCGATATTCCCGGCGGGTCTAAAGCACGAGAGGATATTCTCGTGGAATTACCCGTGTTGATGGGTAACAAATGATATGTGGCGTCATCGAGAGCAGATGCATAACCCTGCGCTCGAGCGGACCTCGCGCATAAAGCCGCGCGAGTCCGCTCACCTTGAACGTTAGATGCACTAAGCACATAATTGCTCACAGCCAAACTATCAGGTCAAGTCTGCTTTTATTATTTTTAAGCGTGC
>NZ_JAXADV010000005.1:0-276224 GCF_033901115.1 Providencia sp. CIM-Carb-044
TGTTTAGGGTAGTGAAATTTTAATAAAATCAAATAAATATTGTGGATTGGATGCTTGCCCATCACGGTGATGAATGACATCGCTTGAATCAAAGATATCAGTAACAACTCACCTCTTTTTTGACCGGGACGAGGTGGGTAGGAGGAAAAACTCAATTCCTTGTATTTAAATGATGGATGCGATTAATAAACATAAAGTAGTCAGTAACAACTCACTTGTTGAAGGAGACGGTGGCTGTTGGTGAAGGTGTGATAACAGGGGTAGGAGAAGTAATGGAGGGGGAGCGGTTGTATTGGTGCGCTGAATGGATATTGTGAATGCAAAGTAGTGAGTAACAGCTCACAGATTATTTAGGGTAGCGAAATTTTAATAAAATCAAATAAATATTGTGGGTTGGGTGTTTCCCCATCACGGTGATGAATGACATCGCTTGAGCCAAAGTAGTCAGTAACAACTCACTTGTTGAAGGAGACGGTGGCTGTTGGTGAAGGTGTGATAACAGGGGTAGGAGAAGTAATGGAGGGGAAGCGGTTGTATTGGTGCGCTGAATGGATATTGTGGATGCAAAGTAGTGAGTAACAGCTCACAGGTTGTTTAGGGTAGCGGAATTTTAAGAATATCACGAGAGTACTGTGGATTGGATGTTTGTCCATCACGGTGATGAATGACACCGCTTGAGTCAAAGTAGTCAGTAACAACTCACTTGTTGAAGGAGACGGTGGCTGTTGGTGAAGGTGGGATAACAGGGGGTAGGAGAAGTAATGGAGGGGGAGCGGTTGTATTGGTGTAATGAATGGATATATTAAATGCAAAGTAGTAAGTAACAACTCACCTCTCTTTTTAGCCGTATAGAGAATGGGTGAGGAGGGTAGGAGGAAAACTCAATTCCCTGTATTTAAGTGATAAATGTGATTAAGAAACATAAAGTAGCAAGTAAAAGCTCATAAATTGTGATGACAAAGAATATATATTTAGTGATGACTATATTTCAGGTTTCGTAATTATTGTATTGGGATATTGAGATGGTAAATGTAATTGAAGGGGGTAAAATAGTAAATAACAGCTTTACAGCAAAGGTAGTAGAGGTAGGTTAGATAAGTTTATATCTCCGAGTGCAATTGCTGTGTGATTTGACTCTCTGGTTGATAGATAATCTATGATCTATTAAAAATAATAATGACTTAATGAAACTATCTGACGGGATTACTCTTAACTTATCCTATAATGTTTATAGTTTTAATGGTTTTTATGGTGTTAATTAAGTAACGCAAGTAAGTCATTATTTGAACAATAAATTCATTAATATCAATAGATAAAAATAAAATAACCAATTTTACTCATAAATAAATTAACTATTTTGTTTGCATATTTTTAATGAATAAGCGCACTATTGTTTATTTTTTTATATAAAAATTGTTAAATTGATGTTTCAATTTCTTACATTTATACTGTGTTAGGTAGTTAATGGTATATCTAGCTATCACGTTACCGATGAAGTTTGCTTATAAGTGAAATTTTCAAAGGAAAGAAACTTACATCCAGATATGAAAGATAGGCCAGCTAAGCAAGTTATACCTTTTAATGAATGGTATTTCGTGTAAACAATATTTGTATAGCAAAGGTGGGTCAGATGAATAAATCAAAAAGCGCTAATCATCGAATTTTCGACCAAATTATTTCTGTAAATAAACAGAAAGAAAATGAATTTAATAATGGGCAAGACGGTGCAACGATTCTTTCTTTATTAGTGATGTTTTTTGTTCCTTTTTTACTGTTAAATACAGTGAGAAATACCCTTGGCATTGACTATAGCTTTGTCACTGTCATTGGAATGCTCGCTATCAGTGGGTTGATTACAGTAGTGCTGTATAAAAAATTAAAACTAGGTTCCCAATTCGCAGATAAAAATATTGTATTAGGCCAGTTACTTTCTCGTTATACGCCGAAAAACAAGCAAGAATTTAAAAAATTACAAGAAGAAAGAAAAACAAGTTCAGCAGAGTTTTATTCATTAGTAGAAAATTGGGTTGATGTAGAAAGACAACACTATGCAAGATAGTATCGAATAACGAAAACAAAAATAAGTTCTTCAATATTATTAATATCCTTCTTTTCTCTACGTAGAAAGAAGGATTTTTTTTATATAAAACTTCTGATAATAAGAGTTAAATATACTATCAACTCCTTTATGTGATTTTATTTATCATATTGATTTATAAGATAATATAAAGAGAAATAATGATGAAACTAAAAGAGGTTTAAATAAACTATTAATAAAAAACGGCTCGATACACTGAGCCGTTTGGTGTGGCAATAAAGTTAGGTTTAGTGTGATTTACCCTGCTCAATACCGAGTCCAATTTGTGAACGAACAAATTGCTCTTTAAAGCGCTCTCTTTCCATTTTTCCTTGTTCTGAATTATCTGTTACAGAGAATAGCCATGAAGCAACAAATGCAACAATCATGGAGAAGAAGGCTGGGTACTCATATGGATAGATTGGTTTTTCATGGTGAAGAATACTGACCCAGATGGTTGGTCCTAAAATCATTAAAACAACAGCAGTAATTAGCCCTAACCAACCGCCAGCCAATGCACCGCGAGTTGTCAGCTTACGCCAGTACATCGACAGTAAAATGATTGGGAAGTTACAACTAGCCGCAATAGAGAATGCTAAGCCAACCATAAAGGCAATGTTTTGTTTTTCAAACAAAATACCGAGGCCAATTGCAACAAAACCTAAGATAACAACGGTAATTTTAGAGACACGTAATTCATCTTTTTCATCCGCTTTACCATTTTTCATTGCCATCGCATACAGGTCATGGGAAACCGCGGAGGCGCCTGCTAAGGTTAAACCAGCAACAACAGCAAGGATAGTGGCGAATGCAACTGCAGAAATAAAGCCTAAGAAGAAATTGCCACCGACGGCATCTGCAAGGTGAACAGCAGCCATGTTTGTTCCACCGATAAGTGCTCCAGTAGCATCTTTAAATGCAGGATTGGAACTGACTAGAACGATGGCACCAAAACCAATAATAAAGGTTAAGATGTAAAAGTAACCGATAAATCCAGTGGCATAGAACACACTTTTACGAGCTTCTTTAGCGTCACTAACGGTGAAGAATCGCATAATAATGTGAGGGAGGCCAGCGGTACCAAACATCAATGCAAGACCAAGGGATAAGGCGGATATTGGGTCGGAAACCAGTCCTCCTGGGCTCATAATGGCAATACCATTTTTATGAACTTCAACGGCTTCTTTAAATAAGGTATTAAAGTTAAAGCCAACATGCTTCATAACCATAACGGCCATGAATGTTGCACCCGCTAATAACAAGATGGCTTTAATAATTTGCACCCAAGTTGTGGCTAACATTCCACCAAATAGGACATATAGCACCATCAATATACCCACAATAACAACCGCGACGTGGTAATTGAGACCAAATAACAATTCAATTAATTTACCCGCACCAACCATTTGAGCAATAAGATACAGTGCAACAACAACCAGAGAGCCAACCGCAGATAGAATACGAATTGGTCTTTGTTTTAATCGATAAGAAGCAACATCAGCGAAGGTATAGCGACCTAAATTACGTAAGCGCTCGGCAATTAAGAATAGAATGATCGGCCAGCCAATTAAGAAGCCAATCGAGTAGATTAAGCCATCATAGCCAGAGGTATAAACCAGAGCAGAGATCCCTAAGAAGGAGGCAGCCGACATAAAGTCACCCGCGATAGCCATCCCGTTTTGGAAACCGGTAATTTTCCCGCCCGCAGTGTAGTAATCAGAGCGAGAACGCGTTCTTTTTGACGCCCAGTAGGTAATATATAAAGTGAAGCCGACAAACAGTAAGAACATCACAATCGCCTGAATATTTACAGGCTGGCGTTCAACATCCCCTGTCAATGCATCAGAAAACGCCATTGATGAGGTAAAAAAGAGAATGAGTGAGAGCAATATTTTCATTTTTCTACCTCTTTTAAAATTTCTGCCGTTAAGCGGTCATATTCACCGTTGGCTCGGATGACGTAAAGCCCAGTGAGTACAAACGAAATGACGATTAGCCCTACACCAACAGGGATCCCTCTTGTTATGTATGAACCTTCGGATATTGGTGTTCCAAGCCAGCTTGGGTCAAAAGCGATAAGAAAAATAAAACCCACATACAGCACGAGCGTTATTGCAGATAACAACCATGAAAAGCGACTACGTTTCCTAACCAGTTCTTGAAAGCGAGGGTTATCCTCTACCTTTTCGTAAGCAGTAGCATTCATCAGAGTTCTCCTCTGTTATACTCGTCATACTTCAAGTTGCAGCTTTGTTGACTGCACTCACTCACACGAGTCACATACTTATGTATGCTCCTCGTGTTTCGTTCGCTTGTCGCCTAGCTGCACCTCGAATTATTTAGAGTAAACCATCTTGTTGGGATGTATGTAAGGCCGCCTCTATGAGTTGGCCTTTTGGCGTTATGACATACTCATAGACTGTTTTTCTTCGAGTAGTTTTTCGACAACACCTGGATCAGCCAGAGTGGAGGTATCTCCGAAATTACTGGTGTCTCCTGATGCAATTTTTCGTAGGATGCGACGCATGATTTTACCGGAACGGGTTTTGGGTAGTGAATCCGTCCAGTGAAGTACATCCGGGGTGGCAATAGGGCCGATTTCCTTACGAACCCAGTTGCGAACTTCGGTGTATAGCTCTGGTGATGGCTCAACCCCAGATATTAATGTGACATAAGCATAGATTGCTTGGCCTTTAATATTATGAGGAATACCGACCACGGCAGCTTCAGCCACTTTCGGATGTGCAACGAGCGCTGATTCTATTTCTGCGGTACCTAAACGGTGGCCCGAAATATTCAGTACATCGTCAACACGGCCAGTGATCCAGTAATAACCATCTTCATCACGACGAGCACCATCACCACTAAAGTACATGCCTTTAAAGGTTGAGAAATAGGTTTGCTCGAAGCGTTCGTGATCGCCGAATAAGGTTCGGGCTTGGCCCGGCCATGAATCAACAATCACTAAGTTACCTTCTGTGGCGCCTTCGATAGGTTCACCAAGGTTATCGACTAATGCAGGGCGAACACCAAAGAATGGCAATGTTGCAGACCCTGGCTTTAACATGGTTGCCCCTGGAAGTGGTGTGATCATGAAACCACCTGTTTCGGTTTGCCACCATGTATCGACAACAGGGCAGCGGCTGTTACCAATTTTTTTATAGAACCATTCCCAAGCTTCAGGGTTAATGGGTTCCCCCACGGAGCCGAGAATTCGTAATGAGCTGCGATCTGTACCTTCAATGGCTTTATCGCCTTCGGCCATTAATGCGCGGATAGCCGTTGGGGCAGTATAAAGGATATTGACTTGGTGTTTATCAACCACTTGGCTCATTCGGTTAACTGCTGGGTAATTAGGTACCCCTTCGAACATTAATGTTTTAGCGCCATTGGATAATGGCCCATATAACAAATAGCTATGGCCTGTTACCCAGCCTACATCTGCAGTACACCAATAGACTTCACCTGGATGGTAGTCGAAGGTGTATTTAAATGTCAGTGTGGCATAGACTAAATAACCGCCAGTGGTATGCAGAACGCCTTTCGGTTTACCTGTAGAGCCTGAGGTATATAGGATGAACAGCGGGTCTTCTGCGTTGATTTCTTCTGGAGGGCAATCTGCACTGACGCCTTTGATGACGTCGTGCCACCAGAGATCACGGCCTTCTATCCAGCTCGGCGCGTTGCCTGTGCGTTGGTAAACAATCACATTAGAAACCGTTGTGACTTGTGGGTTGGCGAGTGCGTCATCCACATTTTTCTTTAATGGAATTGCGCGGCCAGCACGTAAGCCTTCATCTGCAGTGATGATGAGCTTCGCTTTACAGTCGATAACGCGACCAGAGACCGCCTCAGGGGAGAAACCAGCAAAAATGACCGTATGTATAGCACCAATACGAGCACAAGCTAGCATCGCGACAGCAGCTTCGACAACCATCGGCATGTAAATGGCGACGACATCACCTTTACGGATCCCTTGTTGTTTTAGGACATTAGCAAACTGACAAACATCATGGTGCAGTTCGCGGTAAGTGACATTTTTTGACGATGAAGGGTCATCGCCTTCCCAAATAATCGCAGTTTGGTCGCCTTTTTCAGCCAGATGGCGATCCAAACAGTTAGCACTTAAATTTAATGTACCGTCTTCAAACCAGCGGATATCGATGTGCCCGGGGTCAAAAGAGGTGTTTTTAACACGAGTGTACGGTTTAATCCAATCAACGATTTTTCCTTTTTCGCCCCAAAATCCTTCAGGGTCTTGAATCGAGCGTTGGTACTCATCGTTATACTGTTGTTCGTTTATCAGGGCATTTTTTGCAATTTCAGCAGGAACGGGATGTTTAGTTATTTGAGTCATATTATTATCTCCTTGCAGATGTTAATACTATGTCAAAAAATGGTTAACTAAAGCACGATTTTTAAATTTGTTTTTCTTTTGCGCGGAAGATCACGTATTAATTGTAATGAGATTTGCAGGATTATCATTTGATGCTAAATATCAAATTGATATATAAATCTAAAAATATAATAAAAGGTAGATTTAAAGAAAAATAAATGGCGGGGTTGTTGGTATTAGTTACTGAATAAACAAGTTCTCATAGCGAATATAAATATCCATACATTTCTCATGGGTTTGATAATGATTTTCATTAACAGTAAAATAACTATAATAGATAGTTATTCACAAGGTGCGAAGTTACGCAAGTGTTTACCCTATGAGCCTTGTGGTAAAAATGAGAAACATAGCGGTATTTACGTCACTGGAGACAATAATATGAGTTATACATTACCTGCTTTACCTTATGCTTATGATGCGTTGGAACCACATTTTGACAAGCAAACCATGGAAATCCACCATACTAAGCACCATCAAACCTATGTGACTAACACCAATACAGCGTTAGAAAAACTACCTGAATTAGCAGGTTTAGATATCGATGTTCTGATTCAAAAATTAGACCAAATTCCTGCTGATCAACGTACGTTTGTTCGTAACAACGCAGGTGGCCACTCAAACCATAGTCTGTTCTGGAAAGGTTTGAAATTAGGTACTGAATTAAAAGGCGAATTAAAAGCTGCGATTGAGCGTGATTTCGGTAGCGTTGATGCATTCAAAGAACTGTTTGAAAAAGCAGCTGCAACCCGTTTCGGTTCTGGTTGGGCATGGCTGGTTCTGAAAGATGACGGTAAATTAGCTGTAGTTTCAACAGCGAACCAAGACAGCCCATTAATGGGTGAGGCTATTTCAGGCGTATCTGGTTACCCAATCATCGGTTTAGACGTATGGGAACACGCTTATTATCTGAAATTCCAAAACCGCCGTCCTGATTATATTAAAGCATTCTGGTCAGTTGTGAACTGGGATGAAGCAGCAGCACGTTTTGCAGCGAAAGCTAAATAATCTTATAAGATAACGTAATTTGCTATAAGCGCAGCGTTAATGCTGCGCTTTTTTTATGCCTACAATTTGATATCGATTCCAAAACTTTACTTTTTATTATTAAATAAAACTCATTATCATTTAAAATGTTGGTTATTAATTTATTTCAATAATGATATGGATTTAATTTTTTGATAAATAAGGAATAAATCAAAATGGATTGTTTGGCAACACACTTAGTAATGGGGATTGACCTTGGGACAAGTAACAGTGCGGTAAGTTTGTGGTTAGATGGCAAATCAGTCCTAATTCCTAATCTACAAGGAAACGTTCTAACGCCTTCTGTGGTTGGTTTAGATGATGAAGGCCAGATTATCGTAGGACAAGCTGCTCATGAACGTTTACAAAGTCATCCTAATATAACTAAAGCGAGTTTCAAACGTTATATGGGAACCGATGCCACTATAACACTAGGTAAGCTTGTATTTCGTGCTGAAGAAGTCTCCGCTTTGTTGCTACGTCAACTTAAAGATGATGTTGAAGCATGGTTAGGTTATGCCGTCAAAGACGCCATAATTACAGTTCCTGCTTATTTTAATGACGTCCAGCGCCGCGCAGTTAAAACAGCGGGGCAGCTTGCTGGGTTGAATGTTGTAAGGTTATTAAATGAGCCAACAGCCGCTTCACTTGCTTTTGGGTTACTCGAAAATAAAGAACATAAATACCTCACATTTGACCTAGGAGGGGGCACGTTTGACGTATCGATCATCGATATGTTTGAAGGCGTTATCGAAGTTTGTGCTAGTAGTGGTGATGTACGCTTAGGCGGTGATGATTTTCGTGAAGTGATTTATCAGTGGATGTTGAAAAAGTACCCCGAATTACACAAAGATCAGTTTCTGATACGGCCTGAATTATTGAAATTGGCGGAACATCTCAAGTTAGCCTTGAGCCAAGCACCAGAATGCTATGTTTCTATGCATTGGAATGAGTCAGATTTTGAATGGAAAATGACAGAACAAGAGCTAGCTACTTGTTGTCAGCCTTTATTAGCTCGCCTTCAACAACCTATTTTACAGGCATTGCATGACTCCCGTTTTTCGCTTAATGATCTTGACGATATATTGCTAGTGGGAGGGGCGACACGTATGCCTCTCGTTAGACAAACCGTAGCTCGTCTTTTCGGGCGATTTCCACGGCATGATTTAAATCCTGATGAGGCAGTTGCTTTAGGGGCTGGTGTCCAAGCAGGTATGGTAATGGCAGATTGCGCTTTGGATGATATCGTTTTAACCGATGTCATGCCATTTTCATTGGGGGTTGATACCACGAAACAGCATGGTGAGCGTTTTGAATTTGGTTACTATCTTCCTATTATCGAACGCAATAATTTCTTGCCTATCAGTAAAATGCAGGAGCTAAGTACAATTGTAGATAACCAAGAGCATATTTTACTCAAGGTATATCAAGGTGAAGCTCGCCTAGTCAAAGATAATGTTTTCCTTGGGGAATTAAAGATAGATATTCCTCCACGACCAGCCGGGGAAGTGACGATTGAAGTTAGGTTTACTTACACGGTTGATGGTTTACTTGAAGTTGAGTGTCATTATCAAGGTAGCCCTAAGGTTTATCGGTTATTGATTGAAAAGGTACCTGGCCAAATGAGTGAGACACAAATTTCAGCCAGCTTGGCAAAAATTGCAGGGTTAAAGCAGCATCCAAGGGATATGCCTGAAAATAGAGAATTGTTAGCCCGTTGTTCTCAATTATATGAATTCTTGCTCGGTGATGACAGACTTTGGGTCGATAAGATAACAACTGAGTTTGAGATAGCGTTAAATAGCCAAGATTTACGCTTGATCGCAACATTTCGCCAGCAAGTTGTTCAATTTTTGAAACGATATGAAAGGGATTTGCATTAATGGATATGTGGCAAATATTGGGAATTCCGTTCACTCATGATGAAAAAGAAATCCGTAGGGCTTATGCAAAGCAACTCAAAAAATATCGACCCGATACTCATCCAAAAGAGTATCAGCAGCTAAGAGAAGCATTTGAAAATGCAAAAAACGTATCCTCTTATCAAGTGAGTTCTCAGCCTGAAGTTGCTTCTGAAGACGAAAGTTATGGTGAAGCCGTATTATTAAATGACCACACCGGGTATCAAGATATTTATTTTTCTGATTGGTTATCAAATACATTTGTAGCAGATGAGCCTTTACCTGCTATAGCAGTGGCTGAAACTGTTTATACTCAAGATGAAATTGATACTGTCGCGAGCCTGATTGTGGAAAATGAAAGAAAAGGGAAGGCCGCGCTATCTTTTCTTTGGGCTCATGTGATGGAAAAAGGCAATTTACACATTTTTGCTCAGTTTCATAAGGATTTTGCCAAAGCATTATCACAACAGCAGGGCTTAATGGAATCGACCGTAGATTGTGCTTCTGAATTATTGAATTGGCAGTTAAATGATTATAATTCAGACAGTGTGGTTCCAATGTTTATTCAAGAAGGTATTCAAAATCAATTACGTAAAACTGCTGTTGAACGTGCATGGCAAGATTGCGAAATTGAAGCATCACATAAGTACTCGATCTCAGCATTTACAATGCAATTTTTAATTGGAAAGCAGGCAGAAGTGACTGGGTGGATGCGGTTAGTACCTGGGGTGCTGGATTTGTTGATGAAGCAATATCAGCAGTTGATACAAAATTACCCAGAGCTTGCAGATCGAGTTAATCCAGCAGTGGCCGCTTTTTTCAGTCAACCTAGAGTATGTTTTTCTCTTTCTCATTTATTTCTTCTTATGTTTTGGGGAAGTATATTTTGTATTGCGGCACCGTCTCCGGATATCGATAATCGGGTTATTATCGCAGTTGCGATGATTTTTATTTTCTATTTATATCTTAGTGATGCGTTATTATTTTTCTTTTTAAATAAAAATAAAGACACTTCTGGTGCTATATTTTTATTATTGGATTTCCTATTTTCGATAATGGTGCTGACAGGGATATATGTATTCATTATGTCTGTCATTGCTGACGTAGTGAATATTACAATTAAAGGTGGTGATAATCAGGTGGGAACTATCATGTTTAGCGGTATGTTCTTGTTAATGATCATCTGGCAAATAGTACCAAAGACAAAAGGGATACCAAAATTGAGGTTACCAGGGATAACCGTATCGCGTATTCTTGGGTTTCCATGGATATTTTTAAAGTGGTTTAATTCTTGGTGGATTACGCTCACTTGGGGGCTATTGATATATATTATTTTAGAGCTGACATTGATAGGAGCCCTGCTAAAAATTAGTGAGGTTATTAACCATGGGTTATGGTAACTTGAACACAGTAACAGTTATTTCATCCTATGTGAGTATTAAGGTGTGATCTTGCATGAAAGTATCTCCCCAAGTTTTTATCGGTAAAGTCCAAGCAACCCAGTTTTGTGGGCACAGCGCTATTCATAAGCAAGCTGCCGATGGGTTATTGATGTTAGGGCAATTGGGACTTGATGGCGATGAACAAGCTGAAAAACGCTTCCATGGCGGGCCTGATAGAGCACTTTGCCATTATCCTCGTGAACATTATGATTTCTGGGTAAATGCCTATCCTGATTTAGCCGATTTATTTGTTGCCTCTGCATTTGGGGAAAATATATCAACATTGGGTATGAGTGAAGAAAACGTATTTATTGGGGATATTTTTGCATGGGGTGATGCGCGTATTCAGGTCACTCAGCCTCGGTCCCCTTGTTATAAGCTCAATGGGTTAACGGGAATTGAAAATTTTGCACAAATGATGCAAGACAATGGGCGCTGTGGTTGGCTGTACCGTGTCATTAAAACAGGCAATGTTAGTGAAAATACGCCATTAACATTATTGAGCCGTAATAGTGATATTTCAGTACAAGAAGCGATTATGATTGCATTTCACGCCCCTTATGATGAAGAGCTGTATCAGCGGCTTTTAAGTGCTGCAGGGCTATCCGCAAGTTGGAGCTTAACCATGCAGAACCGTTTAGATAACCACCGAATTGAAGAGTTTAAGCACCGGTTGTTTGGTAAGCGTTAATATAAAGCAATGTGCTTATGGTAAAGAGAGTATTTGGCCATAAGCACTTGCTAGCAATATAACGCCTAAGTCTTAGGCATTTGTTGTATAAACTGTTGGTACCACGGGATATTCGCCATTAATTCGAGATGTGTTCCCTGAGCAATAATTTTTCCTTTCTCCATATACACAACATGGTCTTGTTTTGTTTGCAGGCCTTAAGTGGCAGTATTCATTTTTAAAGCGCTTTTTTAGGGTTTTTAGTAAGACGGTGATATTGCGATTGGGAATGTTGGGAGGATGAGATGCAATATGATTTAAATGATCTCTACTATTTTGTGAAAGTTGTCGAATATGGTGGGTTTTCACAAGCGGGTTTGGCTCTAGGGATCCCTAAATCTAAATTAAGTCGTCGCATTGCAGATTTAGAAAAAAAACTTAATGTTTCATTGATTTACCGTTCTACCCGCCAGTTTCATGTCACGGAAGTGGGACAAGTTTTTTATCAGCAGTGTAAAAATGTAGTTGATGAAGCTGAAGTTGCTCACGAATTGATTTGTTCCGTTCAGTCACACCCGAAAGGAACGATCAAACTATCGTGTCCAGTTGCACTATTACAAGTATATCTCAATGAATTACTTGTAGATTTTATGATGAAATATCCTGATATCGATATCCAAATCTTAGCGGTTAACCGCCCTGTTGATGTCATTAGTGAAGGGTTAGATTTAGCTATTCGTGTACGTTCATTGCCCTTAGATGATTCAGGCTTAATGATGAAAGTGCTAGGGTATTCACGGCGTATATTAGTGGCTAGCCCACAATTATTCGCAGAGCAGGATGAACTCATAGAACCAGAAAAGCTGGTGGATTACCCGATGTTAGCGAATACAGAGCATTCACAAAATTACACATTAACCCTCAAAAACAGTGACGACCTTAGCTTTACGCAGCATTTTACCCCTAAGTTAGCGACAACAGATATCTTAACGTTATACCGCGCGGCACTAAAAGGTGTCGGGATCGCAAGGCTACCTTATGGTGTGGTAGAAAAAGACATTGAATCAGGGAATTTGATAGAGGTATTACCGCAATGGCAGTTTCCTGAAGATATCATTCATGCAGTATATCCATCACGTAAAGGGTTGTTGCCGTCAATCCAATTACTGTTAAATTATTTAGCAGATAATATTTCGCCGTCAGTGAAATAAATTTCCCCGATAGCGCATTAGGCTATCAGGGAAATATTCGTCATTTATTGTGTTTCAGGAATGCGGCCAAATTTCCCACTGTTGAAATCATTTATGGCTTCATTGATTTCTTGAACAGTATTCATCACAAAGGGGCCGTAGCCAACAACTGGCTCATTAATGGGATCACCACTGAGTAACAGCACTAAGGCATCTTCTGTGGCTTCTAACAGAATATTGCTGTCTGTATCGTCGAGGATCATCAGTTCCCCTTCGTTTAAAGCAGAACGGCCATCAACAAATATTGAACCACGTAGCATGACTAAACCGACATGGCGTCCCGCTTTAGTTGGGATACCCACAGTTTTACCTTTGTTAAGCTGCAAATCCCATACATCCAATGGACTAAAGGTTTGTGCTGCACCCTTATTGCCCAAATAGTCACCGGCAATCACTCGCAATGTACCTGCATCATTGGGTAATGCGACTTTTGGCATGCTTTGGCTTTCTAACAGCTGGTAGCCGGGGGCCGCTGATTTGTCTTTTGCTGGCAAATTGACCCACAGTTGCACCATATCAAGTGTGCCACCTTTTTTCATAAAGGCATCAGACTGATACTCTTGATGCAAAATACCCGATGCTGCAGTCATCCACTGAACATCACCTGGGCCTATCACACCACCTTCACCCGTAGAGTCATGGTGGGCGACTTCGCCATCATACACAATCGTGACTGTTTCAAACCCACGGTGTGGGTGCTCTCCAACGCCTCTGTTTGCTGAATTTGAGCTTGGGAAATCAAAAGGCCCCGCTCTGTCGAGCAAAAGGAATGGGTTGAGGTATTTCCCATGATCGTTATAGCTAAACATTGAACGGACAGGGAAGCCGTCTCCTACCCAATGGCTACGAGGAGATTGATAGATACCAATAATTTTTTTCATGGTTTTGCTCCTAAAATTGTTTTGATGACTGAATAATAAAGGAGCAAATCATTTGGCAGTAGTGGCAAAAATAGGTTTCATTGTTGCAGTGATAGAACAATAAAATAAAGTCTAATTATTCTATTTATAGAACAGTGTTTATCAAAAACTGGACTACTCAGCTTTAAATCGATGAATTAATCTAAATAACACGAAAACGGAGCGGATATCGTTCTATTTTTAAATCAAAAATAGGTTTCATATTTTATCGATTGAGAGGTTTCATCATGAGTAGCCCTGCTAATTTTAATGGTCAACGTCCTGCTATCAACCCAGAAGATGCGGTGATGTTATTAATCGATCACCAGAGTGGTTTATTTCAAACTGTAGGTGATATGCCAATGACGGAATTACGTGCTCGCGCCGCTGTTCTGGCTAAAATGGCTTCCCTAGCTAAAATTCCAGTAATAACAACTGCTTCTGTACCTCAAGGCCCAAATGGCCCGTTGATACCAGAAATTCATCAAAATGCACCACATGCACAATATATTGCACGCCGTGGCGAAATTAATGCATGGGATAACCCTGAGTTTGTGGCAGCGGTAAAAGCAACAGGTAAAAAACAATTAATTATTGCAGGAACCATTACCAGTGTTTGTATGGCTTTCCCTGCGATTAGTGCGGTGATGGATGGTTATCAAGTATTTGTGGTCATTGATGCATCAGGCACCTACAGCAAAATGGCGCAAGAAATTACCTTAGCGCGAGTGGTGCAAGCGGGTGTCGTTCCAATGGATACTGCGGCTGTTGCTTCAGAATTACAAGGGACTTGGAACCGTGAAGATGCGGCGGAGTGGGCAATGGCTTACACGCAAATTTTCCCTGCCTATCAATTATTAATTGAAAGCTACAGCAAGGCGCAAGATGTTCTGAAAAATAATGAACAATTAGATTCAGAGCGTTAAGGTGAAATAAACAGCATCAATGAATTAATTGGTGAAAATTGATTAGAGTAAAAATGGGGAAGAACCCCATTTTTACTGAGTTAATACAATGATTGTTACTGAGGGCGTTTAACAAAACCAATAGCTTCGTAAACTTTATCTAACGTTTCTTGTGCGCGAGCAGCGGCTTTGGTTGCGCCTTCATCCATAATTTGGTTTAGCAGCGCTTCATCATTACGGAATTCATGATAACGAGTTTGAAGTGTGGTTAACATACCGGAAACGGCTTCTGCCACGGCCCCTTTAAGATGACCGTACATTTGCCCTTCAAATTCGGCTTCAAGTTCAGCAATTTTCTTACCTGTCACACCCGACATGATATCTAATAAGTTAGAAACCCCTGGTTTGTTTTCTAAATCATAACGAATACGAGGTGGCTCTTCGGAGTCAGTCATTGCGCGTTTGATTTTTTTCACGACAGATTTCGGGTCTTCTAATAAGGCGATAACGTTGTTACGGTTATCATCGGACTTAGACATTTTCTTGGTTGGATCTTGCAGAGCCATAACACGGGCACCACCACCAGTCGGAATGAATGGATCGGGTACAGTGAAAATATCACCATAAATGGCATTGAAGCGTTGAGCAATATCACGGCTCAATTCAAGGTGTTGTTTCTGGTCAATACCAACAGGTACTTGATTCGTTTGATAAATCAAAATATCTGCTGCCATTAGTACTGGGTAATCAAAGAGTCCCGCATTGATATTTTCAGCGTGACGGGCAGATTTATCTTTAAACTGAGTCATACGGCTCAACTCACCGAAATAGGTGTAGCAGTTAAGCGCCCAGCTCAGTTGAGCGTGTTGTGGTACGTGTGACTGCACAAAAATGGTGCTTTTTTTCGGGTCAATACCACATGCTAAATAGAGCGCAAGTGTATCGAGGGTTCTTTTACGCAGTTCAACAGGGTCTTGGCGAACGGTGATGGCGTGCTGGTCAACGATACAGTAAATGCAGTCGTAGTCATCTTGCATTTGTACCCACTGACGTAATGCACCCATGTAGTTACCGATGGTTAATTCACCGGAAGGCTGTGCGCCGCTGAATACGATTGGTTTTTGGGGTTGCTTTAATTTTTCAGTGGGAGTGCTCATTTAGTTATGTCCTTGCTTATTTTATTTCAGATAACCCGATTGCAGGTAATAAATCAGAAAAATGTGTTAATACACAGTTCGGTTCACTCAGTGCAATAGATTCACCATAGTTATAACCGTAGGTCAGACCGACACACGGGCATTCAGCGCTTTTCGCTGCAATAATATCATTACGAGAATCGCCGACAAAAAGCAATTCTTCTTTACGTAAACCGAATGTTCCCATCGTTAGGTAGAGGGGAGCAGGATGCGGTTTTAAAGCTTTGACGTCATCGCTACCCAAGACTAGAGAAAAGTAGTGTTCAATACCTAATTTCTTTAATAATGGCGCAATAAATGGGGTCGCTTTATTAGTAACAATCCCCATAGGTAAGCCATGTTTTGCTAATTGCTCTAAAGTGTCTTTTACTCCAGGAAACAGTTGGCTGCCTGTTGTGACGGACGTTGCATAGAATTTATCAAAACTGGCTCGAGCTTTTTTTTGTCGCTCAGGTGTGATTTCGGCACCCGCCCATGAAAGTGCGCGTTCAACTAACACATCAACACCATTGCCTACCCAAATAGAAACGCGTTCTTTACCTGCAGGGGCAAAATTAAATTCTTTGAGCATGTTGTCGATGGCTTCAGCTAAGCCAGCTGCACTGTCTACGAGTGTGCCGTCTAAATCGAAAGCGATCGCTTTGATATTCTCTAATACCACTTCAGTCATTGAGATACCTTTTGTAATTCGTTACGCATCGCGTCGATGACGGTTTTATAGTCCGGTTGGTCGAAAATAGCAGAACCCGCAACGAAGGTATCGGCACCTGCCGCTGCAATCTCTGCGATATTATTCACTTTGACACCGCCGTCGACTTCCAAACGAATATCATAGCCACTTTCATCAATTAATTTACGGACTTGGCGCAATTTATTGAGTGTTTGTGGAATAAACGATTGGCCTCCAAAACCTGGGTTCACAGACATGAGTAGGATCATATCGACTTTATCCATGACGTAATCAAGGTAGCTAAGTGGTGTTGCTGGGTTAAATACTAACCCCGCGGTACAGCCATGTTCGCGAATTAACTGTAGTGAGCGGTCAACATGTTCGCTGGCTTCAGGATGGAAACTAATATGAGTTGCACCGGCCTTAGCAAAATCTGGGATAATACGGTCAACTGGCTTCACCATTAAATGAACATCGATAGGTGCAGTAATTCCGTAGTCTCGCAGTGCTTTACATATAGGTGCGCCAAACGTTAAGTTGGGTACGTAGTGGTTGTCCATAACGTCAAAATGCACAATATCGGCACCAGCTGCAAGAACATTGGCGGTATCTTCGCCTAAACGTGCAAAGTCAGCAGATAAAATAGATGGGGCAATGAGAAAGTTTTTCATTATTGTCTCCGATTATTAATCGTTATCTGAGAGCCATTCATCGCTAGGTACAAGGCGCTGCGTTTTTTTCTTATCCGTTTTTCTAGGAGAAAGGCTATTAGGTATACCCGGATATAATGCCAGTAACTCATTGACTTTTGTCCGGTTTAATATATTTCTACTAATGGTGCGACGTACTTTTACAATATGCAATTGAGCTTGATAATACCACTCTCTCGTCATCGGGGTATCATGATTTGAGATCAAGACAGGAATTTTACTTTCTGTTGATAACTTTTGAGCCAAAATAGCTAAGTTTTGTTGTTCGAGCGAATTAAATGCATTCGTGTGATACGCCGTGAAGTTAGCTGTATCTGATAAAGGTGCATATGGTGGGTCACAGTAGACAACAGATCCCTCTTTTGCGTTGAGCAAAGTTTCACCATAATGCTGAGTCATAAACGTGGCATTTTGTGATTTTTCAGCAAACCACAGTAATTCTTCTTTAGGAAAATAGGGTTTTTTATAGCGGCCAAAAGGAACGTTAAATTCACCTCGAGAATTATAGCGGCATAACCCATTATAGCAGTGGCGGTTTAAGTATAAAAAAAGGACACTGCGTTTCTCAGTATCGGTCGATTGGTTAAAGGCTTCACGCATTAAATAATATTGTTCGGAAGTATTATATTCAGGTGTGAAGATTTGCTGGGCTTCTTCAATAAAAGCATCAGCGCGGTCTTTAACCGTATTGTAGAGGTTGATGAGGTCACTGTTGATATCTGCCAGTATGTATGAATCATAACTGGTGTTTAAAAACACTGACCCAGCACCAACAAAAGGCTCAATTAAGCAATCACCTTGTGGAAGGTGTTTTTTGATTTCTTCCACAAGGGGGTATTTACCCCCAGCCCATTTTAAAAAAGCGCGTTTTTTTTTCATGCCGTCTTATTATTACAATCGTTTAGAGTAACTGCATTTATACTCTGTCAGGACAACATAATGCGCCCGGGGAAAAACGTTGTTATTTTTGATCCTGTTTGACTTGTTTCATATTTCTAACCCACGGTTTTTTCGCTTGTACTGCAGCAGGTAAGGTCCCTATTGCATTTTTTGCGTCGGTCACTGAACTATAATTTCCGTGAATAAGAACATACCAAGTTTGCCCATTACGTATGGTTTTATAAACTTTGTAATTGGCCAATTTGTTTTCTTTTGCGAAAGCTTCCAGTGTATCAGAGCGGCTTGCACTGCTGAGTTGCAATGTGTAGCTACCTGCTGGTGCAGACATGATATTGCTACCTTGGCTACTTGCCGTTGATTTTGCTGGCTGTTTAGTTTGCACAGGGTGTTTTGGCTCAACGGGTTTTACAGGTGTTTTTTCTGGCGTTACTGGTTTGACTACGGGTTGTTGTTCCACAGGTTTAACGGTTGGTGGCGTTAACGGTGTCGTATTTTGTGGCTGGCTAGTGCCTGGCACAGAAACTTGGCCTTGGTTTAAGGCATCAACTACATCGCCAGGTATTTCGATTCGCTCACCCAGACCATTTGGTTGAGTTTGAGGTTCGCCTTGGGTTGGCGTTGGCGTAATTTGTGAACCAGTGATTTCTTGCGGTTGCCCTGATAGCGTTTGACCTTGTGAATTTGTCAACGATGAGGAACCCGATAAATCGATATTCTGTGAATTATTGGCACCCGTTGTTTGTTGCTTTTCATGCTCTGTAGGGGCTTTCAGCGCTGAGCTGATAGCAATAATGAGCAGCAATAAGACCAGTACACCCACACCAATCATAATATGTTGACGTGAAAGTGCAATTTTAGGTTTTGCAGCAGATGATGATTGGCGTGAGCGCCCTGTCGGTCTATCTGATGTATCAGGCCTAAGATCATTTTGACCTTGAGACTGGTTATCTGGTTTAAATTCGTCCATTTTCCTCTCCCGAATAAAATTTGCCTATAGTAGAGATAAAATGTCTCTTATCAGTACAACCTCTAACGACCAAGCAGGACATCACTGCTTATTTAAAGCATATATCCTTTCGTAATACCACGCTAGCCAAAGTGGTATTGATAATACGCTTTTTCAGAGTTTCGTATATAGGCGTAGGCACACCGTATAATTTAACGACTTTAGTGAACATCTACCAGTAACATTTTAAAACGCCAGTAAAAATTCAGCTTTTTCTTCGTTTTATGACATACAGGATGATATTGCCGCAATGACAGTCTGCGTATCAACATCTGAACGCATTTCCGAATGGCCGATAGTGGTAGGCAAAATTAAATGCAGTTTTCCACCCATCACTTTTTTATCTCGCATCATATGTGGGAGATAATCATCGGGCTTCATTTGTGAAGGGCCTTTGACGGGAAGTGATGCACGCTCTAAAAGTGTGACCACCCGCTGAGTTTGTTCAGGAGTAAATTGACCAAGTAATTCTGCTGTTTTTGCTGCCATAACCATGCCAGCCGCGACAGCTTCACCATGTAACCAGACGCCATAGCCCATATGCGCTTCGATAGCATGACCAAAGGTATGACCTAAGTTCAATAATGCGCGTAACCCACTGGTTTCTTTTTCATCCGCAGCAACCACTTGTGCTTTTAGTTCACAACAACGGCGAATACAGTAAGCCATCGCTTGGTCATCAAGAGAGACGAGGGCATCAATATTCTCTTCTAGCCAGCTAAAAAATTCACTATCGAGGATAATGCCATATTTAATGACTTCTGCTAAGCCGGAGGCAAGTTCTCTTGGTGGGAGAGTTTTTAAGCAGTTGAGATCAACCACAACAGAAGCGGGCTGATAAAATGCGCCGATCATATTTTTCCCTAGTGGGTGATTGACGGCGGTTTTACCACCGACAGAAGAGTCCACTTGAGATAATAAGGTCGTAGGTACTTGAATAAAACGTACTCCACGCTGATAGCTTGCTGCTGCGAAACCTGTTAGGTCACCAATGACGCCCCCACCAAGAGCGATGAGGGTGGTGTCACGGTTATGGTGTTTTTCAAGTAATGCGGTAAATACATCATTCATGATGAATAATGATTTGTATTGTTCACCATCCGGTAGAATGATGGTATCAACTTTTACGCCTGAAGTTTCAAGGGCATTCTTTATCTTATCGAGATAAATAGGGGCAAGAGTTTCATTTGTCACGATCATTGCTCGTTGACCCGCAGTTAATGGCTCAAATGCCCCGGTTTGTTGATATAAGCCGGGTGCAATATTGATTGGATAGCTACGTTCGCCTAGAGTGACGGTGACTTTTTCCATCTTGCTTTACCTTGAGTTCATTTTTGAAAATAACACCATGAACAATTAGTTTTTTTCTAATAGTTCAATGATTTGGTTGGCAACAACTTTTGCACTTTGCTCATCAGTATGAATGGTAATATCAGCAATTTCTTCATACATAGGATTACGTTCGTCAGCCAGTTTCTCAAGAACCTCACGTGCGGGTTCGTCAACTTGTAGCAGTGGACGTTTTTTGTCACGTTGTGTACGAGATAATTGTTTCTCAATTGTGGTCTCAAGATAAACAACGACACCGCGAGCGGATAGACGATTACGGGTCTCTTTGGACTTAACAGAGCCACCACCTGTTGCTAATACAATGCCTTGTTTCTCTGTAAGCTCATTGATGATTTTTTCTTCGCGATCGCGAAAGCCTTCTTCACCTTCAAGGTCGAATACCCAACCTACATCTGCGCCAGTGCGTTTTTCTATCTCGTGATCAGAGTCGAAAAACTCCATATTAAGCTGTTGAGCCAACTGACGGCCAATAGTACTTTTGCCAGCACCCATTGGTCCAACCAGAAAGATATTGCGTTTCTCTGCCATGTTTTTTGGTATTACTACGATTATTCGTTAATGATTACCCGCCCCGCCAATCAGATTAGCGGCGGGACCTAAACTGAAACCTCATAAGTGATGATGTGAGATCAGATAAGAAAATTATCTCAATACATCAACCTGAATTGCAACTATATAAATATGGCACTAAGCAAGCAAAGTGCCATATTTAAAATTACAGGTTTCGATACTTGAGCCGTCTATGTTGTCTAATGCCTTGTTTATCATGCTTTTTAACAGTTTCTAGCTATTGGTATCAGCAAGTTATTTCTGTTAAGAATAGAGCAACATTAATTGTGGCTGTTTTATAAGCGACTGACAGCTTGTTCTTTAATCTACGGATAGTTAGAACACTCAATGGATAACCTTGTATGCTAAAACGACGCCAGCGTCAAATTTATCCGGTAGGTTTATGCCATAAAAAATATTTTTTTTTGTCATCTTTGACTTATTGTGTATTCAACTATTTGAAGTATATGCGTTATTTTTTCCATGTTAAATATTGATAAGTTTTGGTGTTATAAAAACAATAAGGACACGCTTATCTGTATGCTCTGCCGTATTTGTGAATAATGTACCTAGAAAAGGGATATGAGATAAAAAGGGTAAGCCCATCTCTGTTTTTTCTTGTTTTTGCTGAAAAATTCCCCCAAGGATAAGGGTTTCATTATTTTTGATGGTTACGTTAGTTGCGATTTCTTGTTTATTGATGGCTAAGTGATGATGTTGGCTGCTAGTGAGTGCAGTATCGGGTGAGTTATGACTAATTTTAAGGTTTAACTCAATTTTTTCATCACGCACAATCGAGGGGGTAACATCCATACCCAGAACAGCATCTTTAAATTGTACGTGTGTTTTCTTGTCATTACTGGTGACATAGGGGATCTCTGTACCTTGCTGAATACTTGCGGGTTGTTGATGCGAAGCAACTAAACGAGGACTCGCAATAATAGAAAGCAGATTTTCTTTTTCTAATGCTTTCAGTTTCATTTCAAGTAAACCATCACCAAGACTAAGAACATTGAAGGCAAATTGTCCTGATATTGAAGAGTAACGATTGTAGCGATATAAGTGATTAGCGTTTAGATTTCCACCTGTCATCATTCCCCATTCTAAGCCCAACTCCTGTAATGCAGTTCGGCTGCTACTAATGATATGTGCAGTGATCTGTACTTGTTTATTTGGCTTATCTTGATGTTTTATCCATTCATCAATCAGTGCTAATCGATCTGGATCCTCTTTAATAATGAGGCTGTTTGTCGTGATATCGTGATGGATAGAGGCATTTTTTGATAATAACGAAGTATCTGGATGTTCTAATAGATGACGAACCTCTTGGACATTGGTTGAGATTAATTTAAATATCTTTTGGGTTAATGATGTTTTACTTGGCGTTACCTGCGCTACTGCTGTTTCCGGGGTAGGCTGGTTTTCTGTTACTAAGGGAGGTATCAGTGGTGCAAAGGGATCTCTAACCTCTTCGGCAGAGATTAAAAATGAAGATAAAAAGAAGAGTCCCCCAGCAATCAGCATGAGGATGTTAGTTCGTGAGCTATTCATTGCGGTTTTCATCCTTGATAGCGAGAGTGTCGTTGAACAATGAAAATGAGATGGAGGTGATGATAATTCCTTGTTTTAAATATATTTTTATGTCATGAAAATGCCATCTCTGGGTTTGAGGAAGGGTAAGAAGCTGTTCTATAACGTGATAAATAGGAATGAAGTGGCCTTGAAACTCCATAAAATAGGTATTGGTATCTGTTGGTTGCAATTGATTAAGTGTCACAGATGAATGTGAGAGCAAGGTATTTAACTGTGTCAGTAATTCAAGAGGCGCTTCTTTAATATCAACGGATTGCTTTAGTGATTGAGCTTGTTTTTCAAGTTGTTGTAACGAAGGTGAGTGATAGAGAGCTTTCTTTTCTCTTGTAATTGCTTCAATTAAATTCAGGTTCTCAATGGTTAATTCCATGATCTGATTTTGATTTTTTTTCCAGTATAAAAAATACCCCGCAGTGATACAAAGCACAATTAAGAACCAAACAGGTAGGGTTTGTTGCCAAAATGGGCGATACCAAAAAGAATGTATGGACTCATTCATCGAGCACTCCTTGATATTTGGCTGTGAGGTGTAAACGGTTTAATTGATTCACTCGGCTGATTTTTTTCAATTGAATATCACTCAAACCTGGGTGATTTTTAAGTTGTAAGCCAAGCGAATTGATATCTTGAAAATCATAACTGTTAGCTTTGATCTCTATTTTGTTATTCATTAACTGTAGATTTGTTAGCCAACTTTTGGGTGGAGTTAGAGTTGGAAGGTTTTGTAGTAACTTAAGTAAAAATTGGTTATTTACTATGATGCTATCTATCTTTCTTTTTTTGCTCATTAAGCTATTAATCTGTGTTTGTTGAGTCGCGATTTGCAATACTAATTGTTGTATCTGTTCATATTGTAGTTGGTTATTGTGCTTTCTATTTTTTATGTCTTTCATTTCAATTTGTTGAAAAATAAATAAAAAAACACACGCTATAATCACTGAGCAGCAAACCACAGAACAAAAGAGTAAAAACTCTCGTATCTTCTTTTTTATTTGCTGTTGGCGCCAAGGGAGAAAGTTAACTTGGTATATTTCCATCAATTAAATATCTCCATGACGTAAAGCAAGACCGGCAGCAATCACAAAATCCCCCAGTAACTGTGGTAATTTAATATTATGCTGTTGAAAAGCTTGGCGTAATTCCCAGTGGTGAGCTACCTCATCAGTACGAGAAATCTGTTCATGATCTGTAATGAGGTAAATAGGTGAGGCTTTTTCTTGATCAATAAAGGGCAGCAAGTGGGAAAGTGTCGGTATATCGGTATCTTGTAAATGGTTATAATTAGCTGGTTGGCTAATTGGCCCTGACCAAAGCCATTCACCTTGTCGATAATGAATAACCCAGCATTCATCGGGTAAACCCGCGTTTCTTGCCACATAACGTAAAGCTATGGGGGCGACATCAATAGCAAGCAGATTGAACCCGCTTTCTGTAAATAGATTTTGCCAAAAAGTAATATCTGACTGGCGGGCCCCATTAAAATAAACCTGTTGTTTGATGACGCGATAGTCGATAACCAGCTCTTGGGCGTGCATAGAAAAACGTTTTTCAGCTTGAGATTGTAAATACCACCCTAATTCTGGTTGTGGCAATTTGATTTCACTGGGTAATGAAATTTGTTGTTTTATTGTACGGACAGCGGGTAATGCGAAGGATACGGAACACTTTTTAGGTAATTTCTGACGCCATTGTAATAAAATATTCAGTAAAATTTGATATTGTTCATGGCTAGAATTATCAGTTAGCTCGAATGGTAATTGTTGTTGCCAACATTCACATAAATGCCAGTATTGTCTGCGCCGCTTTGCAGCGACTAGCTGTATTCTATCTCGATAGAGGTCGATCCCAATGTTCCATTTTGATGTATACATAGTTAATTTCCTTATCATTAACAAATAAATTACGATTTCTATTGTGCTGTATAAGCTTTATACTGTGTGTTAGTGATATCTAAACCCTCTTGTTAGCCGAGCATGGGAATTTTCCGGTGAAGTTCGTAAAATATTTTTTTATTCTTGTTTTCTGTTGCATTTTTTTGGGAACCGCCTCGATTTATGGCATGTATAAATATGTGGAAGGTGAGTTACCTGATGTAGCAACAATGAAAGACATTCGTCTGCAAATTCCAATGCAGGTATACAGTGCGGATAACGAATTGATTGCCCAATATGGGGAAAAGCGTCGTATTCCTTTACCTCTGGCAGAAATTCCTCCTTTAATGATCAAAGCGTTTATCGCCACTGAAGATAGCCGTTTTTATGAGCACCATGGGATTGACCCTATTGGTATTTTCCGTGCGGTTACCGTAATGGCGTCTTCTGGCCATGCATCTCAAGGGGCCAGTACAATCACTCAGCAGCTCGCGAGAAATTTTTATTTAAGCCCTGAAAAAACCCTCATGCGTAAAGCTAAAGAGGCATTTTTGGCTATTCGCATTGAGCAGCTTTTTACTAAAGATGAAATTATGGAGTTGTACCTGAATAAAATTTATTTAGGTAACCGTGCTTATGGCGTCGGAGCAGCTGCGTACGTTTATTTTGGTAAGACAGTGGATGAGTTGACGCTTAGTGAAATTGCGATGATTGCAGGTTTACCAAAAGCACCTTCTACATTTAACCCTCTGTACTCTTATGACCGTGCGGTAAGTCGTCGTAATGTGGTTCTTTCTCGCATGTTTGAGGAGAAATACATTACTCAAGACCAGTATGAACAAGCAAAAAATGAAAAAATAGTTGCTTCGTATCATGCGCCGAAAATTGATTTTTCTGCGCCGTATTTAGCCGAAATGGCGCGTCAAACCTTGTTTGATAAATATGGTGAAGATGCGTATACCGATGGGTATAAAGTCTACACTACGGTGATCCGTAAAGATCAGGAAGCTGCAACAACCGCAGTCCGTAATAATTTGATCGACTACGATACTCGCCACGGTTATCGCGGTCCTGCCGAGGTTTTATGGAAACAGAATGAAACGGCTTGGACAGCAGAGCAGATAGTCGAAAAATTGAAAAAAATGCCGGTTTATGGGCCTTTAATGCCTGCAGTTGTGACATCTGCAACAGCTTCAGAAGCGCAAGTGATGTTAGCTGATGGTTCGCAAATTCCTATTACAATGACCGGTGTGCGTTGGGCGCGTAAATTTATTTCAGATACTCAACAAGGTGCCGCGCCAAGAGCTGTAAATGCAGTCATGCAAGTGGGTGAGCAAATTTGGATTCGAAAAGTTAAAGATAACTGGTGGTTAGGGCAAGTACCTGATGCGAATGCGGCATTTGTTGCTTTAAATCCAAATGATGGGGCGATTATTGCGCTAGTAGGTGGGTTTGACTTCAATATGAGTGAGTTTAACCGAGTCACCCAATCATTACGCCAAGTTGGTTCGAATATTAAACCTTTCCTATATACAGCGGCAATGGATAAAGGCCTGACATTATCATCATTACTTAATGATGTACCAATTAGCCGTTGGGATGCAGGTGCAGGTTCTGATTGGCGCCCTAAGAATTCACCTCCTCGCTATGATGGGCCTATTCGTTTACGTCAAGGTTTAGGCCAATCAAAAAACGTTGTGATGGTTCGTGCGATGAGAGCCATGGGGGTGGATTATGCGGCTGATTATCTGACTCGCTTTGGTTTTCCAGCGGAAAATATTAACCGCACTGAGGCGTTAGCGCTAGGTGCGCCATCATTCACACCAATGCAAATGGTTCGTGGATATGCTGTCATGTCCAATGGTGGGTATTTGATTGACCCATACTACATTTCGAAGATCGAAAATCATAATGATGAGGTTATTTTCGAAGCCAACCCTAAAATAGCATGCCCTGATTGCACGAATATTCCGGTAATTTATGGTGATACGGAACGCACTATTGTGAGCAACGGTATTGATGATGAGTCTACCGAAGAAGTGACACAATCAGGCGATAATACCGTCATAAAAGAGCCAACAATGGAATTAACGACGGCAGCTAACTTAGACGGGAACTCTGGTGACCAATATGCACCTCATGTAATTAATACCCCACTTGCATTCTTAATTAGGGATGCGATGATGACCAATATTTATGGCGAGCCTGGTTGGTCAGGTACAGGTTGGCGTGCAGCGAGAGACTTAGGTGGTCGCCGTGATATTGGTGGGAAAACAGGGACAACTAACAGCTCTAAGGATGCTTGGTTCTCTGGCTATGGCCCAGATGTTGTTGCTTCTGCATGGATTGGTTTCGATGATAATAGGCGAACATTAGGTCGTGGTGAAGCCGGGGCTAAAAGTGCACAACCCATGTGGAACGACTTTATGAAGTCTATTTTGGCAGGGGTACCAGTGAAAACAATGAAACCGCCTAAAGGTGTTATTTCGGTCTCCATTGATAGCAGAACAGGTAAATTAGGTTCCTCCCGTCGTGAGTATTTTATTGAAGGAACTGAACCGAAAGAACATGCGGTACAAGAGGTAGGTACGACAATTTCTACGGAAGGCGGGGCCAGCCAAGAGCTATTTTAAAATTATTGTTGGTTAAATACCTATAATTAGCACCCCATTGTTGGTTTAAAACATGGGGTGTTTTCTATAGAGACGTTTAATATATCAGTAGGTTATATACCTATATTAATGATTAGTTATAGAAATAACATACAGCAGATGTAATGTTAAGTGTTATTACCTAACACTTTTTAGGTAACGTTCTAGATAGAAAAGTGCGCTAATATTCCGAGCTTCGTTGAAATCAGGGTGTTCCAGTAATTCCATCATTCGAGATATTGGCCATAGCTCTTGTTGTAGAGGTTCAGGCTCATCTCCTTTGAGTTTTTCCCTGTATAAGTCTTGAGCGATAAGAATATTCATTTTACTTGAAAAGTATGATGGCGACATCGTCAGTTTGGCGAGCTGAACCATGTGATTAGCGCCATAACCAATTTCTTCTTTGAGTTCACGCTGGGCTGCTTCAATGGCAATTTCACCGGGGTCGATAGCACCTTTGGGAAAGCCTAATTCATAGCTTTCAATCCCGACAGCGTATTCGCGAATGAGGATGAGGTTATCACCCATGATAGGAACAATAAGAACCGCTTCGCGTTTTGCGGGCCGCATTCTTTCATAGACTCGTTTTTCACCATTACTAAATTCGAGGTCAACTGATTGAATGCTGAATAATTTTGATTGAGCAACATCTTGAATATTCAAGATTTTAGGTTTTTTTAACTCTGTCATAACGATTTCCGAACAGGATGAGTGAAATCTATTGCTAAAAGCATATTTCATTGATTTACGAGACGCGTTTTACCTAGCACTGCCCGTATTTCGAAATCATCATACAACTATGACCTATATCAAAATAAAATGATAGATATTATCGAGTAGATAAAATGCTGTTAGTATAATTGACTCAAACAAATAATACGGGTAAACAAATAAAACATTTTTTACAAGGTGTTGTAATTTAAAATAAAAACTACAAATAGAATAGGAATCGGCTTATTTTTAGGAAGTGTGAGGGCTGATATGCTTTTCTTATTCATTTTTCATTGGGGAAACAATGCTGAACCATGTCATTATAACGGCTATAATTGTTATTAGCCTGACTATAATGGCTTCCTTCCTATATTTTAGGCGGGGGCGGCATTCTGGCGTCTATCAAATACCTTCTGTAGCGTCACCATCATTTAGGAAAATGATTGATTCAGATTACCAAACCATCTCCCAGTATTTAAATTATTGCGCTGCTATATCAACAAATACATCTCAGCATCCATGGCAAATCAAAAAAAACTCAATCATAGCGACAGTTTGCCATTCATTGACACGTTTTAACTTACGCCAAGAGCAAGGAAATAGTTGGCGCTATTTTATTGATACAATTGAGGTTCAGCTCCCTTCACAGCTTGAGCCTTTTTTGCAACGCCAAAATGTTATGGAAATAGTGGAAACAGACCACTTGCCGTTAATTATTTCAATGAATAGCCATTCTCTGAAAGATTTCAGTAGTGAATGGCAAACGGGTATGCCTATCGATTCAACATGGCCTGATGCGGCAATTCAAGAACGTGGCCAGCATAGTATTGAGCGATTGAAAGTTCGTAAAGAGACGAATGAAGAACATCGGTTACACCATTCTACAGGTTGGCTTGGTGCTGCGATTATCTGCCTGAGTTTTTTATTTGGTTATTTAACCCTTGTTTCGATTCCTTTATTACAGGAATCGGGATTAGTGATCACAACGATTACGTTTATTATTGGGTTACTTATTCTCTTTCGCTCTAGGATGTTCCCCCGACAATATCAAGATATTCAATGTATTCATGGCCAACCAAAGCGCTGGGAACTCTATGGCGAACTGGATAAAAAATATTCCACCAATACGTCTATTGCTGGTATTGACTTGCACTACCCTAATCATTGGACGAATTATTTAAAATACGAAGAAAACCAAGCTGTTAATATTGATTTTTATACGACGGGTGAGGTGGTTAGGCACGGTAAGTATCTTTCTTTGCATGAAGAAGAGCGTTATTACCCTTACAAACGGTTTAAAAAGAATGTATTGATGTTAGTTGGGGCTTTATTAACGATGACCCTGATATTTGCATATCAACCGATAGATTTGCCAATAAAACTGGGTTTTGCGTGGCTCGGTGGCACAGAGAAAATCAAGGCTGAGAGCCCTAATGAGCTCGCTTCCCGTCAGCTCAAAGTTGGGGATACATTAGTTGCCCAAGGAAAAGGGATGTGTTACCGCTCACCGAATTTGAATAAAGAAAACCAAGCTCAATTTGTGCCGTTTGATTGCTCTGGTATTTATTGGAATGATGTTAGTTTACAGACTGAACCTCAATCAGAGGTTGTTGAACACTCAATATCATTGCTTGATACCGTCAAAAGCCAATTGCATCCAGATAAAAACTCGACAGGAGTTAACCCAAGATTACAGCGGGATATTATGAAATCAGGGATGAATATTATCTTTGATTTTTCGGCTATCATCATGGGGACAGAGCAACTGTGCCATAATTCTGATAACTGCCTAAAATTAAAAAATGCACTGACTAACCTAGGGAGTACAGATGATTGGCCTTCTTTAGTAAAGAAAGCGTCTACGGGAAAACTAAAAGGGGCTCATGTTTTATTGCGTGCTGGTAGCGCTGAGGCCTTGGAAAACATCGTGGAAGACACCATATATGATTTTATCAGGACAGAAATAGATAGAGAAGTGCGCAAAATTAATAGTCCGCCTCCTGGTGGTGTTTTATTAATTAGTGATGAAAACAAGCCTTTAGTTGATTCGATACAGGGAGCTTCTTTTAATGAGCTATCGCCATTACAGCGTTGGCAAGAGTTGCAAAGGTTATCAAATCTTCTGATCAATACACCGTTCAATATTGAAGGTGTAATTACGGATTTATCAGTAGATGCCAATGGGACATTGCAAATTGTGTTGCATGAAGAACCCAATGAAAAAGTGGTATCTCAGTATATATGTAGTGCGCTTTTTATCCTATTTTTGTTGGTGTGTGCGTTGTTAAATGGTTCGTTGATTGTGCTACGTGTTTTGAATAATAAGAAGCGTTTGCGTAATATCACAGAATATTATGATAAATGCTTTGAGGCTAATCCCCCTTCCTATCGTCGATAGCATCATCCCGGAAGTAGAGGGAGCCTCTTCTTAGTTTGATTCAGACTTATGTTGAGGAGGCCCCATGAATCAATCCATTATAGAACCTGTTCGCCTTGATAAGTGGCTGTGGGCTGCGCGATTTTATAAAACACGTGCGGTCGCCCGTGAAATGATTGAAGGCGGCAAAGTCCATTACAATGGGCAAAGAACTAAGCCAGGGAAAATTGTTGAGCTGCATGGAATCGTTAAGCTTCGGCAAGGTAATGATGAACGAACGGTTGAAATCATGCAAATCAGTAGCCAGCGCAAAGGTGCACCGGAAGCTCAGTTGCTGTACTGTGAAACGATAGAAAGTATTAATCAACGCGAGAAAATGGCACAAGCGCGTAAGATGAATGCACTGACGATGCCACATCCAGAGCGACGCCCGGATAAGAAAGAACGGCGTACCCTGTTAAAGTTTAAACAAACAAATTCTCATGAGTCGTCTTAATGACGGCCTGAGCAACAGCCCGAGCAATAGAGAGATATTATGGCAAACCAAGACTTACTCCACCGTTTTTTATTTGAACAACATTCCGTTCGTGGAGAAATGATCAGTGTTGATGAAACCTTTGAACATATTTTAGAAAACCATGACTACCCAACAGCGGTAAAAGGGTTGTTGGGTGAGTTACTTGTTGCTACCAGTTTATTGACGGCAACGTTGAAGTTCGATGGCGATATTACTGTGCAAATTCAAGGTGATGGGCCTGTTAATTTGGCGGTTATCAACGGTAATAATTTACAACAGATGCGTGGTGTTGCACGTGTCGATGGCCCAGTTGTGGCGGGTAGCACTCTCAAGCAAATGATTGGTAACGGTTTTATGGTTATTACCATCACACCGAACCAAGGTGAACGTTATCAAGGGATTGTGGCTATTGAAGGGGATTCTATCGAAGAAAGCATTGATGCCTATTTCCGCCAATCAGAGCAATTACCAACCCGTTTATTTATCCGTGTGGGTGAAGTAGATGGGAAACCAAGTGCAGGTGGTATGTTATTGCAAGTTTTGCCAGCAGCAAATGAAACAAGCCATGACTTTTTTGACCACTTAGTGCAACTGACTGCCACGATTAAAGGCCAAGAGCTGAGCACATTGGATGTGAAAGAGGTTTTACATCGTCTTTATCATGAAGAAGATGTCACTTTATATGACCCTCAATCTGTCGAGTTTCGTTGTACTTGTTCAAGGGAGCGTTGCGAAAGTACGTTAGCCACCTTACCTAAGGAAGATGTTATCGATATTTTGCACAAAGATGGGAAAATTGATATGGAATGTGAATTTTGTGGCTCACATTATGTATTTATTGAATCCGATCTTCAGGGGTTAAATAATGAGCTAAATCAGCAACTTCACTGATACGATTTAGCAACCTAATTATGTGACAAGGGTGCAATTCTGCACCTTTTTCTTATAATTTTAAAGCATTATTACGTGCTCTAAGTCTCATTATGAATTAAAAAAAATCATACATTTTCAATTCTTTGATAGCAATCGCTGTTAATTAGTCGTAAAGAATTATGATCATCCGCAGATTAGTTATGTTTACCAGGAGCAATATAATGAGCGCTAAAAGCATTACCCTGAAGGAACTTGAAAAGTACGGTATTCATGATGTAACTGAAGTGGTTTATAACCCAAGTTACGAGCTATTATTCACGGAAGAAACTAAGCCTGGACTTGAAGGTTATGAGCGTGGAACAGTAACCACTTTAGGAGCTGTTGCGGTTGATACAGGTATCTTTACTGGTCGTTCACCAAAAGATAAATATATTGTACGTGATGACGTGACTCGCGATACAGTTTGGTGGGCAGACCAAGGTAAAGGTAAAAATGACAACAAACCTATGTCACAAGAAGTTTGGGCGGATCTCAAACATTTAGTGACTGAACAACTGTCAGGTAAACGTTTGTTTATCATTGATGCATTCTGTGGTGCGAATGCTGACACTCGTCTAAAAGTACGTTTTATCACCGAAGTTGCATGGCAGGCGCATTTCGTTAAAAACATGTTCATTCGGCCATCTGATGAAGAATTAGTGGGTTTCGAACCTGATTTCATCGTCATGAATGGCGCAAAATGTACTAACCCGAATTGGAAAGCACAAGGTTTGAATTCAGAAAACTTTGTTGCGTTCAACTTAACCGAACGCATGCAACTGATCGGCGGCTCTTGGTATGGCGGCGAAATGAAGAAAGGTATGTTCTCTATGATGAACTACCTGCTGCCATTAAAAGGCATTGCATCTATGCACTGTTCTGCTAACGTCGGCGAAAAAGGTGATGTAGCCATTTTCTTTGGTTTATCTGGAACAGGTAAAACCACACTCTCTACCGATCCAAAACGTAAGTTAATTGGTGACGATGAACACGGTTGGGATGATGACGGCGTATTCAACTTTGAAGGTGGTTGCTACGCAAAAACTATCAACTTATCTAAAGAAGCTGAGCCAGACATCTATGGCGCTATCAAACGTGATGCGTTATTGGAAAACGTGATGGTGTTGGCAGATGGTTCAGTTGATTTCAATGATGGTTCAAAAACAGAAAACACCCGTGTTTCTTACCCAATCTACCACATTGAAAATATTGTAAAACCTGTTTCTAAAGCGGGCCATGCAACAAAAGTTATCTTCTTAACCGCAGATGCATTTGGTGTGTTACCTCCTGTTTCTCGTTTAACGCCTGAGCAAACGCAGTACCACTTCCTATCAGGCTTTACCGCGAAATTAGCAGGTACAGAGCGTGGTGTCACGGAACCAACTCCAACCTTCTCCGCTTGCTTTGGTGCGGCATTCTTATCACTGCACCCAACACAATACGCTGAAGTATTAGTTAAACGTATGGAAGCAGCGGGCGCGAAAGCTTACTTAGTGAATACAGGCTGGAACGGTACAGGTAAACGTATTTCCATCAAAGATACACGTGCCATCATTGACGCTATTTTAAGTGGTGACATCGAAAAAGCAGACATGATTAAACTGCCAGTGTTCGATTTAGAAATCCCAACAGCATTACCGGGTGTGGATACCAATATCCTTGACCCACGTAATACTTATGCAGACAAAGCACAGTGGGATGAAAAAGCGCAAGACTTAGCGGAACGTTTCGTGAACAACTTTGATAAGTACACGGACACCCCAGCAGGCGCTGCACTGGTGAAAGCAGGGCCAAAACTGTAATTGGTTTTGTGAATCAATAAATAATAAAGGCTCTACCAAAGTAGAGCCTTTTTTGTTGTGAAAATGATTATTCTGCTGATGGTAAGTCAAACAACAGGATTTCACTATCTTCACTTGCTTTGATGGTGAGCGCTGTTTCTTGCCAAATGGCTAAACCATCGCTGGTGGTTGCTTTTTGGCCATTCACTTCAACATTCCCTTTAACGATCTGGATCCACACGACACGTTTATCAGCGATAGCATGGGGGTGTGTTTCATTAGCAGGTAATGCCCAGCGCCACAGTTCCATATCTTGATAAATTTTTAAGGAGCCATCACGTGCATCCGGTGATAGCACCAATTGCTTACCGTCTTTGGAGTCGAACCGTTTTTGCTCATAACGTGGCTCAATGCCTGTTCTTTCAGGAATGATCCAAATTTGGTACAGATGTAGCTCTTCTTCATTGCTTGGGTTGTACTCAGAGTGACGAATACCCGTACCCGCACTCATTATTTGAAATTCACCCGCAGGGATTTGCTCCATATTGCCCATGCTGTCTTTATGTTCCACAGTACCATTGAGCACGTAGGTTAATATTTCCATATCTTTATGGGGATGTGTTCCAAACCCTTGGCCAGCAGCAATAAAGTCTTCGTTAATCACTCTCAGCGCAGAAAAGCCCATAAATTGCTCATCATAGTAGCTAGAGAATGAAAAAGTATGCCAACTGTCGAGCCATCCATGGTTTGCATGACCACGTTCGTTCGCTTTGCGTAAATAGATCATCGTGTTCTCTCCTGTACGGATTTCAACCTTGGTTGAACTCGCTCTAAATGTATTGATGACAGTTTAACCAATTTATACACAGAGAAAAGTAGCTCCCATTAACCATAGGATCCAAAAAATTTGAATAAGATATAAGGTGATTGCAGAGAATGTGGTGTGAATAAAAAAATAGCCAGCGCAAGGCTGGCTAAAGTAAACACTGGAAGCAATGTGAGCAATGTCGTACTCCCTGCAAAGGGTGACTAAGTAACCCTGTTGAGGAAGTGATGATAATGATAATAGTTATCACTATCGTTTGTAAAGCATTATTTTTAACCAAAATAATATATCTTATAATTAAAACTGCAATTATATGATTTATATGAAATTAAATATTAACCATTATTTTTCAATGGATTAAGATTATTTGGCCATAAATAAAGGCCGATAACTTTAACAGAGCAATCCTGTTAAGAGTCTGGTTAAGGCCGAGTGTTTTTTAGTCGTTTTTTGCAAAAGGGAGAGGTAAGCTTTCCGCGCATGCAGCCGCGGAGCTCCATGCCCATTGGAAATTGTAACCTCCGAGCCAGCCGGTCACATCCATCACTTCACCAATAAAATACAGGTCTGGTACTTTAAGTGATTGCATGGTTTTAGATGATATTTCGTGAGTATCAACGCCACCCAATGTCACTTCGGCGGTACGGTAACCTTCCGTTCCATTAGGTTGCACCTGCCATTGGTGTAAGGTGGTGTGTAACGCTTCAATTTGAGGATGATTAAGCTGTTTTAGAGCAAACTCAGGGATTTGTCCTTGGGCTTGTAATACCTCAATTAGCCGTTTTGGTAATAATTTAGCTAAGGTATTTTTCAATGATTGATTTGGGTGCTGTTGTCTCTCTGAAACGATAAAATCATTGACGGAGATATCTGGAAGTAAGTTAATACTCACGTACTCGCCAGGGTTCCAGTAGCTGGATATTTGTAAAATAGCTGGACCAGAAAGCCCTCGATGGGTAAATAAAATATTTTCTTTAAATACGGTGCCGCTTGCCGCTGTTACCGTTGCAGGGACAGAGATACCTGAAAGTACCTGTAAGGTTTCTAAAAGGGGTTTATGTAAGGTGAAGGGCACCAGTGCTGCTCGTGTTGGAATAATAGTATGCCCAAACTGTTCCGCAAGACGATAGCCAAAAGGGGTCGCACCTAAACCTGGCATAGATAGGCCGCCTGTTGCAACGACAAGTGAGTGGGTACTTACTTGAGAGCCGTTGATCGTGACTAAAAAACCATTATCTGCTTTGTCAACGGCAGTCACCTCACTGCGTAACTTGATAGTGATATTAGGTAGATTACACTCACTTTGCAGCATATTGACGATATCTTGTGCACTATTATCACAAAAAAGCTGCCCTAAGGTTTTTTCATGATAGGGAATATTATATTTGGCCACTAAGGCAATAAAATCCCACTGTGTATAGCGAGCAAGTGCTGACTTACAAAAGTGTGGGTTTGTTGAAATGTAATTGCTGTGTTCTGCATACATATTAGTGAAATTGCAGCGCCCGCCACCGGACATCAATATTTTTCTGCCTAATTTTTTCCCGTTATCAACCACTAGCGTCTTCAAACCGCGTTTGCCAGAGTGTGAGGCACAGAATAAACCCGCTGCACCAGCACCTAAAATAATAACGTCGAAATTTTTCACAATAAGTGTCTCTATATATGTTTGATTTTAAGCGTAATTACATTGATAACTGGGATATTTTACGTCATCTCATCGGGATTGTAATGTAAAGCTTTGAGGAAGAACTGATGAAAACTATACAGGACGTATTATAATTAGAAAAATTCGTCTAAAAAAAGCAAACAACGATTATTTTCTGGAAATATCGTTAAAAAGTTTCAAAAATTCAGAATAAGTTTGATTGCTTTAACGTATTGAAAAATATGGAGTAATTGCTATGAGGTGCTTTTTTGATGGGTAGTTAAATCAAAAAAAGGTTAGATTTTGCTTCCACCGCCAGCGTTTGTCACTGATAATGCGCCGCGTTCATGTCCAACATATAATGGCTTAACGTCTATGCTACATCTTTTTACAGGTTTAGAATTTCATACAGGTCTATTATTAGTTCTGGCACTGTTATTTGTGCTGATCTATGAGGCTATAAATGGCTTCCATGACACCGCTAACGCGGTAGCAACGGTTATTTATACCAGAGCAATGCGGGCTCAGTTCGCAGTTGTCATGGCAGGGGTTTTTAACTTTTTTGGTGTCTTGCTGGGAGGGTTGAGCGTTGCATATGCCATTGTCCATCTCTTACCAACAGACCTCTTGCTTAATGTGAGCTCAGCTCACGGCCTTGCAATGGTTTTTTCATTGCTCTTGGCTGCAATTATTTGGAACCTTGGAACTTGGTACTTCGGTATCCCAGCTTCCAGTTCACACACACTGATCGGGGCAATAATCGGGGTGGGTTTAACCAACGCGATTGTGACTGATTCGTCTGTTGTTGATGCCTTGAATATACCGAAAATGATCAGTATTTTCATGTCATTAATTTTGTCTCCCGCTATCGGTTTCGTGATTGCCGGTTTGATGATTTTCTTTTTGCGCCGTTATTGGAGTGGCACAAAGAAACGTCGTCGTATTCACTTAACACCAGCGGAACGTGAGAAAAAAGATGGTAAGCGTAAGCCACCATTCTGGACCCGTACTGCATTGATTTTGTCAGCAGTTGGGGTCAGTTTCTCCCATGGTGCGAACGATGGCCAGAAAGGCATCGGTCTTATCATGCTGGTGTTAATTGGTGTTGCTCCAGCAGGTTTCGTTATGAATATGAATTCTAACGGTTATGACATCGCAAAAACACATGATGCGGTTGTCCACCTGCAACAATACTATGAAACACATAAACCAGCGTTAAACCATGCAATAGAAAATGCCCCGGCCGTTGCAGAAAGTAGTGATGAGCCTGGCGGTGAATTCCATTGTGATAGCACGCGTACTAGCGCTATTTTAAATCAAGCGCAAAAGATGCTTGATGGCATTCAAAGCTATGAAGAGCTGACGCCAGACCAACGTAACCACGCACGCCGTTTGCTGATGTGTATCTCTGATACTGCGAATGCGGTTGCGAAATTGCCAGAAACCAGTTCGAAAGATGCCAGCTTACTGAAAAAACTCAGTAATGATTTGCTGTATACCGTTGAATATGCGCCACTGTGGATCATTATTGCGGTTGCTTTAGCATTATCATTAGGCACCATGTTTGGTTGGCAGCGTGTTGCTGTGACCATTGGTGAGAAAATTGGTAAGAAAGGCATGACTTATGCGCAAGGTGTATCTGCCCAGGTGACTGCAGCAGTTTCTATCGGTGTGGCAAGTTATACTGGTATGCCAGTTTCAACAACGCAGGTTTTATCTTCTGCGGTTGCGGGGACGATGGTTGTCGATGGTGGTGGTGTACAAACAAAAACCATTAAAAGCATTGCATTAGCATGGTTATTGACTTTACCGGTGTCCATTGTGTTATCGGGCGGTTTGTACTGGCTATCGCTGTTGTTTATCTAGTCGCACTAATTTTGGCTTCATACATGAGTATGGAGCCTTTAACAGTTACATGAACACAGTAATCTACATATATAAAATAGTGATGATCGGAAGGTCATCACTATTTTCTCGCTAGCAAGTTACTAATCACAATTAACCTGTTATCAATAAATAGGCTAAGCTCACGACAACAAGAATACTGAGTCTGCTTATCATCATGAATTGCTTACGGATCCGCTCACAACGCAAAATAACTTCTGGGTCGTAATGTTCCAGATATTGTTTATTATTTATGTATCGAACTAACCGCAGTTGTTTGTTCAGTTGGCCGTGTGTAGTAAAAAAACCATTACCATCAACGGATTGATAAAGCAGGGGATCTGAATCCCTTAGAATAGACAATAAAACACGAACGGAAGAAAAGTACCGCATCATATTTAAGATGCACAAAATGCATAATGCCCAAAATAATGCAATCATACTGAACATAATCCTCTCCTTAGAACCTAGCTCAAGCTCACAGCAATTGTCGCAAAGGAAATACAGCAGAAAAATTGTACTTATACTCAGTTATTTTATTGTAGGATAAATTACTGTTTAAAAAAAGTGCAGTTAGCGCAAATTTGTGATGACCTCTTGTTTCTATTGAAGAAAATAAATCTGAGTTACTGAACTTTATTATCACAGTTTGCTGTGCAACTTTGTTGCATTTCTAAACTAAAGAGTCGCCATAACTCGAATTTTTTAGGGCAATATATTAATATTGAATGAATGATGTTATTGTTTTATAAAATGTTATATGAAGTGATGATTTTAAGGTTAATCTGCTTAGATGTGATCAAAGCAACACTTAATAATCACAATTAGCAGGTATAGTATTCATAAAGATGTGGTGAAGGCATAACCACCAGATAATCAGCATTCGGAAGGAGTTTACTTATGGCTTACAAACATATTCTCGTTGCGGTAGATTTATCACCTGAAAGTAAAGTATTACTGGATAAGGCTGTCTCTATGGCAAAACCTTACGGGGCCAAAGTATCTATGATCCATGTTGATGTTAACTATTCAGACCTCTATACCGGTCTTATTGATGTCAATCTTGGTGACATGCAGCAACGTATTACTGATGAAACACGTAATGCTCTGAAGGATTTGTCTGCGGGCGCAGGTTATGAAATCCAAGAAACACTCAGTGGTAGTGGCGACCTAGGCCAAGTACTTGTGGACGCGATTAAGAAATACAATATGGATTTAGTGGTCTGTGGGCATCACCAAGATTTCTGGAGCAAGCTGATGTCATCTGCTCGCCAGTTAATCAATACTGTTCATGTGGATATGTTGATTGTGCCACTAAATGATGATGAAGAATAATCCATATCACTCAATTTGAAATATTATTCACTGAAAACGCTTGTTTATGCAGGCGTTTTTTTTGTTTCAAAATATGTATTTTGAGGGAGTTATTGGCAGGTCAAGCAATTTATTTTGCTATAGAGTGAAAAAAAACCTTGAATTTAGAATACAAACTAATGATATATTCAATAGGCAAACACAAATCAACCTCACATTTCCTAAAAATAATGATAAGAAAGAGTGAGGCACATCACAACAACTACATGTTAAAAAGGAAGACATAGATGACACAATCACTATCTTCGTTCTTGGAGTCTGTCCAAAAAAGAGACCCTTCTCAACCTGAATTTCTACAAGCCGTGCGTGAAGTATTCACTTCCCTTTGGCCGTTCTTAGAGCAAAATGCTAAGTATCGTGACCAAGCATTACTTGAACGTTTTGTTGAACCTGAGCGTGTAATTCAATTTCGAGTATGTTGGGTAGACGACCAAGGTAAAGTTCAAGTTAACCGTGCATGGCGTGTGCAATTTAGCTCTGCAATCGGCCCATTCAAAGGTGGTATGCGTTTTCACCCATCTGTGAATTTATCTATCCTGAAATTCTTAGGCTTTGAACAAACACTGAAAAATGCTTTGACCACATTGCCTATGGGTGGTGGTAAAGGTGGCTCTGACTTTGATCCTAAAGGTAAAAGTCATGGTGAAGTGATGCGTTTCTGCCAAGCATTGATGACAGAACTCTATCGCCATATTGGTTCAAATACTGACGTCCCAGCAGGGGATATTGGTGTTGGTGGCCGTGAAGTGGGCTTTATGACAGGTATGATGAAAAAGCTGTCTAATGATACTTCTTGTGTATTTACCGGTAAAGGATTGTCTTTTGGTGGTAGTTTAATTCGCCCTGAAGCAACCGGTTACGGTTTGGTTTACTTCACAAATGCGATGCTAAAACGTCATGGCCTAGGTTTCGAAGGGATGCGTGTCGCGGTTTCTGGTTCTGGTAACGTTGCGCAGTACACCATTGAAAAATGCATGGAGCTAGGTGCCAAAGTGGTTACAGCTTCCGATTCAAGCGGTACTGTAGTTGATGAAGACGGCTTTACAACAGAAAAACTCGCACGTTTGGAAGAAATCAAAAACAACTATGGTCGTATTGAAGAATATGCAAAAGAGTTTGGCTTAACTTACTTAGCGGGTCAGCAACCATGGAATGTTCCTGTCGATATCGCTCTGCCATGTGCAACACAAAATGAGCTGGATGTTGATGCAGCAAAAGTGTTAATCAAAAATGGCGTTAAAGCGGTCGCTGAAGGGGCTAATATGCCAACGACTATTCCTGCAACTGAGCTGTTCCTTGAAGCAGGAGTGCTGTTTGCGCCAGGTAAAGCGGCTAACGCAGGTGGTGTGGCAACCTCAGGTCTTGAGATGGCTCAAAATGCGGCTCGTCTAGGTTGGAAAGCAGAGAAAGTTGACGCCCGTCTGCATCACATCATGTTGGATATTCACCAGCACTGTGTGGAGTTCGGTGGTGAAGAGAAACAAACTAACTATGTTCAAGGCGCTAACATCGCGGGCTTCGTAAAAGTCGCAGATGCAATGCTTGGGCAGGGTGTGTTGTAATCCTCTGACCTCAAAACGTACGCGAAAGGGCGGCTGTATCATACTGATAAATTCACCTGTACATACGCCCTTCGCCGTTACGTTTATTCGCTATTTTTAATGCATGGATAGATATCAAATCGATGGTTTTTAGTGGTAACCGCTGATGGCGCTTTTTGTCCCGCAAGGGGCTCCGCGTAGTCAGGGCGCTTAACAACCACTCTACGTTTAGCCAAAGCAATCGCAGGGGCTAATAATGAATCTGCATCATCATCTGCTCCCACCAATGACTGAAATACTCGCATTTCTTTCTTCACTAAAGCACTTTTTTGCCGATGAGGGTACATCGGATCAAGATAGATAACATCAGGGGCATGGGTTATCTCACTCAGTGCTGTAATACTGGATGCATGAATCAATGACATTCGCTCTTGTAACCATGGGCCAATTTCTGCATCTTGGTAGCCTCGTTGTAAACCATCATCCAATAGAGCAGCAACCACAGGGTGGCGCTCCAACATACGGACATGGCAACCGAGAGCGGCTAGAACAAAGGCATCACGCCCTAGGCCAGCAGTGGCATCAATGACATCGGGAAGATAATCTTTTTTGATCCCGACGGCTTTGGCAACAGCTTCACCGCGACCTCCACCAAATTTGCGACGATGGGCCATCGCCCCAGAGACGAAATCAACAAAAATCCCACCTAATTTAGGCTCATCTAGTTTGCGCAGTTGTAAGTTTTCAGGCGTAAGTACAACCGCCATAATGGCATCAGGGGTATGAGAAAGTTGCCATTTTTCAGAAAGTTGAGAAAGAGTGCCGGGATCGGCACCCTCTTCGCAGATCAATTGGATCTCAATACGATTAGCCATGAATACCATAGCTCTTCAACATGGCATCTAATTCTGGTTTGCGACCACGGAAGCGTTCAAACAGCGCCATTGGCTCTTCTGAGCCACCACGACTTAAGATATTGTCGAGGAAAGACTGACCTGTTTGACGGTTAAAGATGCCTTCTTCACTGAAACGTGAGTATGCATCTGCCGCAAGCACATCTGCCCATAAGTAGCTGTAATAGCCAGCTGCATAGCCACCTGCGAAAATATGGCTAAAAGCATGTGGAAAGCGCGACCATTTTGGTGAAGGAACCACAGCGACTTTATCTTTAATCGCATATAGCGTTGGCATGACTTGCGCACCTTTGGCTGGGTCATACTCAGCATGTAAGGTGAAATCAAACAGGCCAAACTCTAACTGGCGCAGAACAAACATGGCTGATTGGTAGTTCTTTGCTGCTAACATGCTATTAAGCATTTCTGTTGGTAATGGTTCGCCTGTCTCATAATGGCCGGAAATAAATTCGAGGGCTTCAGGCTCCCAGCACCAGTTTTCCATAAACTGACTTGGTAACTCGACAGCATCCCATGGTACACCGTTAATCCCTGCGACATCTGCAACATCAATTTGCGTTAACATATGATGTAAGCCGTGACCAAATTCGTGGAATAAGGTAGTGACTTCATTATGAGTAAACAGTGCGGGCTTATCGCCAAGTGGTTTATTGAAGTTACAGGTTAAATAGGCTACAGGATTTTGTAATGAGCCGTCTTTATGCACCATACGGCCAACACAATCGTCCATCCAAGCTCCACCGCGTTTATGTTCGCGAGCATAGAGGTCTAGGTAGAAGCTGCCGCGTAAGGTATTGGTTTCATCATAGAGTTCAAAGAAACGCACATCTTTATGCCATGTTTCTACATCATTGCGTTCTTTGGCAGTTAAACCATAAATGCGATGAACAACTTCGAACAAGCCATTCAGGACGCGTTGTTCAGGGAAATATGGGCGCAATTGTTCATCATTTAATGAGAATTTATGCTGTTTTTGTTTTTCGCTGTAATAGGCTAAATCCCAAGATTCAAGCGTATCGACACCATAATGTTCTTTAGCAAAAGCCGTCAGTTCAGCCAGTTCATTTTCCCCTTGCTGATGAGCACGGTCAGCTAAATCATTGAGGAAATTCAGCACTTGTTCTGGTGATTCGGCCATTTTGGTCGCTAGGGATTTTTCTGCGTAGTTTTTAAAACCTAATAATTGCGCTAGCTCGTGGCGTAAAGCCATCAGTTCATCAATTAATTCGCTGTTATCCCATTTACCCGCATTTGGGCCTTGGTCAGACGCACGGGTGCTATATGCATGGCTCATTTCACGACGTAATTCTGCGTTATCAGCATAGGTCATAACAGGTAAATAGCTTGGCATATCGAGAGTGAGTAAGTAGCCTTCTTCACCTTTTGATTCAGCCATGGCTTTTGCTGCAGCAATAGCGCTTTCTGGCATACCCGCTAATTCTTTTTCGTCTTTAATGAGCTTACTCCACCCCATGGTCGCATCAAGGACGTTATTGCTAAACTTAGACGCTATCTCCGACAAACGTGCCACAATTTCACCATAACGTTGCTGTTTTTCAGCAGGTAAGCCAATACCGGATAACTCAAAATCGCGTAAGGTATTTTCGATAGACTTACGTTGAGCTTGGCTAAGGGAATTAAATTCAGCCCCTTCTTTTAATGATTTATATGCTTGATATAAAGGCTCATGCTGCCCCATCCAGGTACTGAATTCAGACAGTAATGGTAAACATTTTTCATACTCTTCGCGCAGTTCCGGGCTGTTTTTCACGGAATGTAAATGACTCACTGGCGACCAAACACGAGACAGCTTATCACTGGCTTCTTCTAAAGGTTGGCACAGGTTGTCCCAAGTGTATTGATCTGTTGCACTCAACAGGTTTTCTACTGTTTGGCGATATTCATTGAGTACGTGTTGGACCGCGGGAAAAATATCCGCAGGCTCTATAGTAGAAAAACGGGGTAGTGCGGAATCGGCTAATAATGAATTTGTCATAAAACATCCTGTGATTGCAGGCTTGTGCTCGTAGGCCAAGGCTTACTGTGTTGACAATAAAAGTTAAATGGCGAACTTATACCCAAATAGGATAAATGTTATGGGTGATAGAACCAGCACGCCATTGCGAATATAAGAAAGTATATGGGGGCAGATGTACAAACCTCAATATCAATCTAACGTTTTTTCTTATTAACGCTTATCAATAAATGGGGTTTTTGTTGGTTTTTATCAATAAAGGCAATAGTTGTAGTTTCAATGCTTTGGAAAATAATGAATTCAGTCTATAATCACTTTCCAATCTATAGAGGAAGATCGTCGTCTCCGGTGAGGCGGCTGGATTTCAAATCCAGTTGGGGCTGCCAGCAGTCCCGGGCAGGTTCGACTCCTGTGATCTTCCGCCAAACGCAGTTTCTGAATTTCTCTCAAAGTCTATATTTTCCTTTTAAATCAACAAGATTAATCACTTCGAAGTCTGTCTGATTCTCCCCTTGTTTACTGGTTTATACCCCTGTTTGGGGGCATAATTTTTCCCTATTTTTTGGATGCCCCCACAATGAAGCTCAAAGCCAGTCAGCTGGATATGGGCTTAACCAGCTATAAATTTGATGAGGTGTATAAAACCGATGTCACGATCGCGAAGAACTATCTTCGAGAAAATGAACTGAAAGAATTAAACCGTATCGTCAATATGTGGTTAGATTTTGCAGAAGACCAAGCACTGCGTCGTAAGCAAGTTTTTTTACAGGATTGGGATACAAAGCTGGATCAGTTTTTAAGTTTTAATGACCGTGAAGTTTTGCAATGTGCTGGTGGGATTAGTAAAAAAGCCTACTACTAAAAAACCAATCTGGGGGTATTAATGGGGGCACTGCTATTTATCCAACTCACCAAATGCGACTACTTTGTTCGATACCGTATCGCTTCTACAAAAGCCATAAAAGCGGGTGAGGACTGTCGACGGTTTGGGTAATACAGGTGAAAACCTTCAAAGTAAGGGCTATAATCGATTAATACAGCCTGTAACTTCCCCTTGGCAATATAAGGCTCGGCTAAATGTTCTGGAATATAGGCTATTCCCATTCCGTCCAGCGCTGCATTTAACTGGTGCAGTGTACTATTGAAAACGAGTTGCCCATCCACCTTTATACTTGTTGTATGATCATTTTGTTTAAATTCCCACGCATAAATAGCCCCCGCAGCACGATGGCGAATATTGATGCATTGATGTTCAGATAAGTCGTTAGGAAATAAAGGTTTAGGGTGCTGTTTAAAATAGTCCGGTGAAGCGACTGCAATTAAGCGCCAATCTGGCCCAATGCGAACTGCTATCATGTCTTTATTGATATCATCGCCAATTCGAATTCCTGCATCGAAACGTTCTTCAACAATGTTTGTAAAACCATAGTCCACATATATTTCTATTGTGATATCAGGGTATTTTTGTAAAAAATTATTCAATATTGGTCGAATATAAATTTCGATTTGGTCATCGGTACAACTTAAGCGAATAGTCCCTCTAGGGCTGTCTCTTAACTCACTTAATGCATTAAGTTCAATATCAATCTGTTCAAATAATGGTCGGATGGCATTCATTAGCTGTGCGCCAGCCTCTGTTACTGAAACATTTCGGGTTGTTCTTGCTAGAAGTCGAATCCCTAAGCGTTCTTCCAAAAGTCGTATTGTATGGCTTAATGCCGAAGGCGTCACACCAAGTCTTGCAGCCGCTTTTGTAAAACTTTGCTCTTGAGCAACGATAAGAAAAGCGTGCAAGTCATTCATTTTACCTTTCATCATTAATGAATTTTTCTCACAAGTTCATGAAGATTATACCCACTAATTAAATTATTACCTGTATGCCATGATGATGTCCATTAAATATCGTAGGTACATAGGCGAATATAATCGATGGATAATGCCATTTTTCAAGAGCGAAATTTTCCTGAAAGAGCGAACTGGAGTGCAGTTTTTGCCATGACGCTATGTGTTTTTGTATTGATAGCTTCAGAATTTATGCCTGTGAGTTTGTTAACGCCGTTAGCGCTTGATTTTCAGGTAACTGAAGGAATGGCGGGACAAGGTATTACTATCTCAGGAATATTTGCTGTCATAACGAGCTTATTTATTTCTGCACTTACTCGTAATTTAAATCGTAAAGCCTTATTGCTGGGGCTTACGTTCTTAATGGGGGCGTCAGGCGCGATGATTGCTTTAGCCACCAATTATTATACTTATATGGTTGGTCGTGCGCTAATCGGTATTGTTGTAGGCGGTTTTTGGTCTATGTCTGCTGCGATAGCAATGCGCCTTGTGCCGATAGATCAAGTTCCTAAGGCACTGGCTATTTTCAATAGCGGCAATGCGCTAGCAACGGTTATTGCTGCACCTTTAGGAGCTTATCTGGGCTCAACTATTGGATGGAGAGGGGCATTTTTAGGCTTGGTACCTATCGCGATTGCAACTATTTTGTGGTTGTGGGTGAGTTTACCCTCAATGCCAACTGATCCGAACAGTCATCAAAATACGCCTCAGATTTTCAGTATTTTTAGCTTCTTTAAATATCGCGTTATCACACTGGGTATGCTTGCTATCGGGTTATTTTTTATGGGGCAGTTTACCTTATTTACCTATGTGCGTCCTTTCCTTGAGACCGTCGTAAAAGTCGATATCTCGATGGTGACATTTAGTTTGTTACTTATTGGTATTACGGGATTTATCGGAACTCTACTGATTAATCGTGTATTAAAAATAGGGTTCTATCAAACATTAATCGCCATTCCACTATTGATGGCCAGTATTGCGGTATCACTTATTTTCTTTGGCTATTCCAGTCTTACTTCCATCGTATTATTGAGTATTTGGGGTTTTATCGCGACTGCGGCGCCTGTTGGTTGGTGGAGTTGGATACCTCGAATATTTTCAAATAGTGCAGAAGCAGGAGGGGGATTGATGGTTGCTGTGATCCAACTTTCCATTGCCTGCGGCGCTTCGGTGGGAGGCATAATATTTGATTTGATGGGCTATGAAAGTACCTTTGCAATCAGTACGTTATTTCTTGTAGTCGCAGCAATACTTGTTCAATGCACAGCAAAGGCTGAAAAGGAAACATAACCCATGGGCTGGAATATCACCAAAACAAGCAGTGATAGAGCTTTTCCAAAGAAATGACTAAAAGAGGATGTACATTATGGATCATGAACGTAGAGATTTATTGAAATTAACGGGGGCAAGTATTGCTGTTGCAGGTATGGCATCGATAATTACAGCGCCAGTATTAGCGCAACCAAATACAAATTTCAGTGAGCTATGGGATAAAACCTTTGTAAAAAGTGATAAGGTTGAACATAAAAAAGTCACATTCAAAAATCGTTATGGTTTAGCCTTAGTCGGAGATTTATATCAACCTAAACATAGCAATGGGTTATTTGCTGCAATTGTATTGAGTGGTCCATTTGGCGCAGTAAAAGAGCAGTCTTCGGGGTTGTATGCACAAACATTAGCAGAGCGTGGTTTTATTACTCTAGCATTTGATCCCTCTTTTACTGGAGAAAGTGAGGGTGAGCCTCGAAATGTTGCTTCTGCGGATATCAATACGGAAGACTTTAGTGCTGCTGTCGATTTTTTAGGGCTACAGCCAAATGTGGATCGCGAGCGTATTGGTGCGTTAGCTATCTGCGGATTAAGTGGTATGGCTTTAACTGCAGCGAGTAGCGATTCACGTATTAAAGCCGTAGCAACAGCATCAATGTACGATATGTCTCGCAGTATTAGCCGCGGATACCAAGATAGTTACACCATTGAAGAACGACATAAAGTGATTGATTATCTTAGCCAGCAGCGCTGGAAAGATGCAAAAAACGGACACTATGCTTTAGGTTACCATGAGGTGCCATTCGATGAAGATGGCAATATTATCGAGGGACAACGTGTTTTACCGGAGACTCTGCCAGAGAATGCACCGCCTGTATTAGCCGCATTTTTTGATTATTACCGTACTCCTCGAGGTTTTCATCCCCGTTCAATTAATTCAACAACCGCGTGGACAGCAACAACGCCTATATCTTTTTTTAATTTTCCTATGCATACCAATATTGAAATGATATCACCAAGACCAATTTTGCTGATTGCAGGGGAAAATGCACATTCTCGTTATTATTCTGAAGATGTGTACAAAGTAGCTTCAGATCCTAAAGAACTCTTGATTATTCCAAATGCTGATCATGTTGATTTATATGATAATCTAAGCAAGATCCCTTTCGATAAACTCACTGTTTTCTTTCAACAGAATTTATAAATATAGTAGCACATTATTTTTAGTAAAATAATGTGCTTGCTGTCAGTTACTGCGTTACATCTGTTGGTGGCACTCAATTTCGCCAGTAGGCAACGCAAACGCTAGAACGGTATCTGATCAAAGGGTTTGTGATGGATGATGAGCGGCTGAATTACTTACTAGCGGTTCATAACTATAAAAAGTGTATTAAGAACCTCCCAGTATTCGTTGGGCATTACAGATTTTAGTTGGGTTGACTTTCTAACTAGAAATCAGCCTTAGAAAAACCGGTCATAACATCCAGTTCCATTTCGCGGCCTAATGCCGTCATTGGATGGACAATGGTCAAGCCTCGCACGGATTTTTTCAGCTTGCCAAGGTCGGCTTGTTCTTTCTTAGTGATGGGACGCTTGAACGGCATATCTACTAGTTTTTGCGCTTCTTTGCTTAGTTTTTTGTTACGCTCCGCCTTCAGACGAGCGATTTCAATTTCCAGTGTCGCTTTTTCTTTCTCTAGTTCTGCGTGTTTTTCTACTTCACTCGTCAGTTGCATACTTGCCATCTGGCGACGAATAAGATCTAAACGGTCGCTAAGAAGCTTAATTTGTGCTTTTTCGATTTCTTTCATTATATTAATTAACCGTGAATAAATTTCTTGCCGGCAAGTATACACTATTCTAGATAAGGGGGGAAAAGGGATACAGGCTAATACCCATGTGAGGCTACCTTTATTGTTCATCATTCATGGAATGAAAACAACATAACTACCTTATAAATCAATTTCCATTCAACTATTCATCATATTTCGTCTTTTGTATCCTAGTAACATCATGATTAAGTTGTTGCATTTCGGTATCATCACTGACCTTTCTGACATATTATATTTAATTTTCTGAAAAATTATTATTTTTAGTTGATTTATCGTTGGTATATAGCGAAATATAATGAGGTATAGATGAGATCATAATGACTAAACGTAAATTTATTACACGTACAGAAGTTAATTCTTTATTGGATGCTACAAAGCAAGGTCGCTATCCTAATCGAGACTATTGCTTGTTATTAATGAGCTTTTTGCATGGATTAAGAGTTAGTGAGCTCACTCATATCACAATGTCTGATATTGATTTGGTGCAGAAAGTGATATTTGTTAGGAGACTAAAAGGAGGGCTGTCTACCGTACAGCCTATAATTCCCGAAGAGTTTAATGCGATTGAAAAATGGTTAGTTGAAAGAGATTCTTGGAAAACAGCAGGGTCAGATTGTTTATTTATTTCACAAAAGGGAAGCCAAATCTCTCGTTATCAAATTTATCGCTTATTTGAGCAGTATGGCAAAATAGCAGGGCTTCCTGTAAAGCTTCATCCTCATATGCTAAGGCATGCATGCGGCTATGCTTTAGCTGATTTGGGTAGGGACACTCGGTTAATCCAAGACTATTTAGGGCATCGAAATATCGCCCATACTGTAATTTATACTGCTAGTAATGAAAAAAGATTTAGTGGTATTTGGTCGAATCAATAAGTAATTTAATGAGTTGTGTCAATATAAAGCTAGCACTAAACATAATAATATGAACTAAACACCAAGAATACCTCAGTTATTTAGGTAATTGATTTTATAAAACTGAGGTATTCTTATGCATATTAAGGGTAGTAATTATTTTTAAAGCCATAAACAACATACTCAAGTAATTTATTTTCCAGCCTTTAAAAATAAGATTAGTTTATAATTTTATTTATTCTTTTTTTTTGAATCATCATAATTTAATTACTCTAATTGCGAGTATTGATGGTTCGCTTTCTCAGTTAACTAATTATTATCATATTTCAATCATTTTTTTTACAGTAATAGTCTATTTTTGACTATCAAATAAAGTTATTCTGTGAAAGGTCACCATATAAGTGAAATCATTTAGATGATAAGTTCATATTTTTGGTTTTTGTGAGTTAAAAACATCTTATTGATGATTTAAAACACATTAATTTAATATACAATAAAAAAATTAATTAATTATCAATAACAATCAATCGGATAAAATAAAATATCTATAAAAATCAATTCGTAACGCAACATAATAAATCAAAATGTTCAAATTACCTAATAAGTATAATTATCAGACTAACTAAAATCAAATAGCATAAAACTCTGTTGCAGCAATGCATTTTAGAGGTAATTATCAATTAATGTAAAAATTTGTCATTAACAACAAAAAGTTATCTTTCATTATTTTTTTTGCAATAAAACTCACCAGTTAAATCATCTGACTTTTCTAGTTTAAGGTATAAATTAAAGATTTTAATTCTGACGATTCTTATATATAAAACAATTTACCTAAAACTCATTTAACGCAACATTTTGATTTATTTTGTTGCGTTTTTTTTGCATTTCAAAAAATAAATTGTTCACTTTATGAGTGGTTCTGATTGTTTTGCCTCATTACACAAGGCTTTAATTGGTGAGATATGAAAAGTAATAAATTAAAGACCAGTATAGATAGCTTTCAGAAAATACTAACTGAACAAATTGGCATGGAATTATCGCATCTTAGAAAAGAGAAAGGGCTTAGTGGTAGTGATCTAGCTAAAAAATTAAAGATATCACAACAACAAATATCTCGTTATGAAAGAGGAATATGTAGCATTAACTGTGGAATGCTATTTTCAATTTTATTTTATCTAGAAATTAGCCCGAGTGCATTTTTTGAAAGTGTATCATTGAAAATAAATGAAAAAAATCCTAGTGCTAATTCATTTATTCATAATAGTGAATGTTTATCCGATGAAAAGGATAACTACCATTATATTTTTAATCGACAAACAGAAATTATTTTAAATTCTTTATACAGCAAATAGTTATTTTAAAAATAATAAATTCTAACTATGCCCTACATCATGTTGGGTAATCATCACGTTGTTATATATAAATGAGGTTCAAATGAAAAAAGTATTTTTAGCCGCACTAGTTTCTGCCGCTATTGCATCTCCAGCACTCGCTGATCAAGGGCATGGTAAAGTCACATTTAAAGGTGAAATCATCGATGCACCTTGCTCAATTAGTTCAGATTCTATTGACCAAACAGTATGGTTAGGCCAAATCGCTAACTCTGTTTTAGCGAATGGCGGTACTTCTAGCGCGAAGCAATTCAATATTGAATTGGAAGACTGTGTATTCCCGAAAGATGCAGATGATAAAGTGTACAACGATAAAGTGAGTATCACATTCTCTGGTTCTAGCGCTGCTTTCAATTCTAAATTACTCGGTGTAACAGGCTTAGATGCAACAGACCCAACTATTGCTGGCAACGTGGGTATTCAATTAACGGATACTAATGGCGCAGCGTTAGATATGGGAGTTGCAACAGCTCAAGAACATCAATTACAAGCGGGTGATAATACATTACGTTATAGCGCTTATGTACAAGGTGCAAACGTTGCGGTTGATAAAATTCCATTAGGTAAATTCGAAGGCGTAACTAACTTTACCTTAACTTATAACTAATTGATTAGTTTAAGAGGAATACCTTTGTGTTCCTCTATTAATCACCAAATTAAGTCAGAGGTTAAAGTGAAAGGATTTATCTATTTGCGAAGCAAAGTATCTTCCCTATTTCTTCTAACATTATTTCTTTCGCCACAAATGGCTGCATCATCTCATGGGTGGGGTAAAGTCACGATGAATGGCGAAATAGTCGATACTGCCTGCGCAATAGATATTGGGTCTAGGGATCAGACCATTAATATGGGGGTACTTCCAACAAGCTATATTCGTGAAGTTGGGAAAGGCCCCATAAAAGAATTCAATATTAAGCTCATTGATTGTCGTTGGGAAAAATATTCGAAAGATAATAACGAATGGAATTCACTCGAAGTCACTTTTGATGGTCCATCAGAAGGTGATTTTTTCACACTCTCGGGTGAAGCAAAAGGAGTGCAATTGGCATTGCATGATATATCGGGATATTCCATTACACCAGGAAAGCCATTACCTGCATTAGGAATTACGCCAGGGACAATGATCCTTAAATATCAAATGCAATTAGTCACCAATTATCATCCTGTTAAAGCGGGTAATTACCAAACCTTATTAAGGTTCAAGGTCGATTATTATTAATTCTAAGAAATTATATTGGTGTTTTAGGGATGTTTTTTATGTTTTTTAAACAACACAAAATAAATATAATAACGACAACGATAATGATTACATTTGGGTCATTATCCGCTCAGTTATATGCTGCCGATACCATACAATTTAATACGGCATTATTTGATTTAGAAGACAAAAAAAACATTGATGTTAAGCAATTCTCACGTGCAGGCTATATTATGCCTGGTATTTATCCCCTCAAAGTACAAGTAAATAAAGAAACTTTACCCGAGCAACGGTTTTCATTCTATGCGCCAGAAAACGACCCTGAAGATAGCCTCGTTTGTATCACACCAGAACAAGTCCAGCAGCTAGGACTAACAGCCAGTTCGTTGAAGCAAATTACGTGGTGGCATAATAATGAGTGTCTTGATTTACGCAGTTTGCCCGGCTTTCAAGCACGGGGGGATTTATCTGACTCAACGTTGTATCTGAGTATACCTCAAGCCTACCTTGAATATAGAACAGCTAACTGGGATCCGCCTTCTCTGTGGGATGAAGGAATTTCAGGGGTTATTTTAGACTACAATATAAACGCAAGAGCGAATAAGCCTCATGATAATAATAGCAACTATAATGTGACAGCAAATGGTGTCGCAGGTGTGAACCTTGGTGCATGGCGCTTTAGGGGAGATTGGCAGGGGCGTGCTCAACGAGAAACTGGCTCGGATAGTAAAAATGAGCATGACTTTCAATGGAGCCGACTATACGCCTATAAAGCGTTAACCAGCATTAAAGCGAAATTGACCTTGGGCGAGGACTATTTTAACACTGATTTATTCGATAGTTTTCGATTTACAGGTGTTGGCTTACGCTCTGATATCTTAATGTTACCACCTAATTTACGTGGGTATGCACCTGAAATAACGGGTGTTGCGACGACAAATGCGACGGTGATTGTTAGCCAACAAGGGCGGATTATTTATCAAGAACAAGTCGCTGCGGGTCCTTTCCGTATCCAAAATTTAAGTGATGCGACGACGGGAAAACTGGATGTTCGAATCGAAGAGCAGGATGGTTCAGTTCAAGAATATCAGGTTGAAACAGCCAATATCCCTTATTTAACTCGACCAGGTAGTATTCGATATAAATTAGCGATGGGTCGCCCAACGGATATGGATCATCATGTTAATGGAGATACATTTGCGAGTGGTGAAATGTCGTGGGGTGTCACTAATGGTTGGTCATTGCTTGCAGGCTCATTAAATAGTCAAGACTATAATGCATTCAACGTGGGTGTCGGTCGTGACTTATTGGCATTTGGTGCCTTATCTTTCGATATTACGCATTCTATTGCAAATATTCCTAATGATAAAAAACTCACAGGTAATTCTTATCGAATAAACTATTCAAAACGTTTTGATGACTATGATAGCCAAGTACAGTTCGCAGGTTACCGATTCTCAGAACGCAGTTTTATGACTGTAACCGATTTTTTAACGGCTAAAGACTCAGGTGAGCGTCAAGGTAGTAATAAAGAAATGTATGTGATTTCTTTAAATAAAAACTTTAGGGAATCGAGAATTACAGCTTATTTAAACTACTCGCACCAAACCTATTGGGATAAGCCAGAAAGTAATCGCTACAATTTAATGGTGACAAAAACCTTAGATTGGGGAAGCCTGAAGAATATTAATATTTCGTTATCGGCCTATCGCAATAAATATAACGAAACAAATGATGATGGCCTGTATATTTCAGCTTCAATGCCTTGGGGAAATGGTGCAAATATTGGCTATTCATTGCAAGCAACACGGGATGATACCGTTAATCGAGCAACCTATTATGACAAATTGTCAGATAGAACCAATTATCAAGTCAGTGCAGGTTCGACCAACAAAGGTGGAACCGCAAGTACCTATATTACCCATTATGGTGATAATACTAAGTTAACTGCGAATGCCAGCTATATTCATAATAATTACACATCATTTGGGGTAGGGGCACAAGGCGGATTTACCATGACTTTAAATGGTGCGGATGCTCACCGAGTTTCAAATATTGGCGGAACTCGTTTGCTGATCGACACTGATGGTGTGGCTAAAATTCCCGTATCAGACCGAGGGATCCCTATTGCATCAAATGCATTTGGTAAAGTGATTGTCCCTGACTTAAATAGCTACTACCGTAGTAAAGTTAAAGTCGATTTAAATGCATTACCGAATAATGCCGAAGTAACGGATTCTATTGTTCAAGCGACATTAACAGAAGGCGCGATTGGCTATCGCAAATTTAATGTACTGTCTGGTGAAAAGATGATGCTTTCAATGCGTATGTCTGACGGTTCTGCACCGCCATTTGGTGCCCAGATCACGAATCTGAAAGGAAAAGAAACGGGAATAGTTACTGATAATGGATATGCCTATGTTAGTGGTATCAACCCAAATGAAGTCATGATTATTCATTGGGGTGGGGAAGCACAATGTGAAATTAATTTTCCTGAAAACTTAGAAACAATTAACCAAGGATTATTCATTCCTTGTAAACCATTATCAAATAAACGTAATGAAGCAGATAATAATCTGTAAATGAGTGATTGCTATGAAAAAATTAACTAATTTATATATCAGTACTATTTTATTAAGCAGTTTAGTTAGCGGAAGCGCATTCTCGGCAATTGCTTTAGATAGAACCCGAGTTATTTTTAATGGTGATCAAAAAAGCGTTTCAATTACTATTACTAATAAAAATAACCAGCTACCTTATTTGGCCCAAGGGTGGGTTGAAAATATTCAAGGGGTAAAAATTACTTCACCGTTTGCTGTATTACCTCCGGTGCAGAGAGTTGAACCCGAAAAATCAAGCCAAGTCCGTATTGAGGCGCTTCCTGAAATTAGTCAGTTACCTCAGGATAGAGAAAGTGTTTATTACTTTAATTTAAGGGAGATCCCGCCAAAAAGTGATAAACCGAATGTTTTGCAATTAGCGTTACAAAGCAAAATTAAATTATTTTATCGCCCTAAAAGTATCATGCTAAGCGAAACAGAAATGCTGAATAATCCTTGGCAAGAAAAAACACAGCTTATTAAGCAAGGCGACCAATATATCATTAAAAACCCAACCCCCTTTTATATCACGATTATTGGTGCTGCTGAGCGAAAAGATTCACCAGTAAATCAGAGTTTTAAGGCGGTTATGGTTGCACCATTTAGTGAAGAAAAATTAGGGGTTTCAAGTTCTACTGTGGGGGCAAACCCGGTATTGACCTATATAAATGACTATGGCGGTAGGCCGAAACTTCAATTTAAATGTCACGCAAATACATGTCAGGTTGTTCCTGAAAATAAATAGAGAGGAAAATGATGATTAATCAAAAAAGCTTTTCCTTACTCTTTGGATTGTCTCTCATATTTAATTCAGCTGTGATATATGCGGAATCAAATAATGCCTTTTATAACACAACAGGTAATTGGGATGTTGAAGGTGCAAATGGTAAAATTTTCGTTTATGGCTCATTAACGGAGAGTGCATGCCATTTATCGATGGATTCTGCATTTCAATCCGTTGATTTAGGAAATATTGAAACTGCATCATTAAAAACAATTGGCGCCCAAGGCCACAAGATACCGATCAACATCGAGTTATTGGATTGTATCGAAACTCCAACAGTTCTGAGAAACAATAAATCAGGTAATGCTACATGGAGTATTTCTCAGCCAGGTATGAAAATTAGGTTTATCACGCCAGTTGTCCCTTTTAGGCCGAACATAGCGAGAGTTGAAGGTGTGAATGGGCTTGGATTGCAGATAACTAATCCTAAAGGAAAAGAAATTGCTTTTGGTGAGTATAGTGAACCTGAGCTTATTTCTACGGGGCAAAATATTTTAACTTATTATGTAGCTCCCGTAAGAATTGCAGAGAAGTTACAGGCTGGAGCTTATCGAAGTGTTATTTCTTTTCAAATAACGTATGAATAATCTTAATAGATTGTCTGATATAGCATTGAAGGTATTTATATGAATAACTTAAATTTCAATTTTTATAAATTTAAAAAAATAATACTCTCCATGCTATTAAGTTTGTTATTTTTTTCGTTACAGAGTCATGCAAAAAATGGTCAAATTGGTGAAATTAAGATACGAGGCCAGCTTGTCGCTGAAGCTTGTACAGTAAGGCCCGGTGATGAAAATATCATTGTGGACTTTGGTACTATCGTTAATAAGTACCTCTATATTAATCAAAAAACGCCAATTGAAAATTTTAATATTCATTTAGATGACTGTGATAATAGTATCTTTAGAACGGTGACCGTTAAGTTTACAGGAAACGAAAATATCAATTTACCAGGCCTTCTTGCATTAGATTCTGGCAGCATGGCTTCGGGCATCGGAATTGAAATCTTAGAATATAGCGGTAAAAAAATTCCCATTAATAGTACGACGCCTGCATACAATTTAGAGAATGGTACAAATATTTTAAGTTTTAATGCGAATGTGCAAGGGGAACCCGATGCAATAAAAAATAAAAGTATTGCGTTTGGCCATTTTACTGCAACCGCTATTTTTAGTTTAATTTATGATTAAGGTATCAGTAACAATGAAGATATTAATATTACTTCTCGCAACCTTATTATTTTCCCCAACTATTTTTGCGTTCCAGTGTAAAACTAATGGAGGGCAGGAAGTTGGCGGGGGAACACAAAGTATTTATGATGTTCCTCTCGATAATGATATTTTTGCTGTACCAAATCGTATAAATGAATTTGCGGATGTGAGTGATTTTATGACCTGCCGTAATGAAGCCCCCAGTGCTTATGTTGATTATTTAAATGTGACTGGTGCTGACCTTGGTCCAACATTTAAGAATAACCCAGAATTAAAAGCGGGTGTGGTCGTACGTGGCGCTTATTATTTAGCACCATTTAGTGGTAAAGAAATTCAAGTATTTCGTTTAACTACAGCTAGTGAACCTTTACAAATTAAATTATATTTGCAGGTAAATGTTAAACCAACGCCATCAGTCTTGGTAAGAAAAGGCGATTTGCTGATGACATTAGATCTCCATAAATATGCGACATTTGTAAATAGTAATCAGCATATTGACCATGCTTATTTTAAATGGAATTTCTATGCAGGTAATGACGTAGTTGTTGGAACGGGTACGTGTGATATCAATGATAACCAAATCATCATTGTTGATTTTGAAACAGTAAATGCATCGGGTATTTCAACGGTGGGAAGTGCAAGCCGTTTTCAACGTAACGCAGAAATCACTTATAGTTGTGAAGATAATAACCTGACGGCGCCAATAAAGATGATTATTAGCGGAGAAACTTCGACTTTCTCATCTGATGCTTTACTTGTTAGAACAGGAGATATTGGTAGTCAAGGTTCTATTATGTCTGGATTAGGTGTTGAGGTTTATCATCAAGGGCAAAGAGTTTCCCCTATGAATGGGCATTTCGATTCAAAAATAGAAAATGGGCATGGTAGAGATACATTAATGTTCACGCTAGTTAAAAAACCTAATTTATCGCCAAATGAATTGATAGAAGGCCAGTTTAGTTCAGCCGCTACCATTATTATGTCCACTCCGTAGCTATTGAAATAGAGAGGTTTTTATATGGATGAAAGCCTCCATTTTTTTCTCGTCAGCTCTCTATGGTTACTGAGCAAATCGTGTTTATAACAAAATCACAATATATCGATGATTTTTTTATAAACATATTTTGGATTAGACAAAATAAGTTAAACACACCAAATTTTGAATTATCATCGCTAGCATCTTTTCTTAAATAACATCACATAATTTCTCTATCAATAAAGCTCAAAGCCTATCAGGTCTCAGTCGCTACAGGTATAATCACATAATTATCCGATAGATTTAGAGGCGAAGATGGCGAAACTCACCTTACAAGAGCAAATGCTAAAAGCAGGATTAGTTACTAGTAAGAAAATGGCAAAAGTGCAAAGAACGGCTAAAAAATCACGTGTTCAGGCGCGTGAAGCAAGGGAAGCCGTAGAAGAAAATAAAAAAGCACAGCTTGAGCGTGACAAACAATTGAGTGAGCAGCATAAACAAATGGTGCAATCCAAAGAGTTTAAAGCGCAAGTTAAACAACTTATTGAAATGAATAAAGTTGATATTTCAAAGGGAGATATTAGTTTTAATTTCACAGATAACAACGTTATCAAGCAAGTTGTTGTAGACAAAATAACACAAACGCAACTGATCAGTGGGCGTCTGGCGATTGCACGTTTAACGATTGATAACAGTGATGTTAACGAGTATGTGATTATTCCAGCAAGCGTAGCGGATAAAATAACGCAAAGAGATGCGGATAGTATCGTACTCAACAATGCACTTAGCCAAGAAGAACAGGATGAAGATGACCCGTATGCGGACTTTAAGATCCCTGACGACCTGATGTGGTAATACTCGTCAAATTTTAAGTCGTATCTTTGGCGTTAAAACGGGCTGGCGCTAAACATTTTAACGTTCTTCTGACTCGCAGGGTGAACAAAATGCAATTCGCTAGCGTGCAAAAGTAAACGTGGAGTCTGCTCAGTCCCTTGTAATAATCGCCCACCATATAGGTCGCAGCCTAATATAGGGTAACCTAATTTTTGGCAATGGATGCGTAGCTGGTGGGTACGCCCTGTTTCAGGTATTAATTGGACTCGGGTTACTGGGAGCAATGTGCCATTATCTAATGGGTGATACAGACGCTCAATCACTTGGTAGTGGGAGCGGGCTGGTTTGCCATTCACCTCGCAAAGCGACATGCGGGGAAACTGTGCAGGGTCTTTTGCTATTGCCGCATCAATGACCCCCTCATCATTAGCTAAGTGGCCACAAAGTAGAGCTTGGTATATTTTAATGACGGAGCGTTGGCTAAATTGCTGGCTTAGAGCTGCATTGATGGCTTTATTGCGAGCAACCACCATTAACCCAGATGTGCCAAAATCGAGACGGTGAACAAGAGTACAGTCTGGGAATATTTGTACTAATCGGTGATGGACGGAGTCTAAGTTTTGTGGGTTTTTTCCAGAAAGGCTGAGTAGGCCACTTGGCTTATTAATAAGAACTAGATGCTCATCCTGATAGATAATTTCTATCTCATCGTGACAGGGCGGGGCAATAAAGGTGTCGATGATTTCAGTCATTAGCCTTTCCAGCAAAAAATGGTGGTTGATAATAACCAATTTTTAGTAGGCAGGCGAACGCTGTCACTTGCATCACGTAAATTTATCACTCAGACTAAAAGCAAAGCCGTAGTCTGCACACGCATTGTGCTCTATACTGCGTGTTGTAAAAACTGAGTCAATAAAAGATTAATTAGGCGGTAATGGCAATGAATGGAACGATCACAACATGGTTCGAAGATAAAGGTTTTGGATTTATCAAAGATGAGAATGGCGATAATCGTTATTTTCATGTGGTTAAGGTTGCCAACCCAGATTTGATTAAAAAAAATGCCGCAGTTACTTTCGAACCGACGACAAATAATAAAGGGTTATCTGCTTTTGCGGTCAAAGTCATACCTGAAAGTAAATATATTTATATCGCAGGAGAACGGATTAAGATTACATCAATTAAATCCTATCGTGTTTATTCAGTAGAAGTACCTGCAGATACGCGTATCGATAAAGAAAATACCGTGTTATCAATTGGCGCATTAATGAATAGTATCAAACCAAAATCAGATAAACCTGGTCAAATGCGTTCATTGAAAAAATTAGAAATTAGTACGTTACATGGGACATCATTAACATTTTCGGAAGATGAAATTGATATCGATGAGGCTGTGAAACAACTTAAGTTTAAGTGATTTCTTGTCCAGTAAACAGCGCCACTCTTGAGTGCTGTTTACTTGTTTATTACTTTATTCTTATACAATAGAGTCACTTGAAAGCTAGCTAGGCTCATCGGGGAGGGGATATGTTAGATTTCTTAAAAAATTACGATAATTTAACCATTAGCGAAAAAAAAGTCTTAAAATACCTGACTGATAATATTACAGATATCCCTTACTTAAATATTAATGAACTAGTTGCTAAAACCTTTGTTTCTAAAACAGTTATTATTAATTTGTCGCAAAAATTAGGGTTTAGTGGATTTAAAGAACTTAAGTTTCAGATTAATAATTATATTTTAACAAAAAATAAAACTGAAAAAATCACACCTTCGTCTTATAAAAAACAACTTGAAAAAAATATTAATAAAAGTTTTACATTAATTAACGAAGAGCAAATTAGCGATTGCGCTAAAATACTACATAAATCGAGAAATATTTTTATTGTTGCCAGAGGGACAAGTAAGGCTGTTGGCTATTATCTTGAACACTTACTATTTGCGTTAGGTTTACACTGTTTTTTCATTAATGACTACAATTTATCTGATTCTTTCACTCGATTAGTCAGCAAAGATGACACCGTCATTTTTATCTCACTATCAGGGGGAACCAAAAAAATTATTGAAACAGCAAAAATTGTGCAATTAAAAGGGGCAAATATCATTAGTATGACCGCCTTTAATACTAATGAACTAACTACTTATACTGATAACACTCTGTTTTGTTTTGCCGATAACTTTGATACTAAAAGAGATGACACAAAATCCAGAATTGGCTTTTTTATTTTAGTTGATTTACTTATCAATGAATTAGAAAATCTACTTTAAATTTTCTTTTTTATTTTCTAAGAAAACTTCACTCGTCTTTCATTCTTGTCTTTGGTAGATAGTTTTTATTAATATGACCTAGGTCATTAGTTATGACCTAAGATAACTTTTAAAACCGTGACATCATTTCTTTTATAATCCCCCCAAGCTAGTATGCCTTTAATTCTAATAATAGAAGTCATAAGGAAACAGTATGGCCAGAAAAAAGTTTGGTGAATCTATTCAACGCTTTGGGAGAACATTACTCCTTCCGATAGGTGTTTTAGCACCTATTGGTATGATATTGGGTATCAGTGGTGCATTAGTGCAAACTTATATGATTGCACGTTTTCCTTTTCTCGGAAATGAAACTGTTAATGCATTACTTGTCAGCATTCGTTCAATCGCGGGTGTTATTTTTGATAATATTCCCCTACTGTTTGCTATGGGGGTGGCCTATGGTATGAGCCATCGAGATAAGGGGATCGCCGTCTTTGCATCGGTTGTCGGCTACTTATCGCTGATCATCACCATGAATATTTGGCTAGTGCTTACTGGTAAGCTTGCAGACCCTGCAATGATGGGGCAAGTAGGGCAAATTAAAGTTCTTGGTATACAAACTTTAAATATCAGTGCCGCAGGAGGGATTATTACTGGTTTGATTGCCGCTTGGGCGACTGATAAGTTCTATAACCTTGAATTGCCAACCGCATTTGCTTTCTTTTCTGGTAAAAAATCCGTTTCTATTATTATGATCGGTTTAATGATTGGAGTGGGTGCGTTATTACCGTTTATTTGGGAAGTATTAGTCCAAGGTTTGATGAAACTCTCTGCGGTATTTTTAAGTCCTGTAGGGCCATTTTTTACCGCGGGTGGTGAACGTTTATTTATTCCATTTGGTTTACACCATGTATGGAACGTTTTATTTAGATTTACTGAGGCGGGTGGTACTTATGTTATTGACGGACAAACCTTTGTTGGTGTTGTTCCTGCATTAACTGAGGTGCTATTTAACCAAGGCCCAGATAGTGAATATTGGTCGATGATGCCAAGTTTGACTCGCTTTATGGCGCAGCAACAAATGCTAGTCACACTATTCCTATTCCCTGCAATTGCTCTTGCTATTTACAAAACATCGAAGAAAGAAAACCGCGCAGAAGTGAAATCCATGCTGGTTACCATGGTATTAACAGCCATGCTTGGTAACGTCACGGAGCCACTCGAATTTACCTTCGTATTTATTGCGCCATTACTGTACTTAATTTACGCCATTATTGTCGGTATCGGTGCGGTGTTGCTTTCATTCGCTGAGGTCGGTATCGGTTATATTCGTGGAACCGTCTTTGATTTTACTATTTTTGGTCTACTGTACGAACACACTAACTGGATCTTCTTGGTTATTATCGGTAGCTGTTTAGCCGTCGTCACTTACTTTATTTTCTACTGGGCAATTATTAAATTTGATATTAAAACTCCTGGTCGTGAAGAATCGAGTAATCTGAAAAATACCTTAATTAAAGAAAAACGATATGGCGAAATCGCAGAAATTTTAATCCAAGCATTAGGTGGAAAACAAAATATTCGTAACGTAGATAACTGTATTACTCGTATGCGTATTGATGTTGGAGAAGTGAACCAAATAGATAAAGATTTAATGTTGGAATCAGGATGTACCGCATTCTTCTTTCCATCGGCAAACCACGTCCATGTCGTGTATGGACCAAAGGTTGAGTTTGTTCGCAATGCTGTTGATGAAGCAATGAAGAAATAAAGAAAGGATACGAAATGAGAGCATTATACGATTCTAAAAGTAAAACTATTGATGACCGTGGAATTAAAGACTTATTGTCTGATGAAGCAAAATATTCTACTTGGTTAATGTTTGAATCCATGCTGGCCCAAGCTCAAGCGGAACTGGGATTTATTCCACAATCAGCGGCAGATGAAATTAAAGAAAAGGCTGTTATCGAAAATATCGATTTTGAAGAAATGAGCCGTATTTACCAAAAAATAGGCCATGGCTTTGTACCTTTCTTGAAAGTTTTAGTGAATGCTTGCTCTGAGGAAAGTGGTAAATATATCCATTATGGAATTACCACGCAAAATATTCAGCAAAGTTCACAGCTCTATATGATGAAAACCGTACATTATAAATTTATGTTGTTACTCGGTGAAATCATCGAAAACTTAGCCGATTTGGCCGAAAGAACCAAACATATGGTGATGCCGGGAAGAACTCATGGGCGTCATGCGATCCCTATCACCTATGGCTATAAAGTTTCGGTGTGGATCAGCGATTTTATTGATTGCTACCAACGTATGAAAGAGTGTGAAAAACGGGTTTTCACTATCATGATGGGTGGTGCTGTTGGTGCATTTAACTCAATGCCTGATGTTGGTATAGCGGTACAAAAACGTGTCGCTGAGCTGGTGGGTATGGAAGCCATGGAAGTACCATCCAGAAACTTAAGTACGCATAAGCTTGAATATATGGCAAATTTAGCGTTAATGGCCAATATTTGTCATAAAATCGGTGAAGAAGTTTATAGCACAACGTTAGAAGAAATTGCAGAGGTTTCAGAAGGCTTTACTAAAGGAACAGTGGGCAGTAGTACTATGCCGCATAAAATAAACCCAAAACTTGCTAAGGGAATTATTGCTAACTCACAGAAATTATATTCTTTACCGAGTGTTGGTATGTATTCTGCGGTAAGGCCTTATGAAGGTGATAGTAGCTCTTATATGTTATTTGATGGGTTAATTGAAGAAGCTTTGGAATTAACCACGGAAATTTTACTAAGAACTGAAGAGCTTTCTAGGACGATTGTGCCACATGAAGAGAGAATGCTTCATAATGTTTTGAGAAACAAAGGGCTGGATAATACTGAGTATGTCATGATGAAGATGGCGGAAAAATTAGGCAAAGATAAAGCTCACTCCCTTCTGTATGAAGAAGCAATTAAAACTGCGGCGGATGGGGAAGATTTTTATACTAATTTGACCAAAAATAGTGTGATATCAGCAGCATTCAGTAATGAAGAAATTAAAGCAATGCTTGACCCGAGATCTTATATCGGGTTATCTGTTGAAATTGCAGAAAAAGAAGCAAAACGTGGATTAGTCGTTTCGCAAGAAATTAAGCAACAGTACAAATAGGTATTTTTAGTATCTACTAAAAATGTTTAAAACAAGGGGCCGTCTATTATATCGATAGCCCCTTACTTATTTATTCGCCAGCGAGTGCTCTTGGGAATAATAAGTTATTTTCTAGGTTAATGTGATTCATTAAATCATCAATCAGTTCATTGATACCATTATACAACACACGCCAGGTAGTACAGGCTTCTGGTGGCGGTGTGACATTATTGGTAATACCTTTAATTGCTTCTAAGATATCACCAGCATCATCATGTTCTTGTTCCATGACACTAATTGGACCTGCTGCGTTTCTGCCCATTCCGTTTTTTATCATAGGGAATAAAACGCGTTCTTCTTTCATCATATGGCTAGCTAGTTCTTCCAGTAATGCTTCTAAGTATTTTGATAAACCTTTTGGCACGCTTGGCTTATTTATATGAACGCGTTCAACTTTTTGTGCCTGTAGTATTAGTTCAGGTAATTGTTCTCTGTGCCTATCATGATAGCGAACAATGATAAAATCGATAATCTCACTGAGTGGGGCTTTGCGCCAATCCTGTTCTAACGTTTCTGTGGCTAATTTAGCTAATTGGCTTTCTAATAGCTCAATATCTAACTTTAATTTTTCTGCGCTGCGACTCAGCGTCTGTTTGCCACCACAACAGTAATCCATATTATATTGGCGAAATAAAGAAGAAGCTCTAGGAATGGATAATGCGAGCTGTCCGAGTGTTTTATCTCTAAATTGCATATGAGGTATCCTTTAAAAAATCATAAAATTCTGATGCTACTTTGTTATTTAATTTATGCAGGTAATGCCCATTGGCGAGCAATATTACGCCCATATTCACGGCAGTCATCTAATGTTTTTGTGTCTGGTTTCCATTTTGCTTTTAAAGATAATGCGGTATCAAAACCGGCATCCATCAAACGTGTTTGAACACGGTCAACGGCGCCGCCATTCCAACCAAAACTACCGAAAGCAGCGGCTTTTTTATTTAAAAAACGTAAGCCTGTAATTTCTTCAAGCATACCTGCTATTTTAGGCATCATGACATTATTCATGGTTGAGGTACCGACCAGTGCCGCTTTGGAGCGAAAAACATGAGTAATAATGTCGTTTTTATCACTGCGTGCAACGTTAAATATTTTAACCGCGACATTAGGGTCGGCTTCATTGATGCCTTGAGCGATTGCATCCGCCATTAAACGAGTATTATTTGACATGGTATCGTAGAAAATAGTGATACGATCTTCTTGATAATCTGCTGCCCATTTCAAATACAATTCAATGATTTGATTTGGATTATCACGCCATACTACTCCGTGAGATGTCGCTATCATATCGACAGGTAGATTAAAGCCTAAAATTTCATTTATTTTTGGCGTCACTAAGCGGCTAAATGGGGTAAGAATATTGGCGTAGTAACGCTGGCACTGTTCGAATAATTCATTTTGGTCGACTTCGTCATTAAATAATCGCTCATCACAATAGTGCTGCCCGAAAGCATCATTACTAAAAAGTACGGCATCTTCAGTAAAATAAGTCATCATGCTGTCAGGCCAATGTAGCATTGGAGTCTCAATGAAAATCAATTGTTTATTGTTACCTATATTGAGCGTGTCACCTGTTTTAACGATTTTGAAATTCCATTCAGGATGATGGTGATGACCATTTATTGAATCAATGGCATTGGCTGTGCAATAGATCGGGGTATTAGGAATAAAGCTCATTAATTCGGTTAATGCACCTGCGTGATCTTCTTCTGCATGGTTAATGACGATGTAGTCAATATCATTTAAATCAATTTGCGAGCGCAAATTTTGAACAAACTCACGGCTAAATTTATGATCGACAGTATCAATAAGAACATTTTTTTCTTCGCGGATTAAATAGCTATTATAACTACTTCCCTTTAATGTTTTGTATTCGGTTCCATGAAAATCACGTACTTCCCAATCACGCTGACCTACCCAATGGATGTTATTTTTTACATGAATCGCCATATTAATTTTGTCCTGTAGCTTTTAGAGTATAAGAAGACATAATCAATATTCATGCCAATATTTAACATTTTGATTTTTAACTAAATTAAAATAATTTGTTTTAGTTTATAGTCAAAATGACTATGTTAAGTGTTGTCATTATGACTATAATTGTTGTCAAATTGACAATGGGGAATGAATCATGGGTTTTTCTGTCGAGGCACTGGCAAAGATTGCAATCGAATTACAAAGTGGTATGGAGCATTCAGATCGATTTCAGCGTTTGATTACCACGTTAAGGCAATCATTAAGGTGTGATGCATGTGCGTTATTACGTTATGAATCAGGCCAATTTATTCCTTTAGCAATCGATGGGTTAATGGCTGATGTTTTAGGTCGTCGATTCTTTTTGTCAGGGCACCCTCGGCTAGAAGCAATTGCAAGAGCCGGTGATGTAGTTCGTTTTCCTGCTGATAGCCAGCTCCCTGACCCATATGATGGGTTAATTCCTCATCATCAACACCTAAAAGTTCATGCTTGTGTCGGCTTACCCTTGTATGCGGGGCAAAATCTTATTGGTGCATTAACATTAGATGGTATGGAACCTGATCAATTCGATGCATTTAGCAATGAGTCACTGAGGTTAATTGCCGCGTTAGCTGCGGGAGCACTAAATAATGCATTACTTATTGAACAGCTTGAAAAGCAAAATATATTACCGAATAAACCCATACTATTTAAACCTTCTGGAGAAACCGAGATTATTGGTTTATCTCTTCGTATGCAACAATTAAAAAAGGAAATTGATATTGTTGCCGCGTCTGAATTAAATGTTCTGGTCGGCGGAGAAACGGGAACAGGAAAAGAGCTAGTCGTTAAATCTATCCATGAAAAATCCCTTCGAGCAGATCACCCTCTTATTTATTTAAACTGTGCTGCACTGCCTGAGAGTGTGGCGGAAAGTGAATTATTCGGTCATGTTAAAGGTGCCTTTACTGGGGCAATTAGCCACCGTAGTGGTAAATTCGAAATGGCGGATAATGGTACCTTATTTTTAGATGAAATAGGGGAGCTTTCATTAGCGTTACAGGCTAAATTACTGCGAGTATTGCAATATGGCGATATTCAACGTGTTGGTGATGACCGTAGTTTACGCGTTAATGTTCGTATATTGGCGGCAACTAACCGTGATCTACGCGAAGAAGTGTTAGAAGGTCGGTTTAGGGCCGATTTATTTCATCGTTTAAGTGTATTTCCGCTATTTGTTCCCCCATTAAAGGAACGTGGCGAAGATATTATTTTATTAGCGGGGTTCTTCTGTGAACAATATCGCCAGCGTTTTGGCTTATCCAGTGTGGTACTGAGTCCTTCATTACAACGGTATTTACTCAATTATTCATGGCCAGGTAATGTACGTGAATTGGAACATGCGATTCATCGTGCCGTTGTTCTTGCTCGAGCTTCAAGTGATACTGATGAAATTATCTTACAGCCTCAATATTTTACCTTTGATAATAATAAGTATGAGTTTACAGAAACATCACAGAAAGTCTTACCACTAACTAAAAATTTACGTGAGGTAACGGATGATTTTCAGCGTAAAGTCATTTCACAAGTATTAGAACAAAGCCATTATAATTGGTCTGCATGTGCCAGAGAATTGTCTGTCGATATCGCTAATTTACATCGATTAGCTAAACGACTAGGTCTGAAATAAAGTATTAATGCCTGTTTTAGCCGGGGTACTTATAAGAACTTATTTTATTATTAGCAATATTCTTTTTCCATATAGTGTTTTACATATTTCTTAAGCTGTTCAAGTTCTTTATTATCATTTTCGTTACGCTGTAAATGCTGAAATAGTGTGGAAATTTTCTTTAAGTCAAAGCGATTTTGTTGAATGCGTTTTTCAAGCGCAATAAGGGCTCTTTTCTTTGATGCGTGGTGCGCAAATTGCTTATGCAAAATAAGTAGATACAACCAAATACTTTGTCGAGTTATAAAAAAATCAAATATAGGCGGGTGAGGAAGATTTGCTTTTTTTGCTAGCAATAATCCACTAAATAAACGGTGCATGAATTGGGATGTGGAAGGCTTATTGCCCTGAATTAGAGCCGTTACTCCTTGTTTAAATTGCTGCTCAGAGAGATAGATTAATTGCTGGTAACGCTTGGTCGGGTTGGTTGGATAAATCCATGCGAAAGCAGCCATTGCAACTAATGGGCCTGAAACTATCGCAATGGCATTACCGATACTTTGAGGGAGTGAAAGAGAAAAAGGATAGCTCGGTTGGAGCAAAATTAAAGAAACCATAATGTAATCAAAAGCAATTAAAATTAGGCGGTTATGGGAAAAAATGATAACGCCACTAATAATCACTGGAATAATGAAAAAGGTCATCTGCCATGATGAAGAGGCAAAAGGCCATAAGTACCATGTGCAGATTAACGCTGTAATAGCGCCAAACAATTGCCCAGTAAAAATATTTTTCATAAACCTAGCGGGGTAATCGAGGGATGCGAATAGAGCCAACATCACTGAAAGACCGAGAGTAAGATAAGCCAGTACTTGCCACTGTGTCCACAACCATAACAAACCAACTGCAGCGATAGTCATAAAAGAACGAGCAAAGGCGTGCCACGCTGAAATTTTATCTTGATGAAGCTTCAGTTTATCCACTTTTTCAAAGTGTTTCGCTGATTTACCAAAAATAGCATAGTAAAGTGGGATCAATAGTGTTTTCAGTACTCCAGCGGGGCATAATGATAAAATATGTTTCCATTGAGTCTCAGTTGGCTCTAGTGCAGGAAAATAAAAAGGTGCAATAGATTGATATTTATCTAAGTGTAATAATATTTGGCTTTGAAACATGAGTTTTTGACGCGCTTTAGCAACTTGTTTGCGGTGATAACGCCAGCCAATACGATGAGTCTCTAAAATTTCGTCATAGCTAGCCATGGTTTGCCAAAGATAGTCGATATCGTGTTGCTTAATTGGGTGCTTTTTCTCAAGTGAGTCATGTAGTATTTGGAAGAATAGTGTATCAATTTGATTTTTAAGGGTAATGATATTATCTTGTTCACGCTTAGGGGTAAAAAGGAAATTGAATACTACCGCTGAAAGCACGCCAACCAAAATGGTCCATAGCCGATCCCAAGCGACTATAAATAAGTTATCAGTAATATGAACGCTCAACATACTCACCATCACGGCGGAGTAACCTGCTAAAAATGTGCCATAAGCGACAAAGCCCTTTTGTAATTGGCCGATACCACTGCAAATGCCTAACCAACTCGCTAGCCCAATAATGAAAAGTAACGGGTGAATAAGGTGAAGCTGAATTAAGACGACACCGGCAAGCACACCACAAACTGTTCCAGCAAAACGCCACCAACTTTTTTCCAGTAAATTTTCGCGCCAAGGTTGCGCTGAAGCCCAGACGGTCATGGCTGCCCATTGGGGGTGAACTAACTCTAAATATTGAGCAATAAAGAGCGCAGCAATTGATGCACAAGCGGTAATGGCGGCAAAACGAAAGCGTGCTGGGTTGAATCCCAATGAATTCAGTAAAGTTATTATTTTTGACATAGAATATGAGTAAATTTGGGGTGTTAAAAAAGTATTTAGTTGATAATATCAACTAAAATCAGCGTGATTATTAACTAATTGGTTGATAAAATCAACTAAAGAGGGATTATGCGTACAGAACAGGCTCGAGTATTTGGAGTGATTAGTCGAGCAGCTCACCATTATATGAAATGGATGGGAGAGCCTTATGGTATCAATGCAATTGAGTGTTTGATGATTTTACATATTCATCAATATGATGCATCAACCCTAGAGCAGATTACGAAAGCGATGGTTGTGGATAAATCAGTGACGACTCGAGGTGTGAGCAAATTTTTAGCTAAGGGGTGGGTTGCTAAAACGAATAGCTTAGTCGATAAACGGGTTTATCATGTTTCGTTGACAGCGCTCGGCAAAACGATTGTGAATGAGTTAAATTTTAAACTAGATAAATGGAATGATTATTTAGCGGCGGATTTGCCAGAACAAGAGGCTGATCAGCTATTTAGTGCACTAGAAAGCTTAGCGAAACGAGCTATTGAAAGCTCGGCGGCAGATTTTCCGAGTTTATTAGAAAAACCAAATGAGTGAGGCTCAATAACCAACCTAGCAATGTTATGTATTTAGGACTGGTTTGAGAGCGGGTTATGTAATTCTTCATTAAGAGGAGGAGAATTCTTTAAATTTATTTTGGCGAAATGAACGTTGTTATTGCGAAATAGCGGTCATAGGAAGTAATACTACTTCAGACATATTCTCAGGTATTGGGCTTAGTTTATTACTCATCATGATTAATTCGCCATCTTTTTCAATTCTTGCACTCATTCCTAAGGTATACCGTTTGGATTGAAATTCTTCAGGAAGAGCGACTGTAAATGCGATACTACGTCCTGCACTTTTTGTTTTTAAACTGTAATCCAGATTAGACTTTGCGTTGTTTTCATTTTGTTGTATTGAGGTCAATGAGAGTGTAATTGTGGAATTTTCGGGAATATCATAAGAGTGCGAATAAATATTACCATTAATATTATAAGCGGGAGTATGAGTAAAATAACTCATTAAAGTACTATTACAAGCAGATAGCATGAAGGTTATAAAAAGTATAAATAATAAAAAAAAGTATTTCTTTGAAAAATTTGGGTTAATATTTAGCATTAAATTTTCTCTTTGATGAAATCTGGTTATAGTGATGAACGAATAAACATTCTCTGAAGAAAATATCGTATATAGGTGTAAAGGCTTTTTTTTGTGTCATATTTTGAGAGTGTTGGCATTTCTGATTTCTCTCCTGTATATAAAATACCAATTCGAGGTAAGGTCATAATTAAATTTTCATCGAGATCGACTTTTTTAAAGGATTGTCGTAATTGCCTGACTAGCTTGTAATAACTACTTTCAGTTACGATAGTGCCTCTTTTTTCCCAAATTTCATACATAACTTCTCTTTTACTATTTGTTTTTATTAATAATAATTTAAGCAGACATGATTCATTTTCGGAAAGATTAACGACATTTTTTTCACGGGAAAGTGTGCGTTTGAGTGGGTCATAGACGACATTCCCAGATAAGAGGATCATTGATTCTTTTTCATTATAGTCAATGTTATCCATAAGGTTTTGTACTGTAGGTAAATCGGTCATAATTTATATCTGTCCTGATCATTTATGAATATATTTCAATACAAAAAACGAGACTAGATAAGATGTTATAAAAAATAAAATCGCTTTTTGATATTGAGCTAATGTGTTTTGATAAAGTGAATTTAAACGATATTCAGAGGTTGTATATATCAATTTTTATTTAAATTTTTTATGTTTTTTATATTTTTATAAATAAATAGGCTTAGGGTATTAAAAAAATACACTAAACCTATAAATATTAGTCGATAGATAATAAATTCAAGATGAGGGTAATAGAGGAAATTAATGCTAAATTACTAGTTCATCATCCTCATCGTCGCTACCCTCTAAATTAATATTAGTCATATTATGACGAAGTTGGTTGCTAAGAGGGGCGCTCATCAAACTGATAGACATATAATGGTTGAGTGAACGATTAAATTTTTTATTTAGTGATACTAGCTCTGGGTCATTCGATGATTGTAATGCTTGGCTAACACCGGCGATAAAGTTTTGTTTTTCATCTTTACCCAATGCAATCATAGTTTTAAATACATGAGAGAAGAATATTTTGTCATCTCCCTTTGATTTAAGCTCATCAATAAAGTTGTTAACTTTATTTTTTTCTATAGGGGATAAATCTATTTTTTCGCTGTATTGATACTTATTTGTGGTCTCCATATTTTTCTCCTGCCATATTGAGGTCATTTTACTTTGAATATTTTCTGCATGAATTTGAGAACCGTTATATTGAGGATTGATAACCTTAGTTTGTAGATTAGTCTGCATATTTGTGTTCTTCCGGTATTGAATTTATTGTTGTTATCAAGTTTTGATAGGCATTTTTATGCATTTTTAAAATTTGGCATTGTGTCGGAACAGAAAATACATGAGGAAAAATATTTTTAGAGGCAATGACAGGGGAAAAGTAGGTGATTCTATTATCGACTTCTAAGGCAATTGTATTATCAGCCGTGGTTGAAAACTTCATATCAGAACCACCTATCGTAATACGAGTTTGCATTTTTTCAGGTAAGTGTAATGTTGTATTGGTTGTTTTTGCACATTGCCTCTCAAAATAGGTTGCAACCGTCTCTTGTAGATGGTTATCACCAAAAATATCATTCAATATTTTCATCAGCTGTTCTTTGCTTTGACTGATATTTTCTTGGTATTGAATTTCACTGGTTTCTACCGTATGAATAAAATCAGTTAATAATTGTTTAATTCCATCGTTATAGCCTTGTTGATAAGCGGTTTGGTAGATAGCTTCTTGCTGTTGTTTTGCTTGTTTGTATAGCTCACTCGCCTTTTTTTGAGCTTGTTGAGTGATAATTGTGTGGTATCTATCGGCACTCAATGCTTGGTATTTGATCAAAACTTTTTCAGACATCGTCTGTTTAACATTTGGGGGTGTTTTCTCTGACATATCGACATGTTTCTTCAATAGTATTCCAAGGTAGCATCGTTTTTACGGATGACGGTATAAGTTGCTGAGTTTCAAGACTGAACATATATTTTGCCCGAAGGGTGTAAGTGGTGCCAAAGGGAGCTAAACACATTAATAACTGTTGTGCTCCAAGGGCAGTTAGTACCTGTGGTGACGTCGTGGGTTGATTTTCCGACTGCCAAAGTGAGCGGCTTAAGCGTGTATGTAATACACGGTATTTGGAAAGTTCAACCCACCAAGGGAGTGGTTCGGCGTGTAGTAGAACCCCTAAGCCTAACGCTACCTCCGGTAGTAAAGCCCAATGTTCAGATAATACTTTTGGCAATAAGGGAGTTTTCTCATTGGGTAAAGGCAATGAGTATTGATGAATCAATTGCTGATTGTGTTTACGTTGCAGTAAAGGTGGAAAGTCGTTATATCCGACCCCATTAAATTCACTATGGAAATAGCAACCTGGCGCGAGTAAAATATTTCCTTGTTCAATTAGTAGGTTAGTCAGCGTTGCCATCAACAGGTTTCTCCATCAGATGAGTTGCTGATTTTTTGTTACTTAGCTGGCGCCACAGTAATAGTAAAATAGCAAATAGAATGATAATTGCTGCGATAATTGAGCTGATTATAATTGGATTGAATGTATTTTCTGGTTCAGATTTAATTTGGTATTGTAATGGTGGCCGGTTGACGACGACGACTGAGACATTATCGTAATTTGCTTCAGCAAAACTGTTCGTTAGAAACAGTTTAATTTTATGCATCATCATCTGAGGATCTTCACTTCCGGAATAAGTAACTAAGCTAGACACATTTTGTATTTGCTTGGTCGGATTATTGCCATTTAATGGGTAGCTGACATGCACTCGAGCATTAATAATGTCGGGGATGGTGAGCAGTGATTGTTCAAGCCGTTGTTCGATTAAAGAAAGTAAACGGGTACGTTCTGCTTGTGGTGATGCCACCAAAGAATCTCCAGGGAATGCTTGAATAATTTCTATTGGCTCTTTTGATGGTAAGTTATATTGGCGCAATAAATCTACCGCGATAACAAAATCACTAGGTTGAACACGAATGGAATCCCCGTTTTTATTATCTTGTTTACGCGTAGCCTCAACACCATGCTCTTGCAGTATGGCCAACACTTCATTACTTTGCCTTTGGCTTAACTGACTGAGTAATAATTGGTTATCACAGCCCGCTAAGAAGCTAATAAATCCAATCAAGATAAACTTCTTTAAAATATTCATGGTTTACTGTGCTTTTAAGACGGCATCAATTGCAGAGACGCTTTTATGTGTCAATGTGCTAATCATACTCATTGTCAGGCTATAATTGCCGACACGATTTTGAAATTGCAGTAGTTGGGCTGGGTTACTTGGGTCAATATTATTGACATTCTCAGTTAAGGCTTTCCGTTCTTGACTGACGGTTGCTGTGTATTCAGCAAATAGCTTTTTGACCTTGTCTTCAATCGGAAGAGATGGTGAGAGAACTGATGTGGTCTCTGTTGGGGCAGTGAGTAGTAAATGTGGTGTAATAGCTAACATAAATAATTATCCTAAATAAAATAGAGCATTATAATTAATAATGCTCTTTAAAATTAAACGTTACGAATAATGGCTTGGTCAGTATCTTTAATGGATTTCATAAAATTACTCTGCAATTGGCGTGCCATATTATAGTTACCACTCATAGCGGTGATTTTTGCCAACACTAGTGGGTTATCGACTTCTAAATTGGTGCTAGCAAGTAAGGTGTTTAATTCATCGCCAAATTTTGTAGCTTTAGCACTAATACTTGCCGAGGTACGATAGATCATACCCAGATTATTTTGACCTGTTCCCTCGGTTTCTAATTTAGAGCTGCCCCAACGGCCACTAGTATCTAAACCTAGAATTACATCTGACATTTTATTTCCTCTTTATTTTTAAAATCATATTAATTAAATTTTTTAAGTTAAAAACTGATTGAATTAAAAAACCAATGGTTATTACCTAATAGAATATAACCATTTGCATTGGTGACAAATGATTTTCCTTCGAGCTTGTTATTTGCAAGGGAAATAGAAAATTGAATGTGATTTTCCCCCCATTGTTTGTAAAATGAATTTGTGAAATTAATTAGTGAAGCCGTCTGGTCGTCATTTAAGCTGTCTTTTATTATAAATATGACTTTATTATCTTTAGTGATTTTACGCCATTGAACATTACTTTCTGTTAATCCTAACTCTGCTTTTTGTAATAATTCACCAAGGTTAACCTGTTTTATATCACTCTTAATATAACAACTGAAATAGCTAGATAATATTTTGTCTATTTTATTGTTTACATTAATGGATGTATTGTCATCTATCGCTGTTATTTTTGGGTTACATGGATTACTAAGCTCTATCTTTAATGTATCTGGAAATACGTCAATAATCTTATTTTCAATTTCATTTTCGAGTTTATTTATTATTTTAATTGAAAACTTTTCATTATATTTAGCTTTGACTAGGCGTTGCATACTCCAGTCGGCATCTCTTTGGGTTTTAACTAAAATGAGGCTTTCGTCATTTGCACTTTGAGTTACAGTAATAGGGTCGTGGTTGCCTTGAAGTATGCGCTCTAGTGTTTTTACTTTTTTCTCAGCACTTTGTTCTGGAATATACTGGAAAGTAACGTAAGTAATAAATATTGAAAATAAAGTAAAGAAAAAGACCAGCATAGTTTGTTTATTAAAAATACTTGGTTTTTCCTTGGTTGACTTTTTTATTTTAGCTTTAAAGGCAGGTAACGGGTTTTCCATTTCCGAGCTCAATGCGTCTTCAAACGTTTGGGCGCTTTGCCAATCAGTATCTTGCATTTTTATTGCGATAGGAAATATATCAGCCAAAAGCAATTGCTGAAGAACGATAGGAATTTCAGTACTTAGTCCACTATCATTTAGTCGAATTGCCAAACCACTTTCAGTTGATTGACTTGCCGTAACAATTGAAAACTCACATGCAATACCATTACTAGGGATCTGGTAAGTTGTAAACCCATCATCATTGATGTCAGTTTTGTAATCTAAGCCGTTACCAATGATAATAAGATTATTATCTGTATTAACCATTAATTCTTGGCCAGTCATTGGGCCACTAGCAATTTTTATTATGCATGTTTGGCTATTTGTGTTACTCATAAAAATAATCTCATGGAATTAATTTCATTTTAGTTATGTATTATTGGGGCTCGTTATTGGCTGAAAGTAAAACAAGAAATATTTTTTTTGTCAGTTGAATTGTTCTTATTCATTTTTACTTTTAATTTGGAATGGAAAGTGTGAAGGATTCCAGAGTATTCCCTTGAGGATTTTTCATCTATCGCTCATTCTGTATACACTAAATTACGTTAATAAGGCCTATAAAATGTCAAACAAAGATATTGCTACATTATTAGAAAGTAGGGGCTGTTGCTTTTCTTTGCAGGATAAATTGGTCTTGGCTATACCTAATAAGAATTTAACGCCTTTTTCTTATAAATCTCTATATTCAAATTTAAATATTTCGATAGAAAGTCAGGCTATATTTATTTGCCAAGAAAATGAATGGGAGTCGATAGATAAATCAAACTGGAATTTATATTCAATGGATTTATCAGAATTAGTTGAAATTTTAGCAGTTATTGACACCGCGACAGGGCAAGCATTTCTCGCTAAAAAAGAGAAAAAAAATATCGATGAAAATAGTCAAAGCGAATTTATTGTATTGGTTGAAAAATTCCCATTAACTATTTCGATTAAAAATATAGTGATTGATTTAATTATTAGAAATCATCCTATATTTGATAGTTGGTGCGAAGTATTAAGGCGATATGAAGCCTACGGTATGATGCGATTCATTCTTACTTCCGCTCAAGATGATAAGAATGCCAATATTAATCAGCTATGTGCACGTTATGGTATATCAGCTTCTTATTTTAGGCAGCTTTATCGAGAAAACTTTAATAAAACGGCAAAACGAAAAATTATGAGTGTGCGTATGGCTAATGCCATTCTACAGCTAATTGAAAGTGATGATTCAATATTAGATGTAGGTCTGGAAGCGGGTTATTGTTCAGCATCTCATTTTACTAATGATATTAAAAAAGAGTTAGGCCTAACGCCATCAGAAATTAGGCATATTGGAGCAACACTATATGAGCAGTAAAAAAAATCAAGTGTTTGGGTTAACACTCTTTTTACTGAGTATGAGTTTTTATTCGGCACAAGCAGAAATTATTGTTGCAGAGCCCGTTACGCAGTCAAAAAACCACGATACATTCGTCGCAAATAATATTGCGGTGGGTAAGGTGTTTGATGCGGTCGCAGAGCGTCTAAATAAACCAATTATTCTCAGTAAATTAGCTGCTCAAAAAAAAGTAACCGGTAATTTTAATTTGGCCCATGCAGATGAAATGTTTAAAGCATTATCTCGACGAATTGCGCTAGTGTGGTACGACGATGGTGCAAGTATTTATGTTTATGATAATAGTGAAATGCGTAGCGAAATTATTCCCACGAATAATGTCAGTAGCAATCAGCTACTTAATTATATTCAACGAAATGGCATCTATGATTCACGTTTCCCGGTACGTTCACAAGAGGGGGAAAGACTATTATTTGTCTCTGGCCCGCCTCTATATATTGAATTAATTAAAGCGGCTTCTTTATACCTTGCAGAGCAAATTAGGAAAGAGGAATTATCCAGTGGTGAAGTTGCGATTATTCCGTTAAAACACGCCTCAGTAACAGATAGAAGTTATTCATTACGTGGACAAAATATCACAATCCCTGGTTTGCTGAATGTCATTAATAACCTATTTAAAAATGGCACCACAATCGATGAAACATTAATTATTCAACCTCCATCTGTAGCGATTAACTCAACAGGAGATTCAATCGATGAATTAATGGATGCGCCAATTGGGGACTCATCATCTTCTACGATTAAGCCCCAGTTGATAACAAGAAAGCCTTCTAACAGTGCTTTTTCTCTAGTGGCGCATCCTGACAGTAATAGTTTGATTGTTAAAGGCAGCCAAGAGCAAATTCGTTATGTTCGTCAACTTGTGAATACATTGGATATGCGTCGTCGCCAAGTGGAGCTGTCATTATGGATTATCGATATTACTCGTTCTGAATTAGATAATTTAGGTGTCAATTGGGAAGTTGGCACATTTAATACGGGAACGGGATCAGTATCTTTTAATCGCAGTACATTATCGAACAGCCAGCAATTTCTATTACAGATTGATGCATTGAATAAGACGGGTAATGGGCACATAGTTTCTCGGCCAGTGCTATTAACCCAAGAAAACATTCCTGCTTTATTTGATAACAACACTAGTTTTTACGCCAAATTACAAGGTGAACGTATTGCGACTCTTGAGCAAGTCACATATGGCACCATGGTGAGTGTGATGCCGCGTATTTCCGCAGGTAATAACGTTGAAATGGAAGTCAATATTGAAGATGGTGCAGAAAACCGCGATAGCATGGGTAAAACATCCAGCGTAGAAGGGCTACCAGCCGTTAATCGAACCAGTATTAACACCGTTGCGCGTATTGCAAAAGACAGTAGTTTACTTATTGGTGGTTATACGCGTGAACAATATGTTGAAAATGAAAGCAAAATTCCTTTTTTAGGCGATCTTCCTTATGTGGGAGGGTTATTTAGCCATTCATCTACGAATCAGCAAAAGATGGTGCGTTTATTTTTAATCCAACCGCGTTTATTGGATGAAAATGAAGGTTGGGATGGGCGACAATTTTCCGAAAAAACGCGGATTACCAACCATGACAGTCAGTTACACGGTACGGTTCAATTTCTTCAACAATACATGAGTGAGTCATGGCAATAACACCACTGAGCTTTAATACCCGCTTTTCGGTTAATACTCAAAACAAAAGTCGTGCACCAGTGAGTAGCAGTAGTGACGACTCCGATGAAGTTGCTCGTGGCGCAGGTGTCATTGATAGCTCTAGTGAATATGCATCGATGTCGATGCTAGCGGCAAGTCATGTGCGCCGAGGAAGTTCTAAAAAGGGCAGCGAAGAAGACTGGTTGCAATTTTCTGAACGCATTTTAGATAAAGATGCGGATGACAAAGTGTTACATATAGAAGGGTTACTTAATAAGCAGTTAATGACCCCGAAACAGTTACGAGAATTTTTATTGCAATTTTTTACTGATCCTAGTGACTTATTAATGCTTCTTGCAGCATTACTTAATCGAAAAAAATTAAAAAAAGAACAAATTGATAACCTTGAAGCTTTAGCGGAATTACTGCAAGCAGAAGACACTGAACGGAGCGCTCAAGCAGGCATTAATGTTGCACTCATTGCAAAGGCATTTGCAAAAAAATTACATTTCAGTGCTGGGAATTTACGTACATTATATCGTGAATTTATTAGTTATGACGGGCCGATTGTTTATTTATATGAGCAATGGGTTGAGGAAATGGAAATCCAAGAGCGTGAAAATATGATGCGTTATCTTGGTCGGGCGCTTGCTTGTGATTTACAGGCGTTGCCATTAGGCGATCTAAATATCACTGCGTTCGGTAGTTTTTTTAGCCGTGTTGGCCGGCTCCGAGAATTGCAATCATTAGACTATGTATTTTGTCAGCAATTCTTTCAATCCGGGTTTTTTCGCCACAATGGAAAATCAAATCAATCAAAGCTTGAAAAAGAGTTAAGCCAATTATTTACCCGAGGGATACGTAATCACGTTGGCTTTGAAGAAGTGGTCATCACTTTTATTAATAACATATTGAACATAATGAGCTCCGATATTCGAGGCCAATTTTTACAATTACTCTTACTGGCGTTTTCTATCATTCCAGTTGCTGTATTTCCTTCATTGGAAGCACGAGAGGAACTCATTGATCAATTAAAGAAACTCATGGACCAAGTTATGGTGAAAGAGCCGTTTTTACACCGACATTCGTAGTTTGATAGGAAAAGTAATTTCATGAAAAATATAACCGGATTTTTATTACAAATCCGTAATCGACCAGAGCTAATGGTATTAGTTATCATGGTTATGGTTATTGCGATGTTGATTATTCCATTACCCACAATATTGGTCGATTTATTGATTGGCTTAAATATTATGATCTCAGTACTTATTTTTATGAGCTCTTTTTATATTACTCGGGTACTGAATTTTCAGTCATTTCCATCTATCTTGCTAATTAGTACGTTATTTCGACTTGCTTTATCAATTAGTACCAGCCGTCTAATTTTATTAGAAGCAGATGCAGGGGATATTATCGCAACGTTTGGTGAATTTGTTATTCAAGATAACTTAGTTGTTGGTATGGTGGTATTTGCGATAGTCACCATTGTACAGTTTATTGTCATCACTAAAGGTTCTGAACGTATTGCTGAAGTGGCTGCACGCTTTTCCCTTGATGCGATGCCGGGTAAACAAATGAGTATCGATGCTGATTTACGTGCGGGGGTGATTGATGAGGCGACAGTTAAAGAGAAGCGTGGCGACCTTGAAAAAGAGAGCCAATTATTTGGGTCTTTCGATGGTGCGATGAAATTTATTAAAGGGGATGCGATAGCGGGTATTGTCATCATTTTTGTTAATTTAATTGGCGGGATATCTGTTGGCACAGCTCAACAGGGAATGGATGTTTCAACTGCACTAAATACGTTTTCTTTATTAACGATTGGTGATGGTTTAGTCGCCCAAATCCCTGCACTACTCATTTCCATCAGTGCGGGTTTTATTGTCACTCGAGTAGGCGGTAATGATAAGAACTTAGGTGAAAACATTGTTTCGGAATTATTTGCAAATGATTTTACGATTTTAATCACAGCATTAATTGTACTTTCAATGGGGTTTTTACCTGGTTTTCCAACGATTATATTTTTACTGTTATCAGGGCTTCTTCTTGGATTATTTGCTTTCCGATATTTTAAAAAACAAAAAAACAAGCAAAAAATAGTTAAAGGTGAAGCAGAAACGATTAATTCAGATGTGACGGAAGGTGAAACACAAAGAGAAATCAGTGATATTGAAGAAGAATATATTCCAGAAACATTACCGATTATCATATCTGTTAACCAAAAATATAAAGAACATTTAGAAGATAATAGATTTTTGTCTAGAATGAAAAAAGATATTTTTATTCGATATGGATATAGGATCCCAGATATTGCTGTCAACTACTCACCGATTATTCCTGAAAATAAAATGGTGATACTCATTAATGAAATTAAAGCAGGGGAATATGATATCTATTTTCATGGGTATCGCTTACTGACTGTTAATGATGAACCTGAATATCTAGGTATGGCATTGACAAAGTTTACGGATGAATATGGCTCAGTGAGCACGTGGTTTGAGAAAAATGACTTATCTAGTATTGAACAACTCGGTTTAATGGTTCGTGATGATGTAACAGAAGCGATTGATTGTGCCAGCACCTTATTACTGCGATTTATTAATGAATTTTTTGGTATTCAAGAAACGAAAAACTTACTCGATGATCTTGAAAGAAAATACCCTGAATTATTAAAAGAGTGTTATAGACATACGACAGTACAAAAAGTCACTGAAGTTTTTCAACGTTTATTAATGGAAAAGATTTCAGTTCGTAATATGAAATTGATTATTGAAACCTTAGTGCAGTGGGTGCCAAAAGAAAAAGATAGTTTAATGTTAGTTGAGCACGTCAGAAGTTCAATGGCACGTTATATTTCATCCTGTTTCTCTGTGGATGGGCGTTTGAATGTCCTCATGATTAACTCAGGGCTAGAAGACACGATACGTCAAGGGATTAGGCAGGCTTCCGGTGGAGTGTACTTACATCTTGAACCTGAAAAAACCAATGAGTTGATACAGGCTGCAGAACTTGCTTTAGAAAATAGTTATTTGTCAGTTAGGGATGTGAATGTTTTAGTACCGGTTGATATTCGTCGTTTTGTCAAAAAAATCTTAGAAGGCCGCTTCCCAGAATTAGAAGTGCTTTCTTTTAATGAAGTTTCTGAAATGGTGAAGGTTAATGTAGTTAAAACCATATAGTCAAAAATTGGCTTTATTAACAAATAAAGCGACTGAATTCAATATAACTAAAAATATTGGATGATTAAAATATATTTAAAATATGAGGAGTATCAATGAAATATAGATTTATAGAAGTGTTAAATGAGTATTTAAATTCTATGGGACGTAGTGACCTAGTTAACTCTCAGCTGGATTGCCACTCTAATGTCCAATTAGAAATGAATGAGTTCTCTGCGATTAATATCGATTTATCAACGGATGATATCATTATTTGGTGTCAATTAGTAGATTGCAATTACAGTCATTTAGATTTAGTTAGTGCTACTTTATTGAAATCATTATTAGAATACCCGCCAAATAATTTTTATCCGGGGCAACCGGCATTGAATCTTGTGGATAATGCCTATGTTCTTTCTGCAGTTTTAAAAGAATCAGCGTTAAATGATATGCAATTATTTGCAGATAGTTTTGAAGAGTTCTTTGAGCGTGCAAATGAGCTTAGCGCTCAGCTATCGTAATTCATTATGAAGTTATTTGATTTCTGCGCGCATCCTGCGCGCATTCATGGATGCCTAATAGAAGCGCCTTTACACGGTGTTTTTATTGGTGAAATTTGTTTTATTGAGCGTTCTCTTATGCAGCCCGACATTATTGCGAAAGCGCAGGTTGTTGGTTTTAAAGAAGGGCTCACGGTATTGAGTTTAATAGGTCGCACACAAGGTTTAACGCGAGAAGTGGTTATTCGCCCGAGTGGCTACCCATTTGTATTTGAAGTTGGCGAATATTTAGCGGGTAAAATTTTTAATGCGGCAGGAGAACAAGTTGGTGCGTTGAGTGAAGACCTTGCTGAGCCAATGTTGCTCAATACAAAATTATTACGTATTGATAGCCCTCCGGTGAGCGTGACACAAAGGCGGCCGGTTTCTGAGCCGATGGTCACAGGGGTACGTGCAATTGATAGCCTACTAACATGTGGCTTAGGGCAGCGTATTGGTATTTTTGCCGCCGCAGGTAGTGGTAAAACTTCATTAATGAACATGATCATCAACCACGCTCATGCGGATATTCATGTCGTTGCTTTAATTGGTGAGCGAGGCCGAGAAGTTATTGAATTTATTGAGGAGTTGAAAGAGTCGCCTCATGCGGCACAGACGATATTAATTTATGCAACTTCAGACAGCCCACCGATTGAGCGGTGTAATGCTGCGTTGCTTGCGACTACGATTGCTGAATATTTTCGTGACTGTGGTCGTAATGTATTGCTGTACGTTGATTCCATGACCCGATATGCGAGAGCATTGCGAGATGTGGCTTTAGCTACCGGAGAACTGCCGGCTAGACGCGGTTATCCTGCCTCTGTTTTTGAACAGCTTCCTATGTTGTTGGAGCGTCCAGGGCAATTAAAGCATGGCTCGATTACTGCTTTTTATACGGTGTTATTAGAAAGTGAAGAAGAAGCTGACCCGATTGGTGATGAGATTCGCTCCATTCTAGATGGTCATATTTATTTAAGCCACAAATTAGCGGGACGTGGGCATTACCCAGCGATTGATATCTTACACAGTATTAGCCGCGTATTCCAAAAGGTAACGACTCCAGAGCATCGCCGGTGCGCAATTGATCTACGTGACATGATCTCAAGGCTTGAACAAATTCAGCTTTACCTTGAACTCGGTGAATATCAACGTGGTGAAAGCCATGAAAATGATCGAGCTTTAGATAAAAAAGAGCAAATTGAAGCTTTCTTAAAACAAGCCATGGATGAGCCAATGAGTTTCGACAATATATTAAGCAATCTCAATGAATTGGCATCTTAATGATTTCTAACTTGCTGGCTTTAACGGAGAGACGTTTTGACCGGACATTACAAGAACAATCGCAATTAAATTCAATAATAAAGCAACAGCAACAGCAATGCAGGGATATTCGCCAGCGTATTTTAGTTCTATCAACACAAACTGCATCTTATGAAAAATCAGAAGAATTAAGCCGAACTGCTTTTTGGGAAAGGCAGCGATTAAAGGCAGCGGTTCTAGCGGAAATAGCTCAACTTGAATTTCAAATAGAAACTCTAGCAGCCGAAATATCAAAAAATAAAATACTACAGTCTGAAATTGCTAAACGAATATTCATATTACGTAATAAATGCGAGAAATTCAGAAATTATCTCAAGCAACAACGTATAGCCAGAAGGTTAAAATCAGAGCTGCAGCAACAAAATGAAATTGAGGAGTTATTCGTACATGTCAGCAATAAAAACGAGCTCAAATGAAAAAGTACCCTGTGTAGCTATCGACAGAGAAGCAATATCATCAACATATAACACCACTGAATTTAGCCACCAAAATATAACTCCAAAAATGGCAAAAGTAGTGAATGACAAAAATATGATGCATCTATTCGGCCATAAAAATAAAAGTCAGCCAAAGGATATATCTGCTTTTCTATCCGTATCCCTTCCTTTTATGCAAAAAATATCGCAATTGAGCGACTTAGCGAAGGGGTTTATTACATGGAAAGACAATGTATATATTGGTGAAGGTATCCAAATAGCCGGAGAAAATAAAGAATTAAAGGCCAAAGCGATTGAGCCGCTAATAAATAATTATATATTTACGGAAAGTTGTATACCTGTTGTTCATCATTTTCAGGATAACTTACCAAAGACTCATCAGGTCAATATTACGAATAAATTGATGGTGGATAATCAGCCAGATATGAATCTATTGGCTGATTTGACGACTACTGGGAAAGTCGAAACCATCCCTGAATTAATTGAGAATAATGAGAATACTAACTTTATTATTAGCACCCCAGCCGCTGACCTAGTTGATATACTAAATAAACCGGTCGTTGATAATAATCTGTCAGAGAGTCCGGATATTCACGTTGAACAAAATATTGCTGACGAAGATGAGATCCCGTTGTTCAACTCTATGATGGCCAGCTTTCCATTACCGAATATCCCACAGCGAGTAAGGGGAAAAGCTAACGATAATTCAGTTCCATACGGGGAAAATAAACCGCAATTAAGTGAGAAGAATCAGCTCAATATGGAAAGTCCACTGGCAAATTTGGCGCTTAGGAGTACTTTAGAACCGACATCAAAAGAGTTGAAACCAGAGGTTAAAACGGGGAAACAGTATATTAGATCTTCAGTCAAAGTAGAGCTTGAGCCCGCTATCCAAAGGAAAATAGTTGGAGAACAATCCAAGCCAGTTAATATTCGACAAATTGATTCACTCGATACCATTTTGTTAAATACATATCCACGAAAAAATAACCCAGCAAAAGATGACTCACTAAGAAATCCCCCTTCTCTTCTGGGAATGCAGTTAGCTACCCATCATTTGCATGACCAACAGGGCACCCATCAAGGTATTAAAGAGAACACCCATCAAGGTATTAAAGAGAGCACCTATCAAGGTATTAAAGAGAACATCCATCATCATGTTGTTGGGCAGCTTGAACTTGCTTTTACAAAAAATGAGCCACCTACACAGCCAGTTACCTCACTGAGAAATTCTTATCTATATGATAATAAAAGTATTTTATTATCTGAAAATGAGACAAATAATCTCCCTGATAAAGTGCAAGAGACGACAATTTCTGCACAAATCTCACCTGCAGAAGATATGAGCCCACCTAGCAATATGATAGCAACGACTGCGAATGAGGTTATGCGGGTGTCTGTGCCACTACAAGCCACACAGCAAAAGCCAGAGATGCACAAAATGCCAGAGCTAGTGGAAATCCCCCCATTTTTAGGTGAAAACCAACAGCAGAAAACTGCAGAACGTAGTTTCACTTATACCTTTAACCAGTGGCAAAGTAGCCCATCAGTGACGTTTGAATTGGCCTCTAAAGGAGAGTTCGTTGCCTCAACAGCGAGTCCAGAAGTTCAATTGGCATTAAATGAGAATAAGCATTTATTGGCTCATGAAACGAGTGTGCATATTCGACGTGAAGATGAACGTCAGCAGCATCGAAACCGACAGCAGCATGACCAACAGCAAGAAGAAGATTAATTATGTTGAAGATTCGACGGATCAGCTCTCAAGAAAAACAACTTAAAATTTGGCAGCAATATTATTTAGTTAATCCACAAATAAAGCTAGCTAACCGCAGTATTGGTTATTTTCAATTATCACTAGTGAGTGAAACACAGAAAATAAATGCATTCGTTGTTGTTGAAAGTTGGTGTCATTATCGTTGGCCTGAACTGGTTCATTATGCATGGAGTTCATTATCAAACAGCCAGCTATGTGAATTGTTTGCTTCTGAATATATTGGAATTACATTTTTCTCCCAGAATTTCCGTTGTGAATCTGTCGAGATAGTTGATGATATGCGTATTAATTACCAGCCATGGCTAATTGTTAAAGAAGCTAGCCTCGGGGAAGTATTATTAGCAGAACCAATAGAAAGCCTCGAAAAAAAGCAGGGAACTAATCAGATATTCGACCATTTAAAACTGCGAGCGGATTGGATATTAGGGTATAGCTATATTAGTGCCAAACTTTTGCAAACTATAGAATTACGTGATGTGCTGAGTATCCAACAATTACAGTTAAATATGTCTGTGGCAGGACAGGTATTAGCTCGATTTCAAAAGCAAGATGAAGGACTACTTATGATTGAAGAATTAGTGGCGCCAGAGAGTGAAGAGGAATTCGTATTTCCTGAAGAAGATGAAATGCAAGAAATTGTACGCCCCTTTAATATAAAAGAAATGAATATTAAATTAACCTTTGTTTTAGGTCATAGTGATATTACGGTCGATGAGCTTTCAAAAATGGAGCCCGGTTATATTTATTCTATTGGTGAAAATAAAGAACGTGAAGTTAAAGTCTATGCTAATAAGCAACTTATTGCAGAAGGGGAGCTTATTTATATTGGCAATAGTGATGAATTAGGTTTGGAAATCACACATGTTGTCAGTTTGGGTGATAAAAGAGTTTAATATGCCAACGATACCTGATGGGATCCCATTATTAGCGATTATCGCATTCTCGACATTATTGCCATTTGTTATTGCTGCAGGCACCTGCTATTTAAAAATATCTATTGTATTAATTATGGTACGCAACGCGATGGGCGTTCAACAAGTTCCTTCTACTATGGTATTAAATGGTATTGCATTGTTACTTTCTATTTTCGTTATGATGCCTGTTTTACAGGATGTGAATAATCATATGCGACAAGAACAGGTTGATTTTAGTAATGCCGAATCAATCGATAGTTTTGTTGAAAATGGGCTGGGGGGATATAAAGCGTATTTGAAAAAATATTCAGATCCACAACTAGTGACGTTCTTTGAGTCAATACAACAAGGTCGAAGTGAAGAAGAAGTGACTGCTGATGAAGGCGAAGCTACATTATTTTCTTTATTACCTGCTTATGCATTAAGTGAAATAAAATCAGCTTTTGAAATTGGTTTTTATATCTATTTACCTTTTGTTGTAGTTGATTTAGTTATTTCCAGCATTTTATTGGCACTGGGTATGATGATGATGAGCCCAGTAACAATTTCGATTCCAGTTAAATTAATTCTATTTGTTGCAATTGATGGCTGGTCACTGATTTCTAAGGGGTTAGTGATGCAATACATTGAATTAGCACAGCATTAAAGCGAATGATACTATGGATCAAATCGTTTATTTAAGTAATAAAACGATGCTATTAATCGTTATATTATCTGCAATACCAGTAATAGTGGCTACTGCAGTAGGATTATTGGTAGGGTTACTACAAACTGTCACGCAACTTCAAGAGCAAACATTACCTTTTGGTATTAAATTATTAGCTGTTTTTGGCTCACTTTTTATGATCTCTGGTTGGTTATCCGATAAGGTAATGAATTTCGCATTAGAAACCTTAAGCGCTGCTATCCCTGCTATCGGGTTATTCGGATGAATCAGGAAATACTATCGCTGATGTCCTCGCTCTATTTTATCTTTCAAGAAGGATTGATAAAAATAGCGTTAGCTTGGTTGAGAATTGCACCAGTGATGTTTTTATTACCTTTTTTAAGTAACAAATTACTTAATGGTGGGATTATTAAAAACTGTGTGGTGGCTTATATTGCATTAGGTTTATGGCCTTTTTTTTCATCCTATGAAATACAATGGGATGAAATTAATTTTGTTGATGTATTTATTTATGAAATTTCGATTGGACTCGTATTAGCACTGATGTTAGCGTTGCCTTTTATGATAGCCAATATTGTTGGCGAATTAATTGATGCGCAGCGTGGCGAGACGATTAGTAGTATTGTTGACCCTGCGAGTGGAACCGAAGCTTCGGAGCTTGCTGTATTATTAAACCATATTACGTGTATGATATTCTTAGCACAAAATGGAATGTATCAACTTGCTAATCTATTCGCACAGAGCTATCAGTTATTACCCTTTGCCCATGGATTTACGTCATTTAATAGCCTTCCTTTGGGGGAATGGTTAAATAAAATGGTCGTCAGTGGAGTTGTTTTAACTGCCCCAATATTAGTGACATTATTTATTACAGAGGTTGCCTTAGGGCTATATTCCCGTTTTTGCCCTCAATTAAATGCATTTTCATTATCTTTAGCAATAAAATCAATCATCGCTTTCTGTGTCTTTTTATTTTATTTCCATAATGAGGTCCCAGAGATATTAGTCAATATGATTTCAATTTCACCATTGCGAGACATATTCCTTTCTTCTTGATTTTATGGATGTAAATAAATATGGCTGAAAAAACAGAAAAACCTACTGATAAAAAAATTAGAGACTCAGCTAAAAAAGGGCAAAGTTTTAAGAGTAAAGATAGCGTTGCGGCAATTGTATTAGTCGTAAGTGCATTTGTTATTGAAGGCGTATCTAGTTTATATGAACTGGGTGGGTTAATGCGAAAAATATTTTTATCTCCAACGGAGATAAAAATTGATGCACTACTTTGGCAATTCTTCACGATATTTTTAAGTATTGTTTTACCTGTTCTATTTACTTGTTTTTTATCCGGTACAATTATTTCTTTATTACAAAGTCGATTTAGATTGGCCAGTGAAGCAATAAAGCTTGATTTTACTAAGTTAAATCCTATTGCAGGGTTTAAAAAAATATTTTCATTGAATTCATTGAAAGAGTTAATTAAGGCGATTTTGTATTTAATTGTTTTTATTATATCAACATTAGTCTTTTTTATTGTTTGGCGTAAAGATATTTTTATGCTCTACCGAACAATGATTAATGGGATGATTAGCCAATGGGTTAGTTTGTGCGTAACATTTATTGTCGTCTTTCTTGCAGTTGCTCTTATTATTATCTTGGTTGACGCAATAGCTGAATTCTTTTTGTATATTAAAAACTTAAAAATGGAAAAGCAAGAGGTTAAAAAGGAATACAAAGATAATGAAGGTGATCCTCATATCAAAAGTGCACGTCGAGGAATGCATCAGGAATTACTGTCTGAAGAGGTTAAATCAAATGTTCGTAATTCAACATTTGTAATGGCAAATCCAACGCATATTGCATTGCTTATTTATTATGATTCGAATATTGCACCATTACCCTTTTTATTCTCTAAAAGTAAAGGCGCACAAGCAAAAGCAATTATTAAATACGCGGAACAACAAGGTGTTCCCGTTATTAGGGATATCGTTTTAGCAAGGCAAATATGGCGGTCATATAAAAATGATAGTTTTATCGATGAAAAAGGACTAGAGGATGTTATGCAAATAATATCATGGTTAATCCGTATAGAATTAGTAAAAATGGGAGTCGATATTGATAAAGCATTAGAGAAAATATCAGAGAACGAGGCATATTTGAAAAATAATAGCGAATTTAATTAATAATTTATTTATTACTTAAATCGTTTTTTTAAAGAAAGAACTAAATCGGTTAATTATGATGCAAGCATAAAGTATATGTTATGCGTTGCATATCAACAATAAGGTAAATATATGAATAATGCGGAAACAGAGAGTTTTCAACAATCTGATATGGAAGAATTACTTGACAATATTACAACTGCACTAATGGATGGTGCAACTTATAAAGATATTCACGGGATCCCACAAAGTACAATGGATGGCATTTATTCCTATGCATACGAATTCTATCAACAAGGTAAATTAAAAGAAGCAGAAACTTTTTTCCGATTTTTAAGTATTTATGATTTCTATAATACAGATTATGTGATGGGACTTGCTGCTGTCTATCAATTAACGAAACGGTATGACAAAGCAACTGAATTATATGCTCTCGCATTTGTATTGGCAAAAAATGATTACCGCCCACTATTCCATGCAGGACAGTGCAATTTAATGATGAAAAAAAGCAGTGCTGCAATTCATTGTTTTGAAAGCGTTGTAAAAAGCAGTACAGATATTGATTTAAAAAATAAATCTCAAGCTTATTTAGCCGCATTAGAAAAAAAACTAGAAAAGACAAATTTAGAAAATAAAAATCCTAATATAACGTAGAGAAAATTATATGGTTCAAATTATCAATTCAAGTAATGAACGAATAAATAATATTCATACATTTCTACAAGGCAGTAATCCTATTGGATTAGGGGATGAGTGCATCAAGTCGGTATTAGCTTTAGAAATGGCGTGTGAAGAATTAACGTCAACAGAGCAGATGAAACGCAGCCGTATTGAAAATGCACCACAATTACCTGCACCTAAAAATAATTTATCCGTTATGTTCAAGGCAGCCGCGGCAAAAGAAGAAAAATTATTCCTAAAAGAAGAGGGGTTTAATGCGGCTTCAGTACTTGTTGGTAGCCTTACGGCATTACGCCAGTTATTACATGAAGGGAATATTAGTGAGCTAGCTAATCGCCTCCAATTGTTAAATATAGAATCAAATACACTTCGAGAAAAAGGAAATGATTTATTAAGTTCTTTTACAAGTAATACGGACAAGGCCAGTGCACTTAATAACGAAGCTAATGCTTTAATACAAGAGCGTGCCGAAAGTAAAGAGCGTTTAGCGAATCTCAAGTCTTTGAAGGGTGGAAACCAAGAGAAAATTAAGGCAGAAAATACAAAAATTACAAATTTAGGCACCAAAATCGATAACTTGCTTGAGTCGGCTGGTAATTATGCGAAAAGTGCAGGTGAGGATGCAAAAAAACTCAATCAATTTGTAGAAACAGCGCCACGACGAGTCGAGATTGATGGTGAAAAATGGGAAAACACGCTGGCACTGCTTACGATGTTAACCGCTCAACTTAAAAAGGCGATGAATGAAGATTCGATTCGCAATATGAAAGAGCAAGAAGCCGTGATGGCAACAGTCAATGAAGCTTCTCGCAAAGATTCAGATAAAAAAGCCAAAGAGGCGGAAGAAGCACAGCGTAAAGCTGATGAAGCGAACAAAGCGGCCTCTTGTGCGAGTAAAATTTTTAGCTATGTGATGCTTGCTGTGTCTGTTGTCGCCACTGTTGCGACTTTTGGCGCCGCTGCACCACTAACGCTTGCAGTTGCTGCTATCGGTATTGCTATCTCAGTGGCTGATATCGTTTTGGAAGAAACGGGACAAAGTAGCCTTATGCAGATGCTAGCGGCTGAAATTTCTAGTGTTGTTACCGACATGCTGATGACTTTTGGTGTCTCAGAGGAAAAAGCGAAACAAATTGGCAGTATTGTTGGAATGATTTTGGCGGCAATCGCATTTCTAGCGCTTTCATTAGCTTCTATGTCATCTTTTGCGAAAAACATCGGCAATATTGCCAGTAACTCAGTAAAAACGCTTGCTAAAAACGCAGGAACATTATTGAAAAGCATTATTAAATCGATGCCAAATAGTTTAATGAATGCCTTAGGTAATATCGCGAATGGAGCCGGTAAGGTAGGAAAATCGGCGGATAATATGGTGGTGCTCACTAAATTTAACAAGTTGGCCGATAGTATTGATGACTTACAGCAAGCAGTAAAAACTACCACTAAGGTAGCGAGAAAAGCTGATGACATAAAAGACACCGTGAAAGCGGCCGATAAAGCGGCAGACCAAGCAGACAATATTACGGATATCACCAAAACCTCAGATAAAGCCGTAAACACGGCTAAAACGCAAAGCGTTGCAGTGGCTCGCCTTGAAGTGGGTATGAAGGGGACTGGAGCGACATTGATGGTTGCGAATACGGCAACAACCGGAGGGCTAAATTTGCATGCCGCGGGGCAAATTCGAGATATGAAAGAAATGCTTGCAGATATGATGCTTAACAGTGAAACCATTCAAGCGTTGGATGAGTTATTAAAAAATCTACTGAAGTCCATGTCTCAAAACTATGAGAAATTTGAGGAAATGTTTAGCGGAATGCTGGCGTCATTAAATCAATCAGGTCAAACGAAAGTCAATATGCTGAAAACAGCCCGCTTTGCGTAGTTAATATAGGAATTTATCAAATGAGTCTTAATATTCAATCAGAATCAAATAAGCCAGTTTTATTTCATAAGCCTGTCAGTTTTAGTAGCGTTTCCCCGACAATTAACAGTAATACAAAAACAGTAGCCATTCCTTTACTGCAAAGCGTGCATTTAAATGATGTGCATGCAATGGCGTCAGGGGCTGAGATGGTGATGGATAAGCCATTATTAAAAATGGTTCAATTTTCAATGCATGATGACCAGATGCTAGCGGACATTTCTGCGTTAACGAATTCCGATAAATTAGCCACATTGGATGATCTTCATACTTTTCGAACACTGACACCAGAAAATATTCGACAGGCAATTGGCAAGGTATTAGAAGAAGAAAAAAGTCATATTGAACAATTAGTTGGAGATGCTCAGCTTCCAGATGAAGCCGATTTAAAACAAATGTCTCAAGCTGTTCAATTATTGATTGCCAGCAGTTTCTTCAAAGATTCGCCTTCTAGGCAGGTTGAAGGTGGTAATAAAGGTCAAGAGCCTATTGATGGCATTAAAAACAACACGTTTGTTGGAATTATTAGTAATGACTTACTGGTGGAGTTGTCGAAAATTATTCGCAAAGTGATGGCAGAGATAAACATTTCAGATCGTCGTATTAGTGCGGAGTTTCTGCAATTAAATGCCAAAATGGTACAAGCTTCTGCGGATTCAACGATTCGTGAAGGTAAAGAAACCTTTAAAGGGGCTATGATGGGCTTTTTTACGGCTCTTGCAATTACAGCTGCTGGCGGAGCCTTCCAAGCAAGAGGGCTGCGCCAGCAACAGCAATCGATAAAACATAACTTGATACCAGGCAATAAAAATATCAGTGGTGCTAGTAAGTTATCGGGGTTAAATGGAAATACAGAGAGCGTCTCAACGAAGCCGAATACATTGAGTCTGGCGGGTAAAGATGGCTCAACAGTGACGCTGGGTAATCAAGCTTCACAAAGTCAAAAAAACCTTTCAAATCAAAGGATTGAAGAGGCTGGTAAACGTACAAGAGATTTGGGTGCCTCACAGCATGAGAAGCACGACCAAATCATGAATAAAACTCGTGTGCAAATGGGGGTGGCAGAGCAAGCTTCTCGAATGTCAGACAATGCGGGTCAACTCGCGACGGCGTCAAATCAAGTCAATGTGAAATCGGCGGAAGCGGATAAAATGATTGAACAATCCGTTGCGGATACTGCACGTTCAGTTTATTCAGATAAAGACAAGCAAATCGATAAGAGCCAGGACCTTGCGAAACAAATGCAAGAACATTTACGTGAAATTCGTGAAGGTAGCCTAAGAACAATGCAAAGTATGGTGAGAGGCTAAAGAATGGATATTACATCTCCTTCTCGTCTAGACAACATTTCTCATTTTTCGCCGCAGGCGACATCAACAGAGCAACCACACCTCCCCCTTTTTGGGGGGGGGATTACTTTTGATGAGTCACTTATGCCTCACCAACAAGTGCTGGATGTGTTCCGACAAATGCAATATAGCGTACCGGAGGGGGTTTATCAGCAACGACCACAAAATGATTCCCCTGAAAATATACAGCTTAGGGCAAGAATGTTGGTACGTGAAAATAAGAGCGCAAATGATGCTTATGAGGAGGCTAAAGCATTAAGAGCCACGAGAAGAACGGAGACTCTCGAAGATGGCCGCTCGCATATTAATAGGCTGACTGATTTGATTGATAATATTCATACGGATTATCAAAAAAAATACGGTGAATTAGTTAAGGCGTCAACTCAATATATGCAAGATATGAACACGCTAGCCAGTAAGCTGTCTCGTCATATGAAAGCCGGGGATGATGGCAAGATAAAATTTGCCAAAGAGCATGTAATGAGTGATATGGATAGCATTGTGTCGAAATACTCTGGTACGAGTATGAAGATTGAGGTTCTTGGTGAAACAGAAGAGGTAAAAAAATTACAAAAACAAATAAAGGAGATGGGAGACCTGCTTGTGATTGGAATGAAAGGTAAATTAAGTGAGTATAATGAGCTACATGCTAAAGTAGCAAATATAAAAAAATCACTTAATTTAAAAAGTTATGGTGATTATTATGGCGATTGGAGCCCCAATCTCTATAAGGCCAAACCGCTAATGGAGATTAAAGGCGGTACAAAAGAATACGAGTTCTGGGGAAAAAAATTGACAGACCAAGGGTTCGTGATAAAACAGAGTAATGGAAAACTGTGTATTTACCCTGATTTAAAGCCAGTCAAAGAGATGTTTCATGCGATTAATCACTCATCCGGCGCATGGAATGATGGTAGTGACATTATGTCTCAAGAGTTTCAAAGTTTACAAACAGCGATAGATAGCCAAAAAAATGCGATTAATAGCTCCGTATCTCGTTTATTAGAAACCTTTCGACAAGATAATAGTCACTTTGAAACTTTAACTCAGTTACTTATTCAATTATATAAAGACTTACAACAATATAATAATGGCTATGTCAATATGTAATAGATGAATATCGGTTTTTTTCGTAGGATAAATAGTTTTAGAAATATTATTATATATTAATAAGGTGAAGGGATGGGGAAAATTAACACGACATCAGCTGTAAATAATGCATTACCAGTATCCAAAAAAAATGATCGGCCAATATCATTTTCAAATGATATAAATTCAGTTAATAACGTAGGCCAGGAAGTTCATTTTCCTTTAAAAGAACAGGCTATTGATAAAACATTTAATCTTTCAGGTAATGCTGAGGATTTACACTCGAACAACCAAAAGTTACAGGCGAATATAATTGAATCGCTATTAATTGAAAATAAATCTAGTATCAGTTTGGAAATGATAACCAAAACCCTGAATTTGGGGCATGCTGGTAGTCTTCAAGGGCAAAAATTGCAGTATCAACCTGAAAATGCACTCATTGTTTTAACGCTATTGACTCCGGATGAAATTAAAGGGTCAAAGGTATTAGACTGCGCTGCAGAATTAATTAAGCAAGTTAATAAAAGTAATAGTGATAAAGATCTTAAGCAAGTGCTTAAATCATCGCAAAAAGCGCTTGAAGCAGAGCTTTTTGATAATATCTTGAGCGATAAAAATATTGATGAACTTAACCAACGCTTTACTGATAAATATGTTTATCCTGCAATTAAAGAAAAATTAAGACCTTTTTTATCTGAAAAAACCATCGAAGAGTTACCGATAGATAAATTATTCGATGCATCTCTTCAAAAAACAAAAGAAGAGTTAATTATAGAAGCAAAAAAACAGCTGATAAAACATAAAGCTGATAAATCAGTTGATAGACTTTTGCAGGTACATAATATATTTTCAGCGTTGGAACAACAAATCGAAATTATGGGGCAGTTGAGTATTTCTATAAATACGGATATTAAGACTGAAAATGTGATAACACCATGCTCCGAGAAAAATGTTAAGCCAGAAGATAGTGTGGATGGTGGCACGAGTTCTGTTATATCACCTAATAGTTCGGCTTCAACTCCTTATAAATCTGATGTGATACTAAAAGAACTGGTTGCTGTGAATAACGACGGAACAAAAACGAGCCAGTTTGAAAATAAAACAGTAGATAGCCGAACACCCGAGTCAGTTCAAAAAAATAGCCCCGAAGAGGGTGACAATAAGCCCAGTATACTTAGGTTTAAAAGCACGTTAGATATTCCTCAAGTTAATAATAATCCACAGGTGGCATTAGCTAGAAACGCAGTGGAAAAGGGGCATTCTTTGGCTGATGAGTTGCGCCAAAGCATTCTGGACGGTTCGCGGGATCCATCTGCACATGCCAGTAGCAAACCATTAGCATCTGCTGAGTCTAAGTTTAGTCCCGATATAAACGCGTTACTTCCTAAACCAATGGTGTCAGCGAGACGCTTCGAATTAGTTGAAGTTACTGACAAGATGACGGGTGAAACGAAAAAAAGTTGGCAAGCTAAAGTTCCGGAAGAAAAAAATATCACCTTATCAGGTCATGGGGCGCTAACCCGTAACCAAGCTGATAAAGAACGTTATGCGAGTGGGCCGATAGCGTCAAGTACGGAAAAAATGGGGATCCCCAATAATACCAATACATTCAGTAGCAGCTTTAAATCTACAGAAATTGTTGATGAAGTAACAGGAGAAAAGAGGATAACGTGGCAGTTATCTGATGCGAAAACAAGCCAATCAGTCACGTTAACGGAGATGGGGGCGTTAACCCGTAATCAAGCAGATAAAGAACGCTATAACGATAATACTACCCGTTCTGAAAAAGGTTAAGAAATGACAGCACAGAATTTAATTCAGCAACAATGGGTAGAAAATAAAATTAAGGAAATCCGGACTTATTCAGGAATAACGGAATCTTTTACCATGGACTCAGCCCTAATAAGAGATTTGCATATTGATTCTTTGGAAATGTTAGAGTTGATAGCAGCCATTGAGCAATATACTAAAGTCCCTATTCAGGATGAAATTTGGATGAAATGGTATAATTTACAGGATATTGTCGAGTATCTATTGTGTGTCAAATAAAAACAGAAAGCCATGGTATTTATTCGAGCATGGCTTTTGTTTATTTATTTCCTATCGTGTTATTTCAGTCATCTAAAATTCATATTTTTGTCATCAAGTGATAACGCTCACAAAATAGCATACCCTCGTTTGCTTAATTCTACGCGCGTAGACTATCCTTTAAGTAAATAAAAAACGCCAGTTAGATTTTTTGATTAATAGGCTTCGCGCCAACACCAAGGGTTTATCACTATGGCTACACAATTAAATATCGAGGCGAGTCAACAAGCCGCGCAAGAACGGTTAAGTACGCCAGAAGGAAAAAAAGATTTCCGTCGGGCGATTTTTTCTTGTTGGTTAGGCACAACCATGGAATATGCGGATTTTGCTCTCTATGGTTTAGCAGCAGGTATTATTTTCGGTGATGTTTTCTTCCCTGATGCAACGCCTATTATGGCGCTGTTATCCAGTTTTGCAGCCTATTCAGTCGGGTTTATCGCACGTCCAATAGGTGCGTTATTTTTTGGTTGGCTAGGTGATAAACATGGCCGAAAAATGGTTATGGTCATCACGATTGCATTGATGGGGCTATCGACTACATTAATTGGTGCAATACCCAGCCATGCACAAATTGGTGTTTGGGCACCTGTTTGTTTGGTGATCCTAAGGTTTGCTCAAGGGCTAGGAGCGGGGGCTGAACTATCCGGTGGTACTGTGATGTTGGGGGAATATGCGCCAGTAAAACGCCGTGGTTTAGTTTCTTCGATTATTGCATTAGGCTCCAACAGTGGAACATTACTGGCCTCAATGATTTGGCTGATAGTGTTACAAATGGACAAAGAAAGTTTGATGTCATGGGGATGGCGGATCCCTTTCCTTGGCAGTATTTTGATTGCATTGGCGGCATTATTTATTCGTCAACATATGCGTGAGACGCCAGTTTTTGAGCGGCAAAAAGAGCAACTTGCTGAAGAACGCCGCCTCGCATTGGAATCTGATGCTGTCGCTCACCCTGTAGATAACCGTTCATTTTGGCAAAAAACGCGGGCATTTTGGACCATGGTCGGGTTGCGTATTGGTGAAAATGGGCCATCTTATCTTGCTCAAGGCTTTATTATCGGTTATGTCACCAAAATATTGTTAGTGGATAAATCTGTGCCAACAACGGCGGTTTTAATTGCTTCAATCCTTGGTTTTGCCATCATTCCATTTGCAGGGTGGTTATCAGATAAATTTGGGCGCCGTATTGTTTATCGTTGGTTCTGTTTCCTATTGATGCTGTATGCCGTACCCGCGTTTATGTTATTAGACTCTCGCGAACCGATGATCGTTATCCCGACGATAGTGGTTGGAATGGGGTTAGCATCACTGGGCATTTTCGGGGTACAAGCGGCTTGGGGCGTAGAATTATTTGGCGTGCGTAATCGCTATACTAAAATGGCCTTTGCTAAAGAACTCGGCTCTATTTTATCCGGAGGTACAGCTCCATTAGTGGCATCTGCACTGTTGTCTTGGACAGGTCAGTGGTGGCCAATTGCCGTTTATTTTATTGCAATGGCATGTATTGGTTTAGTGACCACATTCTTTGCACCGGAAACGCGAGGCCGTGACCTAAATCTGCCAGAAGATGCGATATAAGTAAGCATGGCTGTATATAAAAGTCAGAGTGGCTGCTATTCTTTGGCAAAGTCATGTTAGAAAAAGGAATTGCTGGGTGTCAGATACAAATGACCGTAAAGTGACGCGGGTAGATGTTGCCCGCGAAGCCGGAACCTCGGTTGCGGTAGTCAGTTATGTGATTAACAATGGCCCTCGTCCTGTTGCAGAGGCAACGCGGCAAAAGGTGTTAGCAGCAATCAAAAAAACGGGGTATCGGCCAAATGGTATTGCAAAAGCCCTAGCTTCGGGGAGCACGCAAACCTATGGGTTAGTGATCCCCGATATCTCTAACCCGTTTTTAGCCTCTATTGCTCATGCCTTGCAGCGAGAAGCGTTTAAATATGGGCATGTTTTGTTGCTGGGTGATGCGGGGGATTCTCGGGTTCGTGAAAAAGAACTGATTAATAACCTTTTGTTAAGACAAGTTGAAGGCCTCATTTATACCAGTGTTGACCGGCATCCCTATGTTGATTTAATTCAGTCATCAGGCACGCCTTGTGTGATGCTTGATAGGATTGAAGCCACAGAAGGGATCAGTACCATTCAAGTGAATGAGAAGCTCGCAGCCTATAAAATTACTCGTCATCTCATTAAGCATGGCTATCAAAATATTGGCATTATTTGCGGCCCAAATGAGATGCTCAATACCCAAGACCGCTTAAATGGTTGGAAAGCTGCACTCACAGAAGCTGACTTAACGATACAACAAAAATGGATTTTATCAGGGGAATATACCCGCGTTTGGGGCTACCAGGCTATCTATCAGATGCGGGAAGAGGGGTTCCCTGAAGCTATTTTTGCCACGAATGAATTGCAAGCTTTTGGCTGTTTAAAAGCCTTAGCAGAATTAAAATTACGCGTACCGGAAGACATTGCACTGGTGTGTTTTAACGGTACCGTGCAATCAGAATATACCGTTCCAACTCTCACAACTGTTCGCCAGCCTGTTGATAAAATAGCGCAAAGAGCGATACAAATTTTACAAAATTGGCCATCTAAAGAAGCCATCTGTGAAGTGGAATTTGAATTACAAATCGGGCACTCATGTGGGTGCTGATTATTTATTGTTTCAGGGAAATTTATGCGAGTGATTATAGATTGCGACCCCGGTAATGGGGTCGTTGGTGCGAATGTTGATGATGGCCTAGCACTTGCACTGGCTATCGCTGCACCTGAAATCAAATTGGAAATGATCACCACTGTTTCGGGTAATACACCTAGCGAAATTGGCTTTGACGTTGCCAGCCATTTAGTTCATTCACTGGGTGAAAATATTCCTGTTTATCGTGGTGCATCGTCAGCCTTGGTTGAAACTAGCGCGGCATGGCGTGAACTACTCGATAACGGCGCTGAACGAGCGCAACTTACGCACCTATGGGACGGTCTTCCACCCATACCCAGTTTACCGAAGTCTATCCCAGAAGCCGCGTTACGTATTGGTGAATTAGTTTGCCAAAACCCGAAACAAATCACGATTATTGCCATTGGCCCATTAACCAATATCGCAATAGCAATGCAGCTGTTTCCTGACATGGCTCAAAACGTGGCGGAGATAGTGATCATGGGGGCGGTTTTTAACGTGCCGGGGTACTTGAAAGACACTAATTTTGGCATCGACCCTGAAGCGGCCTACGCGGTGCTTAATAGTGGAGCAAATCTGACTTTAGTGCCAATGGATGTCACCGTACAAACGCAAATGGTGCATGAGGATCTTGATAAGCTTGCTCAAATTGGTACACCACTGAGCCGTTTTCTTGTGGCAACAATGCGACCGTGGATGGACTATTCACGTGCGACTCGTCATTTAGCAGGGTGTTGGATACATGATGTGTTAACCGTGGCATGGTTATTGGATAAGAGTCTGGTGACTTATGATAAAAAGCACGTAGGTATTGAGCTACAGGGAGCGCTGCGCGGTAAAAGCTTTTGTTATGACGCACTGCGCCTACGGGTCGGAGTTCCTGAACCAAAAACAAAGCCAATTACTGTGCTGCAATCCGTAGATAACTCAGGTTTATTAGATTTAATCTTTAATACGCTCAAACTGAAAAAATAACGTGGCAAGAATAGCGTCTATAGACGCTATTCTTTTATCACTATGAAGCGGACTTTGGCATCATTCCGTGGGCTAAATGGCCTTTATGGAAGCTCGCGAACCTTGGTGAGATCCGTGCGACTGCTTCGGCAGAACAAGATGCATCAAGCAGCACAAAGCTGGCATCATCCCCTTTAGCTGGCCACACTTGTTGGCCTTTTTCATCTAACGGTAGAATATTGCCTGTTGCGATGGCCAGTGAACGGGATAGCGATAGCTCATCAGGGCGAGTATAAAGCTGCGCGTATAAATTGGCTTTTTCTAGCATATCGCCTAGGCCAAAGGGCGACCAATGGTCAATCACACTATCCGTTCCGGTCATCACAAATACCCCATTTTTATTTAGGGTTTTCAGTGGCATATGCAGTGTGCCAATTGGAACAGTTGAAGCAATGGTGATTTGCTGCTCAGCCAACTGTTTTGCCGTTTTTTCCGCTTGTTCAGGGGTGAGTGTTGCCAGTGCAAAGGCATGGCTGATGGTCACTTTACCGCGTAAGCTGCGGTTTTCATCCACCGTTTTAATCATATAATTGATAGCGGCAACGCCTGCAGGGCTCGTTTCATGCAGATGAATATCCACGCCTTTGTTGTAGTCCAATGCAATTTGGAACATCGAATCGAGAGACTTTTCCATCGCGCTATCTACATTGGTTGGGTCTAAACCGCCAACGTAATGAGCGCCCGCTTGCATGGCTTCACGCATTAAACCCTCTGACTTGGAATGTAATAAACCATGTTGCGGAAAGGCGACAATTTCGCAAGTTAGGTCTTGTTGGTGTTCACCAAGCACTTTTTGTAAGGCTTCTAAATTTTTTAAACCGGAAACGGGTTCGATATTACAATGGCTACGAGCAATGGTCGATCCTTGGGATTGGATCAGTGCGATCAGCGCATTCGCTCTTTCTTCCGTGAAAGGTTGTAATTCAGGTAGCAATTTTTGCTCTAACGCGATCATATCCATAATGGTTTTGCCTTCACGTGACTGTGGCGCTTGCCATGGCCCGCCATAGAAAGTTTTATCAAGGTGGATATGCATGTCACGAAAGGCCGGTAGCATCAGTCTGCCTTGCGCACTATAGGCATTTAATGTGCCATCAGCATGCTGTTTATTCGGTAAAACGGCTGCAATTTTACCGTCCCGGATTTCTACAGTGTGTAATGCGGTTTGGGTGCCGACGACCGTTGAATCTTGGTAATTAAAGCCAGTTTCGAGTAATACGTCATCGAGGTAATAATGTTTATCCGTAATACTGGACTGGCCTGCTTTTTGGCTAGTTTGGTCTTGAGCGGAGGCAAAGCCCGATACCGCGCCGAATAAAGTGCAAGCGGCTGCGACTTTAGCGCTGGTGGAAAGGAACTCTCTTCTGCCTGATGATTTTTCTGCTTTCATAGAAACTCCTAGTGATATCCATTTACTGTCGAATTTCCTGTTTTTAAGCGACACTTACCCACTCAGATCGTCATCAAACGATCTGAGGAATATTGCGGTTTGCGACTAACAAAAAATTCGCATGATCCAGATTATAGAAACTTACCCTTGAACAATATGGGTTCCCGTTTCACCGCGTAAGGCTTCTGGTAGCTTTTCAGGGGTGGTGATGATCACACGTTTACCGCCATTAGCAATAAACGATAGGCTAGCTTCAATCTTCGGTAACATGCTACCCGCTGGGAAATGGCCTTCTTCCATGTAGCGTTGCATGTCGCTAGTGCTGGTTTCGCCAAGTGCTTTTTGTTCAGGTTTGCCGAAGTGAATACACACTTTTTCGACACCTGTGGTGATAATTAAAATATCGGCATTGAGCTCTTTCGCCAGTAAAGTTGTTGAGAGGTCTTTATCAATCACCGCGTCAACACTTTTGTAGCCACCATTGCCGTTATCAATGACTGGAATACCGCCACCACCTGCAGCAACCACCACATAATTGTGTTCTGTTAAAGTGCGGATCGCTTGTGATTCAATCACACGTTTTGGTTCGGGGGAGGCCACCACACGGCGGTAACCGCGACCAGAGTCTTCAACAAAATGCCAGTTAGGGTTTTCTTGCTGTAATTGCTGAGCTTGTTGCTCAGTAAAAAATGCCCCAATCGGCTTGGTTGGCGCGCTAAAGTTTGGGTCGTTTTTATCGACTTCAACTTGTGTCACTACCGTAATTGCTTGGCGGTTATGGCGTTTTGCTAAGACGTTAGTCAAAGCTTGTTGAACTAAATAGCCAATTCCACCTTGAGTATCTGCCACACAGTTAGCCAGCGGTGTTAAAGGTAAACCTTCGGTTTCGTGTGCAATTTCTGCACGGCGCAAATCTAATCCAACTTGAGGTCCATTTCCATGGGTCAAAACAATGTTGTAATTACCTTCAAGCATGTCACTAATATGATGTGCGACTTCTTGAACGGCTTTTTCTTGAGCTTCGATAGACTGGCTGTTGTTATCTTTGATAATACTGTTGCCCCCGATGGCAACAACCACGAGTTCTTTCATTGTTAATGTTTCCTGAGACAGAGATTTAGCTGATAGTAGGTGTACAGCGCACACCTACTATAAAAGGTTGGCTTAGTTACACTGACTTACTGAGTTTCTCAGATTTTTCAGCTTGTTGTTCTTCCACCGATTTCCGGCTATCTAAAAAGTGTTTGAGTACAAATAAAGCTGCCATCATGAGGTATGCGTAAACAAACATCAAGGTTGAACCAGTAGCAATTCCGACCGCTGGGGAGTGAATAATTCCGAAGAATACTAATATTGCTCCCGCTGCAGCAGCAATGGCTCCACGCAGTGGTTGGTTGAGGATAGCAAAGATAGCAATACAGCCCCATAACATACTGGCTAACGGCGCACCGTTACCTAAATGAACTAGACCTTGGTAATAAACACCTTTGTGTAGCAAGGTTTCAACACCAATTGCACTCGCAGAGGTGCCCGCCGCGCCCATGACACTATTAACCATCGTCAATGCCCAGTTAGCAATCCATGGGAATAGACAGATAAAGATAACGGGAACTTCAATTTTTGGCGTTTCTCGCACAACTTGGTTGGCGGTGACGACACCGATAAACACCAGTATTGGCACGATAGCGGTCATTGGAATGATAGCTAACATAAAGGCACCGATACCGAATAATGGGACGATAAACATAGTGATACCGGATGCTAGGGTATAACCTACGCTAGCGCCCATGGCTTTCCAACCCGCATGGCCGACGTAAACAGTGACAGGGAATGGGTTACCCATAAAACAGCCAACTGTAGACGATAAACCGTTAGCTAACATGACCTTACGAGTATTATATTCATCACCTGCAGCATGCGCACTTTCAATATTTTCAAGGTCGAAGATATAGTTTGCTAAGCCAAGTGGTACCGCAGACGCTAAGTAAGGCAGAGCGTGTGGCAGGCCTTGGAAGAAGCTATCAATATGGATGCCCGGCGGGTTGAAACCAAATGACGCCATTGAGTCTTTGATTGCTTCCGCACTTTGCAAGCCAGAAACCCATGCCAATACCGTACCGGCAATTAGCAGCAATAAGCCAGTTGGGATGCGAGCAAAAATCGGTTTTTTACCAAACCAGTTAATGAAAATTAATAACAGCACAATGAATGAAACCGTTGGTGCTTCAAACGCTTGCAGCATCGGGTTCATCGCTAGTAACAGTAATCCTAAACCGGACAAACAGGATAACAGTACGGTGCGTGGGATCATCTTACGGATGGTTTCACCTAAGAAAGAACCACCGACGAGGATCATTGATTCGACAAAACACCAAACTAGCGCAATTTGGATCGCAAATTCAGCATTCTGTGTTGTTTGGTAGACAGGCATGATGACTAAGAACGTCACCGTAAAGATAGAAGGCGCACTCGGCCCTGATGGTAAAGCGGTGACATCATTGCGTCCAGTTTGCTTTATCATTTGCTGGCCAAAGTAAGCATAGCTCACGCTGGCAAGTAAAACAGCGAAACCAAAGGCTGGTGCGATACGGCCGTAAACAATTTCTGATGGGATGCCGACAACGAAAATCAAGAGACCCATCATGGTGAGTAGGTTGGTTAGGTTATTGGTCATTAAGCCAAAGTAGGCGGCCAAATCCCCACGTTTCCATTTTATTTTTAATATACTCATTTTAAGTGTTCCCCTGTGTACCCTTGTATACCCGTCATACTTTGAACCGCAGCGTTGTTGGCTGCATTCACTTGTCCTAGTCACATACCTATATATGCTCCTAGGGTCTCGTTTACTTGCCGCCTAGCTGCAATTCAAATTATTTAGGGTATGTTCCTATATTTTGAGTTACAGCACTGTTTTTCAAATAAAATCAATCAGGGTATTCGTTCTATTTTTATTGCCCGACTTTAGTCGGGCGTTATTTTTTCTTACTGGAAACTAAGCGTATTTTTGTGCGTAGGCCAACATCGCTTTTTCAAAGCAATCAAACGGCGGGTGAACAATACCTGCCCCAATCATACCGATGCCCGCATCTTTATGGGCAATGGCTGTGTTGATAACAGGTAAAATACCACTGGCTGAAACCTTCGTAATATCAATAGCTGTAGGGATACCCATAAAGCCCAGTAATGGAATAGTCACGTTCGGGTTCTCACCTAAGGTGATTTCACGCATTTGGCGAGAGAAATCGACCGCTTCTTCTACCGTACCGCCAACGAGTGCCACAATAGCTGGCGCTGTTGCCATAGCAAAACCGCCAATACCGTAGGTTTCTGTGATTGCGGAGTCACCGATATCTAAACCAGAGTCTTCAGGTTTGTAGCCTGCAAACATTGGGCCGATAACTTGCTGAGAAGGCCCTGTGAACCATTGACCTGGTAGTCCACTAATGCGTAAACCAAATTCATAGCCATTACGCGCCATGGTCGTGACAACAGTGCTGTATTCGATACCGTGAGCCGCATCCATTGATGCTTTACACATCGCCATCCACGTTGGGCCGGAGAAGTAATCGCTGCTTGCAACAAAATCAAATACTTCTTTTTGCTGGGCGACAGAGAAATCAGTTTGAATGATCCCTGTTGTAAGCGCTTGAATCAGTAAGGTTGTCCCTGCATTGTTGCGGTTATGGCACTCATCGCCCATATGCAGTGCTTGAGCAAGCATCAAACGCAGGTCGATTTCACCAACGATTTTCATTGCGTCGCGCAGCATTGGGCCTAATACATCACGCATCCAATTTAAACGGTCTATTACACTTTGGTCATTGGCACCCATGCGCAGGATTTTCGCCATTTGCTCACTGAGGTTAGTGAATGCACGGTTGCCATAGGTTTTATTTTCAACGATATGCATAAACATCGATGCTGAAGTGACACCAGCCATCGAACCTACACAATCGTGTTCATGGCAAGGGGAGAAAATGATATCTCCCGAGGCCGCAACACGTTCTGCATCGGCTAAGTCTTTCGCTAAGCCTTCAAAAACCAGCGCTCCCGTCACCGCACCTTTCATAGCGCCACACATATCTTTCCAAGCAACCGGTGGGCCTGCGTGTAGGATAGTATTTTTGGTCATGCCCGGAACCACATTAATCGCTTGGTCGTAACCGATTAACACAGGTTGAGATTGAATAATGCGCTCAAGCGCTTGGGCATTGGCGGCCGCAATTTTTTCTTGTAGTGCGGCATCACCTTCAATTTGGTCGAGGGCGCGGATAACCGCAACGTTGCCTTGTCCGGGAGGAGTCCAGTTTAAATGCGTAACTGGAACATGTTGTTTTTTTAGGTCATCACTGAACATTTCGATGCCAACATTGATGACATTTAATGGCTGCTTAAATAATGAAGTCATTATGCTTTCTCCCCTTTCCATACAAACTCACGCCCTAATAAACCAGTATTGGTGCTGCTACTTGCCCAGATAACGCCGGCATCTGTTAGCATTTTGACCTGCGCATCCATCGACGGTGTGTCTTGGTCAGTACCCAGCACATAGCCTAAAATTTCTAATTCACGCCCATCTTGTTTGGCAATATTCTTCGCTTCTTTAATTGCGTCGATCATCACGCCTACTGGGTCTTCGTGAGAACCAAAGCCCAAAACGAAGTCCATCATAATGACGCCAACTTCAGGGTCGCGAGCCTCTTGTAATAAGCGTTCAATGCGGTTGGTAGGGTCGATCATTGGGTGCGGTTTACCGTTGGTAAAGTCGTCATCACCAAAGTCGAGGAAAGTGTGCGCAATACTTTTGTTTAGGTCTTTTAAGCGATAATCAGGGTTTGGCTGAATATTGCTGTAAACATCATCGTATTTTTCCAATGCCGCAAACATGGCTTCATCACATAGCGTTCCACCACAGAATAAGCCACGAATATATTTCTGCTCAGGTTTCAGTTTTGCTCTGACTTCGTCAATAAGTGGTAAATTAAGAGGGTGTAAATCTAAATCTTCTTTGCGAATACCGGTTAATAGAACGGCTTTCAGTGCGGCTTCTTTGGTGCCCTGAGCAAAGGTTAGACCGGGTTTGTCTTCTGGTAGTGGTTGGCTACCTAAGAAACACACAACAACCGGTTTGTGGCATTTTTCCGCTTGTTCTAACACTTTTTTCGCAACGTTAGGAGCTGGTGGCTTAGAGATCAATGCGATAACTTGGGTTTCATCATCCGCATCGAGCATTTTCAGGGCGTCAATCATCATGATACCGCCAATTTTCTCGCTTAAATCGCGACCACCAGTACCAATTAATTGGGAAACCCCTGCGCCAAATTCGTGAATACGGACGCTAAGTTCTTGGCTACCCGTACCGGATGCACCGATGATGCCAATGCTGCCACGGCGAACGCTATTACCAAAGCACAGCGCGGTTCCGTTGATAATGGCAGTTCCACAGTCAGGGCCCATCATCAGTAAGCCTTTTTTGCTAGCCAGCTGTTTAAGTGCGAGTTCATCTTCAATGGAGACGTTATCGGAAAATAGCATGACATTGAGGTCATTTTCTAACGCAATGCGTGCTTCACGGGCAGCAAACTGACCATTTACTGAAATGACGGCAAGGTTGGCATCTGGGATATGTGTTTTCGCTGAATTAATGGTGGCGTATTTGGCTTCATGCTGCCCGCCGCCTTGATTTTTCTTATTAAATAAATCTTCGATAGCAATTAATGTGGCTTCGTTAGCTTCATCACTTGGGCCTTTAATGACAATCATTAAATCGCCATTTTTAGCCTCTTCTAATTCAGGTGTTAGTAAACCTAAATTACGTAAAACACCTTTGTTCATCTCTGTTGCCATTGCGACGAACGCTTGCTCAACATTGTCGAGTTGATTGGCTTTTGTCGAAATAGACATCAGTGATACGGAATCAAAATAGGTATTCTTTTTTATGACAACTTTAGTCGACATAGTTTTCTCCGAAATAATGGGTGATATACAGGGCATCTCGCAAGCCAAATAGCATGTCGCTGCCAGAACTCGACCCGATATTTAAAATCTCTAAAAATTGTGGATAAATATTTGTTTCTTTCGCATCAACTAATGATTGAATTAATTGCTGCATATTTTCGCGATATTCTCGGTTTAATGCTTTTTCTAATGTGATGGCACTGATAGGTGTCGTCTGGCTTAAGCTTTGGGTTATTCCTTGATAAAACTCAGGGTAAAAAGTGGCAGCCGGGTGACCGGTTAATAATAAAAATGCCATTAACCCAACTAAGTAATCATCTCCTGAAGGTGTTAGCCCGATACCTAATCCAACAAACTGGCGGATCACATAAATAATATTTTCTTTATTTTTCTTAATTATTGACTCAATCAATTCAGAGCGTAATTGAACCAATTGCTCTGTCATAGAGAGATAAAAAAAGTTATCTCCCTGATATTTAAATAGAGAATTTTTATTTTCAGTTAAGATTAAATCCAAATTACTTATTTGTTCTTCGATATATAATAAATAATTTGATTTCTTCAGTTCGTTATCACTAAAGTTGATAACTGGTTTCCGCCATTCTTTACATAAAGAAAATGATATTAAATAATGACTACCAATCAATATTTCTTTATTTGATAAATTAATAGTCTCTCCTTCTTTAATATCGAAAAGAGAAAAGTCTTTATTGATTAATCGGCAACTATTTGGTGCATTATCTAATTGAGAACAAAGCAAAGTATAAAGTACATTATCAATAGAAAAGTTAATGGCTTTATTAAATACTTGTTCTACCGTTCCTTGGGGTTGTGGCTGATTTAACAGATTGAGAAAATGTGTATCAGCCGTTAGCCCGTATAACCTTTGCCGATGAGATATGGATGCGTTCACATGCCTCCTTATCCTATTTAGAGTCTATGATTTCGCTAGGCTCCAGCTGCAATCAGTAACTCAGCAATCTCGTTATAGCCTTTTTCACGAGCTAGCTCTAATGGTTTTTTACCATATTTATCAGTCATGTGAGGGTTTGCGCCATGGTCTAATAGCAATTTAACGATTTGCTGCTGTTTTTCGCCACCGTCGTTGAGTACGATAGCTTCTAATAGTGGTGTCCAACCTACAAAGTTGGTGTGGTTGACATTAATATCGGTTTTTTCAAGTAATTCACGAACAATTTCTACATGGCCTTTTTCACTAGCAGGTGTAATTCCCACACCACCAAAACGGGTCAATAAATCTAAATTTGGTTTTGCAGGCAAGACAATACGCAATAAAGTGAGGTCATTATTAAGGCAACTTAATAAGAAAGGGTTAAAACACGTTTGGTCTTGTTTATTAATATCCGCCCCTGCATTAATCAGAAAAGAAACACATTCATAATGTTTATTTAGGCTGGCATTGACGATAGCTGTACGGCCCTGACGGTTGGTGGTATTAATATCCACACCTTTTTCAAGACAACTTTTTAATATTTCTAATTGTCCTTGTTCAGCGGCGGTTAAAAAATCGTGAGCGAGAGTACTAGCGGTCATCATTTTCCCCTTAGGTTGGTTTTTATTACCAACATAGATAAAGACAATTTAAAGGTGACTTCGAATATATAATGATTAGAGCATAGCAATTGTCATTAATAAAAAGAATCCGTTTAAATTTAATTCATCAATGAGGCGTTTGATTGTTGAATTAAATTCAATAATCCGGCTTTTTTGTGCGTGTGAGCATTATTTTTAATCGTTATTTGATAGTTTATGGCCATTTTTTGACCCGAATTGTGTGATTTTCTTTGTTAATTAAAATCGAAAATCATGATTTACTCAGTTCTGTGATAGACATCAAATTGAAAGTTTTTAATTTGTTAAATTTGTAATTTTATTGATCGCAATAGTATCGAATGTTAATACTTGGTTTGCCTATTTAATTCAATAATATTAGGTATTTCGAATATTAATAGTTACTTTAAAGGTGTGGTTTTTACTTGGCGAAAATGCATATCAAATTTAATCTATTCCAGTTGTTAATAATTCTGTTAAGCTATAAAAATGTGCTCGAAAAATAATCTGATTTTTACGTTATTGAATTTTATTCACATAAAAATATGATTTGTCTAAATTTTAAACATTTTTGGCGGTGGGTATGAACTCAATTTTTACGGAAGAAAACTTACTGACTTACACAACAGCGGCGAAGTTTGCGAGTTTTAGTAAAGCAGCGGAAGAATTAGGCGTGACCACCTCCGCGGTGAGTTATACCATCAAACGTATCGAAACCTATTTAGATGTGGCGTTATTTATTCGTAATACCCGTAATATTGAACTCACCGAAGCCGGTTATTATTTTTACCGCAAAGCAACCGACTTGCTTAATAATTTCCATTCCATTCAAAAAAGTATTTATTCTATTGAGCAAGGTATTGAAGCGCGGGTACGTATTTGTATTAATCAGTTATTATATACGCCGTATCATACCGCTAGGTTATTGCAAATATTAAAAAAACAGTTTGCTACCTGCCACATTACAGTGACAACAGAAGTGTACAATGGGGTTTGGGATGCCATTATTAATAACCATGCGGATATTGCGATTGGCGCTCCGGGTACTTTGATGGATGGCGGTGGAATTGACTACACTGAAATTGGTGCGATTCACTGGCAATTTGCTATAGCGGCAACTCACCCTTTGGCGCTGATGCCAGAGCCCATCGCTGAGAGCCAGTTGCGTCTTTATCCAAATATTATGGTAGAGGATACCGCGCATACCATTAATAAGCGGGTGGGTTGGCTACTACATGGGCAAGAGGCAATTCAAGTTCCTGATTTTAATACTAAATGCCAGTGTCAGATACTCGGTGAAGGGATTGGCTTTTTACCCGATTATATGATCAAAGACCATGTTAAACATGGTTTGTTGGTAACAAAACAAATTCAGAACCCACGACAAGATTCCCATATGCTATTAGCCACACAACATTCAGCTACTGGGCTTGTGACGCAGTGGATCCGCAAAGAATTTGGCGAAAAGGGGGTTCTAGCAGAGCTCTACAGCGATCTCCTAAAACCCATCAATTAGTCTTATTGGCTAGCGACATCAAGGGCTTTATCGATAGCATCGGGGATCACAGAACCGTGGTTTTTGCCGTCGAATAACGTAAATTTACAGTACCTTTGGTGGTTTGCAATCTCAGTGCAAACTTGGCGTGTGCTAATCCAACTTTTGCGCGCTTGGTAATTTTGCACTTGTTCGGCGCTCAGTTTGGATAAATCAGGGCTCTCTTCTAAACCACCTAAAGTCACAAACAGGGGGGAACTGGCCTGTTTAGCTGTCAATTTTGCTAAATCCACCATACTTCCTTTGCCCCACCATAATGACGGGCTGGCAGAAACATAAAACTGGAAATCATCCGGCTGTTGTTGGTATGCCATCAAGGTAAATAATCCGCCAAATGAATGGCCAAATAGGGTTTGCTTGCTTTTATCAATAGGAAACCGTTGTTCTGCCCATGGGCGGACTGTGTCAGTTAAATATTGGTATAGCGCAGGGGAGCCGCCCCCTTGTTTAAAATCTTCACCGGCAACGGGTGGGGTATAGTCGTAAGTTCGCCATGCTTTTGGAAAGGCTTCGTCAATGGGGTAACCAATCCCAATAATAATCGGTAGTTTATCCGCTGGCAGCTTTTCAACAGCGCGATTAACGGCTTTAGGATATAAGCCATTGCCATCAAGCATATACAGGACAGGGCGTTGTGCGGTGATATTATAGGGCACTGCACTGTAAATGCGCAGCGCACGGTCACCGTAGGCCATATCCGTTTGTTGGATATCATAAAATTGGCTGACTTGCTCGTCCATACTCGGGATAGTCTGGCTTGGGCGGGAAAATGCGGAACTGGTCATACACAGCAATATGCCACTTAATATGATTTTATTCATTTATTGAGTCTATTTAAGGGTTTTGAGGGTATACCTGAAACAGGCATACCCTCAGAGTTAATTAGAAACTAACGTTAACGTTCGCCCAATAACGGCGTCCGTCTTCAACATCCCAGTTGCCATCAACTTTATCAATTTTAGGTCCTTTTTCATTACCAATATTTAGCACCGCAAAGTTCAGTTTAGTGTTTTTAAATAATTGATAGGTTGCGCCGACATCCATAGTGGTATAGCCACTACGATAGCGAGGCACTTTAGAACCATTACGTTGTGCTGCCCACACCTGTTTTCCTTCATAATGCGCACGTGTGTATAAAGTGAGATCTTCATTGAAGTTCCAATCCAATTTCGCATTAGCAATATGTTTTGGTGTTTTATCCAATGGATAACCTTTTAAGGAAATACCGTTACCTAATTTCTCATCATCACTTTTACGTTCGGAATCGGTGTATGTGTAATTTAGGTTGAGGTTCCAATCCTGTGCGATAGGAATACCTGTTGCAACTTCAACACCTTTGATGTTCGCTTTACCCACATTATCGTAGGTATATAACGTGAGGTTAGGGTGGTTAGGATCGGCTTGATTAAGTGAGTAGCTAGTTAGCTTGTTTTTGAAGTCGGTATTAAAGAACGTTAAGCTCGCATTAAAGCCAGATTCATGGTTATAGGCAATACTGATTTCTTCACTAACACTTTTTTCCGGTTTGAGGTCTGGATTACCGTAGATAATCCCGTTACCACCTTGGGTAGAGGTGCCATAGCCTTTACTGATTTCACGTAATGTAGGTGCACGGAAAGCTGAAGAAACGCCCCCTTTAATGGTGATCTCATCCGTCAGATAATAAACGGCATAACCCCTTGGGTTCCAATGGTTGCCATAAGTTTCGTGGTGATCTAAACGTAGTCCACCGGTTAAGATCAGATCATCCGTTGCGGTAAATTCATTTTCGACAAACAGTGCTGATTGATCGACTGACATACTGGTTTTTTCCATTACGCCTTTTGAGACCAAGGAGCTGTCTTTGAGTTTTGAGTACTGATATTGCCCGCCGACGGTTAAGATGTTGTCCGGCAGGAAAGCCACCACTTTTCCATCAACAACGGTATTGGTGATTTCGGGTACGCGGTCTTCATAACCGCCTTCCCAATGCCCTGTTGTTTGATTACGGTCTTGGGATTTTATTTTACGTTTGGTTTTTTCTTGGTAAACACTGAGTTCAGTATTAAAAGAATCCCACTCACCTTTATAAGTCAGAGCTGCATGGTTGCGGTCATTATGCCACTCTTCTTTGGAATTATATTGCTTGTCCCCACCACGAATTTCATATTCAGATCCAGATTTACCTGGTGTCGATGTTTTCTCTTGGGTGCTACGACCCGCTTCTAATAAGAACGTTTGGTTCTCTTGTGGTGTAAAGGTTAATTTGGCTGTTAAGCTGCGGTTATCACGTTGATGATGACCTTCTAAGATTTTATCTTCCTGACGGTAGTTACCACCACCATACAATTGCAGGCCGAGTTTATCTTGAATTAATGGGCCAGATAGGTAGAAGTTACCGTCGGTTGAATTACCGCTATCACTATTTTCTTGGATAATCGCACCCGTTGTGACGCTACCATGCCATTCATTGGTCACTTTTTTGGTGATGATATTGATAACACCACCCATCGCATCAGAACCATACAGGGAGGACATAGGACCACGGATCACTTCGATGCGTTCAATCGCTTCGACAGGTGGCATAAAGCCCGCTTCAAAACCACCGCTCCCATTTGGACGTGATTCACGGCTGTTTTGACGACGTCCATCGACCAATATCAAAGTATATTCGCCGGGTAAGCCACGGATATTAATATCTTGTTTGTTGGCAGCACCAACGATACTCACCCCTTCCACGTCTTTAACGGCATCGGCGAGGTCACGGACAGGTTTATTTTGTAATTGGTCTGCACTGATCACGGTCACACTAGCAGGAGCATCACGCAGTTGTTGCGAGAAGCCTGACGCACTGACGACCATGGTATCTGTTTTATTGTCTGCTGCTGTAGCGCTAAATGAAGATAAAGCCGCACAAACACCGGCGGCAATAAGGGTGTAGTGATATTGCAAAGTCATAGTTATCCCTAGTAAATATAAATGAGAATGATAATTATATTGTTTGCGAATATTATCACTAAAACATATCAAAAATAAATAATGAGCTAGCTAATTTATGAGCAATATTTGATCTCAGCTAAGAATTTTCACTTACGGTGTTTCCCCCCTTTTACCGTTTTGACCAAGCGTGACGAAAAATTAAGGCTTAACTTTGGTTTATGGTGTTTATCGGTGTGTAAATCTACTCTAGTGCCAACGTTCACTAAAAAAATTTGAGTTATATGAAACATACATTCAAAATTAGCCCGTATCCTTTGGGATATCCTCGTTAACCCAATGAATAATATTAAGTACTGGTAAAGAGATAAAAGCTGCCCGAAAGGCCAGCAATTACCAACGTACTTCGTTACTCTGTTAAGCACCGTATTGAGTTTATTAATGTTGTATTGATGAGGACAAAAATGAAAATCGAGACAATCAGTGGTATTAAAAAGCAAGCGGCAGCCCGTGATCAAAAATGAAAACTCCAAGTTAAGAAAAGCAAGCGGCAGCCCGTGATCAAAAATGAAAACTCCAAGTTAAGAAATCATAAATATAGCCTAATAAATAGGGGCTTCACATCTAAAAAAGAATGTCGATAATTGAATGATTGATTTTTATTACGAGTAAATATTATTTAATATATTTTTAATTTTCACTTTCAATCTAATTAAGAATGATTTTGATTAAATTGATAATAAACATCAATTTAATGCTTGATTTGATTTGCTTTTAATTAGTTGTTTTATATCAATGAATTAATGGTTTTTTGTTGGGATTAATTTGATTGTAAATTATTAGCTATTGCTTTATTACATATAGTTCGTAAATATATAGGAAGAATTAATATTGATTTCAGAACTTGAGAGTTATTATGAGTCAAGATACCCATTCAGAAACACATAATCAAAAAACGACGAATGAAAAACGCAGAACAATATGGATGGTGATAGCCACAATAATTATCATTCTATTATTTGTAGCCTACGGTGCTTATTGGTTTTTAGTTTTACGCTTTCAAGAATATACCGATGATGCCTATGTATCTGGCTTGCAAATCCCGATAGTTGCGCAAACAACGGGTAATGTTACTCAAGTTAACTTTGAAAACACCGACTTGGTAAAGGCGGGTGATGTACTCGTTGTATTAGATAAAACTAACGCCCGCTTAGCATTCGAACAAGCCAAACATGATTTAGCAACAACCGTGCGCAAAACCAAAGAGCTCTATATCAATGGTGATGAATATCAAGCGCAAATTCAAAAAAACCGGGTGACACTTGCGCAAGCTCAAAAAGATTATCAACGTCGTGTGGCTTTAGGCCGCAGCGGTACCATTTCGAAGGAAGACCTACAGCACTCCCAAGAAGCGGTACAACTTGCTCAGGCAGCTCTGGATATTTCTATTCAACAATACAATGCCAACCGTGCATTGTTGCGTAATACAGAGCTCAAAAAACAACCAGCAATTCAGCAAGCGGCTGATAGCGTACGCAGTGCGTGGATAAACTTACAACGTACTGAAATTAAAAGCCCGATGACGGGGTATGTTTCACGGCGGAATGTTCAAGTCGGTTCTCAAGTCAGCCCACAAAGCTCTTTAATGGCCATTGTGCCTGTCCAGCCTGTTTGGGTAGATGCAAACTTCAAAGAAACCCAACTGGAAAAAGTCCGTATTGGGCAACCCGTGACGATTAACAGTGATTTTTACGGAGATGATATCGTTTATAACGGTACCGTTGTCGGGCTTGATATGGGAACCGGCAGTGCTTTCTCATTATTACCCGCCCAAAACGCGACAGGGAACTGGATTAAAGTCGTACAGCGCTTGCCTGTACGTGTTGAATTAGACCCTGAGCAGGTGGCGAAGCACCCATTACGCATTGGGTTATCCATGAATGTCACCATAGATATTAAAGACCAGAATGGCCCTGTTTTAGCGGAAGTCCAGCGTACAGCACCAGCATTTGAAAGTGATGTGTTGGTCTTAAACTTAAGTGATGTCGACCACATCATCGACACCATTATTAGCGATAACGCAGACTAGCTTGAAAGGAGCCGTTGTGGCAGATATTCAACCACTTAAGGGTGCAAAACTGGTATGGGCAACCATTGCGTTGTCCCTTGCGACCTTCATGCAGGTGCTTGATTCCACGATTGCTAACGTGGCTATCCCGACTATTGCCGGTGACCTTGGGGTTTCTATGTCTCAAGGGACATGGGTGATTACCTCTTTTGGCGTATCGAATGCGATTTCAATTGCCATTTCTGGTTACTTAGCGAAGCGTTTTGGTGAAATCCGTGTTTTCTTATGGGCAACGGCACTTTTCACATTATTTTCATTACTTTGTGGGTTTTCCGATAGCCTTGGTATGCTGATTTTATACCGCGTATTGCAAGGGGCCGTCGCCGGGCCAGTGATCCCGCTTTCACAAAGCCTTATCATGCGTTGCTATCCGCCAAAAATGCAAAATATGGCGTTAGCATTTTGGTCGATGACGATTATTTTAGCCCCAGTATTCGGTCCTATTTTTGGTGGTTATATTAGTGATAACTTCCATTGGGGCTGGATATTCTTTATGAATGTGCCTTTAGGCATTTTCGTCATTATTGTCGGCTCAATTATCCTAAAAGGGATGGAGTCGACGGTTGTGAAAGTGCCATTCAATGTGATTGGTTTGGCACTACTTTCTGTGGGAGTTGGTTGCTTACAAGTTCTGCTCGACAAAGGTAAGGAACTGGGATGGTTGGCGTCTAATGAAATTGTTATCTTAGCCGTTGTTTCAGCGATTGCATTGGTATTCCTCGTTATTTGGGAACTCACAGATAAAAACCCAATTGTCGAATTATCGTTATTTAAATCGCGCAATTTTACCATCGGAACGATTTCTGTCAGCTTGGCATATATGGCCTATTTCGGCGCTATTGTTTTGTTGCCACAACTTTTACAGGAAGTTTATGGCTATACGGCAACATGGGCAGGGCTCGCATTGGCGCCCATTGGCTTATTGCCTGTGTTGTTCTCGGCTCCAGTGGCAAAATTATCCGATTTTCTCGATATTCGCTGGATAGTGACCTTTAGCTTTGTATTCTATGCAATTTGCTTCTTCTGGCGTGCATATACTTTTGAACCTAGTATGGGCTTTTCTGCTGTGGTTTGGCCGCAATTGGTACAAGGGATGGCTGTGGCTTGTTTCTTTATGCCACTGACTACATTGACACTTTCAGGTTTACCGCCGGAAAAACTCGCTTCCGCGTCGAGTTTAGCTAACTTCTTCCGTACCTTAGCGGGTTCAATAGGGACTTCCATTACCACAACGCTGTGGAGTGATAGAGAAGCCGTGCATCATAGCCAATTAACGGAATTTATTACCGATTACAATCCTGAATCTTTAGGGATGTATCAAGAAATGGCCGCTCATGGGCTGAGTACCGAACAGACTTCCGGTTTTATTGCCCAGCAAATTACTAGCCAAGGGTTAATTATTGCTGCAAATGAGATTTTCTGGTTATGCGGTTGGGTATTTATTGCGCTGATTATTACCGTTTGGTTTGCTAAGCCACCATTTGGCAGTAATGCGAAATAATTAATGGATGGGGCTACGTATTTTAGCCCCATCTAGCTTATAACTGGGATTTAGGGATCACATTCTCGAAACTTAGAGTGGGTCGGTTCGTTTCGATTTCTTTGAGTGGTTCGATTTCTTTAAAGGTGTTTAAGCAGCGTGTGACTAAGTTTTGATAATCTTTAGTTCCGCTGGTTTTCCAGGCAATTTCTTTGTCTGATAAAGCGCGCAAGACTTTGGCTGGAGTACCGACAATTAAACTATTTTCTGGAAAGATAGCTTCAGCTTTGACGAAGGCGCATGCGCCCACTATGGAATTTTCGCCAATTACGGCTCCATCCATAATTACACTATTCATCCCGACTAGCGCATTACGTTTGATATGGCAGCCATGCAAAATTGCCCCATGACCAATGTGCCCATTTTCCTCGACGATCGTTTCATATTGCGGGAAACCGTGCATGACACAATTATCTTGCACATTGGCACCATCTTTAATGACCAAGCGACCAAAGTCCCCACGTAAGCTGGCGTTTGGGCCAATATAGACATTTTTGCCAATAATAACATCACCAATCACCACAGCAGTAGGGTGCACAAAACTTTCAGGGCTTACGACGGGCGTAATACCATCGATTTGATAAAAAGGCATACAGGCTCCTGTAATGTGTATTTAGGCGGCTATATCTCTGAGTACTCCACCAAAGCGGCGATAATAAGCGCTGGATGGCTGAGGTAGTTCGCCAACCGTCGTTTCGCACTGTTCAGAAACATATTGGGTTGCCGCTTGATCAATGCGTTGATAAATATTGGTGCAAAGATGGCGAGCAATATGGCCTTCCCATTGTGTAGGAAGGAGTTCATCAGGTAATAACGGGTCTTTAAGCGTGACACGGCGGTAGAAGTGGATCAGTAACAAACGTAGCTGAAAACAGTGTTCAGGGGAAATCTGTGCGTCAGTATTTTCTTTAAGGAGTAGTGCAAGTGGCCTAAATAAGGAAATAAACTGATGGTAATGCTCTGAAATTTCTTGCAAAGACCAAGCGTGTGAAACCAGTTCTTTGAGGTTTTTTTCTGAGCGGCTATAGGGGTAATCGGCATGAAAATAAATGGCATTTTCCGTGGCATTGAGTTCATTGAGTAATGTCGGTACATCACTTTGTGCACAGCTTGGTGCCGCCATGAGTGACGTGTTAAATTGCCCGAAACCGAGCCAACTCAGTTCCTTTTTTAGCCTAATTTTTTCGTCTTTATCAGCCGCTTCGAGGAGTAGTAAATCCCACTTTCCATCCCAATCAGGCTGCCCTGCGAGGTAAATTTTATTTTCTGCTCGGCGAAACCGACTTTGCCCACGCTCAGAAATGCGGTAATAGCTGCGACGGCCGATTTTTTCTACATCGAGCCAACCTTCTTTTTGTAAACGGAAAACGGAGGTTCGAACAAAGCGGTCAGTAAAGCCCATCGGTTCTAACAGCTTAGTTAAGCTTCCTAGCCACACTTCACCACCACGATGGTGCAAAGCATCACCATAGAGTGAGCTAATTAGAGACGTACCACTAATGGGCTGGCTTGCTATTGCATGTTGTATGAATTGGCTAAGTTTATTTTCCATTTATATTTCATCTATAAAATTTATGTATCAGAAGGCTTACTGAATAGTAGACATAAATTTAAAGGTTGTCTTCCATTACCTGTTTTGAACACTTTCTCAGAGATTAAGGCATATCAGAGTAGTTCATCTCAATATGCCTTAATAATTTGAATTAAATCGCAATTCTAGTATCAATTACTCGTTCGGCTTTGCCTTGAGAACGAGGGATATCGCCGCAATTGACAATACTAATACGGGTGCTAATGCCAACCATGGATTTGATTCGGTGCTTTAAATGGTGGCAGATATTACAGCGTTCATCATAAGTGAGTTGTTCAGGGTGTTTGAGCTCAACACGGACAGATAAGTTGTCCATATTGCCTTGGCGACCAATCTCTAACTGATAGTGGGGAGAAAGCTCCTTAAACTGCATAATTTGTTCTTCAATCTGAGAAGGGAACACATTCACGCCGCGAATAATCATCATGTCATCTGAACGACCGGTGATTTTACCAATTCGACGCATATTACGATTTACCCCCTGCATAAGGTGGGTGAGGTCGCGAGTTCGGTAACGAATCACAGGCATAGCTTCCTTTGTCAGGGTAGTAAACACTAACTCACCATGTTCACCCGCCCCCAAGGTTTTTAAGGTATTGGGGGAAATAATTTCGGGATAAAAATGGTCTTCCCAAATCGTTGGGCCACTCTCTCCTGAGTCTGCACACTCCATAGCGACACCAGGCCCCATGACTTCAGATAAACCGTAAATGTCCAATGCCTTAATACCAAGGCGGGTTTCAATTTCTGTTCTGAGGGATTCTGTCCAAGGTTCAGCGCCAAAGACACCCAATCTAAGTGAGCACTTACTAGCGTCTCCACCCATGATTTTTTCAAGCTCATCAATAATACTCAGGCAGTAAGATGGAGTTACCATGATCACATCGGGTTTGAAATCCGCGATTAGTTGCGCTTGTTTTTCAGTTTGCCCACCAGACATAGGAATAACTGCGGCTCCTAGGCGCTCCGCACCATAGTGGGCACCTAGGCCTCCGGTGAATAAACCATAGCCGTAAGCAACATGGACTTTATCGCCTCGGACAGTGCCTGCTGAACGTAAACTACGTGCGATCAGGTCAGCCCAGTTATCGATATCTCGTTGGGTGTAACCCACCACCGTTGGGCGCCCAGTCGTTCCCGAAGAGGCGTGAATGCGGATGATTTGGTCCATTGGCACGGCAAAGGTGCTAAATGGGTAGTTTTCACGTAAATCCTGTTTGGTCGTGTAAGGGAATTTTTCGATATCACTCAGTTGTTTGAAATCGTCAGGGTGTACACCCGCATCATCGAATTTTTTACGATACATGGGGACGTTTTCATAGGCGTGAGTGAGTGTCCACTTCATTCTAGAGTACTGTAAAGACTCGATCTCATCCCGCGATGCAAATTCAATTGGGTCGATGCTATCTTGTATATTGCTCATAATTGCCTGTCCTCATAATTATTATGGTCACCAGTTCACGTGAATAAATGACGTTTCTGGTATTTGCCTGAGCAGGTGTCGGGTTTTCAGGCTGCTTTTATTTGTATTAAGACGTTGTTCAGACTCGTTCAATAATCATTGCTATCCCTTGGCCAACACCGATACACATGGTGCATAATGCATAACGCCCCTGCTTGCGGTGCAGCTCATTGATAGCGGCAATAACAAGCCTTGCTCCACTCATTCCAAGTGGATGGCCTAACGAAATGGCTCCCCCGTTAGGGTTAACGTGTGAGGCATCATCAGGTAAACCAAGCCCCCTTAAAACGGCGAGTGCTTGAGCGGCAAAGGCTTCGTTTAGTTCAATAACATCCATTTGTTCGATGGTGAGCCCTGCCATTTTTAATACTTTTTGCGAGGCAGGAAGTGGACCGATCCCCATCAATCTTGGCTCAACGCCGCAAGTGGCTGTAGCGATGATACGAGCCCGTGGTGTTAGCCCTTGCTGCTTGGCAATAGTGCCGGATGCGATAATCAGTGCGGCAGCTCCATCATTAACACCAGAAGCATTACCTGCCGTTACAGTCCCGTTATCGCGAAACGGGGTTTTTAGTTTTTGTAATTGTTCAAATGTCGTTTCTGCTCTTGGATGCTCATCTTCACTGACGACGTATTCATTTTGACGTTGTTTAACCGTGACAGGGATGATTTCTTGCGCAAAAATACCGTTAACTTTTGCAGTTTCAGTACGCTGTTGACTGCGTAATGCAAAAGCATCTTGGTCTTCACGGCTAATTTGGTAGGTTTCAGCCACATTTTCCGCAGTTTCTGGCATCGAATCTGTGGAAAACTGTTGTTCCATCAGCGGGTTGATAAAGCGCCAGCCAATAGTGGTATCAAATACTTGCGCTTGGCGTGAGAATGCAGATTCTTGTTTGCCCATGACAAACGGCGCTCGGCTCATGGACTCGACGCCTCCGGCAATCATGAGCCCGGACTCACCAGATTTGATACTTCTTGCCGCTAATGCAATGGCATCTAGCCCAGAACCACATAGGCGGTTAATGGTGGTACCAGAAACTGAAACAGGGAGCCCGGATAACAGTCCTGCCATGCGAGCTACATTACGGTTGTCTTCTCCTGCTTGGTTTGCGCAACCTAAAATGATGTCGTCAGTTAATGACCAATCGAGTTGCGGGTGCCTTTCCATTAAGGCTTTTAATGGCACTGTGGCAAGGTCATCAGGACGTAATGGTGATAAAGCGCCACCGTAGCGGCCAATTGGGGTGCGGACACCATCACAAATAAACGCATCTATCATGATTGTTCTCCTGTTAAACGATGGCCTAACCGATGAGAGCGACCGTGAAATAGAGCGAGTGTTTTGCCATCTTGGTTAGTTATCTCGACTTCATATAAGCCGTTACGTTTGCCTTGGTGTTTCATCGTGGCAGTGGCAGTCAGTAAGTCACCTTCAAAACCGGGACGAATAAAATCAATGGAACACATTGAGGCAACAGCGGCATGCCCTTGGCTATTACAGGCGTAGGCAAATGCAGTGTCGGCAAGGCTAAATAATTGCCCGCCGTGGCAGGTTTTATGGCCATTAAGCATTTGTGCTGTGATAGGCATCTTCAATTGCGCAAAGCCTTCTTCGACTTTTTCAATGGACATACCCATAGCTTTTGCACATGCATCATCACGGTACATAATGTGAGCTGATTGCTGGGCCAGTGTATCGTTTGGCAGTGAAATCATGGTTGCTCCTTGAAAGATAAAGATTGATAACCGGCTGCTAATTGCCTTAAAAGTGGGTTTGGCCGATAACGGCTATCGCCATAAAACTGTGCTAAATTTTCAAGTACGGACAGCACGCGTTGCCAGCCAAGTTGCATCCCCCAAGCGAGTGGGCCTTTGGGGTAATTCACACCAAAACACATGGCATTATCGGTATCTAACGCAGTTGCTATTCCCTTATTGACGATATCTAATGCCTCATTGCACAACATCGCGACCGTTCTCATGGTTAACAGCGCAGGGTAGTCTGGTAATACAATCACGTGTTTGCCTAATGATTGAAAAAATGCGATTGCTTGTTGGTTTTGCTGCGTATTATTTTGTGCTGCACAGCTTATCGTGATGGCTTTTGCTGTAAGGTAATTTGCTGACAAATCAAAATGTACGACCGCTTGTTTTTGTATTTGCGCATGTGATGACGCCAATTCACCATTCGTTAACATAATAATAACGTCATTAACAATAAGTGTTGGGAATTGTTCGGAATGTTGTGTTAATCCTTCGAGAGAGATCCCATTTTCAGTTAAAAGCTGCGCAAACTCAGGAAATATCTGCCAATCGCCATGAGCTTTTATGTTTAGAGGCTGGTCAAGGTGAATTTTTTCTGCGACTAAAGGTAAAGGCTGGGGTTTATTATCATCATAATGATAAAATCCTTGCTTCGATTTACGGCCTAAATGACCCGCTTGGACTAATTCCAATTGCATTAATGAGGTTTGAAAGCGTGGGTCATACCCAAAGGCCTGAAATACCGATTCAGTCACCGCATAGTTCACATCATGACCAATTAAATCTGTTAGTTGTAATGGCCCCATAGCGAAACCACCGGCGTCACGTATGGCGCTGTCTAATGTGGCAGGGGACGCAATTTGTTCTTCAAGGGCACGCATTGTTTCTGCGTAGAAAGGCCGAGCCACACGGTTGACAATAAAACCAGGGGTGGAACGGCAAATCACTGGCACTTTTCCAAATGATAGCGTCAATTCTTTTAGCTGTTTTATCACCGTATCTGATGTTTCTAGCCCGCGGATCACTTCAACCAATTTCATCACGGGAGCGGGATTAAAAAAGTGTAATCCTGCAAGACGTTCTGGATGAGTTAATTGTCTACCGATTGCGGTAATTGATAACGATGAAGTATTACTAGCAAAAATGGTTTTTTCGTTACAAATGCCTTCAAGTTCACTGAAAATGGTTTGCTTTACCTCAAGTTTTTCAGCAACAGCTTCTATTACCAATTGTGCTTCTGAGAGCTCAGGTAAACTTTGCGCAACGCTAATGCAGTTAAGCAGTTCTTTTGTTGCTACAGCTTGGGCTTTTCCTTGCTCCACGCGCTTATTGAGCCGTTGAGTCATTTCGGTAAGGGAGTGACGTAAAACCTCTTGGTTAACATCAAACAACAAGACACGTAAACCCGCGCTCGCGGCAACTTGCGCAATACCAATACCCATAGTGCCTGCGCCAATAACGGCGACGGTATTGATGGCTAAATTCAAAGGTAAGGTCATGATTATCTTCCTTTAAACTGGGGTTCACGTTTATTTAAAAAAGCACTAACTCCTTCACGATAATCTTCACTTCTCCCGCCAAGGCGCTGTAAGTCGCGCTCAAGGTTGAGTTGCTCATCAAGAGTGTTAGTTGCCGCGGCATAAATGGCTTTTTTGATAAGCCCTAAGCCATAAGTGGGTTGGGTCGCAAGGTGTTGCGCAAGCTGTTGAGTGGTATTAATGAGTTCTTCATTTTCAGTGACTTGCCAAATCATTCCCCACTGTAATGCTTGCTCCGCACTTATTTTATCGCCTAATAATGCCATCCCCATTGCCCGTGCATGGCCGACTAATTGAGGTAAAAACCAACTCCCCCCTGAGTCAGGAACCAAGCCAAGGCGGCAAAAAGATTGAATAAAACTGGCACTTTTTGCGGCAATGACAATATCACCAGCGAGTGCAATGGCGGCTCCTGCACCCGCTGCAACACCATTGACCGCGCAAATAATTGGTTTTGGTAATGCGGTTAGGCGACGGATCAAGGGGTTATAATAAGTTTCAACAGAGAAACCGAGATCAGGAACTTCACTACCCACGCTCACATTGCGATCATTCAGATCTTGTCCGGCACAAAATCCACGGCCTGCGCCAGTGATCACTAAACAGCGTACGGTTTCATCGCGTTCTGCTATTTTGATTACTTCACTGAGCTGACGATGCATTTCATCGTTAAAACTATTCAGCCTATCGGGGCGGTTGAGAGTGACGGTGAGAACCCCATTTTCTAAAGTAGTGAGGATCATTGCTTCATTGGTCATGATTATTGTCCTGTAAACTGAGGTTTTCGTTTTTCGAAGAATGCCTCGATCCCTTCACGTCGATCGTTGGTACCCGCTAAAGTCACAAAATATTGGCGCTCAAGCTGTAACCCCTCAGTAAGGTGGTTTTCTTGAGAATGCACCAGTGATGCTTTCGCGGCTTGTACCGCTAAAGGCGCATGCATCGCGATGCGCTCTGCCAGTTTTTGGGCGCGTTCTACCACCAATTCATCCACACAAATCTCACTGATTAACCCTGCTTGCAACGCGTGTTTTGCATTGATTGGTTCACCCGTTAGTACCATTTGCATGGCGAGGGATTTGCCCACCGCGCGGATTAAACGCTGCGTTCCTCCCGCGCCTGGCATTAAACCCAGAGTAATTTCGGGTAAGCCGAAGCGAGCGGACTCACCGGCAATGATGATGTCGCTGGCGAGTAATAATTCAAAACCTGCCCCTAGTGCATAACCATTTGCAGCAGTAATAATAGGTTTTGATATCATGGATAACCTGCGCCAAACTTGTGGGCGTTTATCGGTGATCGCATTCGCAACGGTTTGTTGCTGTAGTTCTTTAAGGTCGGCACCGGCTGCGAAAAAACGTGGATTTCCGGTGATTACGATCGCACCGACCTCATCATTTATTTGTGCTTGTTCGAGGTGCTGAACGAGCAACTCTAAGCAGGCGGTGTTCAGGGCATTACGCACTTCAGGTCGGTTTAACGTGAGTGTCAAAACGCGGTTATGTTGTTGTGACAAAATCCAGTGGTTTTCCATTACAGCTCCTACACGTCAAAGTCTAAAACAACACCATCGCCTTTTGGCCACGCTTGGCAGCTAAGAATGTACCCCGCAGCGATTTGGTCGGGTTCGAGGCTGTAATTGACCCCCATTTCCACTTCACCAGAGCGCAATTTACATTTGCAGGTTGCGCAAACGCCCCCTTTACAGGCGTAGGGCAAATCCGCACCTTGGCGCAGTGCGGCATCCAAAATACTGTCGTCTTGGCTATCCATGGCGATATCCATCGTTCTGCCATCAAGGTGAATACTGACTTGACGTGTTTCGCTAGTCATAGCTGTTGTGGGTTTGAATTTAGCGCCTGAAGTATTGAAACGCTCGGTGTGAACATATTCCTTTGGCATGCCATAGCCGACTAGCGTGTCATGTACCTCATCCATCATGCTGTCGGGCCCACAAATAAATGCCCGATCAAATTGTTTAAAATTTAATAAGGTGTTATTTAAGGCGCTGAGCTGTTGTTGGCTAATCCTGCCGCTGAGTAGTTCGCTATCTTGCTGTTCTTGGCTGAATAGGTAGAGAACTTGGAAACGTGTTGCAAAACGGTTTTTTAGGTCTGCGATGCTTTCTTTAAACATCACTGAGCGGCTATTTCGATTACCATAAATCAACACAAAACTGCTTTTGGGTTCAGTTTGTAATGTGGCTTTAATAATGGAGAGCAATGGTGTGATCCCAGAGCCAGCAGCGACGGCAAGGTAGTGTGCGTGGTTATCTGCTTCTGGCTGATAGCCAAATTGCCCTTGCGGAATCATCACATCAAGGCTATCGCCAACTTGTAGCTCTTGGTTAACGAAATTAGAGAAACGCCCCTCGTAAATGGCTTTCACCCCAATTTTTAGCGTGTTTTCATCCGGTGAGCTGCAAATGGAATAACAGCGACGTAGGTTTTCACCATTAATAGAGGCTTTTAATGTGAGGTGTTGCCCCGGGCGGTAATGATATTGCTCTCGTAATGCATCGGGTACGTTAAAAGTAATAGCGACAGCATCAGGGGTGTCACGCTCAATGGCAGCAATACTTAAACGATGAAATACAGTCATATAGGTGCCCCTAAATACATTTAAAGTAATCAAACGGTTCTAAGCATTCAGTGCATCGATACAATGCCTTGCATGCAGTGGAACCAAATTCACTAATTTTTTCGGTCTGCTCGCTGTCACAACGTGGGCAACGAACCGCACCTTTGTGTTCTGGGTGCTCGCAGGACGTACCTTGTGGTGGTGCGATACCGAATTCACGCAAGCGTCTTTTTGCATCTTGGTTCATCCAATCTGTTGTCCACGCAGGGGTTAACAGAATTTCGATATCGATATTTGAAAAACCCGCATTACCTAGAACAGTTTTAATTTCATTGAGTAAAAATTCAGTTGCTGGGCAACCTGAATAGGTAGGTGTAAAAATAACTTTCCAACCCTGAGCCGCAGGTAGCACATTGCGGATCATGCCAAGATCAGTAATAGAGAGTGCGGGTAGTTCAGGATCGGGTATTTGGTGGAGCTGTTGCCAGATCTGGTGAACCTGGGGCGATTGAAGTTCGCAATGTTGCAGTCTCTGTTCCATAGCATCACCACTGGCAGTTCGGGTAAGCGCGTTGCACAAACTGCAATTGTGTTAATAACAAGCCCAAATGTTCAGTATGGCTGCCTTGCTTGCCGCCTAAGCGATACGCTTTTTTCTCCGGCACAGTGAGGGTCGCTTCAGTGAATGTTTCGTTAATGGTGTTTAACCATGCGGCTTGTAAAGAACGTGGGTCAACAGCGATGCCTAATTCGCTAAGTGCGACTTCAACGTTATCAGCATGGAAAAGTTCGCCAGTAAAACGCCATAACTCATTGACTGAACGTTGGATTCGTTGATGACTTTCTTCACTGCCATCCCCTAAACGGATCATCCAACCACGGCTAAAACGCAAGTGATAAACGGCTTCTTTGAGGGATTTCTCAGCAATGGCAGACAGTTGTTCATCACGGCTATGAATTAGTGCTTCATATAATGGAACATGATAAGCATCCATAAAAAATTGGCGCACTAAAGTGTCATCAAAGCCATTGTTGGGTTGCTCAACCAGTAATAAATTGCTGAATTCTCGTTCATCGCGCAAAAAAGCAAGGGTGTCTTCATCGCACTCAGTTCCTTTTAATTGCGCGGCATAGTTCAAAAAGTTACGCGCTTGCCCTAGCAAATCTAAGCCGATATTGGATAACGCAAGGTCAATTTCGAGCTCAGGAGCATGGCCGCACCATTCGCACAGGCGCTGCGCTAAAATTAAGGGGGTATCGCCAAGTCGTAATGTGTAATGGTGGAGCTGTTCTTGTTGGTTCATGGCAAGCTCCTTACATGTTTTTGATACCATCAGGGATGGTATAGAAGGTTGGGTGACGATAGACTTTGGTATCCGCAGGGTCGAAGAAGGTGCTTTTATCTTCGGGCTGTGAGGCAATTAAATGTGCGGCCTTCACCACCCAAATTGAGCAGCCTTCGCTACGCCTTGTATATGCATCGCGGGCATTCTCCAGTGCCATTTGGTCATCAGCCGCATGTAAACTGCCGACATGACGATGCGCAAGCCCTTGCTTACTACGGACAAAAACTTCATATAAAGGCCAATCTTGATTGCTCATGGTGTTTTCCTTTTTGTAAAATGGTCAGTGATTAAGCCGCCGTTTTAACGGATTTTTGTTTGCGGCTATGTGCCATTGCACCTTCACGTACCCATGCGCCGTCTTCCCACCCTTTGCGCTTAGCGCTAAGGCGTTCGTGATTACAAATGCCATTGCCTTTAATAACTTGATAAAACTCTTCCCAGTCGATTTCACCAAAGCGGTAATGACCAAGTTCTTCATCCCAAACCAGATCAGGGTCAGGGATCGTCATACCTAACGCTTCCACTTGCGGAACGGTGTTATCAACAAACTTTTGCCGTAGCTCATCATTACTGAAGCGTTTGATTTTCCAAGCCATGCTTTGAGCGCTGTGCGGGGAGTCCGAATCGTTGGGGCCGAACATCGTGAGAACGGGCCACCAAAAGCGGTTTATCGCATCTTGCAGCATCGCTTTTTGCTCATCGGTGCCTTCTGCAAGTGCCATAACAGCTTCATAACCTTGGCGTTGGTGAAAACTTTCTTCTTTACAGATTTTCACCATTGCTCGTGCATAAGGGCCATAAGAGGCACGGCACAATGCAACTTGGTTCACAATTGCCGCACCATCGACAAGCCATCCAATCACTCCTATGTCTGCCCAACTTAATGTCGGGTAGTTAAAAATGGAGGAATATTTCATTTTTTCATCAAGTAACTTTTGGTAGATATCTTGACGAGAGCAACCGAGAGTTTCGGCAGCGCTATACAGGTATAAACCATGACCTGCTTCATCTTGAATTTTGGCCAGTAAAATCGCTTTACGGCGGAGTGTTGGGGCTCGAGTCAGCCAATTCGCTTCTGGTAGCATGCCGACGACTTCTGAATGGGCATGCTGACCAATTTGGCGGATAAGGTTTTGCCGATACGCATCGGGCATCCAGTCCTTGGGCTCGATGGAAATATCTGCTTCGATTTTGGCTTCGAAGTTAGCCTGATTATGCTCGCTCATTGATCTTTCCATTAAGTGATTCGTTAATGTTATTTTTTATTAAAATAGTGAATCATGTTTATTTAACATCAATGCTAGGAATTGTTAACATAAAGATCAACGTTCATTAACCTTGTTTTGCGATGCACTTCACAATCAATAAGTAAAATTAAAGAAAAAACAATTAGTTAAATTTATTGCTTTTTGTGTGGTTTTAATGGAAATAGGCATTTTATATAAAATTGTTCTTAATTTGTTAAATTTAAATTAGCTTCTATGATTATTTTTATGATACATATTTGTCATCTGATTTGAATTGATGTTTTTTATTTCTGGAGAGGAATATGCAGCATTTAACAAGTTACATTATGGGAAAATGGGTACAAGGTGAGGGCGAAGGGCGAAAAATTCACCATGCGCTAACGAATGAAACCTTATATACGGTGACGACTGAAGGGTTGCCGTTAGCAGAAAGTTTGCAATATGGCCGCCAAGTAGGGGGCGAAATATTGTCAGCGATGACATTCCAGCAACGCGGGCAAATGCTTAAGGCCCTAGCAAAATACCTACTGGAACATAAAGCGCAGTTATATGCGATTTCGGCACAAACTGGCGCAACCAAAGCGGATAGCTGGGTGGATATTGAAGGGGGAATTGCCACATTGTTTTCTTATTCGGGGCTCGCTAACCGTGAGCTACCAGATGACACGATTTGGCCTGAAGATGAAATGATCCCGTTATCAAAACAAGGGCAATTTATTGGCCATCATATTTTAACATCTCGCCGTGGCGTTGCCCTGCACATTAATGCATTTAACTTCCCGTGCTGGGGTATGTTAGAAAAACTGGCTCCAACATGGCTTGCTGGCATGCCTGCTATTATCAAACCAGCAACCGCCTCAGCACAGTTAACACAGGCGATGGTGAAGTTAATGGTGGATAGCGGCCTGGTACCTGATGGCGCAATTCAACTGGTTTGCGGTGGTGTTGGCGATATGTTTGAACACCTCGATTTTGAAGATGTGGTGACTTTTACAGGGTCGGCTAGTACAGGGCAAAAACTAAAATCGCATCCATGTATCATTGCCAAATCAGTGCCTTTTACAATGGAAGCGGATTCACTGAATTGTGCAATTTTAGGTGATGACGTCCAGCCAGAACAGCCTGAATTTGCTTTATTTATTAAAGAAGTCGTTCGTGAAATGACAGCGAAAGCGGGACAGAAGTGTACCGCGATTCGTCGCATTATTGTGCCGAAAAACCAGCTCGAAAATGTGAAGCAGGCGTTATTGAAACGTTTATCTGCCACAACAGTGGGCGATCCTGCGGTGGAAGGGGTTAGAATGGGTGCATTGATTAACTTAGAACAGCGCCAAGACGTACAAGAGAAAGTGAATTATTTACGTGACCATGGCTGTGAAGTCCTATGTGGTGGGCAATTCGAAAAGCTGGATGTTATTGGAGCAGATAGCCAGTACGGGGCTTTCTATCCACCAACGTTGTTGTATTGTGCAGAGCCGCTTAATTCGACTGCGGTACATGAAATTGAAGCTTTTGGCCCTGTCGCCACATTAATGAGCTATGACAATATCGAACAGGCGGTGCAGTTGGCGATTTTAGGTGGAGGTAGTCTTGCGGGGACGTTAGTCACTGCTGATGCACAAGTCGCGCAAACGGTCATTCGTGCGAGTGCGCGGGCACATGGGCGGATGCTAATTTTAAACGAAGCATCCGCCGCGGAGTCCACAGGCCACGGTTCACCGCTTCCGTTACTGGTACACGGCGGCCCAGGTCGTGCAGGTGGTGGTGAGGAGCTTGGTGGGTTGAGAGCAGTCAAACACTATATGCAGCGTACTGCCATCCAAGGCAGCCCTTCGATGCTAACAGCCATTACCAAGCAATGGATTCGCGGGGCAGACACTATCGCTGATGTGGTTCATCCATTCCGTAAACATTTTGAAGACTTAGCGATTGGCGACACATTACTGACTGCAAGGCGTACCGTTACAGAGGCCGATATTGCTAATTTTGCTTGTCTCAGCGGTGATAATTTTTATGTTCACGTCGATAAAATTGGCGCAGCACAGTCGTTATTTGGTGAACGAATTGCGCACGGCTATTTTGTCGTTTCAGCCGCTGCAGGGTTATTTGTTGATGCAGGTGTTGGGCCCGTAATCGCCAATTATGGCATGGAAAGTTTGCGTTTTATTGAACCGGTGAAAATCGGAGACACCATACAAGTTCGCCTAACGTGCAAGAAAAAGATCAAAAAAACGCAAAAACTTGCTGAAGATAAACCCAATGGTGTTGTTGAATGGGATGTGCAAGTGTTTAATCAGGATGATACCGTTGTGGCGTTGTACAGTATTTTAACGCTGGTGGAGCGTCGTGTAGGTGATTTTCATTAGTCATTATACGATATGAATTAATTATTGAGCTAATAGGTGCATTTTCAATCATTTTCTGTTGTGATGAGTTACTAGCAACTGAATGTAGGGAAACAAAGATGAAAACGCACCACCAAGCGGTTTATCAACAATTTGACCAGCAAGCAAACTCGTATTTAACCAGCCAAGTTCATGCACAAGGTGAGGACTTACTTGTTTTGCAACAATTGCTACAAGACTGTCAGGGCGAGGACGTGCTTGACCTTGGCTGTGGAGCAGGGCATGCCAGTTTCCATGCAGCGCCGTTGGTGAAGTCAGTGACGGCTTATGATTTATCGGACTCAATGCTCAATGTTGTGGCTAAAAATGCACAAGAACGTGAATTAAACAATATCACTACCTGCAAAGGGACTGCGGAGTCTCTACCGTTTGATGACAATTGTTTTGACCGAGTGATTAGCCGTTATTCAGCACACCATTGGCACGATGTGGAACAAGCACTACGTGAGGTGCGCCGAGTGCTCAAACCGGGTGGAAAAGGCATTTTTATTGATGTGGTATCACCGGGGCATCCATTATTGGATATTTACTTACAAACTGTCGAAGTGCTTCGGGATACTTCACACATTCGTGATTATTCCGTTGGAGAATGGTCTGGTATGTTTAATAATGCAGGGCTATTTGTTCAACGAGTACAAAGTTTCCGTTTAGCGCTGGAATTTACCAGTTGGGTCGAACGGATGCGTACACCAAAGGCACTCGTTGAGGCTATCCGCCACTACCAAGGAACATTAAGTGATGAGGTAAAAAGCCACTTTGCAGTACAAGCAGATGGCTCATTTACCTCAGATGTGATGTTGTTTGAATTTCAGTGCCAATAACTATTTATTGCGCTAAAAATTGTTGTGACAAAAATTATTGTACTAAAAACTGCGCTTGGTTCAATTGGCTAAGCGCGTTATTTACTGCAAAAATCGCACCGCGAACATCAGGAATACCAAAGGATTTTAATCGTGCACTGTGCTTGGTGAGATAAGCTTGTGCATCAGTTTCTGAAGCAAACAGATACACACCACCTGCCATTTGCGTTTGTGGGTTTTCAGTCCAAATCTTCCAAATAAAGCCCGGCTCTTGGTTAATTGATTCCGCCAAATCATTCATTGCGGATGCCATTTCATCACCCCATGGCCCCTGATACGGAAAATCAACTTGTAAAATAACGCTCATATCTGCTCCTTATGATTGAAACGTTATAGTAGTTCTTAAAGCAAATAATAACTTTGCTATTTATCGTATTTTAAACGATTTATTGCTTCAAACTATTACGCTTACCTGCCTCAAACGCAGCCAAAGTCGCTAACCGAGCTTGTTTATGGTCAACAATCGGCTCTGGGTAATTAAGCGCAGTGTTGCTGATCACAGCCCATTCATGAGGTGTATGAATATATTTGTCGGGGACTTGCTGCAATTCGGGCAACCAATGGCGAATAAAAGCCCCTTGCGCATCAAACTTTTTCCCTTGAGTGGTTGGGTTAAAGATACGAAACCAAGGGGAGGCATCAACGCCAGTAGAGGCTGACCACTGCCAACCGCCGTTATTTGCGGCTAGACTGCCATCAAGTAGTTGGCTCATAAAGTATTTTTCACCTTTGCGCCAATCAATCAGTAAGTCTTTGACTAAAAAGTTAGCCACAATCATTCGTAGGCGGTTATGCATCCAACCCGTTGCATTCAGTTGGCGCATAGCTGCATCAACAATAGGGTAACCCGTTTGCCCCGTTTTCCACGCTGCAAAATCGGTTGAAGAATCATTCCAATGAATGTGTTGCGTCCATTCAATAAATGGTTGGTGGTGGCATAGACGTGGAAACGCGACTAAAAGATGTGAATAAAATTCACGCCAGACTAACTCATTTAACCAAGTGAACGCCCCGCTATCTGGGTAATCCAACACTTGGGGATTTTCTGCTTGTAATCGATTGAAGCATTGGCGAGGGGACAGCACCCCCACCGCGAGGTAAGGTGATAATTGGCTGGTACCATCAATAGAGGGAATATCTCTATCGTTTTGATAATCGCCGACTTTCAGGGAACAAAACTGCCTGAGTCGCGTTAAAGCCGATTTTTCACCGGCAGGAAATTGCTGGGAGTCTTCAATTGGCTGGTGCGGAAATAATGGCAAAGCCTTATCGATGTTGATAGCGGCTGCTCGTTTTTCAGGGGCTCGCAGTGAACGGCAATCTGTCACGGTAAGTTGGGTGAGGAAGGCACGGCGAAAAGGGGTATAGACTTGATACATTTCACCTTTTTGGGTAGTTACGGAGCCGGGGGGCAGTAATAAATAGTCATCGAAAGCATGAATATGTAACCCATGTGGCTGGTTGATTAACCATTCGTCCCGTTGTTTTTCGTTCCATTCATATTGCCGATTAAAAAATAAGGCATCAGCCTGTTGCGCCTTTGCGTAATCAAGTACCCATTGTGCCGCATCGGTGAAATGGTTAACGGTTTGGCAAACCAGTGGAATACCAAGCTCTGCGAGTGAATTCTGCAGTTCAACAAGATTCTGGTGAATGAATGAAATTTGTCGTTCAGCCATATCATGTTGTTGCCACTGCTTAGGGGTTGCCGTAAAAAGGGCAATGACTTTCGCATCTGGGTCTGCACAGGCGGAGGAAAGCGCTTTGTTATCGGTGACCCGCAGATCATTGCGAAACCAGATAAGATGACAAACGTGTTTGGCTGCCATCGCCTCCCTCCTTGGTTGAAGTTTTTGTTGAAACTAAACAAAGAGCCGTTTTACCGGCTCTTCAGACTGCTGACAAACATATTATGTTTGGCGGCAAGTCGAATAGGTTTTGAAAATAAACTAGGAAAATCAATTTATTGATTTTCGGCTGATAACACAAAGTGGGAAAAACCACGCTTTTATCCCGCTTTGTCAACAACCTTAAGAGCCGTTTTACCGGCTCTTTCATGTTTAATCTAATTTAGGGTGCTGATTGATTAAGGATTGGCGTTTTTTCTCAAGCTCAGCAATTTGTTGGTCAATATCTTCAACTTTCTGCTCAATATTGTCAAAGTGCTCGCTAAGAATTTCTTTTGCCTCAGCTTTATCTGATGCCGCAGGTGTTGCTCCACGCAATGGCTTATTCGCCGTTTCTGGCATCCTGATACCCGTATATAAGCCGATTAAAGCAATCACGATTAAGTAATATGCAGGCATATATAAGTTAGTGGTTGATTCGACCAACCATGCCGCAACAGTCGGTGTCGCACCGGCAATTAATACTGAAATGTTAAAGGCAATAGCTAACGCACTGTAACGAATATGTGTCGGGAAAATCGCGGGTAAAATGGAAGCCATAACCCCTGTAAAACAGTTCAACAGCACCGCTAAAATTAATAAACCTAGGAAAATTAAGCCAACAGAACCACTGTTGATTAACATAAATGCAGGGTATGCCAATAAAATCAGACCGACACTACCGGTAATAACAAATGGGCGGCGACCAATTTTATCACTGGTTAAACCGATAATCGGTTGAACAAATAACATACCAATCATAATTGCAATAATAATTAGCACACCATGGTCAGTAGAGTAATTCAGGTTGTGTGATAAGTAACTTGGCATGTAGGTCAGCAACATATAGTAAGTCACGTTGGTTGCGATAACCAAGCCAACACAAATCATCAAGCTTTTCCAATACTTAGTCGCCACTTCACGTACTGAGATTTTTGGTGGATTTTGAATATTGGCTTTATCTTGTTTTTCTAACGATTCAACATGTTGTTGGAACGCAGGAGTTTCTTCCAGTGAATGACGTAGATATAACCCAATGATCCCTAACGGTAACGCTAAGAAGAACGGAATTCTCCAGCCCCAATCATGGAAGTTAGCTTCCCCAACGATACTGGAAATGAGTACTACGACACCCGCACCTAAAACGAAACCGGCGATAGAGCCAAAGTCTAACCAGCTTCCCATAAAGCCACGTTTGCGGTCTGGTGAATATTCGGCAACAAAGATGGCTGCGCCAGAATATTCACCACCTACCGAGAAACCTTGAGCTAACTTAGCAATTAATAACAGAATGGGTGCCCAGATACCAATGCTTTCATATGATGGAATCAAACCAATACAGAAGGTACTGACTGCCATGATGATAATTGTCATCGAAAGGACTTTTTGACGGCCGTATTTGTCACCTAAAATACCAAAAACGACACCACCTAATGGCCTAACTAAGAAAGGCACGGAGAAAGTGGCTAATGCGGCAATCATCTGTACGCTCGGTGATGCGTCCGGAAAGAAAACCTGACCTAGAACATAGGCTAAGAAACCGTATACCCCAAAATCAAACCATTCCATCGCATTACCCAGCGAAGCCGCGGTAATTGCTTTTTTGAGTTTACCGTCATCAATAATAGTAATATCACTAATATTTAACGGTTTTTCTTTTTTCTTCTTGAATCTCATGAAACCATCCTCTTATTTTAATTTCAATAATCGAAACAACAGCACTTAAGATATGGGTTTTCATACATCGGAAAATATAAAACCTTATTATTTAGAATAGACGTTGTTTACGCAATAGATAAGTTTTTAGTGTTTTTATGTCGCGCTGAAATAACAGGCTAAAATAGGTATGTAATAGGTAGAATAATGAGAGTGTCTGTCTTTAAAATACAGCAAAAAAGTCACCTTGAGTTAAAAAATACAGTACTAATACTACATTAATATCGAACAAATGTAAAATGTAGGTGCTTTATACTGATTCATGCGCCTTATTGGGATTTTATATTGGTAATATAACGATTGAATTTAATACTTGAAAAATAGAACTTTGGGGATCAATTAGGTGAATATAAATTGTTTTAAATCAATTTAGTATATGTTTTTTTGGTGAGTTTTAGTCTGTCATAAATATATAAGGTTATTGATTTAATATGGTGGAAACAATGGTGTGACTGTGATGAATAATATATGTAGATAACTCCATCTTTTTATGATGTTCTTGTTTTGCTTAAGTTGTTAATAACTCGTCTATTTATTTATCTTGTTGCTATCCTCTTCTTTTGATAATAACGGTGGATTGTGCTGTTCTGTTTTATATTTAATTTGATGAGTAGGAATGAGGAATTTACTTAGTTACAATCAATCTATTATCGATATTGGGTTTGATATACGCGAGTATGACAAGATTCTACTTTGAATGTTGTTATGTTTCTAAAAGTACCTTTCATATTTTGAGCTGCAAGATATCAAGGGTATCACATCCGACTTAAAAGAGTGCCATTATGAAAAAACAGAGTGTTGCATCCTATATTGCAAAAGTACTTGATAATGCAGGTGTTAAACGTATTTGGGGCGTTACAGGAGACTCGTTGAATGGCTTAACCGACAGCTTGCGTCGTCAAGGCGCTATTGAGTGGCTAGGTACTCGCCATGAGGAAGTCGCTGCCTTTGCTGCGGGTTCAGAAGCTCAGCTAACTGGTAATTTAGCCGTATGTGCAGGCTCTTGTGGGCCGGGAAATATGCACCTTATTAATGGGCTGTATGATTGCCATCGTAATCGAGTGCCCGTGTTGGCAATCGCCGCTCATATTCCATCTAGCGAAATTGGTAGTAATTATTTCCAAGAAACCCATCCAACTGAATTATTCCGCGAGTGCAGCCATTATTGTGAAATGGTCTCTAACCCTGAGCAAATTCCACAAGTTCTTGGTATCGCTATGCGTAAAGCGATTCTGAATAAAGGGGTATCAGTCGTTGTGATACCAGGTGATATTGCGCTAAAAGATGCGCCAGAGTCCGCGAAAGAAACATGGTATCAACCACAAGCGCCACTGATTATGCCTCAGCGAAGTGAAATCGAAAAACTTGCTGAACTGCTGAATCAGTCTAAGAATATCACGTTATTCTGTGGTAATGGCTGCGCAGGTGCCCATGATGAAGTGGTTAAACTAGCAGAAACGCTAAAAGCACCGGTAGTACATGCGTTACGTGGTAAAGAACATATTGAATGGGATAACCCATATAGCGTTGGAATGACAGGTTTAATAGGTTTTTCATCAGGTTACCACGCAATGATGAATGCAGACACGGTTGTTTTGTTAGGGACACAATTTCCATACCGTCCTTTCTACCCAAGCGAAGCTAAAATCATTCAGGTTGATATTAATGCAGGTAGCCTGGGCTCCCACTGCCATATTGATATGGGGCTGATTGGTGATATCAAAGCAACATTAGATGCATTACAGCCACATTTAGAGGCTAAACAAGATACAAAACACCTTGATGGTGCTTTAAAACATTATGCAGAGGCTCGAAAAGGGTTAGATGACCTCGCTAAACCGGGTCATGAGGGGTTAATACATCCTCAGTATCTTGCAACAAAAATTAGTGAATTAGCTGCTGATGACGCGATTTTCACCTGTGACGTTGGAACCCCGACAGTATGGGCTGCGCGCTACTTGAAAATGAACGGTAAGCGCCGTTTAATTGGCTCTTTTAACCACGGGTCAATGGCGAATGCGATGCCACAAGCTATTGGTGCGCAGGCCGTTGATAAAAAACGTCAAGTGGTTGCAATGTGTGGCGACGGCGGTTTCAGTATGCTAATGGGGGACTTTATCTCTCTTTCTCAAATGAAATTACCGGTAAAAATCATCATTCATAACAATGGAGTGCTCGGTTTTGTTGCCATGGAAATGAAAGTGGCCGGTTTCTTAACAGCGGGAACGGATTTACATAACCCTAACTTTGCAGCGATTGCGAATGCTGCGGGTATCAAAGGGATCCGTGTTGAAAAAAGTGAAGATCTAGACGGTGCATTAAAAGAAGCTTTTGCCCATGATGGGCCAGTGGTGGTTGATGTCCTAACCGCCAAACAAGAGCTGTCTATGCCACCAGAAATTGCGGCACAAGAAGCGAAAGGCTTTAGCTTGTATATGTTAAAAGCGATTATGAGTGGTCGCGGTGATGAAGTCGTTCAATTAGTGAAAACGAACTGGTTACGTTAAATCATTATTGTGAATAGTAGGAAAGCCCATTTCAGGTTATTGAAGCGGGCTTTTTAAAATTATTCAATAACCTGCGGCTGATTGGCTACGCCACAAATGAGCGGCAACCAGCGCACGCCATGGGGAGAATTGCGCTAACCATTTTTCTGTTTCTTTGGCGTTGGGTTGTTCTGGTTTATCGAGCAATGTTTGCAAATTACGTCTTACCGCCACATCTCCATGTAAAGAGCCATCTAAATAGTTGAATCCTCTAAGTAAAGCATAGCTCACAGTCCAAGGTCCAATACCTTTGATTTGTAATAATTGTTCAGTTATTTGATTCGCATTGGAATGAGTCACGTGCTGTGATAAATCAATTTGTTGATTTTCGATGGCGTCACAAAGAGCTCTGAGGGCGATAATTTTTCCCTTTGAAAAACCCGTTTGGCGCAGTATTTCGTCATCAACTAACCTGACTTGCGGAACATCGGGGAAACACCAAATACCTGAAGCATGCTGAATCCCCACGGCTTGGATAAATCGCCGACGAATGGCGATAGCTGCATGGACACTAATTTGTTGCCCAATAATAGCCCAAACTAACGCTTCAAATGCACTAGCAGATTGATAAATCCGTAATCCTCTTTGTTTTTCAATGAGCTGTCCAAGTATTGGGGTTTCAAGGTAGCGTTTTTCGAACTCATCAATATTTTGTTTCAAACCAAGTACATGCTGTGCCAGTGTTAGTAAATCTTGCTCATTGATAATGATAGATGGAGAATCAATCGCTAATGAAATCGTTGCTTGTTGTTTTTTAAGTTCCAATGTCATTTTTGTTGCATGTTGTTGCCATATTATGCCTTTATGTAATGTATTTTCTTCTACTATTTCCGCGACATTGTGTTGATCTCTTAAATGAAAGGCAAAAAAATCACCATAAAGGTAATTGGTAGGGAGTGGTAACTGTGCGGTAAATATTTGCATAATGATGGCCTTGTCAGATTGTTCTTTATTAGCAATATAATTGTGAATTAGCGCATTTAGTTACTCATTTTTTGTTGAGTAGGTATGCTATCTTATACAGGGCTATTTATTTTGTATTGATATTATTTGTTTGTTTAATAAGGAAGTGTAAATGAAAACTGAAGGTCACAGTTCATCTCATGGCACTTCGGTACCATCACCACAACCAAGGCAGGAATTAAAAGGCATTGGTGGATGGCTTATTTTACCCATGTTAGGGATAATATTGTCCTTGATTATTTTGCCTTTTTCGATTTATGAGCAAAATGCTCAAGTGATTGAATATTGGATTGAATTAACAGACCCACAATCAAGTTCATTTATTCCATTATTTAAAGAGCTAATCTACTTTGAAGTTTTAGGTAACGTTATTTTATACGCCACCTTACTTTTCCTAAGTTATGTCTTTTTTACAAAGAAAAAACTCACAATTAAAATTTATATTTTTTTCCAGATCTTTTCTTTAGTTTTGACGGTTACGGATATTATACTCGCAAGTATTTTATTGGATTTAGAGGTTGAAGCCTCCGATATCAAAGATATTTTTCGGGCTCTAATTGCTTGTGCCATTTGGATACCGTATTTTTTAGTTTCAAGGCGTGTTAAAAATACTTTTGTAAATTAATAAATAAAATGCTGCGGTTTACTTATTGGGTAGGTAAATGATGATTAAATGCAAACGAGTTTATGACCCTGTTGACGATAATGATGGTTATCGCGTGCTTATCGATAGACTGTGGCCAAGAGGAATAAAAAAAACAGACTTACACCACGACTCTTGGAATAAAGACGTTGCACCTTCCAATGAGTTACGAAAATGGTTTCATCAGAACACAGATCAGTTTGCTCAATTTATCGAGCGATATCAGCAGGAACTTAATAACACAACAGCTTGGCAGGTATTGGTTTCACAAGCAAAACAAGGTGACTTAACACTGTTATACAGTGCTAAAAATACAGAACATAATCAAGCAATTGTACTCAAGACATTTCTTGAAGAAAAAATGCAAAGTAAATAGTAAATAAAGGTTATTTGAATGGATATTCAGCAATCAACCACGCAAACAGAGCCAGCAATAATATCACCAGAGGCTCAGCCGGTAGTTAAAAAGCCGTTACAGGGACTCAGTGGATGGTTAATTTTACCGGTTATTGGTCTGTTTTATATGTTGTACAAAACGGTCACGATGCTATTACAAGAAATTTCGCAAGTACAAACTGCATGGTCATTGGCAACTGAAGCGGATTCTGATTTTTATATTTCAGGCTTTGCGACAGGTTTTTACCTCTTGCAACTAGGTTATGGTGTTTTAATTGCTCTATTTCTTTGGACGTTTATCGCTGCGGTTAAATGGAAAAAACAGGCGAAGTGGCTGTTTATCACCACCATGGTACTGTTTACTTTAATGGTATTAGTTGCTCGTTTTGTGTTCCCATATATATTTGGTTTGGAAATTAACTACTCAAATATTATTACCGCTATAAATGGCAGCTTCTATTGTGTGTTATGGATCCCCTACTTTTTAGTTTCTCATCGCGTCAAAAATACGTTTATCCATTAAAGCAGATGGCCACACCTAATTTGGCAGTGGCCTAGTAGACAGTTATTTATCAGAAAGATTTAGCGTATGGGTTATATTGCAGTTTGCAATAAAGGCGTCATCGTGAGAAACCAGTAAGAGTGTTCCTTGGTAGTCCTGCAATAGCGCTTCAAGTAGTTGTTTTGAATCCAAGTCTAAATGGTTATCCGGTTCATCGAGTAATAAAATAGCGGGTGGGTTCGGGCTATGCGTGAGCGCCAGTAGTGTTGCTTTTAACTGCTCACCACCACTGAGCTGCTGTAGTGGCAGTAATGATTTATCTCCTCGTATTCGCAGCATACCTAATTGCGTGCGCCACTGCTCTACAGTAAACAACGGTTGGTATTGATGAAGTGCTTCAGCGACAGGTAATGTCTTATCGAGTAAGTTGAGGTGTTGGTCTAAATAGCAAAATTCACCGCTTAGGCGGCACTCTCCTGAAGATGATGGCAATAGGCCAGCAAGCACTTTAAGTAGTGTTGACTTACCACAGCCATTACGCCCTTGAATATGCCAATGTTCTCCACTGTATATGGTGAATGAAAGTGGTGATGAATAACCGTAGGGCAAACGCAAGTCAGAAGCAAAAATTGTGACTTTATTACCTTCATTTTGATAGTTAATCGTCATTTTTTGCGGCTTGATATGGCGAGCTCTTTCTTGGTTTTCCTGTTGTTGGCTTTGCAGATTATCCATAACCCGTTGGTGCCGTTCTGCGACATTTGATTGCCTTTTCTCTGCACGGTTCTTTTGCATATCAAGTAGCAGTAAGGATTGCGACCCACCATAGCGAATTTTTTCCCCCTGTTTCTTGCGTTGAGCGGCTTTTTGTAATGTGGCCTGTTGCTGCTTTTTCTCTTGGTGAATACGTTTTTCTAAGCGCTCACTTTGTGCATCAATTGCGGCAATTTCCAAGTTTTTTTGGGTATCGTATAACGCATAATTTCCCCCATATTCGTGTAAGCCTTTTTCCGTTAATTCAAAAATAGCATCCATTTCGCCTAACAGAGTTCTGTTGTGAGAGATAACTAGGCAGCCAGCCCGATGCTCAGTAAGCTTTTGGCTGAGCCATTGCCGACTTTGCGTATCTAAATGGTTATCCGGCTCATCAAGTAGCAAAAAGTGATCTTGATGAAGAAATGCACGGCAAAGGGCTAGACGGGTACGTTCACCCCCACTTAAATGGGAGATAGGAGCTTCCATTGAGATAGCTAGCCCAGCAGAGTCCAATAAACTTTGCCATTGGGAAGGTAAATGCCATTTATCTTCCGTTAGTTCAAAATCTGCCAAAGAACTATTTCCTGCCTCAATGCGTGAAAATGCATGATAAAGTTCCTTGATGCCTAAGGCATCGACGAGTGTTTCGCCCGTTAGCCGAGTTAACTGCTCAACATAGATAAAGGGGAGGTTCCAATGTACATTCCCTTGTGTAGGGCGCAATTGGTTAGCAAGAATACGCATTAAAACCGATTTTCCTCTGCCATTATGGCCAATTAGAGCATTTTTTTGGCATGACAACGTCCCGCTTAGCGGTGGAAAAAGGGCGGTTTGGTTAAATTCAATATTGAGCTGTGAAAAGTGACAAGCTATCGTCATATGCACCTCCAAAATAATGAGGACAGACAACGTCGTTGACTTATCAAGAAGCGTCGATGAAAGCGGTTGCCTGCCAGGAACAGAAAAATGAATACCAAAAGGGTATTAGAAAATATTTTCTGGCAGTGCTTAGTTCATCGTGAGGCGTACCTGCGAAGTTGGGTGAGAAGTAAGGTCGCGTACATTATAAACAGATGGAATTGATTTGTGCAAATTATCGTGATTGGGGTTTTTCTGAAAGTCGTACAAACTAAAAATAGAAAAAACGGTTTAAAAATAGAAAAAGCCAGTCAACAATTGCAACTGGCCTTTTCCATTAACAACGAGATTTTATAACAACGAGATTTTTACGATTATGCAGAGGTGTGCTCTGACAACCCATTTTTTGCTAACCAATGAGCAATGTGCTGTTTTTCTTCTTCATTCAGCCACATACCCAATTTAGTACGACGCCAAATGGCATCATCCAATTCTGTTACCCACTCATGCTTGACTAAGTAACGTAATTCCGCTTCATAGACATTCGCAGAGAAGGCTTCACCGAGGTCGCTGAGTGAATTCGCGCCTTCAAGGATTAACTTACTGTTGCTACCGTAGGTTCTGGCAAAACGTAGCGCTAAGCCTTCAGGAAGCCATTGATAATGTTGACGTAATACACGTGCATAACCATCACGGTCACAACCTTCGATATCACCACCTGGTAACTGACCATTTTTAGTCCATGGGCTACCTGCATTTGGATAGTAAGTCGCTAACTTATTCACAGCAGCTTCCGCTAATTTACGGTAAGTGGTTAATTTACCGCCAAATACAGATAACAATGGCGCTTGGCCTTGTTCATCGTGAATATCCAATGTGTAATCACGAGTAATGGCTTGTGGTGAGTCTGATTCATCGTCGCACAGTGGGCGAACACCTGAATAGTCCCAAACAATATCACTCACGGTTAACTGTTTTTTGAAGTGATCGTTATACACTTTCAGTAAATAGTTAACTTCGTTTTCATCAATTTTGACGTCTTTCGGGTCGCCTTTGTATTCTACGTCAGTGGTGCCGATGATAGAAAATTCATCCATCCACGGGATAACAAATACAATACGGTTATCTTCATTTTGTAAGATGTACGCTTGTGGTTCATCATGAGCACGCGGAACGACAATATGGCTCCCTTTGATTAGGCGAATACCATAAGGTGATTTTAATTTCAGCCCATCATCAAAGAATTCTTTTACCCAAGGCCCTGTGGCGTTAACCAGCCCTTTTGCTTTCCATGTATGGGTTTCGCCTGTACGTAAGTCCTGAGCCTCAACAACCCATAAGCCGTTTTCACGGTAAGCGCGAGTCACTTTTGTGCGAGTACGAACCTCACCACTCTTGCGTACCACTTCTTGAGCGTTTAACACAACTAAACGCGCATCATCAACCCAACAATCGGAATATTCAAAACCTTTTGTTAGTTCAGGTTTTAGTACAGAGTTTTGGTTGAATTTCAGCCCCTTACTACTTGGTAAGCTGACACGTTTGCCTAAATGGTCATATAAGAATAGGCCAATACGGATCATCCAAGCTGGACGTAAATGAGGCTGATGAGGTAAGCGGAAGCGCATTGGGAAGGCAATATGCGGTGCTAATCGTAATAGCACTTCACGTTCTGCCAAAGCTTCGCTGACTAATCTAAATTCATAATGCTCTAAATAACGTAAGCCACCATGAATGAGTTTAGAACTCGCAGATGAAGTCGCACTTGCCAAGTCTTGAGCTTCGAGCAGTAATACCGATAATCCACGACCTGCAGCATCTGCTGCAATTCCAGCGCCGTTGATCCCGCCGCCGATGACAATCAAGTCTTTAGTTTCCATGCATCCCCCTGAGATGTTCGAAACACTTTCAATAATGTTCGTTTTCGCTCATTTGATTGTAGTCAAAATAGATAGTGATGCCAACTATTATTAATGAAAAAAATAACAACTGCGTGATATTGGTAACAATTTTTTTTCAATACCCACATATAAAGTATTGCTATTTACAAGAGGGAAAAGAGGGTTTCGCGCGAAAAAGAAAAAAACACCTGTAAGGTGGGGGACTATGGTGGGGAAGGGGACTAATGAACATGATGGTAGCTGGGACTACCATCATGAAGGTAACTATTTGATTAACAAAGCTCTAATTGAACATTATGTTGCTCAATCACTTTGAGAATGCTGTCTGGTGGCTGTTTATCAGTAAATAAATAGTCAATTAGGTTCATATTACCCAAATTAACCATCGCGTTACGACCAAATTTAGAATGGTCGGTGACAAGCATGACACAACGTGAATTTTCAATAATCGCGCGTTTGGTACGAACTTCGTGGTAATCGAACTCAAGTAATGAGCCATCCATATCAATACCACTGATGCCCAAAATGCCGTAATCTAACCTAAATTGGGAAATAAAATCGAGGGTCGCTTCACCGACAATACCGCCATCTCGTGATCGTACTTCACCTCCCGCTAAAATTAGGCGGAAGTCTTCTTTTGGCATCAGCAAGGTGGCGACGTTAAGATTATTGGTCACCACACGTAGGTTTTTATGGTTAACCAGCGCATGAGCAACCGCTTCAGGGGTTGTACCAATATCAATAAATAGTGTCGCACCATCAGGGATCTGGCTTGCAACATGCTGCGCGATACGCGCTTTTTCATCTGACCACATGATTTTACGGTCATTATAAGCTGCATTCACAGAACTTGAAGGCAGTGCTGCGCCACCGTGGTGCCGCTGAATTTTATTCTGTTCAGCGAGGTCATTGAGGTCTCGACGGATCGTTTGAGGGCTAACCTCAAAGTGTTCGACGAGTTCTTCAGTACTGACATATCCCTGAAGACGCACAAGCTCAACTATTGCATCATGTCTCTGGGTTTGTTTCACAGCGTTAGCCTCTAATTATTAAAATGTTTTATCTGGAGCTCTGGTGTTTAAAACTGTGCCTATTATCCCATACTCCCATCAATAAGCCGATAATTAACCCTGAAGTATGTGCGGCATTGGCAATATGCATACCTAAAACATCGAAGTAACCGAAAAAAAGCCAGATAATCGAGAATATCATTAACCCTCGAGGAACACTGATGCCACTTTCGGGACGACGTTCACCCGTTAACCACACATAGCTGACAAGGGCATAGACGACACCAGATAAGCCGCCAAAGTTGTTTTCACTAAACAGCGACTGCCCCCAGTTACTAAACAGCGCTGAGACCAGTAAGATAGTGAATAATTTACCCGTTCCGAGCTTTCGTTCTACTTGCCCAGCCAAAAACCACCAGAGCGCAAGGTTGAAACCAATATGTGATAGCGAAAAGTGCACCAATGCAGGACTAAACCAACGCCAAAGTTCCGTTTGTTGGTCGCCAATAGGCCATGCCAAATAACGTAGAACTTCTCGTGCATCAGTCATTTCTACCCAAAGATATACAACAATCGACAACAAAATAACAGCGATAGTTAAAGGGCCAGATTGCTCTTTAAGGTAACCCCAAGTTAGGTAATTGCGATATTGAAACTGGGTATCTGCGCTTCCCGTGTGCCAACTGGCTTCTAGGTAGCGAGGGTGATTTGGGTCTTGTAGAAAAATATCTAATTCTTTTTGGACTTGAGGTTGAAGTTGCTCATCTTCTAGCCAAAGATCAAAGACAGCTTGTTCCTGTGATGGCTTTATTTTTAAGTGGATATTTTTGCTAGCCATATAGTCAACAAAGGCTTGCGCCATTCTGGGATTAGCAAAGGAGGTGATGTGGATCATGAATGCGTTTTCTCATCTAGAGAGCCGTAACGGCTTGTGGATATTCCCTTAACCATGCTTCAAATCCACCATTGATGCTATATACAGATTCAAAGCCAATGTTGATCAGATATTGTGCAGCACCTTGGCTACTGTGCCCATGGTAGCACATCACCATAACAGGTTGTTCGTAATCCGTTTGTTCTAAAAATTGGCTCAGTGACTCATTGGTGAGGTGATAGGCTCCACTAGCATGGCCTGCACGGAAACTTTGTGGGTCTCGTACATCTACCAGTATGGCCGTGCCGTCTAACCAATGTTGATAGGCTTGTTCTGGTGTTAGTGTTTCAAAGTGGTCCATAAAATACCTAATACAGTAGGTAACAACCCATTAAAGGTTAAATAATAGGCACTCGTAAAAACAGAGTGCCAAATATTCGTGGTATTGATTAGTAGAAAGAGTGCTCGCCACGTTGGTGTTCAGTCAGGTCTTTAACGCCTTTTAGCTCACCTTCAAACATTTTGAGAAGTTCTTTTTCGATACCTTCTTTAAGTGTGACATCGACCATTGAACAACCGTTACAGCCGCCACCAAATTGCAGAATTGCAAAGCCTTCATCGGTGATTTCCATCAGGGAAACACGGCCACCGTGGCTGGCAAGTTGTGGGTTAATTTGTGACTGTAAAACATACTCAACACGCTCAATTAATGGTGCGTCATCAGAAACTTTACGCATTTTGGCGTTTGGCGCTTTTAACGTCAGTTGTGAGCCTAGTTGGTCGGTAACGAAGTCAATCTCGGCATCATCCAAGAATGGAGCGCTAATTTCATCAACATAAGCAGATAATTTCTCGAACTTTAGTTCTTTATCTGTTGCTTCAACGGCACCCGGAGGGCAGTATGACACACCGCATTCTGCGGTTGGTGTGCCTGGGTTGATAACAAAAACACGGATTTGAGTTCCTGGCTCTTGATTTTCCAACAACTTGGCAAAATGAGCCTGTGCTGCTTCAGTAATATTAATCATAATCATTTGCTCAATAATAGTTGACTGCTTTAGTTGGTTATAATACGCCCATTTACCCCTTTCCTACAAGGTGCGACACAGTGACCATGCATCAACAGTACGTGCTCCCGCACAAATCAACAATTGTGCTGCGGCATTCATCGTGGAACCTGTTGTAATAACATCATCAATAACAGCAACATGTAGGTTTGAAACCGAGTCGTTTAAGGTAAATGCTCCTTTTAGGTTGTTTTGGCGATACTCACGTTTTAGTGTTGTCTGTGCCAGTGTAGCACGACTACGCGATAATGAATTTTGCGAATAGGGGATATTTAACCATCTGGATAAATTTTCGCCTATTAATGCCATGTGGTCAAATCCTCTCCACCACAGACGGCGGTGATGCAATGGAATTGTGACAATTAAGTCCGGTTTGTGCCATTTTTGTTGGCGGTAGCCCGTGAGCCAAAATAACGCAAAAATTCGTGCTAGAGTAAAAGCAAGTTGAGGTTGTTTTTGAAATTTAAACCGATGGATTAACATGCGTAAAGCGGCTTGGTATGGGGTTACAGTGATAATTCTCTGCCATGCAGGAGGGGTTTTTAGGCAGCGTCCACACTCCATGGTAGGCTGTTCACAGGGTAAAGCACAGCGCAAACAGCAGGTTGGCATTTTAGGCAATCCTTCAAGACAAAAACTACAAACACCTTGATGAGGTAATTTTAGTGATTGATGGCATAGCCAGCAGCCCCCCTCCATTGTTAGCATAGTAGAGTCCTGTTAAACGAGTTGACGAATAAATGAATGAAGAGAGTGTAACGATGGCAAAGTTATATTGGCAGACCGTTGGTGAAGGTAAACAAGATCTTGTGTTGCTGCACGGATGGGGATTGAATGCACAAGTCTGGCAAACAATTATTCCGCGAATCGCTTCGCACTTTCGGGTTCATTTGGTTGACTTGCCGGGGTACGGACGTAGCCAAGGGTTCTCCCCCATGAATATTCAATCGATGGCGAATATTTTGTGGGAACAAGCTCCTAAAAACGCGATTTGGCTCGGTTGGTCACTTGGTGGGCTAGTTGCAAGCCGTATTGCGCTTGACCATCCTTATGAAGTCAAAGGGTTAATTACCGTTGCTTCTTCCCCATGTTTTAAAGCAGAAGAAAACGGTTGGGCAGGGATCCGTCCAGAGGTTTTATTAGGTTTCGAGCAGCAACTTTCGGCTGATTTTCATCGCACCGTCGAGCGTTTTTTAGCATTGCAAACTTTAGGCACTGAAAGTGCAAGAAATGATGCAAAAACTTTGAAATCTGTGGTACTTGAGCAGCCTATTCCAACTGTTGAAACACTAAATGCAGGGCTTGAATCATTACGTACCGAAGATTTGCGGGATGAATTAAAACAGTTACCTATTCCTTTCTTGCGCATTTATGGTTATCTCGATGGCTTGGTACCGCGCAAAATAGTGCCTATTTTAGATGAGCTGTATCCGAATTCGCCATCCGTGATTATGCGCAATAGCGCTCACGCGCCATTTATTTCTCATCCTGATGAGTTTTGCGAATACTTGTTGGATTTTCAAAGTCGTACCGAGGAATAAATAAAAAAAATCAGCCTAATTTGGGGCTGATTTTTTGTGGTGTCTCTATTATTTGATTTTATACACAAAATGAGCGCAATCAGTGCTTTCAGGGCAACCTTTACAGCTACTGCCTGTTAAACAAGCACTGATATCGACTTGTTCAATTTTTTCTAAACTGACTAGCTTCTCAACCATTGCTTTAATTAATGGGATTGGCGTATTTAGCTGCTCACTAAGTAGTGCGATGTCAGCTTGCCCATATAAGGCGATTAAATCTCTTATTTGTAGCAAGCTGGTCATCGTTTCATTCCTTAGTGGCAAGCATCTCTTGAACAGCCAGAGCATTGCTCTGCGGTTTTGCTCTTGATATTCAAGGTTACGCGGCTACGCATGCGACGTAAGAATATAAACAAGGCAAGGTTGAACAGGATAACCGCAGTAATGGTAATCAAGCTACTTTGTGGGTGTTCGCTGAAAGTCGCTGTTTGGTAAAATAGAGCTGCAAGACTATAAGCCACATTTAAACCCCACAGAATGGAGAAACTCATCCAGCTTTTATTGGTTTCACGTGCGATAGCCCCCATCACCGAGACGCAAGGCACATACAGCAAGACGAAGATGAGGTAGCTGTAAGCTGCAATTCCTGAACCAAATTTTGCAGCCATGGTTCCCATTGAGCCGGATTCCATCTCTCCATCGCCTTTACTAGCTTCGATAGGGTTTGATAGCGCGCTTAAGGTAAAGGTTTCTTTTAAGCTATCCCAAGTTTCAGAAACCGCATCTCCCAGTTCTTCCCATAAATTGAAAGATTCTGCATCAAACGGCTCAGATGTAATGGCTTCAGCGGTATACAGGGTGTTTAGTGTTCCCACTACCACCTCTTTGGCCATTGCCCCGGTAATCAACCCAACGGTCGCTTGCCAGTTATCAGCATGCACGCCAATAGGTTGTAAAGCAGGGGTTATGACTTTACTGACAGAAGCCAGTGCGGAGTCATTAATATTATCAACAGGCTTACCAGAGAAAGAAAAGCTATTTAATGCACCAATAAAGATACTGGCAACGATAATGACTTTACCTGCACGTACCACGAAGCCTTTGAGGCGTTGCCATGTTTGAATCAGTAGTGTTTTGATGTGTGGCACATGGTAAACCGGAAGTTCCATGATAAATGGAGAGGCTTCGCCACGCATGAGGGTATGTTTTAGTAGTAACCCAGTTAAGATAGCGACAACAATCCCTAAAATATAGAGAGAAAAGACCACACTTGCCCCATTTTTGCCAAAGAAAGCGGCAGCAAAAACGGCGAAAATGGCCAGTCTTGCCCCACAAGACATAAACGGAGCCATTAATACAGTAATTAGTCTTTCACGGGGTGCGTCTAACGTGCGGGCACCCATAATGGATGGTACGTTACAACCAAAACCGACAATCAAAGGTACGAAGGATTTACCCGGTAAACCTAGTGCTTGCATGAGGCGGTCCATTACGAAAGCCGCTCGCGCCATATAGCCCGAGTCTTCCAGTATTGAAAGGAACAGGTACATCATCCCGATTTGTGGCACTAACGGTAAAACCGTGTTAATACCGCCACCAACACCTTGAGCAAGGAAAATAGTTAGCCAATCAGGGAAGCTGAAATAATCTCCTAACCATTGAATTCCATGGATAAATATCGCTTCTGATGCGCCTTCAAAGAAGGGTTGTAAGGCGCCGCCAATGTTGATGGCTAAGACGAACATCAAATACATCACAAACAAGAAAATTGGTACGCCGAGCCAACGGCTCAGAATAAATTTATCCAGTGATTGTGTTAGTCGATTTGGTTCAGCGGCACTATTGTTAATCGCAGCATTGCAAATTGTGGCAATAGATTGATAACGTGCGTCGGCAATGAGTAATTCAGGTTCTTCGTTTAAGCTTTCTTTCAGTGTTTGGCGTATCGCCAGCAATTGCCCTTCAGATATTTCCGCGCGTTGGCGGCTATAAATATCCCCTTCGAGGATCTGCAATGCTAGCCAGCGGCGTTGCTGGTGGCTAAATTGTTGTGCTGAAATTTGTTCAGATAATGAATCTACAGCTTGCAATAACTCAGCTGGATATTCCACAAGGGCTTGCTGGCTATTTTGTGGATGTGTATCAATGGCTTTTTTCAGTTTATCGATACCAGTTGCTCGAGTTGAAACCATTGGGATCACAGGGCAGCCGAGCTGTTTTTCTAATTCAGCGATATTAATATCAATATGTTGGCTTTGAGCGATATCCAACATGTTCAAGGCGACAATACATGGAACGCCTAACTCGACTAATTGTAATGTCAGATAAAGGTTCCGTTCTAAATTAGACGCATCGACAACATTAATGAGCATGTCTGCCTCACCACTTAAAATAAAGTAGCAGGCGATTTGTTCGTCGAGAGAGGTTTGTTCGGAAATCGTGGTCAGAGAATAGGTGCCAGGTAGGTCAACGAGCTCGATTTTATGGTCATCTGTATGGAAGCGACCGACTTTTCGTTCAACAGTGACCCCAGCCCAGTTACCGACACGCTGTCTTGACCCTGTGAGCTGGTTGAATAAGGTCGTTTTGCCTGCATTGGGGTTACCAATTAAGCCGATGGTTAAACGTTTCATAGTGTTTGCCAATAATAAAAAAGAAATACTTAAGCGGTGGTCGCTTCATCTAGGTTGAGTAGGGCGAGATCCTTTTTGCGTAGCACTAAGCTGACACGATGAGTTTCTATTTGTACAGGATCGCCAAAAGGCGCTAAACGCACCACTTTAAAGACAGAACCCGGAAGTAAACCGAGCGAGAGCAGTTTTTGTCGGTATGCAGGACTGATTTCTGGGGAGAAACCAAGTATTTTGTAACTGCATTGAGGAAGTATTGCCATAGTGTCTTCCTAATCATTTAATTCATAATGATATCGATGACAATTGTTAATGATTACAATTGCTCAGGTAACGAGACCACCAAACAACAATAAATCTAATTAACAATGAGAATCATAATCATCCACCTTTTATTATATTTAGCCTCTTTTTTCGTCAATTTGACTTGATATGGATCAACGAAGCATTGAGTTTGCGGTGTTTCGTTAGCAAAAATAATGGTGGGATAAACGGGGGAGAGGGTTTAATTATGCCTAATATATTGGCTGGGGTAATTAATTACAGCATTATTTATTGAAATAGGCACCACAACAGGTACATTGCGATGCCTATTAACAGAGTTAACGTTTCTTGCCAAATGCAGCAGCAAGGGCATCACTCATGGCACTATTACCCGAAGATGCGTTGTTTTGGCGTGAACTTCCTCTTGATTGAAGTGTTTTACGCGTATTTTTTTCCTGTTCAGGGGCGGCACGGCGAGGAGAACTATTAGAATCCCCCGCTTGCTCATCTAAACGCATCGTTAAAGCGATACGTTTACGTGCAATATCAACATCTAACACTTTTACTTTAACAATGTCGCCCGCTTTTACCACCTTGTGTGGGTCTTCGACATAACTATTTGAAAGTGAAGAAATATGAACTAAACCGTCTTGGTGAACACCAATATCCACAAAAGCACCGAAGTTGGTCACATTAGTGACTGCGCCTTCTAATATCATGCCAGAAGTCAGGTCATTCATCGTTTCTACACCTTCTGCGAAGGTGGCAGTTTTAAACTCAGGACGTGGGTCGCGACCCGGTTTTTCCAGTTCTTTAATGATATCAGTGACAGTTGGAACCCCGAATTGCTCAGTAGTAAAGTCACGTGGGCTCAAGGCATTAAGCACCTGTGAGTTACCCATAATTTCTTTGAGCGGCTGGCGGACAGACTCAAGAATTTTTTCAACAATCGGGTAAGCTTCAGGGTGAACAGTAGAAGCATCTAACGGGTTTTCACCATTGGTGATACGTAAGAAGCCCGCACATTGTTCAAAGGCTTTTGGCCCAAGGCGTGCAACTTTGAGTAACTGTTTTCTATCACTAAACTGGCCATTCTGGTCGCGCCAGTCCACCACGTTTTGCGCAATCATTTTGCTTAAACCGGCAACGCGAGTCAGTAAGGCAACAGAAGCGGTATTCAAATCAACACCAACGGAGTTTACACAGTCCTCGACGACCGCATCGAGTTTACGCGCTAACTGAGTTTGGCTAACATCATGCTGATATTGGCCAACCCCAATGGATTTAGGGTCAATTTTCACTAATTCAGCAAGCGGGTCTTGTAGGCGACGAGCAATAGATACGGCACCACGTAAAGACACATCTAAGCTAGGAAACTCCAAAGCCGCAAGTTCAGAAGCGGAATAAACAGAAGCGCCAGCTTCGCTGACAATGACTTTCTGTGCAGTGACTTCAGGGTACTGTTTTTGTACTTCAGCAAAGAAACGTTCCGTTTCACGAGAAGCGGTGCCGTTACCAATCGCCACTAATTCGACGTTATGTTTTTGGCAAAGTGCCGCAACGATGGTTGCCGCTTTTGCAGCTTGTCCGGTGTGCGGATAAATCGTATCCGTCGCAATTAATTTACCTGTCGCATCCACAACTGCGACTTTTACCCCAGTACGTAAACCTGGATCTAAGCCCATGGTGGCACGCATTCCCGCTGGCGCCGCCATCAGTAAGTCACTAAGGTTACGAGCAAACACGTTAATAGCTTCCTCTTCAGCTTTTTCGCGCAGTGAGCTCATGACCTCTGTTTCTAAGTGCAGTAATACTTTGACACGCCATGTCCAGCTGATCACGGCTTTACGCCATTGGTCAGCCGGAGCATTATTTAAACGAATATCTAAATGGCGGGTGATAATTTCTTCGCAGTAACTTTCTTTTGGCGGTTCATCGAACTGCGGATCACAGTTTAATGAAAGTTGTAAAATTCCTTCGTTACGACCACGGAACATCGCAAGCGCTCGGTGAGAAGGGACTTGAGCAACAGGCTCGTGATGTTCAAAATAGTCACTAAATTTTACCCCTTCTTCTTGCTTACCTTCTGCAACAACAGAAACAAGGTGGGCATTTTTCCAAATATAGTCACGAACTTTCGCTAAAAGTGCCGCATCTTCGGCGAAACGCTCCATAAGGATATAACGAGCACCATCTAAGGCGGCTTTGACATCAGCAACACCTTTATCTGCATCGATATACGTTTTTGCAAGTTCGTCAGGTGATTGGCTAGGGTCATTCCATAAGGTGTCCGCTAAAGGCTCAAGCCCTGCTTCGATAGCAATTTGCCCACGGGTGCGACGTTTCGGTTTATAAGGAAGATACAGGTCTTCAAGTTCGGTTTTATTAAGCGTAGTGTCGATAGCGGAGGCAAGCTCTGGAGTCAATTTACCTTGCTCTTCTATCGATTTGAGAATGGTTTGTTTACGGTCATTTAATTCGCGCAAGTACCCTAAACGGCTTTCTAGCTGGCGAAGCTGAGTATCGTCCAACCCACCGGTAACCTCTTTACGGTAACGTGCAATAAACGGGACAGTATTCCCTTCATCTAATAGTGTGATGGCAGAAAAAACTTGTTTCGGCTGGGCTTGCAGTTCCGCTGCAATAATTTGGCTTAGAGTTTCATTCATGTCGAGTTTAAATACCTACTGAAAGAACAGTTAAAAAATTTACTGCACTGTTATACTTGGTGGTAACGAGAATTTCCAGACTGAATTTGAGCCTATTGGTAGGAAAGTCTCAGATTATGTTCTATAAAATACTATAATTATGGTTTCACTGATTAATATTCAAAGGTTATGACTAAAAGTCTTTTAATTACACGTGAAGGTTGGGATGCATTAGATAAAGAGCTGAAATACCTGTGGAAGGAAGAACGTCCTCGGGTTACTCAATCTGTTTCAGAGGCCGCAGCTCAAGGGGATCGCTCAGAAAATGCAGAATATATTTACGGCAAAAAAAGGTTGCGCGAAATTGATAGACGCATCCGTTTCTTATCCAAAAGATTGGATCAATTAAGGATTATCGAGCCTGATCCTCGCCAAGAAGGCCGTGTGTTTTTTGGAGCATGGGTTAAACTAGAAGATGAAAATGAAAATATCAGAATATTCCGTATCGTCGGTGCTGATGAATTCAACCCTACAAAACAATGGATTTCAATTGATTCTCCCGTAGCACGAGCCTTGATAGGTAAACAGGTTGATGATGAAATAACAGTAAATACGCCAGGAGGGCAGGTGACTTATTTTGTGTTAGAAATAAGCTACCAGCCACTAACCACCTGAAGTGTAAAATGATTCATTAAATCCTACGTTAGTGGTAAATTAGTGAGCATTAATATTGTTTTACTTACATTCATTAAAAAAATAATTTGAAAGATGCACATCTTGAGGGCTACAAAATGCAGGAAAGTTATAAGGTTCTTGTCGTCGATGATGATATGCGTTTACGTGCACTGCTGGAACGTTACCTCACTGAGCAGGGTTTTCAGGTAAGGAGTGCCGCGAACGCAGAACAGATGGACAGAATCCTGACAAGAGAATCTATTCATCTGATCGTCTTAGATCTAATGCTACCGGGTGAAGATGGCTTATCAATTTGCCGTCGCTTACGTAGTCAAAATAACCCAATTCCTATTATTATGGTAACAGCGAAAGGCGAAGAAGTTGATCGCATCGTTGGCTTAGAAATCGGTGCGGACGACTATATTCCAAAACCTTTTAATCCACGGGAATTGCTAGCTCGTATTCGTGCGGTTTTACGTCGCCAAGCTAATGAATTACCGGGTGCGCCATCTCAAGATGATGCGATAATTACTTTTGGTAAATTTAAATTAAATCTTGGGACACGAGAAATGTTCCAAGGTGATGAGAATATGCCATTAACCAGCGGTGAATTCGCGGTGTTAAAAGTGTTGGTTTCTTACCCAAGGGAACCGTTATCTCGTGACAAGTTAATGAGCTTAGCGCGAGGTCGTGAATACAGTGCGATGGAACGTTCAATCGATGTTCAAATTTCACGTTTACGCCGCATGGTTGAAGAAGACCCAGCACACCCTCGTTATATCCAGACGGTTTGGGGCTTGGGCTATGTGTTTGTTCCTGATGGAAGTAAAGCATGAAGCGACTGAGGTTCTCAAGGCGTAGTACATTTTCTCGCTCGTTATTTTTATTTGTAGCCTTACTGTTTGCGAGTCTCGTAACCAGTTATATGGTCGTGTTGAATTTTGTTGTAATGCCTAGCTTACAGCAATTCAACAAGGTACTGGCATACGAAGTAAGAACATTAATGACAGAGAAAATGGTTCTACAAGATGGAACCTCAGTGCGGGTATCTCCCGCGTTGCGTAAGAAAATCTACAATGAATTAGGAATTACCTTTTATGCACATTCAGCGGCGATGGAAGAAGGACTGAATTGGGCAAAAGAGTATGATTTTCTAAGTGAACATATGTCGGAATATATTGGTGGTAAGGCGAGTGTTCACCTTGAATTAGGCCGAGAATACCCCATTCTATGGCTAACGTCTTATCTCGCACCTGATATTTGGGTGCGAGTTCCACTGACTGAAATCGGCCAAAACCAGTTCTCCCTTGTTTTTCGCTATACATTAACAATTTTTCTCACCATTTTTGCAGGGGTATGGTTGTATATACGCTACCAGAACAAGCCGTTGCTTGAATTGGAATACCACGCAGGTGAAGTCGGCAAAGGGGTAATTTTACCCCCAATGCAGGAAAAAGGCGCCACTGAGGTTAGAGCTGCTATTCGTTCTTTTAACCACATGGCTGCAGGGATTAAAACCTTAGAAAATGACCGAACTGTCTTAATGGCAGGGGTAAGTCATGACCTAAGAACTCCCTTAACCCGTATTCGTTTAGCGACAGAAATGATGAGCCCAGAAGATAGCTATCTGGCTGAATCTATTAATAAAGATATTGAAGAATGTGATGCGATCATCGGCCAATTCATGTCTTATCTGAAAACAGGTCAAGAAATGGATATGGAATTCTGTGACCTTAACGCTATTTTAATGGAAGCGGTGAACTCAGAAAGTAATGTCATCGGTGAAATTGAAACCGCACTTGAGCCTGGCTCAATGATTGTTAATGGTAACCCATTAGCAATTAAACGCGCGATTACCAATATGATTGTTAACGCTTATCGCTATGGTAATGGCTGGATCAAAGTCAGTAGTGGAAAAACGGAAGACTCCGTTTGGTTCCAAGTCGAAGATGACGGTGCAGGTATCAAAGAAGAAGATATTCATCGCCTGTTCCAGCCATTTGTACAGGGTGAAAAAGCTCGTAGCAACAAAGGCACAGGGCTAGGGCTAGCGATTATTCGCCGAATTGTCGATGCTCATGAAGGGAGCATTGAGATCCATAAGAGTGAGCGTGGTGGGTTTGCGATTAGGGCTTTGCTGCCTCTTAAAGAGAAAGAAGACTAAATACTCTTCACACTTTGTGCCGCAGCGTTGTTGGCTGCGTTCGGCTACTCAGGTCATATACTTGTGTATGCTCCCCGAGCTAAATACTCTTCACACTTTGCACCGCAGCGTTGTTGGCTGCGTTCGGCTACTCGGGTCACATACTTGTGTATGCTCCCCGAGATATCCTCACTTGCCGCCTAGCTGCAACACAAATTGTTTTGAGTATTATTTTATGGTTGCAGGATAAAAATATTTTTCGCTTTTATGACAGTCTGTCATTTTTCTTTTTGACGTCAGCTTTGAAATAATAGTTTTTTAACTATTTGAATTTTATAATATAAAATCTAATTCATCTTCGTTTTTGTTTCCTCGCTAGTGAAAAAATCAGCAATTGTCATAAAACTGTCATAAAAACGACATGTTGTCGTAACTAAATTGTCCTATTTTTCCTACCGTGACATACACCCAACAATTTCATACTTGATTGTTTCTATACATCCCCGGAGGGATTATGAAAATGACGCGTACCACCTTAGCAAGCGTAATGGCAGCAACTTTATCTCTGACTGCAATGTCTTCTTTTGCTGCTACCAGCCTGACCGGAGCTGGCGCGACCTTTCCTGCTCCTGTTTATGCGAAGTGGGCAGACTCTTATCAGAAAGAAACAGGTAATAAAGTAAACTATCAGGGGATTGGTTCTTCTGGTGGTGTCAAACAAATCAATGCAAAAACAGTTGATTTCGGTGCATCTGATGCCCCATTAACTGATGAAAAATTAAAAGAAGATGGCTTGTTCCAGTTCCCAACTGTTATCGGTGGTGTGGTACTGGCTGTTAATGTAAAAGGAATTGAGTCAGGGCAACTGACTTTAGATGGCAACACATTAGGCGACATCTATTTAGGTAAAATTACCAAATGGAATGACCCAGCAATCGCTAAATTGAACCCAAATGTTAGTTTGCCAGACCAAGCTATCGCAGTTGTTAGACGTTCTGACGGTTCTGGTACCACGTTCGTATTCACCAGCTACCTTGCTAAAGTCAGTGCAAGCTGGAAATCAGACGTTGGCGCGGGTTCTACCGTTAACTGGCCGAAAAATAGCGTAGGTGGTAAAGGTAATGATGGCGTTGCAGCTTTCGTACAGCGTCTACCAGGTTCTATCGGTTATGTTGAATATGCATACGCAAAACAGAACAACCTTGCGTATACTAAATTAATCTCTGCTGATGGCGAGGCGGTTTCACCAACGGGTGAAAGTTTCAGTGCCGCAGCGAAGAAAGTTGACTGGTCTAAATCTTTTGCACAAGATTTAACAAACCGTGATGGCGCGAATGCATGGCCGATTACTTCAACCACATTTATCTTAGTTCACAAGCAGCAAGCGAATGCGGAAAAAGGCAAAGCGGTTCTTGACTTCTTCAACTGGGCTTATGATAAAGGTGGTAAACAAGCTGAGGCATTAGATTACGCAATTTTACCTCAAGAAGTCGTGACCGCAGTACGTGCAGCATGGAAAACAGAAGTTAAAGATAGCCAAGGTAAAGCATTATTCTAGGTGAACTTAGGTTTTCTAAGTGCACTTAGGGTTGGAAATGGCGGGTAAGTGCTGAGGAACAGGGCTTACCCGCTCATCGTTGTAACGCAATCCTGTAGAAAAGAGCAGGAATGAAATGAGAACAAAGCGCATGGCCGAGAAAACAACGGCATTTAGAGCTCCCAGCAAATCAGGTGATGTGATTTTTAGTGCACTGGTAAAGATTGCCGCGCTCATCACTTTGTTAATGCTCGGAGGTATTATTATTTCCCTTATTTTTGCATCTTGGCCAAGTATGCAAAAGTTTGGGTTTTCGTTTTTGTGGACCAAAGAATGGGATGCACCGGCTGAAGAATTCGGTGCTCTTGTGCCTATTTACGGCACTATCGTTACATCGTTAATTGCTCTGATTATCGCCGTTCCCGTTAGTTTTGGTATAGCACTGTTCCTAACAGAACTGGCACCCAATTGGTTAAAACGTCCTCTTGGTATCGCGATTGAACTTCTTGCTGCTATCCCAAGTATCGTTTATGGGATGTGGGGGTTATTTGTCTTTGCTCCTCTGTTTGCAGAATATTTCCAAGAGCCAGTTGGTAATGTGATGTCGAGTGTGCCGATTGTCGGTGAATTATTTTCAGGGCCTGCATTCGGGATCGGTATTTTAGCAGCGGGGATAATCCTCGCGATTATGATTATTCCCTACATTGCGTCAGTGATGCGCGATGTATTTGAACAAACGCCTGTGATGATGAAAGAGTCAGCTTACGGCATTGGTTGTACGACATGGGAAGTGATTTGGAATATCGTGCTGCCGTATACCCGCAATGGGGTAATCGGTGGAGTGATGTTAGGCCTTGGCCGTGCATTGGGTGAAACCATGGCGGTGACGTTCGTGATTGGTAATACTTACCAACTTGATAGCGCATCACTGTTTATGCCAGGTAACAGTATCACCTCGGCACTGGCAAATGAGTTTGCGGAAGCAGAGAGCGGTTTACATACCTCGGCCTTGATGGAACTTGGACTTATCCTGTTTGTTATCACTTTTATTGTGTTAGCGATTTCCAAGTTGATGGTCATGCGTCTTGCGAAGAATGAGGGCCGTTAATATGTCGATATCTCAACCTATCGCAGTGAATGAAAAAGAACGAGCACGCCGTCAAGCGTGGCGTCGTCAAGTTAACAGAATGGCTCTATTTGTCTCAATGTTAACCATGGCTTTCGGCTTGTTCTGGTTAGTGTGGATTTTGTTTTCTACAGTCACTAAAGGGATTGATGGCATGTCCCTCAATCTGTTTACTGAAATGACTCCACCACCGAATACTGAAGGTGGCGGGCTGGCAAATGCCATCGTAGGTAGTGGTTTATTAATCTTATGGGCGACAGTTATTGGTACGCCTTTAGGGATTTTAGCGGGAATTTATTTAGCAGAATATGGCCGTAAGTCATGGCTAGCTTCAGTCACCCGCTTTATTAATGACATTTTATTATCAGCTCCGTCTATCGTTGTAGGGTTGTTTGTGTACACCATTGTGGTTGCTCAAATGCAGCACTTCTCGGGTTGGGCTGGGGTTGTGGCGCTTGCATTGCTGCAAATTCCAATTGTTATCCGAACCACTGAAAACATGTTGAAATTAGTTCCGGATAGCTTGCGTGAAGCCGCTTATGCACTTGGCACACCAAAATGGAAAATGATTTTATCTATTACGCTAAAAGCATCTGTGTCAGGGATTATCACTGGGATCTTGCTTGCAATTGCGCGTATTGCTGGGGAAACCGCACCGCTTCTGTTTACTTCTCTGTCAAATCAGTTCTGGAGTACAGATATGAGCGAACCAATTGCTAACTTACCAGTGACAATCTTCAAATTTGCAATGAGCCCATTCTCCGAATGGCAAGAGCTTGCATGGGCTGGGGTTCTTTTAATTACCCTATGTGTCCTGCTCATTAACATCATTGCACGTGTTGTGTTCGCACAGAAAAAACACTAAGCGCCAGATAAATAAAGATTTAGAGAGAAAAGCAAACCATGATTAATGCAAACGATATTGCAAATAGTAAAATTAAAGTACGTGACCTCAACTTCTATTATGGCAAGTTTCACGCACTGAAAAATATCTCTTTAGACATTGAAAAAAATAAAGTCACTGCGTTTATCGGCCCATCAGGCTGTGGTAAATCGACGTTATTACGTACCTTCAATAAAATGTATGAATTGTATGGCGAGCAGCGCGCAGAAGGTGAAATTTTACTGGATGGTCAAAATATCCTGACAGATAAACAAGATATCGCGTTATTGCGTGCGAAAGTCGGAATGGTTTTCCAAAAACCAACACCATTCCCGATGTCAATCTACGATAATATTGCATTTGGTGTGCGTTTATTTGAAAAATTATCTCGTGTAGAAATGGATGAACGTGTGCAGTGGGCGTTAACAAAGGCTGCATTATGGAATGAAACCAAAGATAAGCTACACCAAAGTGGTTATAGCTTGTCGGGTGGGCAGCAACAGCGTCTCTGTATTGCTCGTGGTATTGCTATTCGTCCAGAAGTTTTATTGTTGGATGAGCCCTGTTCTGCTCTTGACCCAATTTCAACCGGTCGAATTGAAGAACTGATTAGTGAATTAAAGTCAGAATACACCGTGGTAATTGTTACCCACAATATGCAACAAGCAGCACGCTGTTCTGACTATACGGCTTTCATGTATTTAGGGGAGTTAGTTGAGTTTAATCATACTGACAAAATGTTTACTACCCCAGAAATGAAGCAAACTGAAGATTATATTACTGGCCGCTACGGTTGATATGGAGCCGACGATGGATACGCTGAATCACAACAAACATATATCGGGGCAGTTCAATGCTGAACTGGAACATATCCATACTGAATTGATGACGATGGGGGGGCTGGTCGAAGAACAGCTTACCAAAGCCATTACGGCCATGCATAATCAGGATGAAGCCTTAGCGCGTGAAGTTATCGAAAATGACCATAAAGTCAATATGATGGAAGTGGCCATTGATGAAGAATGCGTTAAGATCATCGCGAAACGCCAACCAACGGCGAGTGATTTGCGCCTGATTATGGCAATTTCAAAAACCATTGCTGAGCTGGAAAGAATCGGCGATGTTGCAGACAAAATTTGCCAAACTGCATTGGAAAAATTCTCTCATCAACATCAGCCCCTGTTAGTGAGCTTAGAATCATTAGGTCGCCATACAGTGCAAATGCTACATGACGTATTAGATGCATTCGCACGAATGGATCTCGAAGAAGCCATTCGTATTTACCGTGAAGATGAGAAAGTTGACCAAGAGTATGAGGGCATCGTACGCCAATTGATGACCTATATGATGGAAGACCCTCGGACGATCCCAAGTGTATTAACGGCATTGTTCTGCGCACGTTCAATTGAGCGCATCGGTGACCGCTGCCAAAATATCTGTGAGTTTATTTTCTACTATGTGAAGGGGCAGGATTTCCGTCATGTGGGTGGGGATAGTCTTGAAAAGATGCTAACGAACAAATAAATGCTCGTCATATTTCGTACTGTGGCGGTGTTGGCTTCGCTCGGCTACTCGGGTCACATACTGGTGTATGCTCCCCGAGATATCCTTGCTTGCCGCCTAGCCACAATACGAACTATTTAGAGCATAAACGCTGGTCATATTTCGTGCTGTGGCGGTGTTGGCTTCGCTCGGCTACTCGGGTCACATACTGATGTATGCTCCCCGAAATATCCTAGCTTGGTGCCTAGCCACAATACGAACTATTTAGAGCATTGATACGTTTGAACAGTTATTTCTTTAATGACTATTGGCGATTTTCAGGTACAAAGCATCTAAAAATTTAGCTTAAGATTTTTATACCGACTTTCTTCTTGCTCAATAAGAGTCTATTGATGGTTTAACCATGTTGGGGCCTTTGTACAAAGCTTGCCCCTTTTTTGTGTGGTTTTATATTCTATTTTGTTATAAATATATTATTTAATATTATTTCAAGTGCTAAGTAATAGTTGATAGCTTGTGATGGTCGATTTACAAAAATTTACCGTCAGGGGTGTTCAATGAAAGCTCGTATTCTAACGACTGTTTTACTTACAGGTTTAGCGCTGACAGCGAATGTCGCTAGCGCAGATAAATTAGATGATATCAAACAAGCGGGTGTGATCCGCATTTCAGTATTTGATAGTAACCCACCATTTGGTTTTATTGACCCACAAACTAAAAAATTAGCGGGTTATGATGTTGATATTGCGCAAGAAATTGCAGATGGCCTAGGGGTAAAACTTGAGCTTCGTCCAACTAATCCAGCAAATCGCATTCCACTTCTAACTTCAGGTAAAGTTGACTTGATTGGTGCTAACTTCACCATTACAGATGAACGCGCAAAACAAGTTGATTTCTCAATTCCTGATTTTGCGACAGGCCAAAAATTTATTGCCCGTAAAGGCGTATTAAAAACACCTGACGACATCAAACCACTGCGTATTGGCGCAGACAAAGGTACTGTGCAGGAAGTGACTCTGCGTGAGCGGTTCCCTGAGACTAAAGTGATTTCTTATGACGATACCCCACAAGCTTTCGCTGCACTGCGTAATGGTAACGTCCAAGCTATCACACAAGATGATGCAAAACTGGTGGGCTTATTAGGTAATTTACCTGAAAAAGTGAAAGCAGATTTTGAGATTTCCCCATTTAGCCTGACGAAAGAATACCAAGCATTGGCAGCAAGCAAAGGTGAAACGCGTTTGGTTGAAAACGTCAACGAAACACTGTTGAAACTGGAGAAAGAAGGTAAAGCCGAGGTGATCTATAACCGCTGGTTTGGGCCAGATACCAAAGCTGCACAGCCACGCGGAGACTTTAAATTCGCACCACTGAGTGAGCAACAGCCACAGTCTTAATGGGTAACGGTAAGTACTCAGTGATTTGAAGCCCCGCACTCTGTGTGGGGTTCTTGGTTATAAAGGATGAGTTTTTAATCACAAGCTGTGAAGGCAATAGGTCGTGAACAATGTTTGAAAAATTTTTAAATGGTGATTTTTGGTCTGCCCATTTCTTGGCACCGCAGTATTTAGAATGGTTTGGCTACGGCTTTTTGATCACTATTTGGATCTCGATTTGTACCATTGTTGCAGCCACTGTATTGGGTTTTATAGTTGCATCAGCAAAGGATAGCCAAATTACTCTTGTGCGTTGGGCTGTGAGTATCTACATCTCTATTTTCAGAAATACGCCTTTGTTGGTGCAGTTATTCTTTTGGTATTTCGCTTCTGGTGAAATTTTACCCTCTGCTGCAATGGAATGGCTCAATACTCCCCATGAAGTCCATTTACTTGGAATCACAGTGGGTTGGCCGTCATTTGAATTTTTAGCCGGTTTTATCGGTTTGACCCTTTATACCGTGCCGTTTATCGCTGAAGAAATTCGTGCTGGGATCCGTGGCGTTCGTCAGGGACAGAAATATGCTGCGTTTGCTTTAGGGCTAACCTCATGGCAGGCCATGAAACTGGTGGTATTACCGCAAGCCGTTAAAATCGCGATGCCTCCACTACTGGGCCAATATATGAATGTGGTAAAAAATTCATCATTAACGATGGCGATAGGCGTCGCAGAACTGTCTTATGTCTCCCGCCAGGTTGATAGCCAGACACTGCAAACCTTTGCTGCATTTGGTGTGGCAACCGTTTTGTATATTGCCATTATTGCGGTAATGGAAGGTTGGGGCCAGTGGCGTCAACAGCGTAATTTGGCTCAGGGGGTATAAGATGGATTTTTCGATTATTGAGCAGAATTGGCAATATTTATTGTTTGGTACTTTTCCGGATGGGCCACTTGAAGGTGCTGCACTGACGTTAGTCATTAGTTTACTTGCCGGTGCGGCTTCTATTGTATTAGGAACATTGGGTGGAATAGCTTTAGCCATGCTGCGGGGCTTCTGGGTTAACCTATTTGCTGCGATTTTAGGTTTTTTCCGTGCAATTCCGGTCATTATGTTAATTTTTTGGACCTATTTTCTGTTGCCAATCTTATTGGGTATGGAAATTCCGGGTATTGCAACAGTCGTCTGTGCATTGGCATTAATTACTTCTGCATATTTGGCTCATGCCGTGAAAGCTGGCATTTTAGCGATAGGAGCAGGGCAGTGGCAGGCAGGGTTATCCTTGGGGTTTAGCCGCTGGCAGGTATTGTGGAATGTCGTATTGCCACAGGCCTTACGTATGATGGTTCCTTCATTTATTAACCAGTGGGTAGCATTAATTAAAGATACCTCGTTGGCTTATGTTGTTGGTGTTGCGGAGCTTTCTTTCTTAGCAACCCAAGTGAATAACCGTGAAATGGTTTATCCTCTCGAAGTTTTCTTATTCGTAGCATTTATTTATTTTGTTATGTGTTTTGCGGTAGAAATTATTGCGAATAGGGTGGCGACAAAGCTGAGTGCGCAACATCAACCCCAGAAACTGGCTGCGAAACATCGTTTATTGTTTTGGCGCCGACAAAAATTGTTAGCACTTTCCTAAATCAAAAGTGGTGGTGAAATACTCACCACTTTTTCACTCCACTATTTTGGTTTCTATTATTATTTCATCTTGGCGTATCAGTTAGTTAGGACATTTTTGCCCCTTATAGTTTACGCAATCGTTTTCTTTTGTGATTTTTAATTGTAGTATAGGGCGAAAAAAACTTTTTTTGGGCGCAATATCTAATGAGTAATCAATCTTCTAGCTCGGCACAACCGCAGGGCTTGTTTCAGCGTGTTTTTAAATTGCAAGAGCACGGCACGACAGCACGGACAGAAGTTGTTGCAGGCTTCACCACCTTCCTAACGATGGTATATATCGTTTTTGTTAACCCTCAAATTCTCTCAGTTGCAGGCATGGATATCAAAGCTGTGTTTGTCACCACCTGTTTGATTGCGGCTATTGGTAGTATTTTGATGGGGCTGTTGGCAAATTTACCGATTGCAGTAGCACCTGCTATGGGGCTGAATGCTTTTTTTGCTTTCGTTGTAGTTGGCGCGATGGGCTATTCATGGCAAGTTGCAATGGGGGCCGTATTTTGGGGGGCAGTCGGGTTATTTATTCTGACATTATTCCGTATCCGTTATTGGATTATCGCCAATATCCCGCTTAGTCTTCGCGTCGGGATCACCAGTGGTATCGGCCTATTTATTGCGATGATGGGGCTGAAAAACTCCGGTATTATTGTCGCTAACCCAGACACGTTAGTCTCTATCGGTAATTTGACTCACCATAATGTTTGGCTGGGAGCCCTCGGGTTCTTTATTATTGCAATCTTAGCGGCTCGTAATATTCATGCCGCGGTATTAGTTTCTATTGCAGTGACCACCTTGATTGGCCTAGCTCTGGGGGATGTGAAATATTCTGGGATATTCTCAATGCCGCCAAGTATCACGAGTGTCGTCGGGCAGGTTGATTTCGCTGGCTCTTTAGACTTAGCGTTATCCGGTGTAATTTTTGCCTTTATGTTAGTAAACCTGTTTGACTCATCAGGCACCATGATAGGTGTGACTGACAAAGCGGGTATCACAAATGAACGCGGAACTTTCCCACGGATGAAGCAAGCGTTATATGTGGACAGCTTGAGCTCTGTTGCAGGTTCAGCGATGGGGACATCTTCTGTCACCGCCTATATTGAAAGTTCTTCTGGTGTTTCTGTTGGTGGGCGTACAGGTTTAACCGCGATCGTCGTTGGTGTTTTATTCCTATTGACCATGTTTATCTCACCTCTTGCCGGTATGGTTCCAGCTTATGCAACTGCGGGAGCCTTGATTTACGTGGGCGTGTTGATGACATCAAGCCTAACTCGCGTGAAATGGGATGACTTAACTGAGTCTGTACCCGCATTTATTACTGCAGTGATGATGCCATTTAGTTTCTCGATTACTGAAGGTATTGCGTTGGGCTTTATTGCTTACTGTGCAATGAAAATTGGTACTGGTCGATGGCGTGACCTAGGCCTGTGTGTGATTTTAGTCGCGGCGATGTTCCTACTAAAAATGGTGCTCGTCGACGCCTAATATTCGTCATACTTCAAGCTGTGGCGTTGTTGTCTTCACTCGGCTACTCGGGTCACATACTTATGTATGCTCCCCGAGATAACCGCGATTGACGCCTAGCCACAACTTGAATTATTTAGAATATTTCTCAAGATGGCTCTCTATTTTTTTTAGGTAAAACCACTTGGAAGATTAATCCCCCTTCAGATGGCTTTCCCGTCTTGTTACTTGCATGCAACTCAAATTATTTAAGGTATAATCATTAAAGTACTATTGCGAAGGCAGGGTGGAGTAAAAAATCCGCTGAAATTGCAAACTAGTGCTTTCCCCCTTTATGGGATCCTGCTAGATTTCGCAGCAGAAACTGACTTTATCAAGGTATCAGACCATGAATGCACCAAAAAAACCGGCTGCTAAGCCAAAGAAAAAATACCGTAAAACTAAAGAAGAGATAAATGCGGAAGGCCGTGAGCGTAAGCGCGAGAAAAAACATCGTGGTCATAAATCTGGTAGCCGTAACCAAGAATCTGCTTCTAACAATGCTAAAGGTGGGATATCTACCACCACAGACCCGCGTATTGGTAGCAAAAAACCGATTCCATTAGTTGTGGATGATAACAAACCTGTAGCGCGTCCAGTGGTGAAAGAGATGCCAGTCGCTAAAGAAAAATTGACGCCAGAAAAAGAGTTGGAAATGCTAGAAAGCGATGACCGCCTAGATAGCATTTTGGCGCGTCTGGAGGATGGCGAAACTATCACTGCGCAAGAACAGCAGTATGTTGATACCTGTTTAGACCGTATTGATGAACTGATGAATATTCTCGGTATTGAATATAGCGAAGAAGAAGAGGAAGAAGACGAAGAAAAACTTGATGACATTATGCGCATCTTAAAAAGTAAATAATTTCGTTTAAAAGATCCCTCGCGCTAGCGGGGGATTTGGCTATTTTTTCTGCTAACTCACTTTTCTTTGATGTTGAATCAAGTCTCTTTTCTCTAACATATTTATACTGGTCATATTCAAAGCTGCAGCGTTGTTGACTATGTTCATTCGCACGAGTCTCATACTTATGTATACTCCTAGCGACTCATTCACTTGTCGCCTAGCTGCAACTCGAAATATTTAGAGTCTATAATGCTTATGCAGGTTATAAAATTTTCACTCTCATCGAATAACAAATTAAATAGAGTGAAGTCATCGTTATAGTTTGAGCTTTTGGTCAATTGAGGAATGTTATGTCAGAGCAAAATATTGTTTGGGATCTTTCTCTCATTCAAAAATACAATTATTCAGGGCCTCGTTATACCTCGTATCCCACAGCCTTGGAATTCAATCAAGATTATGATGAGAATGCGTTTGTTCAAGCAACACAACGTTATCCTGATCGACCTTTATCGCTCTATGTCCATATCCCTTTTTGCCATAAACTTTGTTATTTCTGTGGCTGTAATAAATTAGTGACACGCCAAAAACATAAAGCCGATGAATATCTTAAAGTAATTGAACAAGAAATTATTCAGCGCGCAGCTTTATTAAAAGGCCGTATTGTGACCCAGATGCATTGGGGCGGTGGTACTCCGACTTACCTCGATAAAGCTCAAGTCAGCCATTTGGTTGGTTTATTGAAAAAGCATTTTCATTTTGCGGATGATGTTGAAATGTCCATCGAAGTCGACCCGCGTGAAATTGAACTGGATATGATAGACCATCTGCGCCATGAAGGGTTTAACCGCTTAAGCATGGGAGTTCAGGATTTTAATAAAGAAGTTCAGGTGCTGGTTAACCGTGAACAGGACGAAGAATTTATTTTTGCCCTAATTAAACGAGCAAAAGAAACGGGTTTTACCTCAACGAGTATTGATTTGATTTATGGTTTACCTAAACAAACTCCTGAAAGCTTTGCATTTACCTTAAAGAAAGTGGCTGAATTATCACCAGATCGCTTAAGTGTGTTTAATTACGCGCATTTGCCTAATTTATTTGCGGCGCAGCGTAAAATTAAAGATGCTGATTTACCAAGTGCAGAGCAAAAACTCGATATTCTGCAAGACACAATCGCAACCCTCACCAGAGATGGCTATCAATTCATTGGTATGGACCACTTTGCTCGCCCTGAAGATGAGCTCGCTGTGGCCCAACGAGAAGGGGTTTTACACCGTAATTTCCAAGGTTATACGACTCAAGGCGACTGTGATTTATTAGGATTAGGCGTTTCTGCGATCAGTATGTTAGGCGATAACTACGCGCAAAATCAAAAAGATTTGAAAACCTATTATGCGCAAGTTGAAGAGCAAGGCCAAGCGCTGTGGCGAGGTCTCGTCTTAACCGATGATGATTGCTTGCGCCGTGATGTTATTAAAACCTTAATCTGTAACTTCCAATTGGATTTTGCACAAATTGAAGCAATCTATCCAATTGACTTTAAATCTTATTTTAAAGAGGATTTAGAGCTATTGAAGCCAATGGCAGAAGATGGATTAGTCGAAATGACAGACAAAGGAATTAAAGTTACGCCGCAAGGGCGTTTACTTATTCGTAATATTTGTATGTGTTTTGATGTTTATTTACGTAGTCAGATGAGGCAGCGGCAGTTTTCCCGCGTTATCTAAATGCTCTTCATAATTCGTGCTGTCGCGTTGTTGTCTTTAATACTCTTCATATTTCGCGCAATAGCTGCGTTGGCCTTATTCGGCTACTCGGGTCATATACTTTTGTATACTCCCCGAGATAGCCGAATTTTGCCGCCTTGCTCTAGCACGAACTATTTTGAGTATTACTGGTTCGTTATCTGATTATTTAGAACATTGGATGTTCTGCGTGGGCTAGTGTTTCGCTTTTTCGATTAGCTGGTAGGCCGCAGTGATGCGGTCAGGGATTGGATACCATTTGTTGGATAAAATAATAATACCCACTTGGTTTTCCGGAATAAATGCCGCATAGGTTGCAAAACCATTGGTTGAACCTGTTTTATTGTAAAAAGCCTGTGTTTCAGGTGGCATTACAGGATGGATAGCTTCAACTTTTTGCGGTGTGAGCGCCATTTCATTTCGGTTACCTTGCTGTAATTGAGCAAGAGATACTGGCCACGAATAGCTTTCCCACATCATATCTTGCATAAATGAATCGGTCATATAGAACCCAGTATGGGTGTTTTCTACAGCTTCTTGCCACGGCTTAGCGACTTTCTTCGTTTGCATATTAATATCTAAGAAGCGAATTAGATCTTTAGCATTAGATTTCAAACCATAAGATTCAGCATCTAAAATTTGTGGTGCTACACGAATGGGCTGATCGTGCTTATTATAACCTTGAGCATAATTTTTCTGTTGGTTTTTAGGGACATGAATATAGGTATGTTTTAGCCCAAGTGCAGGCAACATTAATTTTTCCATCGCTTGCTCAAATGGCATTTTGAGTTGTTTAGCGGTAACGATACCGAGTAGCCCCACGCCAAGATTTGAATAAGAGCGATATTGCCCAATGGCTTTGGTAGGTTTCCACTGCTGGTAATAACGGATTAATTCAGCTGAATTAGTAATGCTATCAGGCACAAATAACGATAAACCGGAAGTGTGAGTAGCCAAGTTCATTACTGTGACTTGGTCAAAAGCAGACCCTTTTAATTCAGGAAGATAGTGGCTTACCTTTTGCGAAAAATCGAGTTTTCCTTGGTCTTGTGCATAGGCTGCGAGTGTGGCAGTAAACGTTTTAGACAAAGAACCAATCTCAAATAAAGTCTCATCACTGACAGGTACTAAGCTTTGCTTAGACTGCACACCATAGTGATAAATATAGTGTTTCCCTTCAACGGAAATTGCGACAGACATCCCTGGGATCTGTTTTTGTTCCATCAGAGGTTTAATAATGTCATCCACATCCTTTTGAGTGAACGCATTAGCGGATAGCGTGGTTAACGCCAAACTCAGTGCGACAAAAATTCGCCCCTGACGAAAAAGAGTTTTCATAGAGTTATTCCAATAAGTACAAGTTTAAGTTATTGCTAACAGGAATTGAAAGCACTTCATTGTAAATTTAAAGTGCTTTAATATAGGCTATTAGGCGGTTAAACCGCAATTGCAAAGCAGTATGCATGCTTTCGGTCATTATTTGAAACGATATAAAATTCGATGAGGTAAAAGAAAATCTTATGGCAGAAAATTATCGTCATCGGCTTCCACTCAATGCGCTTAGGGCATTCGAAGCTTCAGCGCGGCATTTAAGTTTTACACGAGCAGGAATAGAGTTGAATGTCACTCAGGCAGCTGTTAGTCAACAAGTTAGGTTGTTAGAGGAGCAGCTGGGACTAGAACTCTTTATTCGTTTACCTCGAGGGCTTGCATTAACTGATGAAGGGCTTGCATTGCTGCCCGTATTGAGCCGCTCTTTTGACCAGATTGAGTCATTACTATTGCAATTTGAAGATGGCCATTATCGAGAAGCTTTAAGTATTTCAGTGGTCGGTACATTTGCTGTGGGCTGGTTATTGCCAAGATTAACCCAATTCTCGGAATTATACCCTTATATTGATTTACGCATTATGACTCATAACAATGTGGTGAATCCCGCTGCCGAAGGCGTTGATTTTGCTATTCGCTTTGGGGAGGGCTTATGGCCACTGGTTGAAAATATTCCTCTATTTTCAACGGCTCATACTGTACTTTGTTCAGAGAAAGTCGCGAGCCAGCTCAAACATCCATTAGATTTAAAATCCCACCAGTTAATGCGTTCATATCGTAAAGATGAATGGGAAAAATGGTTTTTAGCTGCGGAGATTGAACCTTGGCGTGTCAAAGGCCCTGTATTTGATTCATCACGTTTAATGGTTGAGGCTGCGTTATTAACCGACAGTATAGCATTGGTGCCAAGTTGCATGTTTAGTCATGAATTAAGTGCTGGGGCGTTAGTTCAACCTTTTGATATATCTGTAACACTGGGTGGATATTGGTTAAGCCGTTTAAAGTCAAGAGTCATGACACCAGCGATGGCGATATTTCGTCATTGGTTGGTGGAGGAGTCTAAAAAAGAATAATAAGTCGGTGCTATACTATAAATAGAAATAGCACCGATATTTAATTTATTGGCATATTATAATGCTCATATTTAGAGGTTAGAATACCAAAGCTTCAGCAGAGAAATAATTCTTTTTATTAACAGAGAGCTCTGTACTATTAATATCCGTAATGGTTTCAGTAAAGAAATAGGTCGGCGAAACATTAAATATTTGTGCCAACTGGTAAATGGTGTCGACATGAATATTAACCTCACCATTTTCATAGCGTGATTGGTGTTGTTGGCTAATGCCTAACAATATGCTTAAATCTTTACCACTCATTCCGTGACTTTCTCTTAATGATCTTATTTTTAAACCGACGGATTTAGATATTTTTCGTTTCATGATTTTCTCTCTAATTTATTTTAAATATTATAATGTTAATATAATTAAATATTTTTAATGTAATTGGATCTTCTAGTGATATGTATTATTACTTAATTTATTAAAAATCATGGGACTGAAAGAAGGTTTTAATATCAATCTCAAAATACGTTGCATACTGGAACAATCTATCTAAAGTAATTCTATTTACTCCTCTTTCATATCGTGACTGTTGTTGTGGGCTGATGCCAATAACCTCGGATAGTTCATTAACTGAAAGTCCATTCGTTTTCCGATAAAAAAGTATTTTTTTGCCAATTAGGTGAGATGTTGAATAAGGCATATATACTCCTATAATTATATTTTTTATTTCTAACTAAACACGATGAAAGATTACCTCTCTATCTTAACCATTTTAATAAAATAGTAAATTTGCTATTTATCAATTGTTCGATGATATTTTTCGATGTTAGCAATAAAAATCAAGTTATAAATAAATTAATATCTTTTTATGATTAATGTTGGATGCTATTTATTCATATCTTATGTTAACCGAAGCTGTTGAGTTTGCAGTTCCTGCAGTTATATTATTAGCAGTCTTAATATATCTAGCTTTCCAATTAAAAATATAATCGCCACCTGCAACATTGTTTTGCAAAGTGAACTTTGAGTTGAGCTTTATCGGGTTACTATTTCTATCCAATAATTGAATGGCGACTCCGGTTGCTTGCCCTTGCCCAGACAATTTAATCTTCCCTGTATTGATATCAACATACCCAGCACTACTTGTGACTGTCACTTTTAGATTGGTGCCTGCAGCGCAGCTTAATGTAATGGGTATATTGACACTATTGCTAGTAGAGCCAATAGCTTTAAACTGAGTATCATACCAAGTCCCTAAGTTAACATTGTAACTTGTCGCTTTTGTTGAGCACTTTAATACGTTTATTTTTATCGCATTCGCTGGAATGTTCAGCGATGTTAAATTCCACGTACTGTTATGTGGCGCAGGGTTACGCTGTGTTAGTCTTCCCACATGCCCTGCCTTTAAATTTCCCCCTTGTGTGACTTGTCCTGTTTTTTTTATGGTAATCGTCCAATATGGGTTAGCAATAGTCCAAGCGGCTGGGTTGGCTGCTGTTGGTGGTCCATAACGTGTATTTAAAAAACCGATATTGGTTGCTTTCACTTGAATGCTGATGCCCGGTATATTACTGGCTGCAATTTTATTGCCGTTTGGTACCCAACCATTGACATAGTCAGCGTGTAAGTAGGCATCACCACATTGACCATTACTTTTTGGGCCTGAAAATGTATTGACTTGTGAGCCTTTAAAATTGACCTGAATAGTGGCTAAATCGCGAGCCCCTGTATCATCATATTGCAGCGAATAGGTTCTTGCTGGTACATTCACCACAACATTCCGTAAATTAGGATTTTGAATACAGGCCGCTTGTGTATATGCAGAATAAGCAAAAACCGAGCCTATTATTACCAGTAAAATTTTCTTTTTAGTCATAAAATATCCTTAACATTTACTTTTTTTATTTAAATATTTTTCTTCTGCATGCTCAATCTCATTGATCTCTCTAGAATTGAAAATAAAAAAAGCCATAATATCAATTTCAAATATCTTAGAGTAATGATAAAGCTTATCAATATTAATTCGATTAATACCACGCTCATAGCGTGACTGTTGTTGTTCACTCACACCCACGATATTAGATAAATTTTCTAATGTCATGCCTTTCATTTTTCGGTAATAGGTGATTTTATTGCCAATTATTTTTGATATAAGATAGTAATTAGGCATACCGCTTTCCCCTATTAAAACTGATATAATTAAAACAAACTTACTTACTGATATGTAAATGTAAATTCTAAATGGCTTTTAAATGAACCTGCAACCATACCACTTCCATAACCCGAGACTCTTGCCGATAATGGGATTTCAACATTTCGCGTTTGAGTATTAACATTCGCGGTAATGGTATCGCCATTTTTTATTGTTGTTTTATTGCCGGTATTGGCTAAATTTAATGCCACATTTTTCGCCGTACCATTATTAATAAAATGTTCAGTTATTGTTGAGTCTGGCGTACCTGATATTTTCATTACAGCTTTGGTGGTGCCTACAGGGCAATTTTTTAGCTTCACGGAAAAATCAACCCACGGAGATTTTTGCGTATCTTTGATATTCCAAATATTAATTTTTTTCAAATCGATTAAATAATTATTTTTTTCAACCTCACAAGGAGCAGCAATAACGACGCCATGCACTTTAATATTTGCTGTTAGCCCAAATGCAGTTAAAGAACAGCTCATTAGTGATAGTAATAGGATAAAATGTCTCATATTATTTTCTCTTTTATAAATAGGTAATTGTTGCCGTAATATTGGCGGAAATAGTTCCCGGAGTGGCATTACCTAATGAGCTAAAGGCGCGTGTGCGTAATGGAATATTAATATTCGCTTGCCCATTTGTCGGAACTTGTAATACTTTTTGGTTACCTAAAGCGGTTGTTCCATTACCATTTTGTAGTTGAACGGCTAGGTTTTTAGCCGTACCTTGATTTTTGTATAAGCTTGCTGCATCCGCAGTATCTGCGGTTCCTGTAAACGTCAGTTTTACTTGGTTAATAAAAGATGAACAGTTATTTAGGCTAATATTAAATGTGTTCCAGTTAGAACCTGAACTCGCATTACGAAATACATCAGCAGAAATATTTTTCAGGTCAATATCAATATTATTCCCACCGGTAATATTGCAAGTTGCGGCTCTAATATTTCCGGTAAAGTTCAATGTCACTGTGCTAGCAGCAAATAAATTCCCACTGAATATTAAGCTACTAAGTAAAAGTAAATTTTTAGATATTTTTTTCATTTTTTATTCCTACTCATAGCGAATATTTACAGTAGCAGAGGCATTCGCTGTACCTGGCGTGATATTATCTGCCGTTTTGATATAGCGAGCTTTCCAATCAAACATATAATCACCAGCCGGCACATTATTTTGCAGGCTATTTGTGGTGTTCAATTTGATTGGATTATTATTTTTATCCAACAATTGTATTGCGACACCAGTGGCGCTATCAGGTCCCGTTAGAGCTAATTTTCCTGTAGCGGTATCTTCATATTTAGAACTTGTGACCGTCGCTTTAATATTGGTACCCGCTGCACATGTTAAGGTAATTGGAATATCTACAGGCGCACTGGTTGAGCCTATATTAGGGAATTGTGTATCATACCAATCTTGCATATCAATATTGTAGGTTGACTGGTTGTTCTTTAATGAACAGCTAAGTACATTGATACGAATCGCATTTGCAGGCATGTTTAAGGTTGTTAGATACCAAGTGCTAATGGGCGTCTGATTTTTTTGAGTTAATTGAGCTACTGGGCCAGAGCGCAGGGTATTTGACGAGGTTACCTGCCCTATTTTTTTTATTTTAATATACCAAACGGTATCTGATATTTCCCATGGTTGCTTGCCACTTGAGGAAGGGCCAAACCAACGATTGAAATCTCCACCTATTGATGCAGTTTGAACTGAAATACCGATACCAGGAATATTTGATGTTGCAACACCATTATTGGGAACCCAGTTATTAATAAAATCACCATATAAGTAAGATATACCACAGCTCCCATTTCCTTCAGAATAGGTAGTTGTCATCGAACCAGATAAATAACGGACACTTAGTGCCCCTAATTCTCTGGTAGTTATATCATCATACTGAATGTTATAAGTTGCTGTAGGAATATTCACTTGTATATTATTAAATCTTGGATTCTGGATACAGGCTGCATTTGTATAGCTTGAATATAAAAATAGACTTATAAATATAAAAGTAGACTTATAGAATAAATTTTTCATTTATATCACCGATTATTTACAAATTGCAGCTGTTTTATATAACCCCATATAATTCGATATACCTGCTAAGTTATAATTTACTTGGCATTGTTGTTTATCGTTATATTGAATAATAAAATTGCCATTTTCAGCTAAACCAGATAAATAAATTTCGCCATCATTGCCCACTATATTATTTAGCTGAGGATTATCTTTAAATATCGCCTGAGCACCAAAAGGTACGGGATTACCATCAGCAAAGGTTAATATCATGATGGCTCGGTAGCCGACATTCGCCGCAAAGCTAGCTTTCACCAAAGCGCCACGGCTTGGTGCAACACTTTGGCTGGTTAACTCCATTTCCGTATTTTCAGGTAGTTCAGAAGTGTCAATATCAATCACATTTTTACGATAAGCCGTGACATAAGGCACGAGTGCATAACCTTGGTTATTAGTGACAACCCCTGCTTGGTTTAATACTGGTACATCACCCGCATCTGGGATTTCAACAATAGCCGCGGTTTCGCCTAATTGTTGACCGAGTACAAGACCGCCAGAGTGAGCCACTAAGCTACCATTAACACCGTAATAGAGGTTATAGTTGTCTTTGCTATAGCCTGTTCCACCTGAAATTTCACCATATTGGCCTTTATAAGAAGCGTTCATATTACCGCTAGTACCTTGTTCTTGAGTGGTGAAACCCTGCTGCATGCTCCAATTTAAGCGGTTATTAAGTTGTGAAGCGGAAAGCCCAATACTGCCTGTGCTTGGGCCGTTGCTGCTACTATTACTGTTAAAGTTGTAATAGAAGGTGTTATCAAACACGGTAAATGGCACACTGACAGAGAAGGCAAGCTGATGATCATCTTCACTTTTCGTACGGCTACCGGAAGTATATGAGTAGCTATTAGTATTTTTATTATAGGTATAATTCAAACTATAACTGATGCCTTGCCAACTATTGTTATAACCCACGGTGGCAGACTGAGTTTTACGGTCACTATTCCAGTAGTCTTCATTGATATAGCCTACAGAGATTGAACCAAAGTTATCCCCTAAGTTTTGGCTGAGGGTGATCTCACCACGATTACGGCGGCGTTCAATTTCAGGGATATAGTTTGTATTTCTATAGCCGTCAAAGACTTCCGCTAAACTGTAAAAACCTTTAGTGGAATAACGATAACCAGCCAATGCGATATTAGTACCAATATCGTTGATATTTTTGTTATAGCGGAAACGGTATGATTGGCCTTTTTCCTTAACGTCATTACTTAGCGTTGAATTTGCATGGGTAACGTCAATGGATAACGCACCAAATCGCCCAAGGTTTTGGCCTGCGCCGATGGAGTAAGATTGGTAATGCTCACTCACTTGGCTACCACCATAAGCGGTAATACCATACGGTAGACCATAGATTAAGGTAAATTGGCCAAATTTTGTTTTATCAATGCTACTGTCATAAGCGCGGTATTCCCCGCCCGTTACGCTATAAGAAAAATATCCTTCACGTTGCAATACAGGTAATGAGGCAAAAGGAACGATTTGATATTGCTCGCTACCGTTGGATTCTTTGATGGTGACATGCAAATCACCGCTTCCCCCCGTTGGGTATAAGTCATTGATTTCAAAAGGGCCCGCAGCCACCTCGGTTTGGTAGATAATGTAACCATTTTGGCGGATCGTCACCTGTGCGTTGCTACGAGCAATCCCACGTACAACGGGCGCATAGCCGCGTAAACTCTCAGGGGACATATCATCATCTGTCGCAAGCTGAGCACCACGAAATGGCACGCTATCAAAAACCATCGAAGGTGAGACACTATCTCCCAAGGTCAACTGACTTTTGATGCTATTAATACCGCGTGATGCGTAGGTATAGATGGTATCCCATTTACCGGATTGGTCGGTACTACTTGACCATGTTGTGTAATTGCGTAGCCGCCATGCTCCAATATTTAAGCCAGGTCTTAAATTTACATAATGTGATGTGTTATCCGAACCACTACTTTTACGATCGTAATTTTTAGAGCCGTTATAGCTGTAATTTAATAGCAGTGCGTTGATGCCATTATCGATATTGGCTAAGTCAACGTAACCCCTTGGGTTTCTATCCAATGCGATTTGGGGGATGCTTAAATATAAACGTTGAGAATCAAACTCAAAATTACTTGTGGCATCAGGAATCGCTGCAAGGTTTACACAGTGACTTCCTGCGGTTTGTAATTCAGGGTATTCCGCTGTTTTGATACCAAACTCTTTAATATCAGCAAGTGATAAACATGGAACTAATTGGTTACGGCTATTTTTTTCAAATTTAAGATTTTTAGCACCAATTAAGTTGGTGTTGACATAAATATCAACATAGTAGTCACCGGCTAATTGCTCATTATTCTCGAACTGTGACAAATCAACCGAATCTTTATTCGGTAGCTCTAAAAAGTCAGGATCAAAGTAGACATTATTTTCTGTTTTTTCTTCAGCATATAGCGATGCGGTATAGCCTAAATATAATAGTAGGCCTAGAGATATTTTATTTATTTTCATGATAAAGCCCAACTTATTTTATAGTTTTATATTTTCTTTTCGAGTGCTTCTGGTGCTGCACCATAATCATTAATAACTTCCCATTTAATTATTCCATTAGTATTTGAGTTATTAACCTCGAAAGTCGCACTTGAGAAAGGTGCAGCATAAGAAACATCATTAGCCTTTGTTCCGTTAAAGCTGATGCTCTGGAAATTCATAAAATAAGGTGTTGGGTTTTTAACCGTAATTTTATTTCCAGATTTAGACCACACTAATTTTTTTTGCTCTTCAATAAAATTAACATCTTTTAATGCTTTAGGGCGATAAATTAATTTCATTTGTGTTTTAAAGGCAATTTGTAATGAGTTTTCTGTTCTTTCTGTTGCTGGAATAGTTTTTATATTTAACCAGAACAATGACTCTCTATCATTAGGTAATTTATTTTCTGTTAAAAATATTCTAAGCGCATTAGTTCTATCTGCATTTAGCCTAAATAATGGTGGTGTGATAGAAAAATCAGACTGTTTTTTTTCATCTATATTATCTATCCAAGATTGAATCAAATAAGGGATTTTATCTGGATTTTCTACGCTGATGCTGACATCTTTGTTTCCCTCATTATAAATAACACGGGTTCCACCAATTATAACACCAGCATTCGCAGTATTTATTAGCGTAAGTAAGGAAATGAAAATATAGATAATAGATTTCATAATACCACCATTGATTATTATTAGATAAGGCTTAAGTCCTTTTAAACCTTATTTATTACTTAGTTATAATTGATTGTGAAAGTTGCTGTCGCATTTGCAGGACCAGGAGTCACTGTGTCAGACTTAGCAATATAACGTGCTCTGAAATCTAAATTATTTTCCACATTTTGTTGTAATGGATATGCTTTAGAGGCAGTAAATAATGGAACAATTTTATTCGTATCATCAGTAATTTGAATTCCAACGCCAGTTGCAACGCCAGTTTCTTCTTTTAATTTAATAACTTCATCATCACCAATATAAGAATCAGCATCAAATTTTACTGAAGCCGTTGTTACTGTAGCAGGGCAATTAATTAATTTAATCGTAAATTTAGTTGCTGCCGCTGTACTTCCTGCGTTTGGTAATGCTTTTTTAGATACTTGTCCTAAGTTTACTTTTAGTGCATCAGAGCCAGCTGCTAATTCGCATGCTTGGTCGATGATTTCACCTGTAAAGTCGATAGTACCATCTGCTGCTAATGCATTATTAACAGCAAAGATTGAGGTTGCAGCAATTAATGATGCAAGTAAGTTCTTTTTCATTTGTTTTTCTCCAAAAGATAATTATTTATTTTTATTGAGTAGGTGTAATTACCAATTACTCAATTGGAGAGTATTTTGAAACTATTTATTAAAATAAACAAGTTTTGTAAAATTTGGTAAAATATAATTAAATTTTAAAGTATTTAATTTTTTTAATTAAGTTAACACATTATAAGAGAAGAATTGATACACTATATTGAGCTAAGTTAAATATAATTTTTTTTGATTTTTTCACTAAAGTTAAATAACGATATAAAACTAAGAATAATTATAAGGAGGGATATAAGTTTAATTTATCTCTCATATGGTGATAATTTGGGGTTATAAGGTTTTGACTTATTAGACCACATACAGTGGATGTTGTATTTTTACTATCGAAAAATGAAATAATAGTATAGTTATCGGATTTAGCAGGTCTAAATGTGCTATTTATTTGGTTTTTTATAGAGAAAATGGTGTTGCCATTCAGTAAATGAATAAAAATAGGGGGTAACCTTGGTTTTAAGGAAACATTAAATGACTATCAAAATGTTCTTATTAAATTCAATTAAGTAGCCTTAATTTTAATTCGCTATGTTAAGGCTACGTGAGAGATTTCTTACTTATAGATACCTTTAGCTATAGTTGTCATGACTATAAACTTCCTATAAATAAGCTTAACTTTGTATTAACACTATTTGTATAAATTGAAATTATGTTCTGGCGATAATAGGCTTTCCGCTTGCAATATTTTTTTTCTATTCTGTTTATTACTCATTGTGTTAACTGGTATTGGGGTAGCAAAGTCAACAATTAACTCTTGAATATCAAGGTCGAGTATTTCGGAAATAGAATATAACGTATCAACATGAATTCGGATTTCGCCTAATTCATGGCGAGATTGATGCTGCTGACTAATCCCAAGTAATGTACTGAGTTGCTGAATACTCATGTTTTGGTCTTTTCTTAGTGTGCGGATCCGCGCTCCGACAATTTTAGAGGTGTTTTTTTTCATACGGTAACCAATACTGATTAAGTAAAAATACTATAAAGAAAATGATTTTTTAAATTCATAACCATTTTTAATTTTTGTTTTTTCATCTTCACTAAATGAAAAAAAATAAATTATATTAATATCAAAATAATTAGAATATTGCTTTAGCCTATCTATCGATATTCGATTATTTCCTCGTTCATAACGTAGTTGCTGTTGCTCACTAATTCCAACAGTTTTAGCAAGGGCAGTAAGAGAGAGTCCTTTATTTTTACGCAATGATTTTATTTTATTACCAATAACCGCAGAGACAGGGTAATAATTGCTCATTATTTAACCTCATTGATTTTTTACTCTTAATTGGTATAGGGTTATATCTTTAACATCACGATATATTTATCAGGTATCCTTTATCCTATCTTGATTTAAATCATAAGTGATCAAACTATGTTTTTTATATTGAAAATATTAAATATTATCGTCATCTCAAAATTTGAACCATTCTAATTAAGATGGTTTATTTTAGATTATCAATATAAAGACACTAGATTTATTAATGATAAACAAATGTAAAATCAAGATGACTATTAAATGAACCACTTGTCATGCCTGATCCATAGCCCGCCATTCTCGCTGATAGTGGAATATCAACTTTGCGGGTTTGTTCATTAACCGGCACCGTAATTTTTTCACCATTTTTTATCGTGGTTTTATTTGCATGGTGGGCTAAGTTTAATGCGACGTTTTTAGCGCTCCCCGTATTGACAAAATAATCAGCGGAGGTCGAGTCAGGCGTGCCTTTAATCTCCATAATGGCTTCTTTGGTGCCCATAGGGCAATTTTTCAATTTAATTGAGAAATTAACCCATGGTGAAGTTTGTGTATCCCGAATATTCCAAACATTCACTTTTTTCAAATCAATTAAATAATTTGTGGTTTCTAATTCACAAGGCATGGCGGTGACATAGCCATGTACATTGATATTAATGTGTGGGTCTGCTGCCAATACGGGGCTGGAAGCAAGACAGAATAACAACACTATTTTCTTCATATTATATGCTCCGGTTTATAAGTAGGTGATGGTGGCGGTAATATTGGCTGAAATAGAACCGGGTACGACATTGCCTGCCATGCTAAAGGCCCGTGTGCGCAGTGGAATCGCGACATCAGATTGCCCATTTAAGGGCACTTGTAATATTTTTAGATTACCTAACGGTGTGGCACCATCGCCACTTTGTAGCTGTACAGCGATATTCTGTGCAGTACCTAGATTTTTATATAAGCTAGCCGTATCAGCTGTGTCTGCGGTGCCTGAAAATGTCAGTTTAATTTGATTGATAAATGACGAGCAGTTATTTAATTTAATATCAAAATTTTTCCAGTCGGATCCTGTTTGTGCTCCATTAAATATATCAATCGGTAAACGTTTTAAATCAATATCGATATTGTTGCCGCCAGAGATATTACAGGTAGCAGCTTTGATATTGCCTGTGAAATTTAATGTTACAGTATTTGTAGCATTAGCCAATAAGGGTAGAGAAAAAATATTTATAGTTAATAGTGTAATTATTATTTTTTTCATGAGTGCCTCTATTCGTAGCGAATATTAACTGTGGCCGTTGCATTTGCACTTCCGGGAGTAATTTTGTCTGCAGTTTTAATATAACGGGCTTTCCAATTAAACATATAGTCACCGGAAGGAATGTTATTCTGTAAGCTATTTTTAGTATTAAGTTTTATTGGTGCATTATTTTTATCGAGTAGTTGAATCGCAACCCCAGTAGCGGTATCGGTACCAGATAAAGCTAATTTTCCTGTATTAATATCAACGTAGCCTGCGGAACTTGTGACTGTTGTTTTAATGTTCGTTCCAGCCGCACAGGTTAATGTAATTGGAATATCGGCTGAGGTGCTGGTATCTCCAATATTATTAAACTGAGTATCATACCAGTCACCAAGGTGGATATCATAAGTACTCTTATTGTTTTTTATTGAACATGATACATTAGTAATTTTAAAATTTGATGGAATATAAAGGCTAGTTATTACATATGTTTCTCTTTTATGAGGATCTCTGTTTTGCATTCTAGCAAGAGGGCCAGCAGCCAGTGCCCCTGAATTTATTGAACCTGTTTTTATTATGTCAACATACCATACAATTTCATTAGGAAAAAGAGTAGTAGCTGAGAATTTAAATATACCAGGCGTTGTTGATACATGCGGGAGAGCCATTGTATTTTCTTTTCTAAGTCCATAAATTTTAATACCTATGCCAGGTACATTTGTTTGGGCAACTTTATTCGAATTTACTTTCCATCCATTTAGGTACATATATTCAATGAGTATATTACATACTGATCCTGCTAAAAATGTAGGGTAGCCTATAGGATAAATATGAACATTGTAGCTAGCTAGTACTGTATTTACAGGTATTGAGTTATCTGCTTGTATAATAATATTAGCTGGAGGAAGGTAACCCGTTTTGCCATTCTGGGGATTGGGCATACACTTGTTAGCATTTGCATTTGTGCAATATAAAAGTATCAAATTAATTATTATTATTAATTTATAAATAAAAGTCTTCATTATCTCTTTCCTTATTACCGGCATACCGCAGTAGTTTTATATAACCCCATATAATCCGAAACACCGGCTAAGTTATAATTAACCAGACACTGCTGTTTCTCGTTATATTGAATAATAAAGTTCCCACTCTCTGCTAAGCCGGATAAATAAACTTCGCCATCATTACCCACGAGATTATTGAGCTGCGGGTTATCTTTAAATATGGCCTGCGCACCGAATGGCACTGGCTTTCCATCAACAAAGGTTAAATTCATAATGGCACGATAACCGACATTGGCGCTAAAACTGGATTTCACTAGCGCCCCACGGCTTGGGGAGACTGACTGGCTGGTGAGTTCCATTTCCGTGTTGTCAGGTAACGCCGAAGTATCAATGTTGATGGTATTTTTACGGTAGGCTGTCACGTATGGCACTAACGCATAACCTTGGTTATTGGTCACTACACCCGCTTGGTTTAGTATTGGTACACCTCCTGCATCGGGCACTTCTACCAATGCGGCGGTTTCACCTAATTGTTGCCCTAACACTAACCCGTCCGCGTGGGCGACAAGGCTGCCATTAGTTCCGTAGTACAGGTTATAGTTATCTTTGCTATAGCTCGCACCACCAGAAATTTCACCATACCTGCCTTTATAGGTGGAGTTCGCATTACCAGAACTGCCTTGTCCCTGATCGGCTAAACTTTGTTGCATGCTCCAATTTAAACGGTTGTTCAGGTGAGATGCTGATACACCGATGCTACTCGAACTGGAGTCTCGGCTACTGTGGTTACTGGCAAAGTTAATGTAGGCGGTATCTTCAAACAAACTGAACGGGATATTGACCGAAAAGGTAAATAAATGGTCTTCATCACTGTATTTTTTTGCCCCAGCACTCTGCGAATAGCTGCTGGTATTCTTGTTATAGGTGTAATTCAGCCCATAACTGATCCCTTGCCAGCTATTGTTATAGCCAAGGGTTGCTGACTGTGTTTTGCGGTCACTATTCCAATAGTCTTCATTAACATAACCCATTGAAATAGAACCGTAAGTATCCCCTAGGTTTTGGCTGAGGGTGATTTCACCGCGATTACGGCGGCGTTCGATCTCAGGGCTGTAGGTGGTATCACGGAAGGTGTCAAACACCTCGGATAAACTGTAATACCCTTGGGTTGAATAGCGGTAACCTGCCAAAGCAATATTGGTGCCGATATCATTGAGGTTTTTGTTATATCTAAAGCGGTAAGACTGACCACGTTCTTTGCTGTCATCACGCATTTTGGCGTGAGATTGGGTAATATCAATAGACAGCGCCCCGAAGCGCCCCAAGTTTTGCCCAGCACCTATCGAATAAGATTGGTATTTTTCACTGAACTGACTTCCTCCGAACATAGTGATGCCATAGGGTAAACCGTATACCAAAGTGAACTGACCAAATTTGGTTTTATCTACATGGCTATCATATGAACGGTATTCACCTGCGGTGGTGCTATAAGATAAATAACCCTCACGTTGCAGCACGGGGAGTGAGGCAAAGGGTACAATTTGCACCTGTTCGCTGCCGTTCGACTCTTTTATCGTCACATGTAAGTCACCGCTGCTGCCGGTTGGATAGAGGTCAGTGATTTCAAAGGGGCCTGCTGCCACATCGGTTTGGTAGATGGTGTAACCGTTTTGGCGAATGGTAACCTGTGCGTTGCTGCGAGCTATCCCGCGCACGACTGGCGCATAGCCACGCAGACTTTCAGGGTACATATCATCATCGGTGGCGAGCTGAGCCCCACGAAACGGTACACTGTCAAATACGTCTGACGGAGATACGCTGTCTCCCAAGGTTAGTTGGCTTTTTATGCGGTTGATCCCACGGGAGGCGTAAGTATAAATCGTATCCCATTTATTGGGCTGCCCTGTGCTGTTGGACCACGTGGTATAGTTGCGCAGACGCCATGCCCCAATATTTAAGCCGGGGCGTAAATTGACGTAGTTTGAGGTGGTGTCTTCTCCACCTTTACGATCGGTATTTTTAGAACCGCTATAGCTGTAATTCAGTAATAGGGCGGTAATACCGTTATCGATATCTGCAAGGTCAACATAACCCCTCGGGTTTTTCGCCAGCGCGATTTGCGGAATACTGAGGTATAACCGTTGTGAATCAAATTCAAACTGGCTTGTTGCGTCAGGAATGATTGCTAAATTGACGCAGCCTGTTTGGCTATTTTGTAGCTCAGGATAATCTGCAATTTTAATATCAAAGCTTTTTAAATCATCCAAAGTTAAGCAAGGAACCAGTTTGTTCTCAGTATTTTTATCAAATTTTAAACTTTTTGCCCCGATTAAGTTGGTATTGACATAAATATCAACGTAATAATTACCAGCCAATTGTTGGTTATTTTCAAATTGGCTTAAATCGACAGCATTTTTATTAGGCAACTCTAAGAAATCAGGGTCAAAATAGATATTTCCCTCTGTTGTATTATTGCCGATGGCATTTTCAGCGTATAAAGGTACCGTATAGCCTAAATAAATAAGTAGGCTAAAGCATATTTTATTTATTCTCATTTTAACAACCTAAATCAATTTTGGGCTATATTTTCGCTTCAGCCAGTTCAGATGCGGAGCCGTAGTCATTAATGACTTCCCATTTCACCGTGCCATGATTCGCAGCATCGTTAATCTCAAAAGAAGTGCTAGAAAACGGTGCAGCATAAGAGACGTCATTCGCCTTTTTACCGTTAAAGGTTATGCTTTGGAAATTCATAAAATACGGTGTTGGGTTTTTTACTGTAATCATATTGCCTGTTTTTGACCAAGTTAATTTTTTTTGTTCTTCAACAAAATCAACATTTTTAATTGCAGAAGGACGATAAATTAATTTCATTTGCGTTTTAAAGGCAATCTGCAATGAATTTTCTGTTCGCTCCGTTGCTGGGATTGTTTTTATATTTAGCCAAAATAATGATTCTTTATCTTTCGGTAAGGTATTCTCTGTTAAAAATATTCTTAGCGCATTGGTTTTATCTGAGTTTAATCTAAATAATGGAGGTGTAATAGTAAATGCGGATTGCTTATTTTCATCAATGCTATCAATCCATGATTGAATTAAATAAGGGATTTTATCAGGGTTTTCGACACTAATACTGACATCCTTATTTCCCTCATGATAAATAACACGAGTGCCGCCAATAATAACGCCTGCATGGGCTAAATTAATCAATAAAAATGAAGAAATAAAAAAATAAACTAAGCGTTTCATATTAGTACCATTGAATAGAGGAATAAGGTTTAAATCCATTTAAACCCTAAAAGCCTATTAGTTATAATTGATAGTGAAGGTTGCGGTTGAGTTTGCTTGACCAACGCCAACGCTATTAGACATTGCAATATAACGAGCGGTAAAATCTAAATTATTTACTGTCTTTTCTTTTAATGCATACGCGCTAGATTCAGTAAATAGTGGAACGATTGTTCCTGTGGCGTCCTGAATTTGAATACCAACATTTTGTGCCGTTGTCGCTGCAGCAGGGTCGGTTAACTGGAGTACACTATTATCACCTGCATAACTGGTGGCATCAAATTTAACCGTTGCGCTAGTCACGGTTTGCGGGCAGTTTTCTAATTTGATGGTAAATTTAGTTGCTGCTGCGGTGCTACCTGTACTAGGTAATGCCGTTTTAGAGATTTTCCCTAAGTTTACGGTAAATGCATCAGAACCGGTTGCAAACTGACAAGCCTGATCGGTAATTTCACCTGTAAAATCTATCGTTCCATCAGCAGCTAATGCATTATTAATGGCAAAAATAGACGATGCCGCAATTAAATAGGCAAAGACATTCTTTTTCATTTATTACTCTCCAAGAGGATATTTATATGATGAGGTTGAGTTAGTGAATATATTCAGTTACTCAACTGGTAGGTATTTTGGCTTTTATTTTAAAAATAAACAATATGAGAGTAATTTAGGTTTAATGTCCTTATTTGATGCTGTTTTTATATCTTGTATTTGGTATTCACATTATAAGTTGGGAGTTTTTCATGGATATTTTAAGAAATGTTGTTTTTTTTATTACGGGGTTTTTATTGCAGATGAAAATAAAGATTAAATAGTTAAATTAGTTTTGGATTGGCGATTTTTATTATTATTTCACGCATAATGTGTTTTGATGGTCTTTAATGCTCTTACTGCATTTTAAATATTTAATTTTAAAACAAAAAACAGTCTAAAATGTATTATAGTAAAGGTATCATCTGAAAGCAATCATCATTAATGGTGATTTATTTAACGTTTTAATATCTTTTTTTGATGTGAATGGGTATGGCGTTATTGAATGTTAAGATAAGTATGAAGTAATAAATTACTTCGTACATTATCTTAATATGATGGTGAATATCTGAAGCTATTCAATTCCTAATTCTTTTAATTTGCGAGTTAACGTATTTCTTCCCCAACCTAATAAACGGGCAGCTTCTTGCTTATGGCCATTGGTATATTTTAACGCGCAATTTAGCATTGTACGCTCAAGTAAGGGGATGGTTTGAGAAAAAAGGTCTTCTTTACCGTCCATTAATGCGTTATCAGTCCACTCTTCAAGTAATTCAAACCACTGAGCTGCAGAAATAGGATTTTGTGATGACAATGATTGTGTTGGCATGGAATCAGCTTGCGATGATTTTATCACTGAATTTTGTTGTGGGTGCTCTTCAAGTAAATCATCGGGCAAATCTTGCGGTAAAATTTCTTGGCTTGCTGCCATCACGGTTAACCAACGGCAGACATTCTCCAATTGGCGAACGTTACCCGACCAATAATAGCGCTGAAGAATTTTTTCGCTGTCAGGGTGGAGAACTTTAGCCTCGACACCGAGTTCTTTTGCCGTATTTTGTAGAAAATAATCGGCGAGACGTGGGATATCTTCAGTGCGCTCACGTAGCGGTGGTAATTGTACTCGAATGACATTTAACCGGTGAAATAAGTCTTCGCGAAATAAGCCTTCTTTAACACGTTTTTCAAGGTCTTGGTGGGTGGCGGCAATAATCCGCACATCCACATTAACTGGGGTATAACCGCCAATACGATAGAATTGGCCTTCAGCCAGAACACGTAACAAGCGAGTTTGTACATCAAGGGGCATATCGCCGATTTCATCTAAAAACAGTGACCCATGGTTAGCTTGTTCAAATCGCCCTTGACGTACTTGGGTCGCCCCAGTAAATGCGCCTTTTTCGTGGCCAAATAGCTCAGATTCAATTAAGTCTTTGGGAATAGCCGCCATATTTAATGCAATAAAAGGGGCGTCGGCACGAGGGCTGTGTTGATGTAACGCGTGGGCAACCAGCTCTTTTCCTGTTCCAGATTCACCATTAATAAGCACACTAATTGATGAGCGTGATAAACGGCCAATAATGCGATAAACCTCTTGCATAGCCGGTGCCTCCCCGATCATGGTCGAAGAGACCGCAGGGGCTGGCTGCTTAGCTTCACGGCTAGTATGGTTTTGTTCACGGCTATGATTCAGAGCACGTTCGACTAATGCGACGGTTTCATCAATATCGAAAGGTTTTGGTAAGTAATCAAAGGCACCTGACTGGTAGGCATTTACGGCAGCATCAAGGTCAGAGTGTGCTGTCATAATAATAATCGGCAGAAGCGGGTGTGATTGCTTGATGGTATTCAGAAGCTCAATACCATTTGTGCCTGGCATACGGATATCAGATAACAACACATCAGGGAGTGAATTTTCTAATGCGGCGAGTACAGCATCCGCACTGTCAAAGCAGGTGCAAGCGAATTTTGCATTATCTAATGCACGCTCAAGTACCCAACGGATGGAACTATCATCATCAACCACCCAAATTTTTCCCTGCGTCATGGTTATCTCCTATTTCTTAATTGGTAGATAAATGGAAAACTCAGTGTGACCTGGCCAACTGGTAAATTCGATTTTTCCTGCGTGTTGGTCAACTAAACTGCGAGCAATCGATAGGCCAAGGCCTGTGCCATCAGGCCGTCCGCTCACCATGGGATAAAACAATGTATCCTGAATTGCCAATGGAATACCGGGACCGTTATCTTCAATATCAATACGTGCAGCTAATCGATAACGTTCACCTTGTAGTGTGACTTGAAAAGCCGTTCGTGTACGCAAAGTGATATAGCCTCCCGTTTCGGCGAGGGCTTGTAAGGCGTTTCGGGTGATATTTAGCAGCACTTGCTCGATTTGGTCTGGGTAATACTCTAATTCGGGCAGGCTTGGGTCATAGTCACGAATCAGTGTCACATTATCAGGTTTTTCTAATGACACCAACCGCGTTACATTTTCCATAATATGATGAATACTTTGCTGTGTTTTCGGTCCCGGATATTGTGGGCCAAGAAGCCGATCAACCAGTGCCCGTAAGCGGTCGGCCTGTTCGATAATCACTTGAGTATATTCATTTAATTGTGGATCAGGCAGCGCTTTAGATAGCAATTGCGCAGCGCCTCGCAAACCTCCGAGAGGGTTTTTGATTTCGTGAGCAAGCCCACGGATCAGTTCGCGGGCAGCCAATTGCTGGGCATTCTGTGCGAGTTCTTGGCTCAAACGCCGTTGGCTATCTAATTGTGAAAGCTCAACTAAAATGAATTGCTCTGAAAAAGGCTGTGCACTGAACGACATCACATGGGAATGGTTATTAAACACTAAGGTGACTTCGTTCTCGGTAAAACTATGGCCATCTTTTAAGCTATTGAGCATGAGTTCATCATTGAGCGAACAATAACTGAATAATAGTGGCAGTGGCGTACCGTATAGCTTGCGCTGGCTTTGGGTTAAGATCTGGAGTGCAGCATGGTTGGCGTAATGGATAACCAAGTCGTAATCCAAAATTAGCACGCTATTAATGAGTGAGTCGAGAATATGTTCCGGTGCTGGCAAATGTTCGGTTTTCATGTAATGTTGCTCCTGCACTATTTTGGTGCATTATACCTGATAGACCAAACAACCGATATTTGATTTTTGTTGCGTAAATACGTTAGAGATAAAAGGCCCCATCAAAAGATGGGGCAAGTGCTTCACGGCAACAAAGACTAACAGTGGAACGGCGTGTTACACACTGTAGTACATTTCAAATTCGAGAGGGTGTGGCGCCATACGAACACGTTGGATGTCGGCACGGGTTAATTCGATATATGCATCGATAGCATCATTAGTGAATACGCCACCACGGGTTAAGAATTCACGGTCTTTATCTAATTCCGCTAATGCTTCGTCTAAAGAGCCAGAAACTGTTGGAATTTCTTTGGCTTCTTCTGGTGGTAAATCATATAAATTTTTGTCCATCGCATCACCAGGGTGGATCTTGTTAATGATGCCATCAAGGCCTGCCATTAACTGAGCCGCAAACGCTAAATATGGGTTAGCTGCTGGGTCTGGGAAGCGAACTTCAATACGGCGTGCTTTAGTGCTCGCAACGACTGGAATACGAATCGAAGCAGAGCGGTTACGTGCAGAATATGCCAACATTACAGGTGCTTCAAAGCCCGGAACTAAGCGTTTGTATGAGTTAGTGGTTGGGTTAGTAAATGCGTTCAGTGCACGTGCATGTTTAATAATACCGCCGATGTAGTACAGCGCCATTTCGGATAAACCGCCATATTTGTCACCTGCAAACAGGTTAACGCCGCCTTTAGATAAAGACATATGGCAGTGCATACCAGAGCCGTTATCGCCCACTAAAGGTTTAGGCATAAAGGTGGCTGTTTTGCCGTATGCATGGGCAACATTGTGCACAACATATTTATAAATCTGAGTTTCATCCGCTTTTTTGGTCATCGTATTAAAGCGGGTGGCGACTTCGTTTTGGCCTGCAGTTGCCACTTCATGGTGGTGAGCTTCAACAACTAAGCCCATCTCTTCCATTGTGGTACACATGGCTGAACGTAGGTCTTGTGATGAATCAACCGGTGGAACTGGGAAATAACCGCCTTTTACTGCAGGGCGGTGACCTTTATTACCACCTTCGTATTTGGTTCCTGTATTCCATGCCGCTTCGATATCATCGATATGGTAGTAACTACCATGCATGTTGTTGCCAAAACGAATGTCATCAAAAACGAAAAATTCAGGTTCTGGCCCAAAGAGAACGATATCGGCAATTCCACTTGAGCGCAGGAAATCTTCTGCACGTTTTGAAATTGAACGTGGGTCTCTGTCATAACCTTGCATGGTGCCCGGCTCTAAAATATCGCAGCGTATGATTAACGTGATATCTGCAAAGAACGGGTCTAACATTGCAGTTGATGGGTCTGGCATTAATACCATGTCTGACTCATTGATGCCTTTCCAGCCACCAATAGATGAACCATCAAACATCTGGCCTTCTTCAAAGAAGTCTTCGTCAACTTGATGAGCAGGGATAGTGATGTGTTGCTCTTTACCTTTAGTGTCGGTAAAACGCAGATCAATAAATCTAACATTGTGCTCTTTAATTAACGATAAAACATGTTCAGCGGACATCTCGGCTCTCCTGGTCGGGTCTAATCAACAAATCACAAGCTATCATTTGACAGTATGTCTGTTGTTTGTCTGGCGTGTTAGTCATATATAAATAGGTAGCACGCACTCTATAAATAGATAAGCGAAAAGCGTGCCAACTTTTTAATTATAGTAAATACTGATTGTTACGAAGGAATGTCAATCGATTGAGTTAAAAATAGGCATGAGTTGCACTGTTTTGGTGCTTCTTGTTGGGTGCTTGCACTATTTTGGTGCTAATTTAAACGCGGATCATTTATGTCATCCATTCATAATAAATGTAATATTTTATGTTCTTTGCTTATGTCAGTATTAATAAAGATATATTTGAGCAACATTTAGAGTTGAATCTAAATATATTTTTTGCACTTTACATAATACTCATGTGAAAAAGTGACGACATAGTTAATGGGGGAATAAATATATAGCAAGATCTCAAAGTTGGGCACCACCACTAGTATGGGGACCGTGGGTTAATCTCCATACGCACGTAGGGAATAGCGCTTATACTGTTTCATTTAATGCAGTATCAAGTCTGCAATCAACATTTGATGCTGAAATACAATATGTAACCAATTCAGGTGATAGAACCATTCACACTATGGGGCCTGGCTCATATAGAATTAATGGAAATAATGGGGCAGGACAAGACCGAATTAGGTTTTAAGAGCAATTCAGTCGGGCTGACGATAGAGGTCAGGTACTAAATATAAAAGTTGCTTCATGCTAACTTTAATTATTCATCAAAGATTTAAATAAATCTAAATTAGATTGATTATTTAGATTTTGATAAAAACCATCATCTAATGAATGGATGTTTCCTAAATGAATGTCTTTTTGAATAAGAACGTTGTTAAAATAAACATTCATTTTTTCATTTTTATTTTTTGTTAGAAACTCATATAATTTAGGTCGGCAATTATTTGTATTGCTAAGCGTTATAAAAACAGTATGTTCATTATTTTTTGATTCATCCTGATATGATTCGATACACTCTTTATCTAATTGAAAAGATGAATTATTTGTAGAGTAAGATAAAATGTTATCGCTTTTAATTTTGCAACTAATGAGCGATAGTCCCGTTATAATTGCGATAGATGAAACAAAAAAAATTTTTTTTGAATTGTTCATAAATGTTATTATTATTCCAAAGGCTAAATTTTTTATAATATATACCATAAACAGAAAATTTCATGTTATTTATTCTGATGTGCGAGAGGAGTAGAACTCGTATATATAAAGAAAGCCCATATAACAAAGAATATGGGCCTCTTGCATTATTCATCATCGCTATTGGTTAATAACGTATTCACTTCTTCAATCTGTTTTACTGCATCATTGATGATTGAGGCAATTTGGCGAGTTTGCTCTTCATTTAGTTGTTTTAAAACCATTTTGTGACGTAATAAAGCTTTAAAGCGACTGACTGCCACCTCAATGTCTTCTGCTAAATTACTGCCTTGTTGCATATCACGTGCTTTTGCCAGCTTGCGAGCAATAACCGCTTCAATTTCTTTATTTTGAGCTAGATGGGCAGAGCCTTCAGGTGTAATCGTAAAACTTTTGCGATTGCGTTCAACAATCTGAGACTCCAAGAAGCCTTGTTCTTCAAGCAGTGTTAGCGTTGGGTAAATAACCCCCGGGCTAGGAACATATAAGCCATTTGAGGCTTCTTGAATATCTTTGATAATTTCGTAGCCATAGCTTGGTTTTTTAGCGACTAACGAGAGTACCATAATATGAAGATCGCCATGGTCGAATAAACGACGAAGGCCTTTACCTCTTCCACGGCCTCTTTGGTTGTCATCACCATGGCCTCGACCATGACGGCCTTCGCCGTGGCAGCGTTCACCGTGCCCATGACCATGACGGCCTTCGCCGTGGCAGCGTTCACCGTGCCCATGACCATGACGGCCTTCACCGTGGCAGCGTTCACCGTACCCATGACCATGACGGCCTTCGCCGTGGCAGTGCTCGTCGTGTCCATGACTATGACGGTCTTCATTGTGACAACATCCACCGCGGTGGCCATGTTGATTTTCATCATGGCGTGCATAATATACATGACGACAAGATTTAATTAGCATATAGTTACTCCTTAGTTTGTAACTTTAGATATATCGAATTTATTTTATGGTTTTACTATATTTAGATATATCTAATTAGTCAATTTAGATATATCTAAATAATGCAAAAAGATATTTAAACTGGCAGTTAAGAAAGAAAGTCTATTTTTTGTTCTTTTTTTGGGCTGCGAATATTAAGTTTTTAGCGTATTATTCTGTCACTTCGTGGTTTCGCAGAGATGATGCTCATTATTTTGTGAGGGAATCTGGCACTGTTACGCAACTGAATGTTTTTTCGCTAAAAACTTTTTATACAGTGATGGGTTTCACATTTATTCCACTTGTGCGGAAAAACGTGTAAAATAACAGCAAATTAACGTAGAAAGTATGCTTTGGGTGTGAATAACGGCTCAGTAAGCATATTCCTTTCCTGTCAATTAAACGGTAAAAATCCTTGTCAATTCAAAATTTAAGAAACATCGCCATCATCGCTCACGTTGACCATGGCAAGACCACACTGGTTGGTAAATTATTGCAGCAATCAGGCACGTTCGGTGAACGTGAAACTGTTGATGAGCGTGTTATGGACTCCAATGACTTGGAGAAAGAGCGTGGTATTACTATCCTTGCTAAAAATACCGCTATCCAATGGAATGGTTATCATATCAATATCGTAGACACCCCAGGTCACGCCGATTTCGGTGGTGAGGTTGAGCGCGTTATGTCTATGGTTGACTGCGTACTGCTGGTTGTTGATGCGATGGATGGCCCAATGCCACAAACTCGTTTCGTAACGCAAAAAGCGTTCGACCACGGTTTACGTCCTATTGTTGTTATCAATAAAGTTGACCGCCCAGGCGCACGCCCTGATTGGGTTGTTGACCAAGTATTCGACTTATTCGTGAACTTAGGTGCAACGGATGAGCAACTCGATTTCCCTATTGTTTATGCATCTGCATTAAACGGTATCGCAGGCCTTGACCACGAAAACATGGCTGAAGACATGACTCCACTGTATGAAGCGATTGTGGAACATGTTGCACCACCAGCAGTGGATATCGACGGTCCATTCCAAATGCAAGTTTCGCAATTGGATTACAACAGCTATTTAGGTGTTATCGGTATCGGCCGTATCAAACGTGGTGTTGTTAAGCCTAACCAACAAGTAACAGTTATCGATAGCGAAGGTAAAACTCGTAACGGTAAAATTGGTAAAGTTCTGACTCACTTAGGTTTAGAGCGTATTGATTCACAACAAGCTGAAGCGGGTGATATCGTCGCTCTGACAGGTTTAGGTGAACTGAACATTTCTGACACCATTTGCCAAGTCGGTAGCGTTGAAGCATTGCCTGCGTTAGCGGTTGATGAGCCAACAGTTAGCATGTTCTATTGTGTTAATACCTCACCATTCTGCGGTAAAGAAGGTAAATTCGTGACTTCACGTCAGATCCTTGACCGCTTGAATAAAGAATTGGTTCACAACGTTGCACTGCGTGTTGAAGAAACTCAAGATCCAGACGCATTCCGCGTTTCTGGTCGTGGTGAGCTTCACTTATCTGTTCTGATTGAAAACATGCGTCGTGAAGGTTTCGAATTAGCAGTATCGCGTCCAAAAGTTATCATTCGTGAAATCGATGGCCGTAAACAAGAGCCATTCGAACAAGTGACTTTAGACGTTGAAGAACAGCACCAAGGCGACATCATGAAAGCTTTAGGTGAACGTAAAGGTGACCTGCGCGACATGATGCCAGACGGTAAAGGCCGCGTACGTCTTGACTACGTGATCCCAAGCCGTGGTCTGATTGGCTTCCGTACTGAATTCATGACAATGACATCAGGTACGGGCTTACTGTATTCAACATTCAGTCATTACGATGATGTTCGCCCAGGCGAAATCGGGGGCCGCCAAAACGGTGTTCTGATCTCCAATGGTCAAGGTAAAGCAGTTGCTTATGCGCTATACAGCCTGCAAGACCGCGGTAAGCTGTTCTTAGGTCACGGTGCTGAAGTGTATGAAGGTCAAATCATCGGTATTCACTCACGTTCTAACGACTTAACCGTTAACTGCTTAACGGGTAAAAAACTGACTAACATGCGTGCGTCAGGTACTGATGAAGCAACAACACTGTCACCACCAATTAAAATGACTCTGGAACAAGCACTTGAGTTCATTGATGATGACGAGTTAGTTGAAGTGACTCCGCAGTCTATCCGTCTGCGTAAACGCCACTTGACTGAGAACGATCGCCGTCGTGCAAACCGTTCTAAAGAAGACTAATTATCGTTACGTGATGTTGTTCATTACGTCATTGTAGTTATGCAGTAAGGCGCCGAAAGGCGCCTTACTTATTTATAAGGTTTATAATGACTTGTCTTTTTTCATAAAATACAGCGACGAAATAAACAGTCCGATAATTAAAGGGATTTCGTATAATTCTTCGATAAGGCTTTGTAGTTCAGAATGATATAGAAAAACTGAACTAAGAAATCTATGGTGTTCAACACTATCTGAAATCACAAAAGCGCACAGGGTCAGCAGTAGGCTCCAAAGTGGAATAGTTGTGTTTTTTAGGTGAAAAATAATACTTTTTCTTAATGAAGAAGCAAATAGCATCAAAACTAAACTGCCAATCAAGATGATAGAAATTAGCCTGAAGTAAGAGTGATCCAGATTAGGAAAAAATTCACGCCCCCAATTTATTCCTCTGCCAAATAATGTTACCCACCAGATAGTTGCCCACACCCAAAATAATTTCATTCCCTGATTTTTTTGCTGTAATGGTTTCATATAAAACCAAGTGAAAATGGCACTGATAATTAGAATAATAGATTGAAAATGTTCAATAATTTTTGTTGTAAGGTCGATATTAAAATCCAGAGGGATAGTATTAAATAATGGAATTAAAAATAAGCTTCCCCACAGAATAGCAATCGGCCAAGAGATTGTTTTATCTATTTTCATAGTATGACTTTTATATTTTAAGATTTATTTATTACTGATATCGGATAGATATCAGCTCACATTGCTTGTGGCATGGCTTGCTACGTAAAAACTATTATGCAAAAAGCGTATGGAGGGACTTAACATTTAGTATCAAAAACCGATAGTGCTGTGTGAAATAGCACCTTTGGGATAAAAAGTGTTTTCTCATTAATGGAACAAACCGTCCGGTTTGTTGTTCATTAATTGTGCTAAGTGTGGATTGCTTAATCGATAAATTGACAAAATAACGTGAATTATCACTAATTAGGGCTGTTCAGTTGCGTGAATAATGATTAAAGTAAATTTAGTGAATAACAATGAGGAAAATTTATGCTGTATATCTTCGATATGGGTAATGTGATTATTGATATCGACTTTAATCGTGTATTTGATAAATGGTCTGAACTCAGTGGTACACCAAGTGAAGAGATCAAATCACGGTTTACTTTTGGTAATATCTTTCAATTACATGAGTGTGGAAAAATTTCAGACATCGAGTTTGCTGAGCTGCTTTGTGAAGAAATGGACATCACTCTAAGCTTTGAAGACTTTGCTGAAGGCTGGCACGCTATTTTTATTTCGTTAAGACCTGAAGTCATTGATATTATGGAACGCCTGCGTGAGCAAGGGCACCGAGTGGTGGTTTTATCGAATACCAACCGTCTACATCTAGACTACTGGCCAGCACACTACCCAGAAATTGCAGCCTCCTCCGATTTCCTATATCTGTCCCAAGATTTAGGCATGCGTAAGCCTGATCCTGAAATCTACAAATATGTACTGCAATCAGAAGAGTTTGATGCTGCAGATGCTATTTTCTTTGATGATGTCGAAGAAAATGTAAAAGCCGCAGAAGCCCTTGGTATTCGTAGTATTCATGTTGTGGATAAAGACACCATTCCTGAATATTTCCGCACTTACGATTTTAGTGCAGAAGTTGAATAACATCCTGATTTTATAGTGGGGCAACGGCTAACGTTGCTCCATCTTTTTGTAAAGAGTCATCATGATTGCATTAATCCAGAGAGTCACTCATGCGAGTGTGGCTGTTGATCAGAAAATAGTAGGGCAAATAAATGCTGGGTTGTTGGTTTTGCTTGGCGTTGAAAAAGATGATGATGAGCAGAAAGCCAAACGTTTGTGTGAAAAAGTATTGGGCTACCGTATTTTTAGTGATGAACAAGGGAAAATGAATCTCAATGTTCAACAGGCGGGAGGCAGCCTTTTGGTTGTTTCTCAATTTACTTTAGCAGCTGACACTAAAAAAGGTATGCGGCCTAGCTTTTCAGGGGGAGCAGAGCCTGAAAGAGCGGATGCTTTGTACCAATACTTCGTTGAACAGAGCCGCCAACAAGGGGTTGAAACACAAACCGGTGAGTTTGCCGCTGACATGCAAGTGAATTTAACCAATGATGGCCCTGTTACCTTCTGGCTACAAGTGTGAGTTCATTTTTAAAGGGGGAAGCGATGTACCATTTACGTACACCGAAAGATGATATTGAATTTGCAACTTACTACCATTTTCGCTGGGAAATGTTGCGAAAACCGTTTAATCAACCCCTAGGTTCAGAAAAAGATGGTTATGATTTAACCGCACACCATCAAATGGTCGTGGATGATAAAAACCGTATTCTTGCCATTGGTCGCTTATATATCAATGCTGACAACGAGGGAGCAATCCGTTTTTTAGCCGTTAACCCTGCCATGCAAGGTAAAGGACTCGGTAAATTGATTATCATGGCCCTAGAGTCCGTTGCACGCCAAGAAGGCGTCAAACGCATCGTATCCAGTGTTCGTGAAGAAGCAGTACCCTTTTTCGATAAAATGGGCTTTGAGAACCGTGGGCAAGTTGCTGGGCAGTTAAAAACACCTGTGCGCCATTACTTGATGATCAAACCCATTGAGACATTAGACCAAATTCTACATCGTCCAGACTGGTGTGGTGAGTTACAACAAGCTTGGTATAAGTATATTCCATTAAGCGAAAAAATGGGGGTTCGAATCGACCAATACACGGGGACTCGTTTTATTACTACCATGCCGGAGGCGGGCAATCAAAACCCCCATGAAACGATTTTTGCAGGGAGCCAATTTTCATTAGCCACACTGACAGGATGGGGGCTGATTTGGCTGTTAATGCAAGAACACCAGCTTGGTGGCGATATTGTATTGGTCGATGCCAGTATTCGTTATGGTAAACCTGTAAGTGGCAGGCCTACAGCAACTGCGGACTTAGCTAATATGAGCGGTGACCTTGACCGTTTAGCTCGGGGTAGCAAAGCGCGAGTAAAACTGAAAGTCGAAGTCAGTAACCCCGATGGTAAAGTGGGCGCTGTATTCAGTGGTGTCTATATGGTGTTACCTGTAGAGCCCGCAAAGTAACGTTGTTTATTGAAAATTAAAAGATAAAGGCAGGTATGATTGACCTGCCTTTTGTATTTCTATGGATTGATAGTTTCTATGGATTGCTAAGAGCGGGGAGCGGCTCTACCAAAGAAGGCTCGGTAGGCTGTAAATCGGCTTCGGACTCTACTGAAGAAGTGACAACCCCGTTAACAACGGTACGGAATAGGCGTTTACCTTGCAATGGTATGGCCATCAATTCCCCATTCAAACTTTTTGCCACTGATGGGGCGAGTAAGTCCCCTTGTAATGTCGCATCAAAGTCACCGATAACTTGAGCTGGGAAGCCTGCCCAACCCCATTGGTTTAAATCGACGAGGTCAATATTAGAACCTGATGCCCTGAGTAAGAAGGGGACTTTTTTGGGCTCTTGTTTTACCAGCAAGCCAATTTTACTGATACCTTTATCAGTACTGACCGTTAAGCTCGCTGCCGCCGAGGATTTACCACTTTGGCGTATTTCGACAAATGGACGGCGCACTATAACTTGGTTGATTGTGCCGCTATCTGCATTGAATGTCGCTTTACCACTCCAAATTCCCCATTGTTTCTGTTTGATTAAATCAACATTTTCAATATTACCGCTTAATGCCGTCAACTCGAAAGGAAATTGCGGCTGGATATTCATCAAAAGTGATTGGGAAAGGGTGAATTTCTTAATATTTAAACCGGACAACCACGCTGGCGTTGGTTGCGCGAAGAAGGACAACCAATTTTCAGGTAAGGTATATAAGATACCCGCGAGTTTACCTTCATCGATAGTGAGTACTTGATTATTGCGTTGCCAAGACCCACTGAGGTTAAAAATGCCTTTATTATAGTAACCTGATAACTTGCTGATATTGAGGTTATCACCGTTAATATTCAGCTCTCCAATTAAGGTACTCAGCTGCTGGTCTTTCACGACGAATTGGTCGACATTAAAGCTAATGCTGCTTTTAGGGCTAGTCCAGCTGCCTCTAACGAAGCTGAGTTGGTCAATTTCGGTGCTTAAGCCAGAAAGTGCCCAATCTTTACCTTGAATATCAACATTGGTTAGTTCTACTTTTTTGACTTGCAGTGATTTATCACTCGTTATTGCATCAAATAGTGAATCGAAATCAACATTATTTTCCCAGCCAACTTTATTCATGGTGAGGGAGTCAACCATGATAGAGCCATCATTAAGTACCTTCCCAGTGCCCGCAATATAGCCATTATTTAAGTAGGCACTTGCTTGGCTTATTTCTGTTCCTTGCTGCTGTAATTTACCGGTAATGGCAATATTCTTGAATGCAAGGTCATTGAATTTTAATTGGTTAGAGGTAAATCGAAAATCACCGTAACCAAAAGGAGTGTTTTCGGTGGGTTTCCAAGGGGTCATTCCTCCCGTAAAGCCGGCGACTTGTACCGTATCATTGCCTTTTTTAAGCGTAATCTGGCTATTTTCAAATTGCAAAATAGTCGCGGAAATAGGGAACAACACCGTATTTGGTGAGACTGTTGTAGATAATGTCCCTTGAGTGATAACCAAACGTTTTATTGCGGTGCCACTAAATAGGTTTAGCCAATTAACATCAACCACGACTTGCCGTGAATCTAAAGATAGGTCACTGTTTTTAGCCGTTAACTTAACATCTTGGAAGATGAACTCACCGGGGTTAGAAAACTCATGCCCCATAATTCCCACATCAATATCGTAACCGGTAAATTTACTTAAAAATTGACTGGAGTAGGATGCGCCCCAACGGGTTTGTAGCCCGATATAAGTAAAAATAAACAATAGCAGCAGTAACAAAAGTGCATAGGTAGTAAATTTGATTAACCATTTCACAGTTTACTGCTCCTTTGGTTTGTGAACGAATAGGCACAGGAAGAAACCGTCTAATATAATGACAATTTAAGGATAGCATACAGAAAAACCGCCAGAGTGTTCAACACTGGCGGCTAGAATGAAAGGTTATTTTTCGAGAGGGAAGACTAAATTCAGAACAATTGCAGTTAAACCCCCCGCAGCAATACCTGAAGAAAATAATGTTTTTAACCAGTCAGGCGCGAATTGCAAAATCAAGGGTTGCTGTGACACACCCATACCCACGGCGAGAGAAAGGGCTATAATCATGATGGCGCGGCGATTGAGTGGCTCACGAGACACGATACGCACTCCTGAAGCGGCAATGGTACCAAACATCACAATGGTTGCTCCGCCTAATACGGGCTCAGGGATTTGTTGTACAAAGCCTGCAACCGCAGGGAATAGCCCTAATAACACTAACATTAAAGCAACAATGTAACCGACATAGCGACTTGCCACCCCTGTTAATTGGATAACACCGTTGTTCTGCCCAAAACAAGAGTTAGGGAAAGTATTAAATACCGCAGAGACCATCGAGTTCAAACCATTGGCAAGTACGCCACCTTTGATTCGTTTCATATATAAAGGGCCACGAACGGGTTGTTCTGATACATCAGAAGTGGCGGTAATGTCACCTATCGTTTCTAAGGAAGTCACCATGAAAATGAGAATTAATGGGATCAACAGGTTCCAGTCGAAGGATAAGCCATAATAGAAAGGCTCAGGAACAGTAATAATTGGCTGATTGGCTTCCATTGGCTGAGCATTTGGCAACATGTCCATCCACCAAGCTGCAATATAACCAACGGCCATGGCAATAACTAAAGATGCGACACGTAAGTAAGGGTTTTTCTGCCGATTAAGTAAAATAATAACCGCTAAAACAACCCCAGCCAAAATCAGGTAATCTGGTGAACCGAAGGTATTATCGCTAATCGCACCATAACCACCACCAATGGAGGTTAAGCCGACTTGAATTAAAGATAAGCCGATGATCATGACAACGACACCAGAAACCAGTGGTGTAATGACACGGCGGGCTAGATGTAAAAAACGTGAAAGAATCACTTCGGTTAATGCGGCGACGAGTAACGTGCCAAACAAAGCTGCCATCATGGATGGGATATCAGCTCCACCTTGCTTGAGTGCAACACCTCCCATGATTAACGGTGCAACAAAGTTAAAACTGGTTCCTTGAATCGAAAGTAGGCCTGAGCCAATAGGGCCCCATGCACGAATTTGAATTAAAGAAGCAATACCGGAGGCAAATAAAGACATACTAATGATGCGCTGAGTATCGTGAGCTGGCAGCCCCAGAGCCTGACAAATCAGCATCGCTGGGGTAATAACAGCGACAAACATCGCTAGAAGATGTTGCCCGGCAGCAAACAAAGCTTGCGGCAGCGGTGGACGGTCTTCTAATTTGTAAATAAGTTCGCTTTGCGTGTGTATGGTCGCTTCAGTAGTTTGCTTTTCAGACGTCGCAGTATTCATTGCCTTCATTTCTCGCCAACAAAAAACGCATTGTAATGTGTCGAAATTAAAAAGCAATCGTTTGCTTTTAAAAAATATATTCATTAGTTAAATAGTGTCGTCACATTTATATATATTTTAACTTGTATTTATAACAGTTTTTTTTTCTAATCCTACAACCTGCTTTTGGCGTTTTAAGGAAGAAATTAACGTCTAACTAGTTTTTGATAATTTTAACAACAGACGAGGTACGTGAATGTATCATCTCGATGTCTACGGTACACTGGTAGCTGCTACCTTAGTATTATTGCTTGGGCGTAAACTGGTAAAATCAGTCCCTTTTCTTGAAAAATATACCATCCCTGAACCTGTTGCGGGTGGGTTGTTAGTTGCTTTTAGTCTTTTATTGCTTAAACAATTATTTGACTGGAGCCTTTCTTTTGACTTATCACTGCAAGAACCTATGATGCTGGCATTCTTTGCCACTATTGGTCTTAATGCCAACCTTGCTAGCTTGAAAGCTGGTGGTAAGGCATTGTTTATATTTATTTTTGTGGTTGTAGGCTTATTGCTAGTCCAAAACACAGTGGGGATTGCCCTTGCTGAATTATTGGGACTAGACCCTTTAATGGGGCTGTTAGCTGGCTCAATTACCTTATCTGGCGGCCATGGTACTGGTGCGGCATGGGGTAAAATTTTCACTGAAAATTATGGTTTCCAAAGTGCAACAGAAGTTGCAATGGCGTGTGCTACATTTGGACTCGTTCTTGGTGGTTTAATTGGCGGACCTGTTGCACGTTTTCTAACACGTAATATTCCAACGCCAGGAACGGCAGAAGATGATAAAGATGTGCCAACTGCATTTGAGAAGCCTCAATCAGGGCGCATGATCACGTCAATGGTTTTAATTGAAACTATTGCATTGATTGCTATCTGTTTGCTGATAGGAAGTTATATTGCAGGTGAATTAGCCGATACTCCTTTTGCACTGCCTAAATTTGTATGTGTACTGTTTGTTGGTGTTATTTTAAGCAATAGCCTATCACTGCTTGGTTTTTACCGAGTGTTTGACCGCGCCGTTTCTGTTATGGGTAACGTGAGCCTATCATTATTCTTAGCGATGGCTTTAATGAGCTTGAAGCTCTGGGAATTAGCATCACTGGCCATTCCAATGATCATCATTCTTGCTGTACAAGCTTGTGTAATGGCAGGGTATGCAATTTTTGTTACCTTCCGTGTGATGGGGAAAAACTATGATGCCGCTATTTTAGCTGCGGGGCATTGTGGTTTCGGTCTTGGGGCTACGCCAACAGCGATTGCGAATATGCAAGCGGTAACGGATAGGTTGGGTCCATCTCACCTTGCGTTCCTTGTGGTCCCAATGGTTGGGGCATTCTTCATTGATATTGTTAATGCGATAGTCATTAAATTGTATTTAATGTTGCCACTATTCCCAACTATTGCGGGATAGTTTTTATTTAATAATAAATCAAGTTAAGCAGGTATTGCCGTGAAAATATTCACGGCAATTTTCATTTTAAGGAACGGATAAAAAGAAGATATAAAACTTAAGCGTGGCTGTATTGCTCTCGTTCAGGTAACCAGCGCTCAATAAGTTGTTGTGCATTTTCTGGGTAGTTTTGTTGAATATGGCGTGCGAGGCGTTGCACTTCTGGCAACATATATTGGTCACGTAACAAATCAGCGACCTTAAATTCTGCATTTCCTGTTTGTCTAGTGCCTAATAATTCCCCAGGTCCGCGAATTTCAAGATCTTTTTGTGCGATAACAAAGCCATCATTGCTGTCCCGCAACACTTGTAGCCTTTGTTTAGCGGTGTGGGTTAATGGTGTCTTATATAATAGTACGCAGTGAGATGCGATAGCTCCACGGCCAACTCGCCCTCTCAATTGGTGCAATTGAGCTAAACCAAGGCGCTCAGGGTTATCAATGATCATCAAACTGGCATTAGGCACATCAACACCGACTTCAATGACCGTTGTAGCCACAAGCAGTTGAATTTCATTCCTTTTAAAAGCCGCCATAATGCTTTGTTTGTCAGCAGGTTTCATTCGCCCGTGGACTAAGCCTACTTTTAATTCAGGTAGTGCCAGTGCGAGTTCTTCGCTGGTCACTTGAGCCGCTTGTGCTTCTAATAATTCAGAGTCTTCAATGAGTGTACAGACCCAATAGGCTTGGCGACCTTCTTCAATACAGGCTTGGCGAACGCGTTCAATAATATCGTTACGGCGAGTGTCCGGTATAGCGACAGTAGTGACAGGCGTTCGGCCTGGAGGAAGTTCATCGATGACAGAGGTATCTAAGTCTGCATATGCTGTCATCGCCAGTGTCCGTGGGATTGGCGTAGCGGTCATGATCAATTGATGAGGGTGGTACCCTTGCTGCTCACCTTTTTCACGCAGAGCGAGCCGCTGATGAACGCCAAAGCGATGTTGTTCATCAATGATAACAAGCCCCAGCGCTTTAAAGCTCACTTGCTCTTGGAAAATAGCGTGTGTTCCAACAACCATCGCAACTTCTCCACTTGCGATGGCATCTTGCTGAGCCTGACGTGCCTTACCCTTCTGTTTGCCCGCTAGCCAACCCACTTTAATGCCTAAAGGCTCTAACCATTGTTTGAATGTATTGGCATGTTGCTCTGCAAGAATTTCGGTGGGAGCCATCAAAGCTACTTGTTTGCCATTCTCGATGGCACAAACGGCCGCTAAGGCCGCAACAAGCGTTTTTCCTGACCCTACATCCCCTTGAATCAAACGCATCATAGGGGCATCTTTGGCGAGGTCTGCTTCAATTTCGCTAACAACACGGTTTTGTGCATTTGTTGGCGAGAAAGGTAATTGTGCGAGTAACTGTGATTTTAATTGACCACTTGTTGCTAAAGGCTCGGCATATAGGCGTTCGTTGCCTGCACGGATGGCTAGCATACTGAGGTGATGTGCTAAAAGCTCTTCGAGTATAAGCCGTTTCTGGGCAGGATGGTGCCCTTTCTCCAGTTCAATCAAAGCGACACTCGGTGGTGGATTGTGTAATAAGCGAATGGCATCTGGTAGGCTTATCATTCCACGGCTAAGCTCTTCTGGAAGCAATTCTTTTATTTTTCCGCTATCAAGTAACCTTAGCGCTTGTTCCATTACCTTGCGTAAAGTGGCCTGACGAACACCTTCCGTGGTTGGGTAAACAGGTGTTAAGTTCTCTTGTAAGCTGATGTTGCTGGTGTTTTGGGAGACTTTATATTCGGGGTGAATGATTTCTGGCCCTGTATTTCCTCTGCGAACTTCCCCATAGGCGGTGACCTGTTTTCCTTCTGCTAAGTTATTCTTCATTGCAGCTGAAAAATTAAAAAAACGTAAGGTGAGGTTACCTGTGCCATCGGAAATCAAGCAGGTCATCATTCTTTTGCGGCCGAATACCACTTTAGTTTGCAGTATTTCACCGGTAATTGTTGCGGTCGTACCGGGGAGGAGATCTTTTATTTGATATAGACGGGTGTGGTCTTCATAGCGTAAAGGGAAATGAAGAAGAAGGTCTTGAACGGTGTTCAAACCGATTTTACGCATTTTTTCTGACTGGCTTGCTCCAATTCCGTGCAATGAAGTCAGTGAAATGGTATCAAGTAGCCCATTATTCATGTTATTTCCTTTTATTTAACCAAACTGCCGTCTTTTCATTTTTTCGGTTAATTGCATTTGTGCCCACCACGAGTCATCAGCTTCAATTTGCCCTTGGTTATTGATAAATGGGCGAGGAAGTCCCTTACGTTTAGCAACTTCAGCCAGTACAGGGTAACCTCCTTCAAATAACCAAGTTTGTTGTTCATCTGGTGAGAGTAAGCAATGGTCACGTTCGTACATACCCGCCTGCTGCCGTTGCCGTTGGGCTTCATATAAAATCAGTGCAGAAGCAACGGAAACGTTCAAAGATTGCACCATGCCAGCCATTGGAATGATAATGTGTTTATCAGCCAGTGCGAGGGCTTGTTGTGAAATCCCTGTTTTTTCTTGCCCCATCATAATACAAGTTGGCAAAGTATAATCAATTTCACGAAAATCAACGGCATGTTCTGACAAGTTAGTCGCCAAAACCTGCATATTTTGTGATTTTATGTGGGCAATTGCTTCTTCGGTGGATGTGTGTGAAATAATTTTAACCCAGCTATTACTCCCCGCAGCAGAAGAAACGGACAGTTTGACTTGTTGGTCCGGCCAAATAGCATGAATTTGATGGATCCCTACGGCATCCGCACTGCGTACAATCGCAGAAACATTGTGCGGTTTATGAATTTCTTCGAGGCAGAGAGTTAGGTCAGGCTGCCGCATCGCCATCATTTGGCAAATGCGGCGATAGCGGCGTTCATTCATAGTTATTAATTACGTATGGTCGTTAATTACGGTTTCGGCTAACACGTAGAACGTCAGGCATAATACGGATTTTCCGCATCACATTTGCCAATTGAACTCGGTTTTTAGTTGTAAGGCGAATAAAAGCGCAATATACACGGCCATCTTTTTCTTCTGTATTCATACTTTGAATACTTGAATTGGCGTCATTAATGGCGGCAGTTAAATTCGCTAAAGCACCTTGGTGATTAATCATATCCACTTTAATTTCAGCGATAAAGTCGGTATCAGTGTCGTTGTCCCATTCAACAGCCATAAATTTATCAGGTTCTTTTTGATAACCACGAATGTTGCGGCAGGATTCATGATGAATAACGAGACCTTTACCAGGACTAATATGTGCAACAATTGGGTCACCAGGAATAGGACGACAACATTTTGCAAAGGTGATTAAAACACCATCAGCACCTTTGATAGAGAGTTTATTCCGGCTTTCAACTAACACTTGTTCTTCAGGTGTATTTTGTGGATTGTTCTGTAGGTTACGTGCGACAACCACACTCATTGCATTACCCAACCCAATTTCAGCAAGCAAATCATCGATAGAGTGCAGCTTCATGCGTGCCAATTCTGCATCAATATTAGCTTGAGGGATATCAGTAAGTTTATTTCCTGCCCCTAGCGCATGGTTGAGTAAACGGCGACCTAAATTAATAGAATCTTCACGTTTTAAGTTTTTCAATAACTGGCGAATTTTGGCCCGCGCTTTTGAGCTGACAACAAAATTGAGCCATGCTGCATTTGGCCGTGCGCCTGGCGCGGTAATAATTTCGACAGTTTGGCCACTCGTAAGGGATTGCGAAAGTGGGTAAGGCTGGCGATCAACGCGCGCGCCCACGCAAGCATGACCAATATCCGTGTGTACTGCGTAGGCAAAGTCAACAGGTGTTGCACCGGTAGGTAATTCAACAATACGGCCTTCTGGGGTGAAAACGTAGATTTCATCCGGAAATAGATCCGATTTAACGCTTTCAATAAATTCAAACGAGCTACCTGCACTTTGTTGTAACTCAAGTAGACTTTGCATCCAACGTTGAGCTCTAACTTGTGCTGTTGTACCTTGTTCGCCTTGCTCTTTATAGGCCCAATGCGCAGCAACCCCCATCTCAGCCATTTGGTCCATGTCTTCTGTGCGAATTTGCACTTCGACAGGAACACCATGTGGGCCAATCAATGAGGTATGTAGCGATTGATAGCCGTTGGCTTTAGGGATAGCAATATAGTCTTTAATACGTCCCGGACGCGGTTTGTATAAACTATGCATTTGGCCTAAAACGCGGTAGCAAGTATCCACATCTTTTACAATTACCCTAAAAGCATAGATATCCATAATGGAATGGAAACGTTGCTCTTTTTGGTGCATTTTGCGATAGATGGAATAAAGGTGTTTTTCTCTGCCACTTACGCGACAAGGAACACCTGCCTCGGTTAGCCTACCGTCAATTTCCGAGAGAATTTTTTGGATCATCTCTTTTCGGTTACCGCGAGCAGCCTTGACGACTTCCTTAATAACACGATAACGGTTGGGATATAACGCTTCAAAACCCAGCTCTTCAAGCTCTGTTTTGATGTGGTGTATACCTAGCCTGTGGGCTAACGGGCTATATATTTCAAGGGTTTCACGTGCAATGCGCCGACGTTTATCGGGCCTAAGTGAACCCAACGTGCGCATGTTGTGAGTGCGGTCTGCCAGTTTTATCAAAATGACACGGATATCTTTTACCATCGCCATGATCATTTTGCGGAAGTTTTCTGCTTGGGCTTCTTTTTTGTCGCGAAAGTTGAGCTTGTCTAGTTTGGATACACCTTCGACGAGACCGGCGACGGTGGTACCAAACAATTCTTCTATATCTTGAAATGTCGCTGGAGTATCTTCAATCACATCATGAAGTAGCGCTGCCATTAGTGTTTCATGGTCCAAACGCATCTCAGCAAGAATACAAGCAACAGCAACTGGGTGAGTAATATAAGGCTCACCACTTGAACGGGTCTGTCCTTCATGGGCATCCCGAGCAACAACATAGGCTTTTCTTAGTAATTCAATTTGTTCTTTAGGAAGATACTTTTGAATGACTAAATTAAGGCTTTCAAACAGATACAAGGCAGACCCACCTTAGTGATTAGCGACGACCTTCAGCGATTGCAGAAACTGCTTGCATTTCAGCCGCTTCTTGCTCTTGCTGTTCTTGGCGCTCACGCACATCTAAAATGTGACCGTTGATTAAGCCTTCTTCTACTTCACGTAATGCGATAACAGTGTATTTATCATTTTCTTCAGGAACTAAAGGGTCTTTTCCACCCGTTTGTAACTGACGAGCTCTACGTGCCGCAACCAATACGAGGTCAAAGCGGTTACCAATTTTTTCTACTGCGTCTTGAACAGTTACGCGTGCCATAAATGTGCTACTCCAAAGAAATAAAAAAATGACCTGATATGATACTGAAACTATTCTCAGTCTGCTAGTAATTTGCTGATTAAAGCATCATGTCGTTGAACTTGACGCCCTAATTTTAAACGCTCAGTACGGATGATAGATTGTAAATCGCTCAGTGCGGTATTGAAATCATCATTAACAATAAGGTAATCATACTCGTTGAAATGTTCAATTTCACCTACTGCTTGTGACATGCGTTTTTCAATAACTTCATCGCTGTCTTGCCCACGACCACGCAGTCTGCGATAAAGTTCATCTTTTGATGGTGGGAGAATGAAAATACTACGCGCCTCAGGCATTTTGGCTCTTATCTGCTGCGCTCCCTGCCAATCGATATCAAGAAAAACATCAACACCACTATTTAATACATCTTCAATGATAGGTTTGGACGTCCCATAATAATTCCCAAAAACGTATGCATGCTCTAGGAATTCACCTTTGTCGACCATTTGTAAAAAATCAGTTTCAGATACAAAGAAATAGTGCTCGCCATGGACTTCTCCTGGACGTGCAGTTCGAGTTGTATGAGAAACGGAAACCTGTGTGTCATACAATGGTTGTGTTTTTAATAAAGCCTGAATCAGACTTGATTTCCCTGCTCCACTAGGGGCAGAAACAATATATAACGTGCCTTGTATCATGATGATTTCTTGAATAGTCGAGGATTAAACATAAAAGATGGTGATAAACCCGACATAGTATACACGGACTTGCATCAACATGCAGCGATATCAATAAATCATGAATTTTAATTAAATGAATTTGATTAGTAACTAAATTGTGAACGGGCTCGAGAAATTAACTTATTACTCATGAAAGCATCATTAGTTTTGCGAAGCCTTTTGCAAACAACTTCTTTTGAGGATGAAGACTTTGAGAGGTTGTTTGATGCTTAGCAACTGAGGAGAAAATGCTTTAAAAGAGTAACATCTTAATGGATTGGTAATAACAAGGAATAGTTATGATTTATATTTTGTATGGTTATTGGTTCGCGTCAGTTTATAGACTAAGTGGGTTAATTGTTGGGGTAATGGTGTGTATTAATGTTGCTCAAGCAACGCAGCAAATTGCCGTTAATAAACCGAGTGAAAAACAAAATAGTAAAATAATAAGTCAGGAAAGTCATCGGTTAGGAAAACAATTACAACTGTGGAACCAAGCTTACCGTTTGGCGGGTAGCAGTTCCATTAGTGATGAAGCTTATGACCAGCTATTTAATTTATGGCGTTCTTTACAACGATGCCAGCAACTTCCCGAAGAATTGCCAGAAGTACTATTACCTGAAAAATCACAGCTAACTATGCATCCCATTCCTCATACAGGGTTAAAGAAACTCAATGAATTAGAAGTTTATAGCTGGATAGAAACACGTAAAAATATCTGGCTACAACCTAAAGTTGATGGTGTAGCAGTAACGTTGGTTTATAAAAATGGCAAGCTTATTTCCATGATTAGCCGAGGAAATAGTGTTGAAGGAATCGAGTGGCGTGCAAAAGCAGATTTTATTCCCGCGATACCCAAACAAATCAAATATTCAGGCATGTTAGTCCTTCAAGGCGAATTGTTTTGGCGTATGAATGGACATATTCAAGCTAAAAGTGGGGGAGTGAACGCTCGTAATAAGATTGCGGGGTGGTTAATGCGAAAAAATGAGCCAACCGCCCTTGAAGAAAATATTGGTATTTTTATTTGGGCATGGCCTGCGGGGGATGCTAATCCAAAAACACAGTTAACATTACTTTCTGAGATAGGTTTTCCGCTTGCTGAACAATATAGCCATAAAATTGAAAATAAGATTCAAGCTAAGCAACTAAGGGAATACTATTATCAAGGGCAATTACCATTTGCTACAGATGGCATAGTGCTTAAAAATTTTCCAGCGCCAGCAGCATCAGCTTGGCAATCAAAACAAAATAGTTGGGCGATTGCCTGGAAATATCCATTACGCAGTGTGCTATCAGAGGTAACTAAGCTTCAGTTCAATATAGGAAGGACCGGGAGAATTAGTGTTGTAGCTAGCATAACCCCCATCAATATTGACTCGAAAACTATTTCAAAGGTAAATGCTGGATCATTATCATCATGGGAAAAACGAGATTTACTTGTTGGAGATAAAATACTTGTCTCTCTTTCAGGGCTAGGAAGTCCAAAGATTGAAGATGTTATTTGGCGACGAGAGGAACGCGAATATCCAGAGACATCAACCTTAAAACAGTTTCACTCACTAAGTTGTCTTACTTATACTGAAGTTTGCTCACAGCAGTTTGTCGCAAGGTTAACGTGGTTAGGTAAACAACTACGTATGCGAGGAATAAGTGAGGCTACATGGCGCCAGTGGGTAGAAAACCATAACCTAACTCGATTAACAACTTGGTTGTCAGAACAATGGCAAAGCGATTTATCGAAAGGTAAAAAACACCAAATGTTAGTAAAGCAACTGAAAATGGCAAAGGATCAACCTATTTCGCTTTGGTTAAAAGGTCTCGCAATTCCACTAACTAAATTACAAGTAGGGAAAGTGACTGACATAGGTATGTTGTATGACCCATCATGGGTTAACAGTCTAAATTTGACGAAGCTGCAAAAGAAAAAATTAGCTAATTGGCTAGCGGAACCAGAAATTGAATCTATTTTACGTATATTGTCTGACATGAAAGCGATTCAGCCACCAATAGAAAGCCATCAATAGTAAATCATTAATGGCTGAAACTCTTTTATTGATTAGATTAATCTTGGTTTTCGTAATTAAAAATAGGCAAACCGAGACGATAACGAATGGCTATTAGCCTTGCACTCAAGCCAACAACGAGTGTGATAATAACCACGATATCTTTAGGTAAAGGCGTTTGTAATAGGCCAATATAGATCCAAGCGGCAGCGAAAGAAACGCCAGCATAGACTTCTTTTTGGAAAACTAAAGGGATTGTGTTACACAGCATGTCTCTTAACACACCACCAAAAACGCCAGTAATCACTGCTGCAATAGCTGCAATGATTGGGCTGTAGTGCATATCGAGTGCTATTTGGGCGCCAAGTATAGAAAATACAATTAGTCCGATAGCATCTAATATGAGGAATAATCGGCGTAAATGTTTCATCATAGGGGCTATCCAGATTGTCACAATCGCAGCGCCTGCAACAGTCAGGATATACTCAGGATGTTCCACCCAACCTAGGGGGTAATGGCCAAGTAAGATATCACGGACGGAACCACCACCAATTGCCGTCGCGGACGCAATAATAATGACGCCAAAGACATCCATTTTTCGTCTGCCAGCCGCAAGTGCTCCAGTCATGGCTTCTGCGGTGATACCAATAATATAAAGTACACTTAATAACATGGTAGTTTTGTTCGAGATTAAGGTTATTGCTAAAGGGTAATATTACTTATGAAACTTCTCGACTGAGATTTTCTAGTATTGATTAAACTAGATTAGTTAAAGTAATCCGATAGCGATATTAAATGATGTCAAAGGATAACAGATTGAATAATAAATTGCCCTATAAAGAAACATGTTTAACGCATGATGAACGAAGCCACCAACTAACGAATATTAATATCTGGACTCCAGACAGCCAGTGGTTAGCGTATGATATACGGCCGAGCGGTAGTTCTTTTACAGGTTTATCTATAGAAAAAATTCATGTAAAAACATTACAAGTCGTTGAGGTTTATCGTGCAAGTCATGGGGCTCATGTTGGAGTGGTAACGGTAAGTCCTCAACTGCCAACTCAATATGCTTTTATCCATGGCCCTGAGTACCCTGATGAACAGTGGCAATATGACTTTCACCATCGAAGAGGGGTGTATGTTAAAGAAGATCAATTAAATGTAGCTCACCCAATTGATGCAATGTGTATTACCCCTCCGTATTTAGTGGGGGCGTTGCGTGGGGGGACTCATGTCCATGTTTTTAGTCCAGACGGAAAGTGGTTGAGTTTTACCTATAATGACCATGTAATGCATGAATTAGATGTGCAATTAGACCAACGAAATGTGGCAATTGCAGTACCTATTGGGCCTGTTAATGTGAGTCCTAAAATACATTTTCGAGAATATAGTGGCGATTACTTTTGTTGTGTTGTGACGCGAACAACGCAACAGTCTAAGCCTAGCAGCGATGAGATTAGCCGTGCATATGAAGAGGGTTGGGTAGGTCAAAAAGGTTATCAAAAAGAGAATGGAGAGTGGCAAGAAAGAGCGCTGGTGTTTATTGGTGACACTCATTCTACAAATGGAGAAATTATTCCTGAGATCTATATTGTTGACCTACCTTCACAGCTTGAGGATTACATGATTGCGGGGGAATCTCCTATCCAAGGAACAGAATCAAGCATGCCTTCCCCACCAAAAGGTATACAGCAAAGGCGTTTAACTTATACACACGATAAAAAATTTCCTGGTTTAGCGAAGCAGCCACGACATTGGCTAAGAACTTCGCCAGATGGTAAATCAATCGCTTGTTTGATGAATGATGATGACGGTAATGCTCAATTGTGGTTAGTTGATACGCTAACTGGAGTGCAAAGGCAGATAACTCAGGGTTCTTCACCGGTTCAGTCTGCCTTTAGCTGGGATAGTAAAGGTGAGCACATTTGCTTTATTTGTGACAATAGTGTCGTGTATTGTCACGTCGTGAGCGGAACCATACAAAAATTAACGCAGCGTACTGAACTTGCTCCTGTTGCTGATTCCGTTGTATTTTCACCTAATGATGAATTGATTGCGTTTATGCGAGATATTGATGGATTTAGGCAAATTTATACCGTAGAAACGGGTTTAAACAGCAAATAAAATAATTATGTTACTACAGTCACGAATAAAAAAAGTATTGATAAGCTTTTTTTTATCTGTGACTGTTTTTATTTTTCTCTGATTAGCATTTAAAAAATTTAATTGTTAATTATTCATGTAATGAGTGCAAAAATACTTATAAACAGAATAGAATATTTAAGTTAAGGAGATGGTTATCATAATAAGATAATAATTAAACAGATATTATATAAATGATTGGTCAGATCTTAGATTAAAAAATAATGTATTCATAAATACAGTTAATACACAATGAAATTTTAATTACAAACGTTTGATTGAGCCTGAATTACTTTTTGGTTTTATCTTTATTTTCAAGTTCTTCTATGCGTTTTTTGGGTGAGTCTGCTTTATCATCATTACCCGATTTCGCGTAATCTAAAGGAATTAAAAGAGTATCCATAACAACAGAAAAGGGTAAATCAATAGCAAGTAAAGGTTTAACAACCCAGCCGGTCTCATCATCTTTAATCATTTTAATACTGTTTTTCGATCCAGGGTAATAACCTTCTGATGGGCCTGCATGAGTCATAATACTGGAGCAACCACTCAAAATAAGAGGTGCGATAAGAAAATATAATCGTATTGAAATTAAACTCGGCATAGACATTGTTAACCTGTATTTAGTTTGTCGTCCCCAATATTTACTTATAATAACTAAAAACAAGAAATTCACAATAATGGTGTCGTATTATTATTTTATTTAACCGTATGTATTTTTTTAGTTAATAGTTTACTTGTAGCTATTAACTAAAAATGTTTGTCTTAAGTAGCTATTTCTATGAATGATAAATAACGTTAAGAAATAAAGACATACTATTTTATATTTGTTATCAGGTTGAAAATTCTAAAAAAATAGATCATTTATTCCTTCTGAACTGTGCTCTATGGCACATATTACCCTCATGCTATTTGGCATAATCGATTCAGTAGTATGTTTTATCACCTATTTGGGTGTGTTTAACGGGTAACTTGTCGTCAAAAGGATGCGGTCTATGAGTGAATTAGCTCTTACTGTAAGTTTGTTGGCGTTAGCTGCTGCTTTAGGGCTATGGATTGGAAATTGGAAGATCCGGAGTGTTGGGCTAGGGATTGGTGGTGTTCTATTTGGGGGGATCATTGTTGGACACTTCGCCCAAAGTTATGGCTTGCAACTTAATAAAGACATGCTGCATTTTATTCAAGAATTTGGCTTGATACTGTTTGTATACACAATAGGTATTCAGGTTGGGCCTGGTTTTTTCTCTTCTCTACGCGTTTCAGGGCTGAAACTAAATGGCTTTGCGTTGATGGTCGTTGTCTTAGGCGCAGTGGTAACAGCAATCATATATAAAGTCGCGAATATTCCATTACCGATTATCTTAGGTATTTTCTCAGGGGCGGTAACGAATACGCCATCTTTAGGTGCTGGTCAGCAAATTTTAACTGACTTAGGATCTGACCCTAATCTTGTTGGCCAGATGGGGATGGGCTATGCCATGGCTTACCCTATGGGGATTTGTGGCATCTTATTGGTGATGTGGTTAGTACGCATTATCTTTAGAATTTCAGTAGAGAAAGAAGCTTCTGCATTTAATAGTTCCACTTTTCAACAGCGCGACTCTCTGCAGACTATGAACATTGCCATTCGTAACGCCAATCTTGATGGCTTAATGATGCAAGACATCCCACTGCTTGGTAGTGAAGCTATTGTTTGCTCAAGATTAAAACGTGGGGACATGCTGGTTGTTCCTCAGCCTACCACAGAAATTCATTTAGGTGACTTATTGCACGTTGTTGGTTTAAAAGATGATTTAAATAAAGTTCGTTTAATATTAGGTGAGGAAGTTGACGTATCCCTGTCGACATCAAGCTCTATTTTGCATTCCGTTCGTGTGGTGGTGACGAATGATGCCGTACTAAGTAAAAGGCTGAAAGACTTAAACTTAAAACAAAAATATGATGTTGTTGTGACACGATTAAACCGTACTGGTATTGATTTAGTTGCTAATAACAATTCGGTTTTACAATTTGGTGATATTTTAAATATTGTTGGACGTCCTGAGTCAATCGAAGCCGTCACCGCTTTGTTAGGTAATGCGAAACAGAAACTACAGCAAGTTCAAATGTTACCTGTATTCCTCGGGATAGGGCTTGGAGTTGTGCTGGGGTCAATACCTGTTTTTGTTCCTGGTTTTCCTGCCGCACTGAAACTAGGATTAGCGGGAGGGCCACTGGTTGTTGCTCTAATTCTCGGTCGTATAGGGACTATAGGGCGTTTATATTGGTTTATGCCTCCGAGTGCAAACTTAGCGCTGAGAGAACTGGGAATCGTCATGTTCCTCGCTGTTGTTGGGCTCAATTCTGGTGGTGGCTTCATTGATACTTTAATTAAAGGTGATGGGCTAACGTGGATTGGTTATGGGCTATTGATTACGTTTGTACCACTATTTATTACAGGTGTTGTAGCTCGAATCTTTGGCAAAATGAACTATTTGAGCCTTTGTGGGGTGCTAGCGGGCTCTATGACAGACCCTCCTGCACTGGCTTTTGCAAATAATATTCATGCGGCCAGCGGTGCTCCGGCATTGTCTTATGCAACGGTTTATCCATTAGCGATGTTTTTAAGAATTATTTCTCCACAATTGCTGGCTATTTTATTTTGGGCGGTTTAGCTAGATGTGATTGTTAAACCGATGAATAGCAGAAATTCTATTGAAATTTCTAAAATTATAGCTTTTTCAATATGATATTTGGATTTTGATGTTTGATGTATAAGGCAGTAATGAAAGGTATCACGATATATAGGGGCAAAAAGTGCTTTTGTTTAAGCAATAACCAAATAGAAAAGATGTTCTAATAGTTTTGAATGATATTCGTATTGAAAAGTTAATTTGATTTCAATTACGGAGTTCTCGCTAATTTTTAGCCCCTTCTATATGAAAGGGCTTTTTTTTTACCTAAATATTGCAATAACAGGGCTAAAAGTACCTTGTCGTTTCACAACTAGCAGGTCACTTCTTGATAAGCTTTTTCAAGCTCTTCAGCTAATATCTTGATCCCTTGTTCAATTTTTTCTGGCTCAGGGACATAGTTCATACGCATACATTGATGCGCATGTGGCCAATCTTGTTCAATACCAGGAAAAAAGTAGTGACCCGGTACCATCAATACACCGCGTTTTTTTAAGCGTTGATATAGTTCTAAACAATTAATTGGTAAGTCTTTGAACCATAACCAAAGGAAAATAGCACCTTCAGGCTTATGAATTAGACACTTATCTTCTGGAATATAACGACGAATAATTTCGATGGCTTCTTCTACACGTTGCTTATAAAAAGGGCCAATTACATTTTTAGATAATGAAATAAGGTCATCTTTTTTAAGCATTTCTAAAGCAAGTGCAGGGCCTATACCACCAGGAGCAAGGCTGATGATGCCATTCATATTACTAACAGCTTCAATGATTTCTTCGTTAGCGATGATAATGCCGCATCGAGTTCCTGGTAAACCAAGTTTAGATAAACTCATACAAAGAATGACATTTTCGTTCCAAAATGGCGTAGCTTCGCTGAAAATAATGCCAGGGAAAGGAACACCATAAGCATTATCTATTAGTAGTGGAATATTATGTTGTTTAGCTAGTTGGTCTAAATGCTCAACTTCTTCATCAGTAATGACATTACCAGTCGGATTTGTTGGGCGAGACACACAAATCACACCAATATCATCAGTAACCTCTAATGTGTTGAAGTCGACTCGGTATTTAAATTGACCATTAGGTAAAAATTCAATTTGTGGCTTATTAGCAACGAATAAGCCATCATCAAGACCTGAGTCTGCATAACCGACATATTCAGGGGCAAGAGGAAATAGCACTTTACGGGTGATACCATCTTCAAAGCGACCGGCTAGCAAGTTAAATAGATAGAAAAAAGCACTCTGGCTGCCGTTAGATAGGGCAATATTTTTCGCGCTAATATTCCAACCTAGTTTTGCTTTTAGCGTTGCTGCAAGCGCTTTCAACATGGCATCTTTACCTTGAGGACCATCATAATTACATAAAGTGTCCGTCAATTGGCCATTAGCACACATCTCAGCTAACAGATCTTGGAAATACTTATCCATTTCAGGGATATGAGCAGGATTTCCTCCCCCTAACATAATGGAGCCAGGGGTTCTTATGCCTTCATTCAAGTCTTTCATTAATAATGAAATACCTGAATTTTTAGCAAATTTATTGCCAAATTTAGAAAATATCATCGCATTTATTCACATATATTTATTAGATTGTTAATGGAATTTAAAACATACTCCGCTGCACCTCAGAGTTCAACCACCAATTTCTATCTTTTATTAAGATAAAATATTGAGATGGATATATTTAACAGTCTAAAATGTTGCAATGTTAATGCTTTGGTGGTTTATTTTTCTTTTTACTCGATGAGTTACACCGATAAAAACTAATTTATTTAAATTGGCAACAATTCACTAAATGGTCATTTATCATGCCAGTTGCTTGCATAAAGGCGTAGCAAGTAATTGAGCCGACAAATTTAAACCCACGTTTTTTGAGCGCTTTGGAGAGAAGCTTAGAAAGTTCTGTTTCCGCAGGAACTTGTGATGAGAGCTCCCAACCGTTGATAATGGGTTGGCCATTAACAAATTGCCAAATAAAAGTGGAGAAGTCTTCACCATTTTCTTTCATGGCTAAATAAGCTTTTGCATTTGCAATAATTGCATTAATTTTTAATCGATTACGGATGATCCGAGTATCTTGCATGAGTCGCTCAATATCGTCTTCATTCATTGATGCAATTTTTTCAGGGTCGAAATGATGAAATAGATCACGATATCCTTGGCGTTTTTTTAAAATGGTGTACCAAGAGAGCCCGGCTTGTTGGCCTTCAAGGCAGATCATTTCAAATAATGTTAAGTTATCATAAGTGGGTTTACCCCATTCATGGTCGTGATAAGCGATATATTCAGGATCCTGATTGACCCAATGGCAACGTGTTAGTGCGGTATCCATTTTCATCCTTTTTACAATGGTAATTGGTTTGCTTCAAAAAACAAACTATTTATACTGTATAAATAACCAGCTTAAAAGGGGTGAAAGTATTTTTTTTTATTTTTAGAATAAATACAGACATATTCAATGCTGTATATCTTGCGGTCAAAGGGTATACTGGCGTACTTTCATTAAATTTTACGTATCGCGTGCGGATCTAACATGCAAAAGTTTGATACCAAAACCTTTCAAGGTCTTATCCTGACATTACAGGACTACTGGGCGCGTCAAGGCTGTACCATTGTTCAACCATTGGACATGGAAGTCGGCGCTGGAACTTCTCACCCAATGACGTGTTTGCGTGCATTAGGCCCTGAGCCTATTGCAGCGGCTTATGTTCAACCATCTCGCCGACCAACTGATGGTCGCTATGGTGAAAACCCAAACCGTCTACAACACTATTACCAGTTTCAGGTGATCATCAAGCCATCACCAGACAATATCCAAGAGTTATACCTTGGTTCTTTAAAAGAATTAGGTGTTGACCCAACAGTTCACGACATTCGTTTTGTTGAAGATAACTGGGAAAACCCAACATTAGGTGCCTGGGGATTAGGCTGGGAAGTGTGGCTTAATGGTATGGAAGTTACTCAGTTCACTTACTTCCAGCAGGTCGGTGGTCTTGAGTGTAAACCAGTAACAGGTGAAATTACATACGGTTTAGAGCGCTTAGCGATGTATATCCAAGGCGTGGACAGCGTGTATGACCTTGTTTGGTGTGATGGCCCATTGGGTAAAACCACTTATGGTGATATCTATCATCAAAACGAAGTTGAGCAATCAACCTATAACTTTGAATACGCAAATGTTGATTTTCTTTTCAAATGCTTTGAAGAGTACGAAAAAGAAGCTCAACACTTGCTGGCTTTGGAAACGCCACTTCCACTACCTGCATACGAACGTATCTTGAAAGCGGCCCATACTTTCAACTTACTCGATGCACGTAAAGCCATTTCTGTTACTGAACGCCAGCGCTATATCTTACGTATTCGTACCCTAACCAAAGGGGTTGCAGAAGCGTATTATGCTTCTCGTGAAGCGCTTGGATTCCCTATGTGTCATAAGAACTAAGAGGCTGTCATGACTCAACAGACTTTCCTTGTGGAAATCGGCACCGAAGAGTTACCGCCGAAGGCTCTTCGTTCATTAGCTGAATCATTTGCTGCAAATTTTACGGCTGAACTTGATGGGGCAGATATTGCTCATGGTGCAGTAACGTGGTTTGCTGCTCCTCGCCGGTTAGCACTTAAAGTCGCTGATTTAGCGGCTTCACAGCCAGACCGTGAAATTGAAAAACGCGGCCCTGCTATCTCTCAAGCATTCGGTCCAGATGGCCAACCAACTAAAGCCGCTGAAGGCTGGGCTCGCGGGTGTGGTATTACCGTTGATCAAGCTGAGCGTTTGACCACGGATAAAGGCGAGTGGCTACTCTATCGTGCCCAAATGAAAGGGCAGGCAGTCAGTGAATTACTGGCTGATATGGTTAGCCGTGCATTGGCCAAATTACCTATACCTAAATTAATGCGTTGGGCAGATAAGGACACACAATTTGTTCGCCCTGTGCACACGGTAACATTGTTACTGGGTAGTGATGTTATTGATGGCGAAATTTTAGGGATTAAGAGCGGGCGCACAATTCGTGGTCACCGTTTCATGGGTGAATCTGAATTTACTATTGATAATGCGGAACAATATCCAGCCATTTTACGTGAACGCGGTAAAGTCATGGCAGATTACGCAGAACGTAAAGCGGTTATTAAAGCCGATGCGGAAAAAGCGGCTCAGGCTCTTGGTGGCCAAGCTGACTTAACAGATAGTTTGCTTGAAGAAGTGACTTCATTGGTTGAATGGCCGGTCGTTTTAACAGCTAAATTTGAAGAGAAATTCTTAGATGTTCCTTCAGAAGCGCTAGTTTATACCATGAAAGGGGACCAAAAATATTTCCCAGTTTATGATAAGACGGGCAAGTTAATGCCTAATTTTATCTTTGTGGCAAATATTGAGTCTTCTGACCCTCAGCAAATTATTTCAGGTAACGAAAAAGTTGTACGTCCGCGTTTAGCCGATGCCGAATTTTTCTTTAAAACTGACCGTAAACAACGTTTGGAAGATAACTTACCACGCTTAGAAACTGTATTGTTCCAAAAACAATTAGGTACACTGCGTGATAAAACTGACCGTTTAGAAGCATTAGCTGGCTGGATTGCAAACAAAATTGGTGCAGATGTAAACCATGCGACACGAGCTGGTTTATTAGCAAAATGTGACTTAATGACTAATATGGTGTTTGAATTCACAGACACTCAAGGCGTTATGGGAATGCATTATGCACGCCATGATGGTGAGTCAGAAGACGTTGCATTAGCTTTAAAAGAGCAGTACCAACCGCGTTTTTCTGGAGATGCACTTCCATCGACTGATGTTTCAGCCGCATTAGCATTGGCTGAAAAAATGGATACGCTTGCTGGTATTTTTGGTATTGGCCAACATCCTAAAGGCGATAAAGACCCATTCGCTTTGCGCCGTGCTGCATTAGGTGTCTTACGCATCATCGTAGAAAAAGGCTACCAGCTTGATCTTGTTGAAATGACAGAAGAAGCAGCTCGTTTATACGGTGATAAATTAACCAATAAAAATGTGGTTAATGACGTTGTCGAGTTCATGCTTGGTCGTTTCCGTTCTTGGTATCAAGAATTAGGCTATAGTATTGATACCATCCAAGCGGTATTAGCTCGTCATCCAACACAACCTGCTGACTTTGATGCACGAGTGAAAGCTGTTACTCACTTCCGTTCATTAGAAGAGGCGCAGGCACTTGCAGCGGCAAATAAACGTGTTTCCAATATTCTGAGCAAATCAGAAGAAAAATTGGCTGATAACGTTTTAGCTTCTGTTCTAAAAACACCTGAAGAAGTCAAACTTGCGACCCATGTTGTGGTATTGCAAGATAAACTTGCGCCAATGTTTGCAGAAAGGAATTATCAAGAGGCTTTAGTTGAATTAGCTTCTTTACGCGATATCGTAGATGAATTCTTTGCAAATGTTATGGTAATGGATGAAGACCAAGCGGTTCGTATTAATCGTTTGACGCTATTAAGCCAATTACGTGAGTTGTTCTTAAAAGTAGCGGATATTTCTTTGCTTCAATAGCCTTAAAAATAGGTTATTAGCTTGTAGTTAACGTTATTTTTATAAACGCTAACCTGTTTGATAAATAAGCACTAAAATATTCTAGTGCTTATTTTTTACTTAAAATAAGGTAATTTGCATATAAGCCTTACTGTTTTGGTGGTTTTATCAGCAAACGAACAGAATTGGCGAAAAATGGGTTGACGATCTCCGTTCTTGGCAGTATTATTCACACCGTTTTCGGCGAGTAGCGCAGCTTGGTAGCGCAACTGGTTTGGGACCAGTGGGTCGGAGGTTCGAATCCTCTCTCGCCGACCAAATTTTAGAACCCACCTCATTGAGGTGGGTTTTTTCGTTTATATCCCTTCCTATTTTTCACCCCAACTATTTCAGACTAACTTGGCTTGCACTCAATAACCTATCTCTGTTGATATATAAGCTGATTCACTCATGTTGTTTTAGGTAAAAACGCTTTTTCATTACAAGGACTCGTTAATGAAAGTTAATAACGTTTTATCGATACCTCTTTGTTTCTTCTTATTAAGTCTTTATACCGTTATTGGCTTTAAAGCTTATAGCGCGCCTATAGCGCCTCCAAATGGTATTGTTGAGATGCCATCTACTTGTATTATGATAAACCAAGTACATTTCATTGGGCTTGAGCAGATTAAGGAAATAGCTGTTAGCCAAGTCAATAAATGGCGGCAAAAGATAGAGGGCCAATGTATTGATGAACAAGGCTTACTCAATTATGCAGATGATATTACGGCGAAGTTAATTCATGCAGGCTATCTGACCTCTTACTTGTATTACCCTGAGCAAACTTTTCTGTTTGGTATTTTGCAAGCAAAAATAATAGCAGGAACGGTTTCTTCTGTGGTTTATCAAAATGAGCAGTCAGAAGATAAATTACTACCACACATATTTCCTTTCCAGTTAGGTGATACGCTTAATTTACGGCAAATTGAACAAGGCTTGTACAATTTGCAAAATACATCTTTACTTCCTTTCCATATAAAACTAATTCCTGATGATAGCTATGGGAATGCCACGCAAATTGTCGTGGTAGGCCAGCACCGACGCGAATTCCAAGGTGCGCTTTCTTTTGAATCACACTCAATTTCTCGGCAAGTCGGTAGCACTGTTGGCCATACTTTTATGGTCGCCAATCCTTTTTTACGAAGTGATTTTTTATATTCAGAAATCAGCCGTCAATTTAGTAACACAGAAGAAACTGAAATTAAATCAGCAATATTGTTTTACTCTCTCCCTTATCAATATTGGTTGTTTTCAATATTTAGTGGGTATCAGGAAAATAAAACAGTTATTACCAGTAATGATGCCGCTTTACCACTACAGCAGTATAACGGCTTCTTATTACTACAAGCCGAATATTTATTAAAACGAACAGAAAAAACGGTAACTTCATTAAGTCTAGGGTCTGAAAGCCAAAAAAGTGACACGTTTTTGGCTGACCTACACTTACGAACACAACAACGCTTGGCTCATTACATCATTGGTGGGTTAACTCATCAGGTCAATTTTTTACGGGGAAGTGCTTTAGTTACATTAACGTATAAACAAGGAACTAACTGGTTTGGTACCAATGTACAGCAAATTACGGGTTTAAATAAGCCACAGGTTTTACAGATTTCGGCTTCAGCAATGAAGGAAGCCTCCCCTTTTCAATATCAAAGCCAATTTGATATGCAATTAAGTCGTGACAAGCTAGATGTTTTATTAGACCAAGGATCACTTACTGGTTTTGGAGGTGTTAGTGGTTTTATCGGTGGAGCTGAGCACCTTGAAATGGGGGATAATAGCTTAAAGCTACAAAACGAGGTGCTCTGGCAGAGCCCATGGCCGCATATGGCTTTATATACCTCGTTAGGTTTAGGAACAACATCAAATGATAGAGCCACATTTTGGAAAGAAAACCTATTGCTGGGAGGGAGAGTCGGAGCTAAAGGTCAAATTGGGAGTTTGTCATATCATTTATTTGTAGAAGCGCCAGTTTGGCAAACTGATCGACTATTGGTAAATTCAATGAGTTCGAGCCTTCAAATGAAATTTCATTATTAGTTAAATCATAGGGTTAAAGCAGGTGATTGCATCTATTTAAAATGACCTAGGTAATATTAGGCAATTGTAGTTTTTATCATCGGTATTAAAGCATATTCTGTACTTTGGAAAATAAGAATACAAACTACAGCCAGTATTATTTTATTCTTTAAGTTATCAATTGGTTAAAATTATGTTTAGTGAAAGCAGTTGAATGTTTTTTATTTGCATAAAAAACAAACTAAATAATTACATACTAAAATAATTTCCACATCGATTCTCTCTAGTGTTTTATTTCGTATCATGCCAACAAAAGCACTATATTCGTTCAGTAATTCAGCACTTAATCACAAATATAAAAATAAATAACCTCGATATAAAACCCTATTCACTACTAATTATATGGTTATAACACCTGCATCTTGCACTTCATTATGAAATTTTAAGCTAAATTGCAATGCTAATTGTTTCTAATATGTTACATGAATTGTGGGCGGAGCGTAAATGTGGCTATTGACGAAGTGAGTGACAGTTGATTAATTGCACAATGAATAACAAAAAATACAGATACTACATCTGTCGCTTTTATGACGGATCTAGACATCAAGCAAAACAACATGAACACCATAGGAGCATACAGATGCGCTCTATTAAAAAGACAGGTCTACTGACTGTAGGACTTACATTGGCAGCATTAGCAGTATCAGCAACAGTACAGGCAAAAACGTTAGTTTACTGTTCTGAAGGTTCTCCAGAAGGCTTTAACCCACAGTTGTTCACATCAGGAACAACCTATGATGCAAGCTCTATCCCGCTGTATAACCGTTTAGTTGAATTCAAATTAGGAACAACGGAAATTGAACCGGGTTTAGCGGAAAGCTGGGAAGTGAGTGATGATGGTAAAGAGTACACTTTCCATCTACGTAAGGGTGTCAAATGGCACTCTAACAAAGAATTTAAACCGACCCGTGATCTTAACGCAGATGATGTGATTTATACATTTATGCGCCAAAAAGATGCAAATCACCCATATCATAAAGTTTCAGGCGGTAGCTACGAATACTTTATGGGAATGGATATGGATAAAATTATCGATAAAGTTGAAAAAGTCGATGATAACACAGTAAAAATCACATTAACTCGCCCAGAATCACCATTCTTAGCTGATATGGCAATGGACTTTGCATCGATTCTTTCTGCTGAATATGCAGACCAGATGTTGAAAGCGGGTACGCCAGAGAAAGTGGACTTAAACCCAATTGGAACGGGCCCATTTGTTCTGCAACAATACCAAAAAGACTCTCGTATTCTTTATAAAGCCAATGACCAATATTGGGGTACAAAACCTAAACTTGACCGTTTAGTCTTCTCTATCACGCCAGATGCTTCCGTTCGTTATGCAAAACTGCAAAAAAATGAATGCCAAGTCATGCCATATCCAAATCCGGCTGATTTAGAGCGCATGAAGCAAGATAAAGACATTACATTAATGGAGCAACCAGGCCTAAACGTCGGCTATCTCTCTTATAATGTTGAGAAAAAACCATTAGATAATCAAAAGGTTCGCCAAGCACTGTCTATGGCGGTGAACAAAGATGCAATTATCGAAGCGGTTTATCAAGGTGCAGGTCAAAAAGCGAAAAACCTTATCCCACCGACAATGTGGGGCTATAACGATGCGGTAAACGATTACGAATATAATCCTGAAAAAGCCAAAGCCTTATTAGCAGAAGCGGGTTTCCCGAATGGTTTTGAAATTGACCTGTGGGCAATGCCTGTTCAACGACCATATAACCCAAATGCACGCCGTATGGCGGAAATGATCCAAGCAGACTGGGCAAAAATTGGCGTTAAATCAAAAGTTGTTAGCTACGAATGGGGAGAGTACCTCAAACGTGCGAAAGATGGTGAGCCACAAACAGTAATGATGGGTTGGACGGGTGACAATGGGGACCCTGATAACTTCTTTGCAACCTTGTTTAGCTGTGCAGCAAAAGAGCAAGGTTCTAATTACTCAAAATGGTGTAATGAAAGCTTTGAGAACTTGATCCAACCAGCGCGCCAAACAGCAGATCACGACAAGCGAGTCGAACTGTACAAACAAGCGCAAGTTGTGATGAATGAGCAGGCGCCAGCCCTCATTATCGCGCACTCTACAGTGTTTGAACCCGTACGTAAAGAAGTCAAAGGCTATGTGGTTGACCCATTAGGCAAGCACCACTTCGAAAACGTCGATATTGAGAAGTAATCGTATCTAATCTGTCTATGCCCTTCGTTGCTGGTTTAGAGCGGAGGGCGTTTTCTTCTCTAGAAGAAGCAGAGAAGTTAAGTTGTTTGTGAGCACCCGGAAAAGCAATTTTCTGAGTAGCCAAACGGACTAAGAGCCGTCAACGGCATTATTAAAGAGATTCAGGATATGTTGCAATTTATCCTCCGACGATTGGGGCTTGTGATCCCCACGTTTATCGGTATTACATTATTGACTTTTGCCTTTGTCCACATGATCCCAGGCGACCCGGTGATGATCATGGCCGGTGAAAGGGGACTATCCCCTGAAAGGCATGCTTATTTAATGGCAGAGTTAGGGCTTGATCAGCCACTTTGGAAACAATATCTTCATTATATCAATGGGATATTTCATGGTGATTTAGGGATTTCCTTAAAAAGTCGCATCGGTGTATGGGAAGAGTTTTTGCCCCGTTTTTTAGCGACAGTGGAATTGGCAACTTGTGCCATGATTTTTGCAATTTCTGTAGGGATCCCAGTTGGGGTTTTAGCCGCAGTAAAACGTGGTTCAATCTTTGACCATACTGCGATTGGCCTTTCTTTAACAGGCTACTCAATGCCTATCTTCTGGTGGGGGATCATGCTCATCATGTTAGTGTCGGTGCAATTAGACCTCACCCCTGTTGCAGGACGAGTGAGTGACACTGTTTTTCTTGATGATTCCCAGCCTCTGACCGGTTTTATGCTAATTGATACCCTAATTTGGGGTGAAGATGGCGATTTTATTGATGCGGTAGAGCACTTGATATTGCCTTCCATTGTTTTGGGTACGATCCCATTAGCCGTTATTGTGCGTATGACTCGCTCGTCAATGTTGGAAGTATTGGGAGAGGATTATATTCGTACTGCACGTGCTAAAGGTCTTGGCCGCGCTCGCGTAATTTTAATTCACGCACTACGTAATGCATTATTACCCGTTGTTACGGTAATTGGCTTGCAGGTTGGGGTGATGTTAGCAGGGGCTATCTTGACAGAAACTATTTTCTCATGGCCTGGGTTAGGGCGTTGGTTAATCGAAGGGCTACAGCGTCGTGATTACCCTGTGGTACAAGGGGGCGTTCTGCTGGTTGCTACACTGATTATCTTCGTAAACTTAGTGGTCGACGTGCTGTATGGCATTGTAAACCCACGTATTCGTCATAAGAAATAAGGAGCGCTAAATGTCTCAATCTACTGAGCCAACCGTTGTCAGCGCCCCACAGCCGATGACACCATTACAAGAATTTTGGCATTATTTTAAACGTAACAAAGGAGCAGTTGTCGGGATGTTCTACATTATCCTGATGGTACTGATTGCAATTTTTGCAGGTATATTAGCTCCACATGCTCCAGATGAACAATTTCGTGATTTCTTACTTGCTCCGCCAGTTTGGGAAGATGGGGGAAGTTGGCAGTTTATTTTAGGCACTGATGATGTTGGGCGTGATTTACTCTCTCGTTTAATGTATGGCGCCCGCCTGTCACTGCTAGTTGGTTGTTTAGTGGTTGTGCTGTCGTTAATCATGGGGGTCACTATTGGTGTGATCGCTGGCTATTTTGGTGGTGTCGTTGACGCATTAATTATGCGAGTTGTCGATATCATGTTGGCATTGCCAAGTTTGTTATTAGCTTTGGTACTGGTCGCCATTTTTGGACCTTCGATTGTTAATGCCTCGATTGCTTTGACGTTTGTTGCATTACCTCACTATATTCGATTAACACGAGCGGCTGTTTTAGTGGAAGTCAACCGTGACTATGTGACGGCTTCTCGTGTTGCGGGTGCAGGGGCAGTACGCCAAATGTTCGTGAATATTTTGCCTAACTGTTTGGCACCATTGATTGTACAGGCCTCTTTAGGTTTTTCGAATGCCATTTTAGATATGGCTGCTTTGGGTTTCCTCGGAATGGGCGCGCAGCCACCAACTCCTGAGTGGGGAACGATGCTGTCTGATGTGCTGCAATTTGCACAAAGCGCATGGTGGGTTGTGACTTTCCCTGGACTGGCAATTTTATTGACGGTGCTTGCGTTTAACCTAATGGGTGATGGGTTACGTGATGCATTTGATCCAAAACTCAAGCAGTGATGAGGTAACCAAATGGCATTGTTAAATGTAGAACAACTTTCGGTTCATTTCGGAGACGAAAAGGCACCGTTTCGCGCCGTTGACCGCATCAGCTATAGCGTTGATAAAGGCCAAGTCGTTGGTATTGTAGGGGAATCTGGTTCAGGTAAATCAGTGAGTTCACTGGCTATTATGGGGTTAATTGATTACCCCGGAAAAGTGATGGCGAATTCATTGCAATTTGATGGACGAGATTTATTGTCAATCCCTGAAAAAGAGCGCCGGCAAATCGTTGGAGCCGATGTGGCGATGATTTTCCAAGACCCGATGACTAGTTTAAACCCATGTTTTACGGTGGGTTATCAGATTATGGAAGCATTGAAAGTCCACCAAGGCGGCAGCAAAAGTACGCGTAAGCAACGGGCAGTTGACCTGCTAGACATGGTGGGTATCCCTGACCCACAATCACGTTTAGATGTGTATCCTCACCAATTGTCAGGGGGAATGAGCCAGCGTGTGATGATTGCTATGGCAATAGCATGCCGGCCTAAATTATTGATTGCGGATGAGCCGACAACGGCATTAGATGTCACTATTCAAGCCCAAATTATTGAATTATTGTTGGAATTGCAGCAGCAAGAAAATATGGCATTAGTGCTTATCACGCATGACCTCGCTTTAGTGGCAGAAGCTGCGCATCATATTATTGTGATGTATGCGGGGCAGGTGGTGGAGTCCGCCAAAGCAAGTGATATTTTTAAACATCCTCGCCATCCTTATACACAAGCGCTATTACGTGCCTTGCCGGAATTTGCGACGAATAAATCCCGTTTAGCCTCACTTCCTGGTGTGGTCCCCGGAAAATACGATAGGCCTGTAGGGTGTTTATTGAACCCACGTTGTCCGTATGCAACGGAGAAATGCCGTCAAGAAGAGCCAATGTTACAAACCGTTGGTGATCGCCAAGTCAAATGCCATATGCCGCTGGATGATATGGGGAGGCCAACATTATGAGTGATAAACAACACACTCCATTGCTCAAAGCGGTGGATTTGAAAAAATATTATTCCGTCAAAAGAGGGGTTTTTGCTGCTGAAAAAACCTTAAAAGCATTGGATGGAGTCTCTTTTGAGCTAGAACGAGGTAAAACACTGGCCGTGGTTGGGGAGTCGGGGTGTGGTAAATCGACATTAGGTCGTTTATTAACCATGATTGAGCAACCTTCTGAGGGCGAGTTGTATTACCAAGACCAAAACTTGTTAGTAAAAGATAAGTCTGCAGAGAAACTGCGTCGCCAAAAAATCCAAATTGTGTTTCAAAACCCTTATGGCTCTTTGAATCCACGTAAAAAGGTGGGGCAAATTTTGGAAGAGCCGTTATTGATTAATACTTCACTGTCGAAAGAGCAGCGCAAGGAAAAAGTATTATCGATGATGGCTAAAGTGGGTTTAAAAACAGAGCACTATAGCCGATATCCTCACATGTTTTCTGGTGGTCAACGCCAGCGTATCGCGATAGCACGTGGTTTAATGCTTGACCCTGACATTGTGGTTGCAGATGAACCCGTTTCCGCACTGGATGTTTCTGTTCGTGCTCAAGTATTAAATCTGATGATGGATTTACAGCAAGATTTAGGTTTGTCTTATGTCTTTATTTCACATGATTTATCGGTGGTAGAGCATATTGCTGATGAAGTCATGGTGATGTATTTAGGCCGCTGTGTGGAGAAAGGAACAAAAGAGCAGATTTTTAATAACCCTCTTCACCCTTATACTCAAGCGTTATTATCAGCGACACCAAGGTTGAACCCAGACGCTCGGCGCGAACGTATTAAGTTAACGGGAGAGTTACCAAGTCCTTTAAACCCACCACCGGGGTGCGCATTTGCAGCGCGTTGCCGTAGAGCATTTGGTCAGTGTACTCAATTTCAACCAACATTGAAGGAATATAACCAACAGTTAGTTGCGTGTTTTGCGGTTGATGAAGATGAAAAACAAACGGTTGTCGTGAGTTAAGGAGTGAAACGGTGGAAAGGCTAACTTTCTGCCGTCTTTTATTCTAGTGCCACTTTAAGCCGCTTTAACATGCTGTTTGTCCTAAATACCCAATCTTTCTTTTTAAGCTACTCTTTTACGGATAAAATCAAGTATACTGACTGATGTTTCCGTTTTCTTTAAAAAGCTGCTTGATTAGAAAGGTTGTGGCCAAATGAATACCCGAGTCCAACGCTCACTAACATTAAAAAGTATGGTCGTATTCTTTATGATTACGCTACTATCACTTGCGCTTTTTTTAGCTATTCAATTCAGTTACTTAGTTGAACAACGTAAGCAAGATTATTTAGACCAGCTCAGTAACGCTGTAGTGCAAATTCAAAAACCATTAACAGATTCCCTCCTAAGCTCCGACCTTAATGAAGTTAAACGGCTGCTGATAAGCTTAAAGACATCAGGCATTATGGGAAACGCGATTATTACTGTTGATGGCACAACGGTAATGAACCTAAGCTTTGCAACGCCGAAGCCGATACCCAATTGGGTTACCCATTTTGTGGGGATCCCTGTCGAAATGACCGTACCATTGTATGCGTATGGAAATGTTGTGTTGCAAGCGAAGCCTCAAGGGTATTTAACATTACAAGTGGATCCTAACCGTGTTTATCGATTTGCACTAAATACCCTTGCTTTGATGACAACAACTTATTTATTGTTGGTACTCATTATTGCTATTGGAATGACGTGGTGTGTCAGTCGTATGATAATAAGGCCGCTACGTAAAATCGCAATTGAATTACAGACAAATTCTGAAGTTAATCAAATTGTTGTGTCTGAATATCATCGTGACGATGAGCTCGGTTTACTTGCAAAAGGGTATAACCGTCAAAGAAAACAGCAAAAATCAGATTAAGTCATGAACATGAACTCAGCTTTATGGTCTAATATCGTTATAGTGGTAACAATGAAAAATGGAATAAAGCCAAACTATATCGTTTAACCCGATAAGTTCACGTTTTTCGTTAATTTATCTGTTGCTATTTGCGGTTAAATATAAAGATATAAAACACATAGGGGTTTACATGCAGGGCTTGAAAGTTCGGTATATCATTGGTGTTGTATTATTCTCAGTCGCGTATTTAGCGGGAGCTGAGCCTTTACAACCTGATCCAGCATGGCAGCAAGGGAAGCTAGAAAATGGCTTTAGCTGGCAATTATTACAAACACCGCAACGTCCTAATGATCGTATCCAGCTTAGGTTAGCAATTAAAACAGGCTCATTAACAGAAAAAGCGAGCGAGAAAGGGTACAGTTACCTCATTCCTAAAATGGCGTTGCTTCATCAAACTGAAGCATTTCCAACAGCAACATTACAAGATTTCTGGCGTCAGGCCACAGACCCTGACATGCCAATTCCACCCGCTGTTGTTTCTTATGACTACACCATTTATAGCTTAAGTTTACCGAATAATCGCCCAGACTTAATTAAGCAAGCACTCAGCTGGTTAGCAACTTCTGTTGCAGGAGCTGAGTATACAGAAACGACATTACATAATGGTTTGACAGCACAAAATGTCCCAGTTGCAACACTTCCTTTAAATGCCAATGATCCCGTTTGGCGAGCGCGTTTAAAGGGGTCGACGATGATGGGGTATGACCCAGGCCAAAAACCGAATGATGTTGTAGCTCTTGATAGTGTGAATTCTTTTTATCAAAAATGGTACACACCGGACGTCATGACATTGTATGTAGCGGGCCATGTTGATTCTCGAATGTTATCTGATTCAATTTCACAAACTTTCTCATCATTAGAAGGTAGGCGCTCTGAACCTGTTTCTGTTGCAGTACTATCGGCGGTAAAACCACAATCTATTGATATTTTACAGGAACAGCCTGCACAGGATACGCTTTCATTAATTTGGGATATTGATTGGCTCCCCATTAAAGACTCAAATGTTTTACTGCGTTATTGGTCGAGCGATTTAGCACGTGAAGCGGTTTATCGTTCTTTGCAAAAAGCGTTCAATCAAAAATTTAATCAAGGAGAAGTTGTTCCGGGGTTAGATTGTCGTGTGCAATATCAGAAAGCCAGTTGTACGTTAACGGTGACAGCAGTACCTGAAAAAATGGCAGCGGTAACGGATATTGTTGCGAGTGAGCTTGCATCGATTAACCAAAATGGTATTGCTGCTGAGCTATTTGACGATATGCTTAAAGAAAAACAAGTGCAGTTATCGCAACTATTTGCAGCCTATGCGCGTACGAGTACTGATGTTTTGATTAGCCAACGTTTGATTTCTCAACAAAATGGGGTGGTTGACATTGCTCCTGAACAATACCAGCGGTTAAGGCAATCTTTCTTGGCGTCACAAAGCCTTGAACAGGTGAATATGGAAGCCCGTCGGTTATTATCTCAAGAGGCAGCGTTTGTATTAGCGCAGCCAAAAGATAAACAAATGATGGATGCAGAACAAATTCGCCAGAAATTTACCAAGGTGTTATGGCCCCAAATTGCTGCGCCAGTACCAACAGAAGCGGCTCCCGCTGCACCAGCAGAAGAAAACCACACCTCACAATAAGCATGAAAAGATAGATATATGAAAAGATAGTCATTGAATGATTCAGTGGCTACCTTTTCATTAATGTTATTGGCTTAATAGCGATTCAATAACGCGAATTAGAGTCTCTCGCGACTCTCTGTCATCAACAAATCCTGCCGCACTGATTTTTGCTTCTGGTGCGTAATAGGCTACAGATCCCCAAAAGCCTAAATGGGAATACAGGGTGATACCATTGACCACATTCACCATAATGCCTAATCGGTAAAGTTCTGCACCTTCGTGAGAACCCATACTTAGCATAGTCTCTAGCGTATTTGGTGATGAAAAAATATTTCCCTCAAACAGCGCTTCTAGAAATATCGACATTTGTTTCGAGGACATAACTAAACCCCCACCGCCATAGGTATCCATGGAAGCATGAATATGTGTTCCATCCAATTTACCTAAATATTGACGAGCCCGTGGTGCTGCGATTTGCGGCGGTTGTTCTAATGACTCCCAATATGCGCTCTCGAGACCAATAGAATCGAAATGCAAAAGCTCCCTAACAGCTAGGCCAAGAGATTGCCCCGTAATCCGTTCAATAATATCACCGAGCAAAATATAACCCGTATCTGAATAGATAAAGGATTTTGCAGGCGAAAACGTTGGAAATTGTTTACGCATGTACATTTCGATTTGTTCTGTTCGGCTCCAAACATAGTTAGGTTGTTTGAGAACGGCTTTTAGATAGTCTCCATCTGCATGGTCTAGCAGGCCACTACTGTGCTCCAGTAAATGGCGGATAGTGATAGCGTGAGTATTATATTGGGTACTGAGTAGCGTATTATATTGAGGGTCAATATATTCAGATATTGCATCATCAATACTGAGTTTTTCCATTTCAGCAAGACGTAAAATTGCAGCTGCGGTAAATGTCTTTGTATTACTGGCAATTCGTAGTGGTGTATCAACAGTAAGAGGCCTACCTTCAATATCCATTCCTCTAGCACAGAAGGCACCCACGCTATTTTTGGTCTGATTATGATAGTAAAGGACGACGCCACAAGTTAAATTTTCGAGCTGTTGAATAGAGGTAGTCATAATAATCTCATTATTGAATGAGTAAGATGAGGATATATGGCATCTTAATCATATCTATACGATTCCTGCACGCTTTAAATGCGCTTAAAGTGACAATATGGCGACGACACAATGGCAAGTGTTTTTTCTTTTTATATAAATTTGGTGCTATGTTTATCCTCAATATAAGAACATAAAATGTACCCAGACATTGAAGTAAAGGAAATAACATGAATAGCTCGAATATATTTCTACAACGGTTAGGTTTGCGTTATCCCATTATACAAGCCCCAATGGCGGGAGTTTCTACTCCGGCGCTAGCCGCTGCGGTTTCAGAAGCTGGAGGGCTTGGCTCACTAGGCCTAGGCGCAAATTCAGTAGAACAAGCTCGCCAATTGATTACTCAAACACAAGCACTGACAAGTAAAGCATTCAATGTCAATTTATTCTGCCATTTACCTGCGAAACGTCATCCTGATAATGAACTGGCATGGAGCCAGTATTTAGCGCCTTATTTCGCTCAATTTAATGAGACTCCTCCTACCTATCTCAATGAAATTTATCACACTTTTTTAGATAACTCAGAAATGTTATCTATGTTACTTGAAACAAAACCTGCGGTAGTGAGTTTTCATTTTAATATTCCATCCATCGAGGTGGTACAGCAATTGAAACAACATGGTATTTATACCATGGCGACGGCAACGAATTTACAAGAAGCACAACAAATTGAATTGGCTGGAATTGATGCTGTTGTTGCACAAGGTATTGAAGCGGGAGGGCATCGAGGCATGTTTGATTTGCAGGCTTTAGATGAAGAACTCACTACTTATGAATTAGTGACATTAATCTCTCAACATATTGATTTACCTGTAATTGCAGCGGGTGGCATAATGGATGGGCAAGCTATCAATAGGGCTTTAGAGTGCGGTGCTGCTGCCGCTCAATTAGGCACTGCATTTTTGCTTTGCCCTGAATCTGCCGCGAACGCAGGCTATCGGGCTAAGATCAAATCGCAAACAGCGGATCACACTCAACTAACTTCTGCAATTTCAGGGCGCCCAGCGAGAGGGATTATTAATCAATTTATTCGAGCAGGTAACGGCTATGAGACAAGTCAATTACCTGATTATCCATTGGTTTATGATATTGGTAAGCAGCTCAATGCAGCAGCAATGAAGTTAGGTAGTGATGAGTTTGCGGCATATTGGGCGGGGCAGAATGTGGCGAAAGCTCGTGAGATGTCTGCGTCTTTATTGGTTAGAACGTTGGCAGAAGAAATGAAACGCTAGTTTTAAACAGTGGTAGGGCGGTTTGTCTTACCGCCCCAGTAAGTTGTTATTTAATTATTTCGTTATCCAATGAACCTTTTGGCTCATCAGTCGCTATCCAAGCTGCACAAAATAAGGTTAAACGCGCAAAGAAGTAAAAGAATGCCATTAGGCCAAGCACTGAACCAAACGCGGCTCCAGAAGGTGACGAGGCAAGGTTAGGTAAAATCCATGTCATGATGGATTTAATGATTTCAAACCCAATAGCTGCAAGCAATGTTCCTTTAAATAGTGACCTGCGGCGATGCTGCATACGCGGTAGGATCCAAAAAATCCATAAAAATAGTAGGAAATTAGCTGTAATTGATATTGTTAAACCAATCAGTGTCCAAGCAGGTTTAAGCCATTCTATACCATCTAACCCAAGCGTACTGACAATCGTTGCTTGTGCAGAGCCAGCAACAGAGGTAAGTGTAATTGTCACAATTAAGGCAATAAGTAGGCCAATTAAGGCAAAGAAGTCGCGAATGTAGCGGAAAATAATATTTTCATGTTCATCTTCATTACGTTCCCATACAGAACGTGATTGTGCCAAAATAGCTAAACGTAAGTTATTAACCCATTTAACCCCTGAGTACACGGCTAAAGCCAACCCTGTCAGCCCAACTGTCGTACGTTGGCGGATTGCGGTGTCTATTGTTCTTTCTAATGTATTTGCGAGCGTAGGGTCAGTAATATTTGCAGAAATTCCACGAACTAATTTTTCAAGCAATTCAGGATTACTGGCTAATACAAAACCGGCAGCGGCGAATGAAAACATTAAAACGGGAATTAAAGAGAGAAAGGAGAAATAGGTAATTGCAGCCCCAAACTGGTTCCCCATTCGGTCATTAAAACGTTGCACGGTACGAATGATGTGAGCAATAAAAGGAATTGCACAAATAAAGTTCACAACTCGCATTGAGAAGGTCACTGCTTTTTTACTGCCATCAATACTTTTATTCAGTGTCGCTTTCAGTTTATTAGTATCTTTCTGTTCTTCTTCCTGCGTATTCGACATTTAATCCCCTTTTCCCGCAACTAAAAGTTGTCTGACTTTTCGACCTATTTAATGCCTATAAATGAATGATATGCATAATACTATAGCTTAAATTGGACAATAACTTCATCCCAATGACTGTTTTAAGAGACAAATAGTCATTGGAACGTTTGTTTAAAGTCAAAGCAACTGGTTAATTAATCAGAGGAAAAGGGGCGTTAGAAATTAAAGCGCATCTTTATAAACTTGCAGTTCAGCTTGGGCTTCTTTTAATTCTGCTTGAGCTTCTGCGAGTTTTCTTTCACGTTTTTTAATTTTACTACTGTCATCGCCTTTTAATTTTTCTTCCTGCAGCTCAGCTTCGCGTTCCTGCACTTTTTCTGTTTTCTCAGCTACATCTTTTTGACTATCACGATATAAAGATTCTGGAGTGCAATAACGATTCACATTATCTAATGCTTCTTCTAAGCCTTTAACTCGATGCTGATTACCATGTTGTTTTGCGTAATCAATTTGTTCTTGAATGCGTTGTTTCTTTATTTCGCAGCCATTTTGTGTTTTTGCTGCCATTACTGATGCGCTAGCAAAAAAGGAAATACAAATACTAGTTGTAAGGAGTAGTTTATTCATCATTTACCTCTGTTTATTTTAAAATTTGTGTTTAGGATAGCGTTTTATTTCTTTTCAGTCATGTGAATTTTAACACAGCTATGGTTATGACATTTGTAGCCAATTTTAGCTATAATGACGCGGATGAATAAATCCGGTCTATTTTTTGTTCAAAAGGGCTATCTTTAAAGAACCTATTTAATAATAGTCATCTTAGTGGCTAGTATTGAATTTCCTCAGGAAACAAACGTTACATGTTAAGTTATCGTCACAGCTTTCACGCAGGCAACCATGCTGATGTGTTAAAACACACAGTACAGAGCTTGATCATTGAATCTCTGAAAGAGAAAGAAAAACCGTTTCTGTATTTAGATACACATTCAGGTGCTGGCCGTTATCAATTAACGGGGGAACATGCAGAAAAAACAGGTGAATATCTTGAAGGGATTGCGCGTATTTGGGAGCAACCTGATTTGCCTGAGGAATTATTGCCGTATATGAATATTGTGCGCCAATTGAATGATAATGGGCGTTTACGCTATTACCCGGGTTCACCATTATTAGCAAAATATTTATTACGTGAACACGATAAGCTGGTATTAACTGAACTACATTCGAGCGATTATCCATTATTACGTACAGAATTTTCACGGGATAACCGCGCGCAAGTTTTCAAGGAAGACGGCTATCAACAGCTAAAATCGAAATTACCCCCACAGAGTCGACGTGGCTTTGCGCTGATGGACCCTCCTTATGAGATGAAGACGGATTATGAAGCGGTCGTGAAAGGGGTGGTGGAAGGCTATAAACGCTTTGCAACAGGAACATATGCAATTTGGTATCCTGTTGTATTACGTCAACAAATTAAGCGTATGGTCAATCAATTAGAAGCAACAGGCATTCGTAAAATATTACAAATTGAATTGGCGGTACGTCCTGATAGCGACCAACGTGGGATGACGGCATCCGGTATGATAGTGATCAACCCACCTTGGAAACTTGAGCAGCAAATGAAGAATGTGCTGCCATGGTTACATAAAACACTCGTCCCAGAAGGCACTGGGCATACGTTAGTTGAGTGGATTGTGCCAGAGTAAACTGTATTTTTGATAGGTAATACCGATTAAATTAACAGGTGTTATCTATCGTAAAGCGCTATTTATGCCATGACAATCAATAGCATGATGCGAGAAAATGCATTCATAAATCATTCAATCAATGGGAATAACCAAATTATGAGCAAACATTACGACTATATCGCAATTGGTGGCGGAAGCGGTGGTATTGCGTCGATGAACCGTGCAGCAATGTATGGGCAAAAATGTGCCTTAATTGAGGCGAAAGCATTAGGTGGGACTTGTGTTAACGTGGGCTGCGTACCGAAAAAGGTGATGTGGCATGCGGCACAAATCTCGGAAGCTATTCGCAATTATGGCCCTGATTATGGTTTTGATGCGACAATTAATCGTTTTGATTGGAAAACACTTATTGATAGTCGTACTGCTTATATTGACCGAATTCACCAGTCTTATGACCGTGTCTTAGGGAATAATAAAGTTGATGTCATCAATGGTTTTGCACGTTTTATTGATGCCCATACTGTTGAGGTAAATGGTGAAACCTACACGGCAGACCATATTTTGATTGCAACTGGCGGGCGTCCAGTGATCCCTGCTATCCCAGGTGCAGAATATGGCATGACTTCTGATGGCTTCTTTGAACTTGAAGCATTGCCAAAACGTGTTGCGGTTGTGGGTGCCGGTTATATTGCCGTTGAACTTGCTGGTGTATTAAATGGTTTAGGCGCAGAGGCGCATTTATTTGTGCGTAAACATGCCCCGTTACGTTCATTTGACCCACTGATTGTCGAAACATTAGTGGAAGTCATGAATACGGAAGGCCCTAAACTGCATACGGAATCAATTCCAAAAGAAGTCGTGAAAAATGCAGATGGTTCACTGACATTAAAATTGGAAAATGGCCAAGAACAAACCGTCGATGCATTAATTTGGGCTATTGGTCGTGAACCAATGACAGATAACCTGAATATTGAAGCCACAGGCGTCGCACTGAATGAAAAAGGTTATATCAAGGTTGATAAATACCAAAATACCAATGTACCGGGTGTCTATGCGGTTGGTGATAACACTGGCGCGGTTGAGTTAACTCCTGTAGCGGTTGCGGCTGGTCGTCGTTTATCTGAACGTTTATTTAATAATAAACCGGATGAACACTTAGATTACAGTAATATCCCAACAGTGGTGTTCTCACACCCTCCAATTGGTACTGTCGGTTTAACTGAACCAGAAGCGATTGAAAAATATGGTGCTGATAAAGTGAAATGTTATAAATCATCTTTCACTGCAATGTATACCGCCGTCACTTCACACCGTCAACCTTGCCGTATGAAATTAGTTTGTGTTGGTGAAGATGAAAAAATCGTTGGCATCCATGGTATTGGTTTCGGAATGGATGAAATCCTACAAGGTTTTGCGGTTGCATTAAAAATGGGTGCAACCAAAAAAGACTTTGATAATACGGTGGCTATTCACCCAACAGCGGCAGAAGAATTTGTGACAATGCGTTAAGCATGGGTTATCTAAAATTAAAAGCTAAGTTCATCTGAACTTAGCTTTTTTTGTATTATTTTGCCAACAGCTCTGCAATCGCAGGAATGACTGCTAAGCTATCAAGGTATTTTTTCATCGCAGGAGTCGTTTCCATGATTTGGTATTTGACTAAAAATATGACAAACGCCCCGACATACACATCCACTGCGGTAAATTGCTCACCACAAATAAACGGTTTAGCGTTATTTAAGCCGATTTCTAAGCAAGCCATGGTGCGTTCGACAGAACCAAAACCAGAAGATTTTTGCTGCTCTTCATCTAATCGAATACCTAAGTTATTGATAGTGAATGCAGATTCAATGGGCCCTGCAGTAAATAGGAACCAGCGATAATAATCTGCACGTTTAGGGTCATTCAATGCAGGCGCTAAGCCTTTTTCAATAAATTTATCGGCTAGATAGAGACAAATCGCCGCCGTTTCCGTCACAATCGCATCACCATCAACAAGTGTGGGAACTTTCGCCATCGGATTAATTGCAAGATATTCAGCCGTATGCATATCTGCACCATAACCTAATTCAATACGCTTGTAAGGAACATCTAAAATTTTTAATAGTAGGTCGACCGTGTTGCCACGTGACATTGAATTAGTAAAAAGAACCAGTTCGCTCATGGTGATTTCCTTATATGAAGTTGAGTGCTTACTATAAGGGAGTGGAGTGTCAGAAATTGTCAGGAGAGACGCACAATACTTCTTTTTGCCAGCGCTCTAGTAGGTAATTTTTGGGGTAAGGTAGTTTATCTGAAAGTGCATGATAAGACTGAATGCGGTCTAAACGAAAATGGCGGTAACTTTCACGTAATTCACACCAAGCGGCTAATACTTGGGAATCTTTCATATAACCAATGGCAATTGGCCAAATAATTCGTTCACTAGGTTGATTTTGCCCATCAAGGTAAGTCATTTTGGCTTTGCATTCTTCTCGTAAACTTAAACGTAAGTCTTTAACAATGACGTCATTAATTTCATAGAAATGTGTGGTGGGGGCAAATAAGGTATTTTGATTTAGGATTTTCTGTGAATGACCTGCAACTACAGCATTAATTTTGCTTATCGCCCGTATTGCTGAGTTTTTTAGTTCAGTGTCTGCGTTACTTTTTACCCAACGTAAACCTAATATTAAGGCTTCAAGTTCATTTTCATCGAAAGCTAAAGGCGGTAGTAATAGTCCCGTTTTTAATTGGTAACCAATACCGGCTTCCCCGATAATTTCAGCACCTTGATCACGCAGGGATTCAATATCTCGATAGATAGAACGCACGCTGACTTGCAGTTGTGATGAAAGTGCTTCAGCCGTAATAGGATAGCGATTTTCTTTGAGTATCTGCAATAGGGTCAGTAAACGTTGAGTACGGGTCATGAGTGTTTTTAGGTTATTGTGAATGAATCTCTAAATTGCGTCTATTTTATCTAAACGATAGACGCAATATCAGACAGTTACTTGCTTTTTTGCCACCAAGACACAATGTAATCTGCGATTTGTTCTGGGTTATTGATATCTAATTGTGGCACGTTGGTATCAATGATTTCATCACTGGCAACAGCCACCACATAGTTATCTATCAAACCGTTGAGAGGTTTGCCCACTTCAGAGCGAAATAATGCGATTTTATCGATCGGTTCGTGCTTAAAGCCCTCAACTAAAATCAGATCTAATGTTGTGTGATCGAAACGACTGGCTAAATAGTGTAGATCCATTTCATTAGCTTCGGGGGTTTCGGTCATCAGCGCCCAGCGCTTTTCACTGGCAACAAGCGTTTGGTTTGCGCCAGCTTTACGTAATTCAAAACTGTCTTTGCCCGGTTTATCCACTTCCATGTCATGGTGAGTGTGCTTAATTAAACCAACACGAACGTTACGCAGCTTAAGCAGAGGGATAACTTTTTTTAATAAAGTCGTTTTTCCTGTGCCGCTATAAGCGGTAATTCCAAGTAGGGGTAGAGTATTTTGCTTCATAATTCTTTTTGTTGTAACTCCCAGTTACGGCTATCTTCCAGTGTATTAAGATTCGCAAATGAACCCGATTCGGGTGAGAAAATAACACCTTTTGCATTAATTTCATGCATAAAGAGCATTAATTTACGGTCACCTCTTGCAAGGTAATCATCAAGTTGAGCTTTTAGTGAGCGATGCAATAAAGCAAACGTAGGGTGCTCTCGTTCTGTATCACAAGCGTAGCAGGCTAAATGTTTTTCTTTCTCATTGAACATTTTTTCCGCTAAATTGAGAGGGAAAGCAGGAACATCGCAAGGCACAAACAGTAACCAATCTGTTTTGGCATGGTGTAAAGCCGCTTGCATTCCTGCTAATGGGCCAGAAAAATGGTTATTTAAATCAGAGATAACCGTCAATTGGCTTTCGCTGTAACGTGCCTGATTACGGTTTGCATTGATGAGTACTTCGCCAACTTGGGGTTGTAAGCGTGCTAAAATATGTTGATAGAGCGGCTTTCCCGATAAAAGTACCAATCCCTTATCTTGACCACCCATTCGAGAGCCTCGGCCACCAGCAAGTATCACACCCGTTATTAACTGACGAAATGACATGTTCAATATCCTTGAATATCTTCAAGAAAATGTTTCAACATTCCTAGAAAACACTTTCGAGTATAGTAATTACTAAAATTTATTCTATTTTGCTATAAAATCAATGAATATTCGTGCGTATTGCAGTTAAACTTTACGTAGATTGACAACAGTTCGCTTTTTCTCTTGTATGATTATTGGTAACTTGTATCGAATATTCGTGATAAAGGAATAAACATGAAATGCCATCGCTTAAATGAAGTTATTGAGCTTCTGCATCCTGTCTGGAAAGATAATTCAGATTTAAACTTGGTAGAATTATTGCAAAAACTGGCTGATGAAGCAGGTTTTAAAGGCAGTTTATCTGAGTTAACAGATGATGTGCTAATTTATCATTTAAAAATGCGTGGTTCGGATAGCAATGAAGCGATCCCGGGTTTAAAAAAAGATTATGAAGATGACTTTAAAACCGCTATTTTGCGTGCCCGTGGCATTATTAAAGACTAAAACGCGATGGACGAAATAGAACATTCGAATTTCCATTTTAGTGGAATCTCCCCTGACTTAATTTTAGACGCCTTAATGGAAGTCGGGGTTTACCCCGAATCAGGTCTGCTTGAATTAAATAGCTACGAAAATCGGGTTTATCAATTCCAAGACGAAAATCGGCAACGTTATGTGGTTAAATTTTATCGTCCTGAGCGTTGGAACCGTTCACAAATTCAAGAAGAGCACGATTTCACTTTAGAGCTTCGAGATGAAGGGCTGTCTGTCGCAGCGCCTCTTGAGTTTGCTGGGCAAACGGTATTGGAGTTTGGTGGGTTTATATTTGCAATTTTTCCGAGTATCGGTGGCAGACAATATGAAACAGATAACTTGTTTCAATTAGAAAGTGTAGGCCATTTGCTAGGACGTATACACCAAATTGGCCAGCGTAAAAACTTTGCATTTCGTCCGACAATGGGTCTTGATGAGTATTTGGCACAGCCTCGCCAAGTGATAGCCTCAAGCCCTTTGATTGCAGAACGCTATAAATCTCAATTTATAGAGTCTTTAGATGCATTGATTGCACAAGTAAAATTACACTGGACTGACTCAATTTCATCTATTCGCCTACAAGGTGATTGCCACCCAGGCAATATTCTGTGGCGCGATGAAGCTTGGCTGGTGGATTTTGATGACGCCCGAAATGGGCCTGCAATCCAAGACCTTTGGATGCTACTTAATGGTTCTCGCCAAGAACAAGTCATTCAATTGGATACGTTATTAGATACGTATAATGAGTTTTGTGATTTTGATGTAAAACAGCTGAAGCTGATTGAACCTCTTAGAGCAATGCGTATGGTACATTACCTCGGGTGGATTATCCGCCGCTGGCAAGACCCTGCGTTTCCTCGAGCATTTTCATGGCTACAAGCTGATGATTTTTGGCAAAAACAATCGCTCGAATTTAATCAACAGATTGAACGGTTGCAAGACGCCCCTTTGCAGTTAACCCCTCAGTTTTAACTTTTAAGTTTTTGTTTTTGGAGAATGTAGTCTATGAAAAAAATTATGTTGGCTTTGCTTGGTATTGCCATGTCTTTTAGTGCTGCAGCGGCAAACTACACGGAAGGTAAAGAGTATACTGATGTTAAAGCTGTACCAAATTTACCTCAAGTTCTGGAGTTCTTCTCATTTTATTGCCCACACTGCTATCAATTTGAGAGCGTGTATAAAGTGCCTCAAACGGTAGAGAAAAACTTACCAGAAGGCGTGAAAATGGAGCGTTATCACGTTGATTTTCTTGGTCCTTTAGGTGCCGATTTAACTCAAGCTTGGGCCGTTGCGATTGTCTTGAAAGCAGAAGATAAAGTCACACCTATCCTGTTTGAAGGTATCCAAAAAACGCAAACTATCAACAGTAAAGCAGATATCCGTAATGCCTTTATCAAAGCAGGTATTTCTGGTGAAGAGTATGATGCAGCTTTAAACAGCTTCGTTGTGAAATCTATCGTTGCGAAACAGCAAAATGCAGCGCAAGACTTAAAACTACGCGGTGTTCCTGCATTATTTGTTGATGGTAAATACCAAGTTCGTAATAACGGCATCTCAGTTGATAACGCAGCGGACTACGGCAAAGAGTTCTCTAATGTTGTGAACTTCTTAGTAAATAAAAAATAATCGTAAATAGACGGTGGTATACTCGCCATCGTCTCTTTTTTTCTATTAATATCCACAATTCAAAGACTTTCTCTCACCTGTATTAAACCCATTCAATTATGCGCTAACCCATTGATTTTACTTTTCTGTTTATATTGTTAATATTCATATTACCTGTTGAATTTACTGAGTAACACAAATTTACACACAAGCTTATCCACAGGATGTTAGCCAGATACTTAGTTAATCGGCGTGATTAATTTTAATTAACTGTAATTAATGGTGTACTTATAATAGTGGATGATTTGGTGTGTTTTTAATTATCTAACTAAGCGGAATATAAAACTTGGGATGTATCTGAGGCCACATTATGGCATCCTATTGGTATTCGTTCCTGACTAAAAAGATGATGACAGATTATGGCTCAGATTGCAGAAAACCCTCTTATTTTGGTTGATGGTTCCTCTTACCTATACCGTGCTTACCATGCATTCCCTCCACTGACCAATAGTGCTGGTGAGCCTACAGGGGCAATGTATGGCGTGCTTAATATGCTACGTAGTTTAATTATGCAGTATAAACCTAGCCATGTAGCGGTTGTCTTTGATGCGAAGGGAAAAACATTTCGTGATGAATTGTTTGAAAGCTATAAGTCACATCGCCCACCTATGCCTGATGATTTACGCGCTCAAATCGCCCCATTACATGAAATGGTGGAAGCGATGGGCTTGCCTTTACTGGTGGTTTCAGGAGTGGAAGCCGATGACGTCATCGGGACATTAGCCTGTGAAGCAAGCCGAAAAGGTATGCCAGTGCTAATTAGTACGGGCGATAAAGATATGGCGCAATTAGTTGAGCCTAACATTACGCTCATCAATACCATGAATAACACTATTCTAGGGCCTGATGAAGTCAAAGAAAAATACGGTGTTCCCCCTGAACTTATCATCGACTTTTTAGCATTAATGGGGGATTCGTCAGATAATATTCCTGGGGTGCCTGGCGTTGGTGAAAAAACAGCACTCGCTTTACTGCAAGGTATTGGTAGCTTAGAAGCAATTTATAATGACCTTGAGGCTATTGCCCCGTTAGGTTTTAGAGGTTCTAAAACGTTAGCCCCTAAAATGGCGGAAAACCGTGATGTTGCTTTTTTATCATACCAATTAGCGACGATTAAAACGGATGTTGAGCTGGAAAAAACGTGTGAAGAGCTACAAGTTGCTCAGCCAGATGTGGATAAACTGCATCAATTATTTAGCCGTTATGAATTTAAACGTTGGCTAGCCGATGTTGAAAATGGGACTTGGATGGAGGATAAAGGCTCAAGTGCGAAACCTAGCCCAACACCAGCAGCGTCACCTGTGAAGCCATCAAACCCAACTGTGCCAACATTGTGTGCCGAAAATTACCAAACGATTCTAGAAAAAGCCGATTTAGAGCGCTGGGTTGAAAAATTAAGCAAAGCATCATTATTTGCTTTTGATACTGAAACCGATAGTTTAGATACCCAAGAAGCTCGTTTAGTGGGGATGTCATTTGCAATTGAGCCGGGGCATGCCGCTTATTTGCCATTAGGTCACGATTACCTTGATGCGCCAGTACAGCTTCCTCTGGAAGAGGTTTTGGGACTTATGAAGCCTATCCTTGAGAGTGAAAATATCCTCAAAATTGGCCAAAACTTGAAGTATGATGCAGAAGTCCTTGAAAACTATGATATTGAATTAAAAGGTATTGGTTATGACACCATGCTGGAATCGTATGTGTTAAACAGTGTTGCGGGGATGGGACGCCATGATATGGACAGCTTGGCCGATCGCCATTTGAACCATAAAACCGTGAGCTTTGAAGAAATTGCAGGTAAGGGCAAAAAACAGCTGACATTTAACCAAATTGCTTTAGAAGAAGCCGCTAATTATGCGGCGGAAGATGCAGATGTCACGCTATTACTGCATCAAGCGTTATATCCACAATTAGAGGCTGAACCTAAGCTTAATCACATTTTCCAGAATATTGAAATGCCACTTGTACCTGTGTTAGTCCGAATGGAGCGTAAAGGTGTTCTAATTGATGCTAACGTGCTTGCTGCGCAGTCAAAAGTGATTACCGCTCGTTTAGCTGAACTGGAAAAGGAAGCTTTTGAGCTTGCGGGGGAGGAGTTTAACCTCGCTTCACCAAAACAATTACAAACGATTTTATTCGAAAAATTGCAGTTGCCAGTGATAAAGAAAACGCCAAGTGGGGCAGCATCGACGAATGAGGAAGTGCTTGAAGAATTAGCGCTAAACCATGCATTGCCAAAATTGTTGCTTGAGCACCGTAGTTTAGCCAAATTAAAATCCACGTATACGGATAAACTGCCACTCATGATTAACCCGCGTACTCAGCGTGTTCATACTTCTTACCACCAAGCAGTTACAGCAACGGGGCGTTTATCTTCTCGAGATCCTAACCTACAAAATATTCCAGTTAGAACGGAAGAAGGTCGCCGGATCCGCCAAGCCTTTATCGCGCGTGAAGGCTACAAAGTGATGGCAGCGGACTATTCACAAATTGAATTACGTATTATGGCGCATTTATCTCAAGATAAAGGCCTATTAACTGCGTTTGCGGAAGGGAAAGATATCCATAAAGCGACAGCCGCTGAAGTCTTTGGTGTACCACTGGAACAAGTCACCAGTGACCAACGCCGTAGTGCCAAGGCGATTAACTTCGGGCTTATCTATGGCATGAGTGCATTTGGTTTAGCACGTCAATTAGGGATCCCTCGTGGTGAAGCTCAGCGCTATATGGATCTCTACTTTGAACGCTACCCTGGTGTATTGCGTTATATGGAAAACACACGCTTACAAGCTTCTGAACAAGGCTATGTTGAAACACTTGAAGGCCGTCGCTTATATTTAGCGGATATTAAGTCGAGTAATGGGATGCGCCGTAAAGCGGCAGAACGCGAAGCGATCAACGCCCCAATGCAAGGAACCGCAGCGGACATCATTAAAAAAGCCATGATTGCCGTTGATAATTGGTTGCAAACTGAAAAGCCGCATGCAGATATGCTAATGCAAGTTCACGATGAATTGGTCTTTGAGGTCAAAGAGTCTGAATTAGAGCGTGTTCAAGCTCAGGTCCAGTCATTAATGGAACAAAGCATGAAACTGGACGTGCCATTAAAAGTGGATGTGGGAATTGGTGATAATTGGGATGAAGCCCACTAATTATTAATCATATTGAATATATAAAACCTCCATTATGAAGAGACCCCCAAGAGTTGGATAACCAATTACTGGGGGTTTTTTACGTTTAAGCGAAGGTATAACAGATAATTATGCATTTGAAATTATTAACTAGAAATTCAATATAACTCTGCAATAAATCAATTATTTTTGTGATGACAGTCAAGAAAATGATTAACATTTTTATGCGACATACATCTCATAAATATGTAATTAAAATCCGTTTTTTAGCTTATTTTATTCATACTTCTGTGCTGAATCGTAGAAAGCTTTGAAAAAAAATTACAAAAAGGCTTTTTTTCGAGCGAAAAATAAAGTACATTAATAGGCGTAGGGTACAGAGGTAAGATGTTCTATCTTTCAGACCTTTTACTTCACGTAATCGGATTTAGCTGAATATTAGCTGCTCCAGTCAAGTTTTTTGATTGGAGCATTTTTTTATCTAAAATTCAGTGGATTAGAATACGTAAGGGTGTTATGAGCCATTTCTGACTCACAATAAAAGAAATCAAGCCGGTGTGTTATACCAACTATCTAGCTTAATGCGGAGTTTATCGATACCAATCTTTTTCAGTGCTGAAAAGTATTCGACTTCAATATCCCCTTCAAGTGGAGCCAATGCTTGGCGAACTTCCATCAGTTGTTTTTTTCTTGCTCCAGAGGCCAGTTTGTCTGCTTTTGTGAGTAAAACTAAAACTGGTACATTCATCGCAACAGACCATTCAATCATTTGCATATCGAGGTCTTTTAATGGATGACGGATATCCATTAAGACAACCAGCCCCTTAATGCATTCTCTTTTTTGGAGATATTCCCCGAGTGCTTGTTGCCATTTACGTTTCATTTCTTCAGGAACTTCGGCATAACCATAGCCCGGAAGGTCAACAAGGCGAACGCCTTCCTCAACTTCAAATAGGTTGATTAGCTGAGTTCTTCCTGGTGTTTTACTGGTACGTGCTAAGCTTTTTTGCTGTGTTAATGCGTTTAACGCACTGGATTTCCCCGCATTAGAGCGGCCAGCAAAAGCCACCTCAATTCCAGTATCTTTAGGTAGATGACGGATATCGGGTGCACTGATGACAAACTTTGCCATCTGGTAGTTATGATTTTTAATTGCCATTTGTCGTTCTCCCTGAGTTAGCCTCAAAAGGCTCGGGGATTATAGCTTTGCTTAGCGCTTCCCGACAACTCGAAATCTCCTCTCAACCGCTTTTCTCTTGGAATCAGGTAATATTTTTCCTGTGTTGTGAGCCGCGCAATTGTAATAATAGAAAAATAGCCATTATTCATGACGCCTTTTGCTGAAAGTGGTCTAGAATTTAACGCATTTGATGCACTTTTGTTTTTGGGCGTAAATATAGGTAAATCTTCAGCATTCTTGTTAGCTTCACTCTAGAATTGCTTGATTGCAGTTGTAATGAGCTATAACGAAAGGGACCTTACATGTTAAAACGAATTTTTGTGCCACTTTTGGCCGTCTGCGCAATGAGCGCATCTTCTCTTGCTTTATCTGCGGGTGAGACTTATGTCAAGTTAGTCACGTCGGCGGGTGATATCGAATTAGAACTGAATAGTAAAAAAGCCCCTGTTACGACAGAAAATTTCGTTCAGTATGTTAATGAAGGTTATTACAACGGAACTACTTTCCACCGTGTTATTCCAGGTTTTATGATCCAAGGCGGTGGCTTTAATAAAGATTTACAGCAAAAGCAAACCCGTGCCCCAATCAAAAATGAAGCAGATAATGGCTTACGTAATTTGCGCGGTACTATCTCTATGGCACGTACTGCAAATAAAGACAGCGCAACGAGCCAATTCTTTATTAATGTTGCTGATAACGCGTTCTTAGACCACGGACAACGTGACTTCGGTTACGCCGTATTTGGTAAAGTGGTGAAAGGGATGGATGTTGCAGATAAAATCTCTAAAGTAAAAACAGAGAACGTCGGCCCGTATCAAAATGTTCCTGTAGAGCCAATTACAATCATTTCTGCTGAAGTGATTAAAAAGCCTTAGTGATTAAAAAACAGTAGTAATTAAAAACTATCGTGTCGAATACAGTGGGTAGGTTGTTTTAACGTGCCCACTTTTTTTAAAATCCGCTTTTCCTTCCCCTTTGAGTTTCTCTTTATTCACTATGTTAGTTAAAATGTGTCAGTGCTTATTATGTTTTAATCGCCTTTTATTTCATTGTATTTAAAGTAATTCTCAATCAAAATGTGAGTTTGTTATAGGGATGTAAATATAATTCCATGATTTTTATATGGAAATTTTCTCTGAGAAAAAATAATCATTGACTTAAATAGGCTATTTTCCTGCTTTGGCTGTGCTATGATAGCCGCCCTTATTATTTTTATGGTGTTTTAATCACCGTTCTGATTGCCAACACAATAAAAATATGCATAAGAAATAATACATAATGATAAAAATCAGTCGGATAGGCTAATATGCTTCTACTTATTGATAATTACGATTCATTTACTTACAACTTATACCAATACTTTTGTGAGTTAGGGGCTGAAGTTGTTGTAAAACGTAATGATGAAATTACCATCGAAGAAATTGAACAGCTTTCGCCTACACATCTTGTGATTTCACCTGGGCCATGTACACCGGATGAGGCTGGCATCTCCCTTGAGGCGATAAAATATTTTGCAGGTAAGCTTCCCATTTTAGGTATTTGCTTAGGGCATCAAGCCATTGGGCAAGCTTTTGGTGCATCAGTTGTTAAAGCACGAGAAGTTATGCACGGTAAAACCTCTGCTATTCACCATAATCATCAAGGGGTATTCAAAGGCTTGAACCGGCCCTTGACGGTGACACGTTACCACTCTCTGGTAATTGCGGCAGAGACACTCCCTGTTTCTTTTGATGTATCAGCATGGTCACTGAATAATGGTGATGTTGATGAAATCATGGGAATACGGCACAAAACCTTGCCTATAGAAGGCGTTCAGTTCCATCCTGAAAGCATTCTGAGTGAGCAAGGCCATGAATTACTAAATAATTTTCTAAAATATTAATTTATAAATCTGGTTCAGAATAAATTAATTATGCATATTATGCCCTTTGCTATTGCTCTTTTTTGATTTTTTATTCATATTTAATGATTATATTTTCATTATCGCATTAAATAAGAGCAGGTGAGGGGTATGTCAGAACAATACGCAGCAGCAGAACAACACGCAGTTAATCGGCAGACTTTCGATCAAGTTATGTTGCCTATTTTTTCGCCGGCGGAATTTATTCCAGTTAAAGGTGAAGGGAGTCGCGTTTGGGATCAGCAAGGTAAAGAATATATTGATTTTGCCGGTGGGATCGCGGTTCTTGCTTTAGGGCATTGTCACCCTAGTTTGGTGGCTGCTGTGCGTGAACAAAGCGAAAAGCTATGGCATGTCAGTAATATTTTCACCAACGAGCAGGCGCTAAAGTTAGCACAAAAACTTACGAATGCGACATTTGCTGACCGTGCGTTTTTTGTGAATTCAGGCTCAGAAGCTAACGAAGCCGCGTTTAAATTAGCGCGTCGCTACGCTATCACTAAATATAACCCATATAAAACGAAGATTATTGCTTTCAAACAAGCCTTCCATGGGCGCACATTATTTACCGTTTCGGTGGGCGGGCAAGCGAAATATGCAGATGGCTTTGGGCCAAAACCCGCGGATATTATTCATGTGCCTTTTAATGACCTTGATGCAGTCAAAGCGGTGATTGATGAAAATACTTGTGCAGTTGTCCTCGAACCGGTGCAAGGCGAAGGTGGCGTAACCGCAGCAACAGCAGAATTTCTGCAAGGAGTTCGTAAGCTGTGTGATGATAATAATGCATTACTCATCTTTGACGAAGTGCAAAGCGGTATGGGGCGTACAGGTAAATTATTTTCTTATATGCATTACAACGTTGTGCCTGATATTTTAACCACGGCAAAAGCATTGGGTGGCGGTTTCCCTATCAGTGCAATGATTACTACTGAAGAAATTGCGAAAACGATGGAAGTGGGTTCGCATGGTACCACTTATGGCGGTAATCCATTAGCTTGTGCAGTAGGTAATGCAGCGTTTGATATTATTAATACTGAAGAAGTGTTAAAAGGTGTCGAAAAGCGTCGTGAGCTGTTTGTTGCCCATTTAAATAAATTGAACGATAAATACGGCATTTTTTCTGAGATCAGAGGAATGGGGCTCTTAATTGGTGCTGAGCTTGACGGCAAACTATTGAACCGCTCGAAAGATATCCTGCAAGCCAGCGCAGTAGAAGGGCTGATGATGCTCAATGCAGGCACTAATGTTTTACGTTTTACGCCTTCGCTGATTATTTCGGAAGAAGAAATTAATAACGGTATGGCGAAATTAGCAACGGCGATTGGTAAGTTATTGGGTTAAATTGTAGAGTAAAGTTGCAGAGGCATTTTGCCTCTGCAATAAACGTTTTATTGATTAAATGTTTTTATTTTCTACGATATCTTGTTTAGCCTCTAATACTAATTGTTTAATTTTTTTTTCATGTGTTGAAGTGATATTAGCCATTTCTTGGTATTCTTTTTTCTGAGCTTCCAACTCAGCAATTTTTCTATCAAGCTGATTTATTTTTTCAATTTGATTTGAGTTATTTATTTTATTTCGACGAGAGGGATGTATATAACCTGTTGAGCTTTTCCCTTCCGTTAATAGTTTCATTTTTTCGGTTTGTGTTTGCTTTTCAGGTCTTTTATTTATATCACTAAAATTTTCTTTATTATATTTTTTTTGATGCAATGATTCGCTTGAAGAATACTTTAAGATTTCATTATTTGAATTAAAATTAGTTAGATTATAATATTTCGTAGGGTTATTTATTATCAAGTCGATATTGGGATTTAAATTATCATTTTCTTGATGTAACGATTCGGTAGAGGAATATTCTGAACTGCGTAAGGGTAAGCTAGTATCTGAATGATAACCAGATGAATTCAAACTTTCGTCACTTGAATAAAGAACAGTTATTAAATCGTTAAATTCATCAGTATTATTAGATTCAAAATTTAAGCTTTCATTCTTTTGATGAGGGAACACTGCTGATCTATTATCTAAGTATGTAGGCTCCTGCTCGAAGTAATCCCATTCTAAGTCTATAGCTGAATTTTCTTTTTCGGTATGGTTAATTTCTTTATGTTGTTTCATTAATTCTTGTCTAGCGATAGTAGCCTTATCTGTAATCTTAGCCTCGCCATTTTCAAATTTAACACATAGTTCTTCATTGTTATTTTTTTTAAGTATATTTTTTAAATAACGAATGCCTTTTTCATGTGTTGATTTTATTTCTAATATTAAATTTGAAAATCGACCAGCTGAGCGATTTAAACGGAAATCTTTAAAAACTTTGGTTTCTGTAGTGCTTATTTTATTAAGTGGCATTAGCTCGGTATCCTTTTTTTCACTGATAAGTGAATCATTTTTTATTTCAATGCTATTTTTGAAGATATCTAATGAGGAAACTAAATCATCCTCATGATAGGTATAAGGTAATAAGAGCTTTTCAACAGGTGGTGAATAGGGTAGTTGATTTAGTACGGGCTGTGCACTTTCGTGAAATTCACTATTCTGAATTGCAAAGTTTATTTTATTATAACTCTCTGAGCTCAATGGCTTAATAATATTTAGATTATCAATGACTGAGGTTTTTTTGTATGGAATTACTTTGTTGTTAATGTTAATAAATATACTGGCTTGATTATTTACTTTAGTATCTAACGTCACGACTAATAATCTCCTAATAATGGTTAACTCCCATTATATTAGTTCGATAATTAGCTAGAAGAATATAAAGAAACGATACTCATTAATGAAAGTATATAAATAGGCTATGGATAAGCAAAAATAGCGTTATACCGGAGGTATAACGCTATTCTAAAGTGGGCGCCTCGCCAAGAGAGCGAGGCTGAAAGGTTAATTAGCGAGTACCATAAACAACGATTGTTTTACCGTGTGCGGAGATCAGGTTTTGGTCTTCTAACATTTTTAGAATGCGGCCGACTGTTTCACGGGAACAACCCACGATTTGGCCTATTTCCTGACGAGTAATTTTGATTTGCATACCGTCTGGGTGTGTCATTGCATCAGGTTGTTTAGCTAAGTTTAATAGCGTTTGAGCAATACGGCCTGTAACGTCTAAGAATGCGAGGTTACCGACTTTCTCAGATGTTGTTTGTAGGCGACTAGCCATTTGCGCAGAAAGGCGCATTAAAATATCAGGGTTAACCTGAATCAATTGACGGAATTTTTTATATGAAATTTCAGCAACTTCGCAGGCGATTTTTGCTCTAACCCACGCAGTACGTTCTTGCCCTTCTTCAAATAACCCAAGCTCACCAATGAAATCCCCCTGATTCAGGTAAGAGAGGATCATTTCTTTGCCTTCTTCATCTTTAATTAAAACAGCCACCGAACCTTTAACGATATAGTAAAGGGTTTCTGCTTTCTCACCCTGATGGATAAGAGTGCTCTTGGATGGATATTTATGAATATGGCAGTGTGACAAAAACCATTCAAGAGTAGGGTCTGTTTGTGGCTTGCCGAGAACCATTAGCGTTATCCTCTGTATGTTATTGCAGCCATTCGGAAAAACGTACTAGAAAGGCTGGCTTTAAAGTCACTAGCTTAGCATATTAATTTGCCTTATATACCTTTAAATAATCAAGGGGCTGATTACTTCAGCGCTTTTGATTGCTTTTGGTAACGCAAATTGATATCAACACTATAATATAATCAATTAAACCGTTGAGTTTTGATCTTAATCCTATCAACTAAGTATTGTTTGTAGCATATTCAATAAAGAAAGTCTTCCCTGTATCGCTTCAGCCAAATAAAGTTGATATAACATTCCTTATATCTATGGAACAATGTAGCCTTTAAACCGATTTCATTTCAAGGGGAAATACAATGGAAGCAAGAGTAAAGTGGGTTGAAGGACTTTCTTTCTTAGGGGAGTCAGCGTCTGGGCACCAAGTGATGATGGATGGCAATGCGGGTGATAAAGCCCCAAGCCCAATGGAAATGGTGTTAATGGCAGCGGGGGGTTGTAGCGCGATTGATGTCGTTTCTATTTTACAAAAAGGCCGCTATGATATTACGGATTGTGAAGTTAAATTAACCTCACAACGTCGTGAAGAAGCCCCTCGTTATTTTGTGAAAATCCATTTGCATTTTATTGTTACAGGGAATGAATTAACGGAAAAAGCGGTCGAACGTGCCGTTCAACTTTCAGCTGAGAAATATTGCTCAGTCGCATTGATGTTAGAGAAAACCGTTGAAGTCACACACAGCTTTGAAATAAAAAACTAAAAATAAATTTAATTTTTATTAATATATTTGAACTGAAAGATGCTTACCTTAATTAATGATAAGCATCTTATTCATTAATCAAAAAATAATTTAACTGTTGTTCTTTTGATTAATTAGTTTTTCGACTATTGGTGCCATAATTAATTCCATTGCTAAACCGAGTTTCCCTCCTGGGACGACAATTGTATTCATTGCTGAAATAAAAGAGCCAGATATCATTGACAGCAAATAGGGGAAATCAATTTGCTCCAGCCCACGAAAGCGGATCACAATAAAGCTTTCGTCTTGTGATGGGATAGCTTTAGCTGAAAAGGGGTTAGAGGTGTCTACCGTAGGAACGCGTTGAAAATTGATATGGGTGCGAGAAAATTGTGGCGTGATGTAATTTATATAGTCCCCCATAGAACGTACAACAGAGTCCATAACCGCTTCGCGGGAGTGCCCTCTCTCTGTGGTATCGCGGATCAATTTTTGGATCCATTCGAGGTTGACAATAGGGACAACACCTACAAGCAAATCAACATGTTGTGCAACATTATGTTCTGGAGTGACAACGCCACCATGCAGCCCCTCATAAAATAAAATATCTGTTTTGTCTGGTAGCGGCTCCCAAGGGGTAAATGTCCCAGGTTGCAAGCCATACGGTACCGCTTCATCATAAGTATGTAGATATTTACGGGACTGCCCACAACCTGTTTTTGCATAGTCGATTAAGGTTTGTTCAAGCAACGCAAAATCATTCGCTTCGGGGCCAAAGTAACTGATGTGCCGGCCTTGTTCTCTGGCTTTACGGATAGCCATATCCATTTCAGGGCGTGTATAGCGATGAAAGCTATCCCCTTCTAATGTTGCTGGTTGGATATTTAATTGGTGAAAAACTTTACGAAATGCTTGGCTAGTTGAGGTTGTGCCAGCTCCGCTCGAACCAGTGATAGCAATGATTGGGTGCTTTTTGGACATCGTGGACTCCCTGTGTTGCGCTTATAAGCACTATTTTAATCAATAGTGCATGAAGCGGATTAACGGGTGTTAGGGTTTTGAGTTTTATTTGATGGTTTTACGACATGATTGTGTGGAAAACCTGTAACTTAATTCATGATAGATGATGACGTAAAAATGAACCATAGAATAAAAACATCAGACAGAAAAACTCCCCTTAGGCATGAAATTAACCGATTCATGCAATTCAGACCAGACTAGCACAATTTCACCAGAAACTAACTGCCGTTTCACATCGTTGACCTTATCTTGTAAGCTTTTTTCATGGGAGCCGTAGTCGGTTCCTTCCCGTAAGACATAGCTTTCAATTAGGTTTTCCAATGTTTCAGGTTCAAGTTCTTGCCAAGGAATAATCACATTATTTCCTTATCTAAATAAGGCGTTAACCATTGAGGGATGCGTGTTTCTAACCACATTTGCGGTTTTCTCAAGGTACCGCTCACAAAGCCTACGTGCCCACCATGTTCTGTCATTTGGTATTCCACATTGTGGGGTAAAAATGATAAATCAGGAACAACCTCAGGCGCCATAAAAGGGTCATCTTTAGCGTGGATAATCAATGTTGGCTTCGTGATGTAAGCTAATTTAGGTAATGCGCTGCATTTTTGATAATAATCTGTCGCATCATCAAAACCATGAATACGAGCAGTGATCACATCATCAAATTCACGGATGCGTTTTAGTTGTTTAAGCTGCAGCAAGTTTAAAGGTAGTGAGCCAGGGTAGCGTACCAATTTACGCGTTGCATTACGTTTTAAGCCATTTAGTAAATAGCGTTGATAGAATTGAGATATTCCTTTTTCCATCCGCAAAGAACAGGCTTCTAGCATTAATGGTGCCGAAACCACGACGCCCGCATCTAAATCTGCATTTTGCCCACTTTCTGCGAGATAGCACGCTAACATATTACCACCAAGAGAATAGCCGACTGCGGCCGTCGGCGTATCACCATAGGTTTGTTTTAACCAACGGAGAAAATAGCGAGCATCACTGGTTTCACCTGAATGGTAAATTCGCTGTTGGCGATTGGGTTCACCGCTACAACCGCGAAAATGCATAATTACACCCAACCAACCATGCTTTTGGGCCGTTTCTAGCATCCCGTGGGCATAAGGGCTCTTAAAATTGCCTTCGAGACCATGGAAGATCACTAAACGTGGCTTATGTGCCGCTAGCTCAGGTTTTTCACTCCAAGCGAGATCGATAAAATCGCCATCAGGCAATTCAAGCCGCTGCCATATTGGTTTGATTTTCGGTGTTCTACGGAAAATCCTTGGCAGTAATGTTTGGAGGTGTGGATTTTTAGCCCAACTTATTGGACGAAAGTTTTCTGACATAGCCTTATTTTTATTTAATGGAGACTCTTGTGAGTCACATAACATACTGTTATTTTTTTGTGATGCAAGTAAACAAATTTGAGTTTGAGGCTAAATTATAAATGACATTGGGGCTGGTTTTTTCTCTTTTTACGTTTTTATTCATTGCTGCAGTCACTCCCGGCCCTAACAATATGTTGCTAACGTCAAGTGCAGCAAACTACGGTTTTCGCCATACAATAATATTATGCCTTGGTATTATGTTAGGGATGCAGTCAATACTCTATCTCTCCGCATTCGGGGTTGCTGCACTTTTATTGCTCTATCCTGCGCTTCATGTCGCCTTAAAATTCGCCGGAAGTCTATATTTGCTATGGCTAGCATGGAAAACAGCGACGGCAAATTATGCACCACTGAAGACGAATAGCGAAGTTGTGAAAAGCATTACTTGGTATCAAGGTGGCTTATTACAGTTTTTAAACCCCAAAGCATGGATGATGGGGCTAGGCGCTGTCGGGGGATTTAGCCTCCCTGGTGAATTATTTACCCAATCTATTTTAATGATGAGTATCGCATTTGTGATAGTTAACTTAGTGGCGGGTTTAATTTGGATGGGGTTTGGTTCATTAATTAGCCTATTTTTACGTAGCCGCCGTGCTTGGTTTATTTTTAACTGGGTGATGGGGATTTTAACGGCTTTGTGCGTTCCCCTGATTTGGTTGGAATGATTTTCTGATAAAAGTGCAGTTTATATGACCCATCAAAAAGCAGCCCATGGGCTGCTTTTTACATGTAAGGGAGGCGATTAATCTAAATCGACGTTTTTAGTGCCGAAAAAGTAGGTAAAAATAAAACCGAATAAGTAGGAAACGAATAACCCGCCCACATAAACTAACATCCCTGGGAACACGCCATCAGCAGAGGTCATCATTGGGATAGCGACTAAGCCAGACGGGCCAAAGACAGTATTTAAACCAACTGGTAAACCCATCCAAGCCACGAGTCCAACAAAGAACCCCCCAGCAGCACCGCCTAAACATGCGGTGACAAACGGCTTCATTCGAGGAAGGGTTACACCGTAGATAAGTGGTTCACCGACACCTAAGAAACCTGGAATGATGGCCCCGCGAATCTGATTACGTAACACTGAATCTTTTGCGGCTTTAACATACAACGCCATTGCGGCACCAACTTGCCCACCACCAGCCATTGCTAGGATAGGGAAAAGTGAGTTAAAGCCTTGGGTTTCAACGAGTGCCATATATACCGGAACAAAACCTTGGTGCACGCCAAACATTACTGCAATTAAGAATAGCCCAGCAAGTATAGCGGTTCCGAATGGGTTGCTGCTTAAATGAACAAAAAGCCATGACATACCAGAGAATAACCAACTGCCAATTGGCATGATGAAGATAAACACTGCAGCACCAACAATTAACAAGGTAATTGTTGAAGTTAAAATCATATCAAGGTTGGCTGGAATAATTTTACGGACTTGTTTTTCGACCCATGCCCCAAAAATACACGCAATTAATACCCCAATAATGTTACCTCTTGGGTCGATAGCCAACCCGAAGAAGCTATTCATATCAGAATAGAACCCCTTAGCTATTTCAGGGTTGTACCCAAGAACAAACAGTGAAGCAATGATGGCGCCATTTACTGCGCTACCGCCAAAGGCTTTTTGAGTGTTATAACCGATAAGAATACTTAGGAAGCTAAACAGCCCTTTGCTAAATACCGACATATACAGAATCGTATGTACGAGTAGGGTCTGCTCTTCAGGTTTTGTCGGGAGCCCTGCTGGAAAATAGGTTTGTTTCGCCAGAGTTGCAAAACCTAATAGTAAGCCCGCAGCAATAAAACCTGGAATTAGCGGAGTAAATATGGTGGCAAATTTGGATAAAAATCGGTGAACGGCACTGGTTTGTTTCTTTTTCAGTTGCTGCTTATTTGCGGATGCAATATCGTTCAGATCCTGAGGCTGGGCTGCTGCTTCGTGGTTATCCTCTTCATCACTATCTAAAAGTTGGTTCATCAAGTCCGCGGCAGTTTGCGCTTTACCTGGGCCAAGGATCACTTGCAGTTGTTCATCACTTTCAATAACGCCAAGCACTCCTGCAATTTGTTTGAGTGCAGCTTTATCGACTAGCTGGTCATTGTTGAGTGTGAGCCGCAAACGGGTCATACAATTACCCGCTAATTTAATATTACGGCGTCCTCCAACGTGTTGCAGGATCTGCTGTATCATTTCTATTGTTATTTTAGCCATACTATTTATCCCATTGAAGTCCGCAAGTTAGGCGGATGAGGCCATATTGAGAGCCGTACGAATAAAACCGTTGTTATCTAAGAGTAGTTGACGTGCGTCATCGGCATTTAAACCCGATAACACCATTAAAATGGCAGTTTTGCAGTGCCGGTTACATTGTTGAAGGGCGGTCTCTGCGGTAGTTCGGTCGCAGTCGGTTGCTTCCATCACAATTTTAGTTTGTCTTTCAATGAGTTTGGCATTTGTTGCTTCGACATCGACCATTAAATTACCAAACACTTTTCCAATACGGATCATCGCCCCAGTGGTGATCATATTCAGCACTAATTTTTGTGCTGTTCCTGCTTTCATGCGTGAAGAACCGGTGACAACCTCTGCACCTACAATGGGAGTAATAGCAATATCTGCGGCATTGGCAATTGGGCTATTTGGGTTACAGCTAATGGCCGCTGTTGTTGCACCAACAGCCTTCGCGTATGCTAAAGCGCCTAATACATAAGGCGTTCGCCCACTGGCTGCGATACCAACTAACACATCATTATCATTAAATTGAATATCTTTGAGGTCTTGTTCACCCAGTTCAGGCTTATCTTCTGCATTTTCTACGGCACGGAAAATAGCTTGATGGCCACCGGCGATTAAACCCACAACTTGTTCATGTGGCGTCCCATAAGTTGGCGGGCACTCACTGGCATCAAGGATCCCTAAACGGCCAGAGGTTCCTGCACCTGAATAAATCAGACGACCGCCTTTTAAGAAAGCCTCTGCGACTTTATCAACCAGTTGAGCAATTTCAGGGAGCACTTTTTCAACTGCTAACGGAACGAGCTTATCCTCATCATTAATGACCTTCAGCATTTCAGCCGTTGATAGTTGGTCGATATTAGTACTGGCTGCATTGCGGCTTTCAGTTACCATTTTGCTTAAGTCGATAGTCATAAAAATTGCTCCTAAATCAGTTATTGGGCTAATATAAGGAATTATTTATTCCTTATATGTGATTAACATCACGGTGCTATCTATTCTAACTTGTGAATATACAAGAATATTTTGTGATTAATTTTATAAGCTAAAGTCACGACTCTTTGAATTATAAGTATTATTCATCAGGTATCAGTGGCTTGATTGAGGAATAATTTATTATTATTTTTTTATCTATAGGTCTGGCTATTACAATTATTATTAGAGGTCACCATGACATTATTGGACATCATTACCTACTCACTACCGCGATTAGCGGAAAACCAACGCAAAATTGCCCAATTTATCCTTGAAAATCCCGAAAATGTACTAAATTTGTCGTCTCAGCAATTAGCGGAAATTTTAGATGTTAGCCAATCAGCCATTGTTAAGTTTAGTCAGAAAGTTGGTGTAAAGGGGTATCCTGCCTTGAAACTTGCACTTAGCGAGATTATTGGGCGCCAACAACTTAAAGATGGAGCGCCTCATTCTGCTCTACATAACCGTATTGCGCCTGATGATAACTTGATGGTTGTTGCTCAGAAACTCGCAATGGAAAAAAATCACTCCATTACAGAAACAACAAAATTAATTGATTTCAAGCAGTTTGAACGCATTGTTGAGCGAATAGACCAATCACAACGAGTACAGATTGTCGGGATTGGTGGGTCAGGTTTAACCGCAAAAGACCTCAGTTACAAATTACAAAAAATTGGTATCACAACACTTGTGGAGTCAGACCACCATGTGCAAATTGCTGCGGCGCTGACTCTCAATACTCATGATGTACAAATCGTTATTTCTTTTACAGGAAGACGTAAAGACATGCTAACAGCAGCGAATATTGCGCGTAAGCAAGGGGCATGCGTCATCGCGATTACTCGTGATTGTGATTCCCCCTTGGGGCAACTTGCTGATTATGTTCTTGAAAGTATCGCGGAGGAAGATGAATGGCGTAGTTCATCAATTTCTTCAAGAACCGCACAAAATACGCTAACAGACTTGATCTTTATGGCGTTATTACAACGAAGAGAAGCGAAAGCGAAGTCGTTGGTTATGAATGCAAGAGTAGTAATTAATAAATTAGATGAATAGTTGGCGGCTTGAATTCTCATCGATAACTTTGCAATAAAACCTTATTTACGTTAAGACTAATATTATAAGTATTTTGATTTTAAAAAGTTAAAAGGGAGTTATTGATGAGAGCACTCATAGTTTATACGGAATTAACCGATGACGACTCCGTTATTAGCCATGCCGTAGCAAGACTCGCCAGTGAACTTAACGATGAGCACGTAGAAACCGTGATCATTCGTAATTTTGAAGATGGAATGGCATACATTCGGTCAAATACCAGCATTGACTGCTTGTTATATGGCCGTGATATGTCAGACAAGCAAGAACAAACTCAGGCACATCAGTTAATTACCCAACTTCACCGTAGGCAAGAAGATGTCCCCGTATTTTTATTAAGTGATCGTGAAGAAGCTTTGACGGCATTCGACCGCAAAATGATGGAACAAGTCGATGAATTTGCATGGATTTTAGAAGACTCCGCAGATTTTATTGCAGGCCGTGTCCTTGCCGCGATCATCCGTTACCGTGCCAATTTATTGCCCCCTTTGATGAAAAGCTTGATTAAATACAGTGATGTACATGAATATTCATGGGCAGCACCGGGGCATCAAGGTGGTGTTGGGTTCACCAAAACTCCCGCAGGTCGCATTTATCATGATTTCTTTGGTGAAAACTTATTTCGGACGGATATCGGTATTGAGCGGGTTGCTGTGGGTTCACTGTTAGACCATACCGGCGCATTTGGTGAGTGTGAAAGGAATGCTGCGCGTATATTTGGTGCTGACCAATCTTACTCCGTGGTTGTGGGAACATCGGGTTCGAACCGAACGATTATGCAAGCTTGTATGACAGATGATGATGTTGTTGTGATTGACCGTAACTGCCACAAATCTATTGAGCAAGGTTTGATCTTAACAGGGGCAAAACCGGTTTATATGACACCAAGCCGTAATCGTTATGGCATCATTGGCCCGATTTATCCTCAAGAAATGACACCCGAAGCGATTACTGAAAAAATCGCTAAAAATCCATTAACTTCGGATAAAATAGGCAAACGTCCTGCATATAGCGTCGTAACCAACTGTACTTACGATGGCGTGTGCTATCACGCACGTAAAGTACAGGATTTGCTGGATGAATCATTGGATAGAATCCATTTTGATGAGGCATGGTACGGCTACGCACGCTTTAACCCTATCTATCGCGACCACTTTGCGATGCGTGATGACCCTAGAAAAGACGATGAGCCCACCGTTTTTGCAACTCACTCTACGCACAAATTATTGAATGCACTTTCACAAGCTTCATTTATCCACATTCGAAATGGCCGTAATGCGATTGATTTTAATCGTTTTAACCAAGCCTATCATATGCATGCGACTACTTCGCCGCTATATGCAATTTGTGCCTCAAATGATATTGCCGCAGACATGATGGACGGTAATAGTGGGCGTTCACTCACTGATGAAGTCATCCGTGAAGCTATCGACTTCCGTCAATCACTGGGCTACCTATACAAAGAATTTATCAATGACGATGAGTGGTTTTTCAAACCATGGAATCAAGAAATGGTGAAAGACCCAGCAACAGGCAAGCGCTATGCTTTTGAAGATGCGCCTGTTGAGCTGTTGATGAAAGAGCAAAGCTGCTGGGTGATGAACCCTGAAGATAAATGGCATGGTTTTAAAGATATCCCTGAAGATTGGGCGATGCTTGACCCGATTAAGGTGAGTATTTTGTCGCCGGGAATGGGAGATGACGGTAAATTACTGGATAGCGGCGTCCCAGCCGCGTTAGTCACGGCATGGTTAAACCACTATGGTATTGTACCAACCCGCACGACTGATTTCCAAATTATGTTCTTGTTTTCTATGGGGATCACAAAAGGAAAATGGGGAACCCTGGTCAATGCGTTGCTGTCGTTTAAGCGCCATTATGACAACAATACGGCACTGAAAAAAGTATTACCTGAAGTGGTTGAAGCGTCTCCTGAGATCTATGGCGAGATGGGGCTACGTGATTTAGGCAATAAAATGTTTGTGTATCTACAAAAAAATAACCCAGGTGGCCAGTTAAATCAGGCTTATGAGCAACTCCCCGCCGTGATGATGAGCCCACGCGATGCCTATCAAGAAATTGTTGCTAACCGCGTTGAGGCGATTCCTTTAGATAAACTTGCCGGACGTATTGCTGCTAACTCGATTATTCCCTATCCGCCGGGTATTCCTATGTTGTTATCAGGTGAAAGTTTTGGCGATAAAAACAGCCCGCATATCGGCTATTTGCATAGTCTTCAAGCATGGGATAGCGAATTTCCGGGTTTTGAACATGAAACCGAAGGTACTGAAATTATTGATGGCCAGTATTATGTGATGTGTGTGAAAGAATAAGATTCAGTAATGATAAAAACGAAAAGCTATCAAAAGATAGCTTTTCGTGATTTTAATGGATTGTGATGTTTTATAACGAATTAATTTAATTCAAACTCACTAGTCATGGTTTCTAACTGCTCTTGCAGTTCCATCCACTCCATTTCCACATCTTCAAGAGCCGCTTTGTGTTCAGTTTGTTTTTTCAAACATTCCGTCAATTCGGCTTTTTTATCTTGTTCGTAAATGGTGGCATCAGAAAGTTTTGCTTCTAGCTCATTTAGGGCATTCGAGTGCTTATCCATTTGCTTTTCCAATTCCGTGATTTTTTTGCGGATCGGTTGAGTCAGTTGGCGGAACTCCGCTTCACGACGTTTTTGGTCTTTTCTATCTTGTGCCGTCACCGTTGCAGCGGCTGCTGGCTTGTCTTTTTCTTGTTGATCACGCGCTTGCTGTAATTCGAGCTTATTTTGCTCTGCTAGCCATTGTTGGTAATCTTCTAAATCACCATCAAACTGCTCTACAGAACCGCCGTGGACCAAATACAGTTCATCGGTAGTGGTGCGCAGTAAATGCCTATCATGGGAAACGACAACTAAAGCACCTTCGAAGGCCATTAAGGCTTCAGTAAGTGCTTGCCGCATATCTAAGTCCAAGTGGTTGGTTGGTTCATCGAGCAACAGTAAATTAGGGCGTTGCCAAACAATTAACGCGAGTACTAAGCGCGCTTTTTCTCCACCAGAAAAACGGCCGCTTGGGTCAGTAACTTGGTCGCCTTTGAAGCCAAAACCACCTAAATAGTCACGTAACTGCTGCTCAGTTTGCTCTGGTGCAAGGCGGGCAAGATGCTGCAAAGGTGACTCTTCAGGGTGTAAATATTCTAATTGGTGCTGGGCGAAATAACCGAGTTTAATCCCTTTTGCGAGGGCGATTTCTCCCTGTAATGGTGGTAAATCACCTGCTAACATTTTGATTAAAGTTGATTTACCCGCACCATTTCGGCCTAATAATCCAATACGTGAGCCTGGTACTAAGTTCAGCTTGATGGATTGTAAGATGACTTTTTCGCCATAGCCTGCGCTGACTTTTTCCATTTTTAATAATGGATTCGGTAAGCTTTCTGGTTTACGGAATGAAAAATGGAATGGGTTATCCACATGAGCTGGGGCAACCATTTCCATTCTTTCAAGCATCTTAATGCGGCTTTGTGCTTGTTTAGCTTTGGTGGCTTGCACTCTAAAACGGTCAATATAACTTTGTAAATGTGCAGCTTTAGCCTGCTGGCTTTCATACAGTGCTTGTTGCTGAGCCAGTTTTGTTGCGCGCTGACGTTCAAATGACGAATAGTTACCCGTGTATTCGAACATGGTTTCTTGTTCGATATGCAACACTTTATCAATAATCGGGTCGAGGAAGTCCCTATCATGGGAAATCAAAATCAGGGTGCCTTGGTAGCTTTTTAACCATTTTTCTAACCAAATCACTGCATCTAAATCAAGGTGGTTGGTCGGTTCATCAAGTAGCAATAAATCTGAACGACATAACAAGGCTTGTGCTAAGTTCAAACGCATCCGCCATCCACCAGAAAATGATTTTACAGGGGAGTCTAGCTGTGCTTGGCTGAAACCTAAACCATGTAGCAAACTGGCTGCACGGGAGCGGATGGTCCATGCATCAATGGCATCAAGTTGCCCATGAACCACAGCGATGGCATGGCCGTCATTTTTTTCATTGGCTTGTTGAAGTTTTTGCTCTAAAGCTCGAAACTCGCGATCACCATCAATCACATATTCAAGAGCGGGTACGTCAAGCGCAGGGGTTTCTTGGTTCACCCATGCCATGGACCAATTGCTTGGAAAGGTTGCAGAACCCGCTTCAGCTTGTAATTCGCCTTTTAATAACGCGAGAAGTGTCGATTTACCGCAGCCGTTTTTACCCACTAAACCAACTTTTTGGCCGGGGTTAATAGTCGCAGTGGCATTGTCCAGTAGGACACGAACACCTCGGCGAATTTGGAGTGAAGAGAAAACAATCATAGCAACCGTCTATTAAAAATATGTTAGATTATCAACGTATATACTCTAAATAATTTACGGTGCTGTTAGGTGACTAGTGCGAATGCGCGTAGTCAACAACACAGCAACGTGAAGTACGACGAGTATAGCAGGCTGCATGGTAACGGAAAATGTTCCGTCTGACACGCCTTTGAGGAGGGAAAGATGTCAAATACACCGAAAGTGCTGGTGGTCTACGCTCACCCGGACCCCGACGAATCGATGGCTAATAAGGCGTTATTGGAGGCAGTGCGTGATTTTGACCATGTGACTGTACACGATTTGTACGCAATTTATCCAGATTATTTTATTGATGTAACCGCAGAACAAAAATTACTGTGCCAGCACGATATCATTATTTTTCAACATCCTCTCTATACATATAGTTGCCCCGCGTTGTTGAAAGAGTGGTTTGATCGCGTGTTAACCCGCCGTTTTGCGACCGATGTAGGGTACCAAAAATTAAAAGGCAAATACTGGCGTTCGGTGATTACCACAGGCGAGCCTGTTCACGCTTACCAACATGATGGATATAACCATTATCCACTTACAGAAATACTTCGCCCATTTGAATTGACCGCATTAATGTGTGATATGCAGTGGCTAGAACCAACCATTATTTATGCAGCACGTCGGCAGCCTAAAGAACGATTTGAACAGATTATCGATGACTACCGCCAATGGATGCAACAGCCGCTAGGTGCGGGAGGGTTATCCTAATGTCAGAACTAGGGCTATTTGAATCCGTTATCATCTTCCTCTGCGCAGGGGTAGTCATGGTACCTATTGCACAAAAAATCCGCTTAGGTGCTGTACTGGGGTATTTGCTTGCCGGGATCATGATTGGGCCATTTGTTTTTGGCTTTATTCGTAATGTTGATGATATTTTGCACTTCTCCGAAATGGGAGTGGTGTTCCTGATGTTTCTCATCGGGTTAGAGCTAAAACCTTCTAAATTATGGGAGCTTAGGCGCTCGATTTTCGGTGTAGGTACGCTTCAAGTGGTTGTCACTGCGGCTATCATGGCGTCATTGTTGTTTTTAGCCAAATTTTCTTGGCAAGCCGCCATTGTTGGTGGATTAGGAATGGCGATGTCATCAACGGCAATGGCACTTCAGTTGATGAACGAAAAAGGGATGTCCAACAAAGAAAGCGGGCAACTCGGTTTTTCTGTTTTGTTATTCCAAGATATGGCAGTTATCCCGATTATGGCGCTGATCCCATTGCTAGCCGGGGACTCAGCAACCAGTGATTGGCAAAAAATTGGCTTGAAGATAGTGGCGTTCGCAGGTTTATGGGTAGTTGGCCGCTATTTATTACGGCCGATGTTCAGGCTTGCCGCTAAATCTGGCGTTCATGAAATTTTTACGGCTGCAGCATTGTTGGTGGTATTAGGTTCCGCACTCATTATGGAAAGCCTTGGCTTTTCTATGGCTCTGGGAACCTTTATGGCAGGGGTCATGTTAGCGGAAACAGAGTTCCGCCATGAGCTGGAAATTAATATCGAACCGTTTAAAGGTCTGCTACTGGGGCTATTTTTTATCTCAGTAGGTATGTCATTGAATTTAGATGTGTTGTGGGCCTATTTACCACAAGTATTGATTGCTGTTGCAGTATTAGTCGCAGTTAAAGCGTTAGTGCTTTACGGACTGAGTTTAGCCGCTAGGCTTCGAAATGGAGCAAGAGCTCAATTTTCCGGGGTGCTTAGCCAAGGTGGTGAATTTGCTTTTGTGATCTATGCAACTGCTTTTGGTGCAAGTGTGATAAATGAACGGCAGATGGACTTATTACTGGTAGTTGTCACACTTTCGATGATGACTACTCCACTTGTGATGCAGTTGATAGATGCCTATTTAAACTACCGTTATAATCAACAACCAGCCTCGAGCGAAAAACCATTTGTAGAAGACAATGACCCACATGTTATTTTGGTCGGTTTTGGTCGCATGGGGCAGGTGGTTGGCCGCTTATTAATGGCGAATAAGGTTAAAATTACAGTACTAGAACAAGATGTTACGGCGATTAGTACCATGCGTCGCTACGGCTATACGGTCTATTACGGTGATGCACGTGAACTGCAATTATTACGCTCAGCAGGAGCCGATAAAGCAAAATCTATCGTCATCACCAGTGATGTGCCTGAAGAAGTGATGGAAATTGTGCAAATTTGCCAAGAAAACTTCCCTAACTTGCATATTATTGCACGTGCTAAAGGTCGCCTTGAGGCCCATGAGCTATTACAAAGTGGAGTGACTGATTTTAGCCGTGAAACATTCTCGAGCGCACTTGAATTAGGAAGCAAAGCGCTTGTTAGTACAGGGATGCATCCTCATAAAGCTTATCGCGCGAAGCAGCATTTCCGCCGTTTAGACATGAAAATGCTTAGAGATATTTACCCAGAGAATGAAAATAGTGACAGCGGGCAAATTTCACGCATTAAAGAGGCTCGTCGTGAACTGAATGAACTCTTTGAGAAAGAAATGCAAAGAGAACATCGGCAGCCTCATAGCTGGAATAATGAACAATAAGGGTTAGAAATGGCTTCAACACGTAAACGCTTTATTGCCGGGGCGACGTGCCCTAAGTGTAAGTCACAAGACACATTAATGATGTGGCGTGAAGATAAAATTGATGTTGTCGAGTGTGTCAATTGTGGCGATCAGCAACGCCAAGCAGGGGATGAAGCAACGGGACATGTTAGGCAAAAAGAGCAGGTTATTGGAATTTTTACACCTGAATAATAGAAATTTGTCAATTCTCAATACATCACTATAGTTTTTCGGTACAATTGGCAAAAATTTTTCCCTTACGGGTAGTAGGAGATGTCATGAAAGTAGCAAAAGACTTGGTGGTCAGCTTGGCTTATCAAGTAAGAACAGAAGACGGTGTTTTAGTTGATGAGTCGCCAGCAAGCGCGCCAATGGACTATTTGCATGGTCGTGGGTCTTTAATTTCAGGTTTAGAAAAAGCATTAGAAGGTCGCTCTGTCGGCGAAAACTTCGATGTTGAAGTCGCTTCAGACGATGCATATGGTCAATACGATGACAACTTAGTTCAACGTGTTCCTAAAGATGTATTTATGGGCGTTGATGAGCTAGAAGTCGGCATGCGTTTCTTAGCTGACACTGACATGGGCCCAGTTCCTGTTGAAATTACAGGTATCGAAGGTGATGAAGTTATCGTTGACGGTAACCACATGTTAGCAGGTCAAAACCTGAAATTTAATGTTGAAATCATGGCTATCCGTGAAGCAACAGAAGAAGAAATCGCACATGGCCACGTCCATGGTGCAGGTGGTCACGACCATGACCACGACCATGAAGGTGGTTGCTGTGGCGGTGGCGGTCATAACCACGGTTCAGAAGGCGGTTGCTGCGGTGGCGGTGAAGGTCACGGACACGGTCACAAACAAGGCGGCTGCGGCTGCCACTAATACTTCGTATTAGTGTTTGTAAAAAAAAGGAAGCGAAAGCTTCCTTTTTTTAATTTAAAATCAATAGGTTCGCACTTTAAATTAATAATGTGGTGGCGGCGTTTCTTCTTCAGGCCTTGCTAAGTGAGAATCTTGGGATGATTTCAGCCTTTCAGCTACAATGCGTAAATGTTCCTGCAGACGGCTCATTTGCATTTGTTGGTCAGTAATAACCTGGTTTAGTTGTTCAATCGCCAGTTCTTGAAAGGCAACTTTACTTTCTAAAAGTTCTAAGCGTTGTTCAAATGTATCAGATGAGTCCATATTCGACTCTCCTTAAGCGTTTATATCGTAATTAAACCATCATAATAACTGAACATTACAAATCAATAGATAAGTTTTAGTTAAAGATATAGGCGACGAAACGACTTTTTGTTAATGTGGTCTCAGTAGTTATTATATTTTTTTAATACTCAATGGGGTAACGGGGTCTAAACTTAAAGAGCCCTACCCATAAAACGAATAGTTCGCTATTCGAATATAATCGAATAAAAGTTATCGGAGACTAGGATGAAATCACTGTTTAAGGCAAGCCTTTTAGCAACTACGCTAGCATTTACTTTTGCTGCTCCGCAAGTGATGGCAGCGGAAGCCAAAGCACAAAGCAGCGCATTCAAAAACGCAGAAGAGCGTAATGCGTATGCACTGGGTGCGTCTTTAGGCCGCTACATGCAGAATTCTTTAGAAGAACAAAAAACAATTGGTATTAATTTGGATAAGGCTCAATTACTCGCTGGTGTCCAAGATGCATTTAACGGCAAAAGCAAAATGACCGATGCAGAAGTTGAAGAAACATTGCGTCAGTTTGAAGGTCAAGTCAAAGAAGCTGCCGACAAAAAAATGAAAGAAGAATCAGCCAATAATGAGAAAAAAGGCGCTGAGTACCGCGAAAAATACGCGAAAGAAAAAGGCGTTGTTAAAACTAAATCAGGCTTACTGTACAAAATTGAAAAAGACGGTACAGGGGCGAAACCTAAAGCAGATGAAACCGTTGTGGTTCACTACAAAGGTTCTTTGATTGACGGTACTGAATTCGACAGCTCATATTCACGTAATGAGCCACTGACAATTCCATTAAATTCAGTGATTAAAGGCTGGGCTGAAGGTTTAGTTAACCTGAAAAAAGGCGGCAAAATGCAGTTGGTTATCCCAGCTGAATTAGCTTACGGCGAAAATGGTGTGCCGGGTATCCCAGCAAATTCAACATTAGTCTTTGATGTTGAGTTATTAGACATCAAGCCTGCTGCTAAATAAGTCCTCACTAAGCATTAGCTAAGTGTATTTTGATGCCCAATGCATTCATGCCTTGGGCTTTTTTATATTTCTCATCAAAAAAACTCTCAAATTGTTTAAAACTTGTGATAAAACAGACTGTCTTGCATTCATTCGCTTGACGGCAACGCCGTGGAGTTTTAACTTCAGAAGACTCTATTTTATTTTTTATCATCACAATTGTTGGCTACAAACAAAGTAATGAAGGCCAAATAGTCGAATAATGAACGCCTTTTTAGTCAACAGGATGAGTTTTTACATTAGAAGGATGATGTTGAAATGTCTGATTCTATACAATCACACGACCTCAGCGATATTAACATATTGGATAACCAACCTTTTTCTGAGACAGACCATGAGATTTTAAAATCGTATGAAGCTGCTGTGGATGGTCTGGCAATGCTAATCGGTGGGCACTGTGAAATTGTTCTTCACTCTTTAGAAGACCTAAACTGCTCTGCAGTCAGAATCGCAAATGGCCAGCACACTGGGCGTAAAATCGGCTCACCGATTACAGACCTAGCGTTGAGAATGCTGCATGATATGGCAGACGAAGAATCGAATGTCTCGAAGGCTTATTTTACGAAAGCGAAAAGCGGTGATTTAATGAAATCCGTTACTATTGCTATTCGTAACCGTAAGCAACGTGTGATTGGCTTGTTATGTATCAATATGAACTTAGATGTGCCGTTCTCTGAAATTATTCAATCGTTTGTTCCAGAAACTAAGCAAGAAGTTACTTCAGATGTAAACTTTGCCTCTTCAGTTGATGACCTTGTCGCACAAACATTGGAGTACACAATTGAAGAAGTTGGCGGTGATCGTAATGTCTCAAATAATGCGAAAAACAAGCAAGTGGTTCTTAACCTATATGAAAAAGGCATTTTTGATATTAAAGATGCCATTAACCAAGTTGCTGACCGTTTGAACATTTCTAAACACACCGTTTATTTATACATTCGTCAATTCAAGAGCGGTGAATGAGTAATACAAATTCGTTAACCTACTGCTTAGTTGTGACAGGTCCTGCTTATGGTACACAACAAGCAGCGAGTGCGTATCAATTTGCAAAAGCCCTTCTTCAAGAAGGGCATATATTGAAAACACTCTTTTTTTATCGTGAGGGTGTTTTTAATGCGAACCAGCTTACGTCACCAGCAACAGATGAATTCAATTTAGTTTCAGCTTGGCAGGAACTGGCAAAACAATCTGGGTGCGAAATGCATATCTGTGTTTCTGCCGCGTTGCGTCGGGGGGTTGTTGACCAAGAACAAGCGCAAAGTTTATCACTTCCAACGGCTAACCTTGCTGAGGGCTTTATCATGAGTGGGTTAGGAAGCCTTGCGGAAGCGATGATAACCACAGACCGAACAATTCAATTCTAAGAACAGCTCAATACAAGGTACCGTGTGAAAAAAATAGCTTTTGTCTTTACAACCATGCCCCATGGAAATGCCAGTGGCCGAGAAGGGTTAGATGCATTATTAGCAACTTCAGCACTGACAGAAGACATTCAGGTGTTTTTTCTCTCTGATGGCGTTTATCAGCTTCTAGCAAACCAACATCCCGCTGAAGTGCTTGCTCGAGATTACATCGTAACATTTAAAATATTGCCGTTATATGACATTGAAAAAGTTTATCTCTGCGGCTCTTCGCTACAAGAACGGGGGCTGGGAGAGCATTGTGAATGGGTTTTAACACCAACAATTCTTAGCAAGAAAGAGGTAAGCGCTAAAATAGCGGAATGTGATGTGGTGCTTAATTTTTAATCCATTGTGTGAATTTTGAGCTTGGGTTGTTTTTTGATCTATAGTAGGATCTTTTCTATGCTGTATACATTAGCAACATCTCCGTTTAAATGTGATTTTTCTACAATGGTAGGCTTTATTACGGCTGAAGATGTCGTTTTACTGATGCAAGATGGCGTGGTTGCGGCAGTCGCACAGTCGCCTTATCTTGTTGCACTACAAAAAACAGGGGCGCAGTTGTACGCTTTGGATGTAGACATCAATGCTCGTGGGTTGCAAAATACCCTATCAACCGCAGTTTCTGTAATCACATATCAAGGTTTTGTGAAGCTAACAGAAGTCCAAAAACAACATTTTGCCATATAAAGGCACTAAAAGTTGTATATTTCTTGACACCTGAGCCAGTCAGCAATAAAATTTCGCGTCCTCGTGTATCGTCATGTTGGCGAACGGGGTCAAAATCCGTGTTTACGAAGCAATAAAACCAGGAGCTTTTTTAATAATGGCAACTATTAATCAGCTGGTACGCAAATCTCGTAGCTCGAAAGTTGTTAAAAGCAACGTTCCAGCACTGGAAGCTTGCCCGCAAAAACGTGGCGTATGTACTCGTGTATATACTACCACTCCTAAGAAACCAAACTCAGCATTACGTAAAGTATGCCGTGTTCGTTTAACTAACGGTTTCGAAGTTTCTTCCTACATCGGTGGTGAAGGCCACAACTTGCAGGAGCACTCCGTTATCCTTATCCGTGGTGGTCGTGTTAAAGACTTACCAGGTGTGCGTTATCACACCGTTCGCGGCGCACTGGACTGTTCTGGTGTTAAAGACCGTAAGCAAGCTCGTTCTAAATACGGCGCGAAAAAACCTAAGGCTTAATGGATTTCCGTTAAGTAAGGCCAAACATTTTAATCTTAATGTCAAAATACTCTCGTAGAGTTTTGGACAAACCTGAATTAACAACGGAGTCATATCCATGCCACGTCGTCGCGTAATAGGTCAACGTAAAATTCTTCCAGATCCTAAGTTCGGATCAGAATTACTGGCCAAATTTGTAAATATCCTGATGGTAGACGGGAAAAAATCTACTGCTGAAGCAATCGTATATAACGCACTTGAAACCCTTGCTCAGCGTTCTGGTAAAACTGAACTTGATGCATTCGAATTAGCACTAGATAACGTGCGTCCGACTGTGGAAGTTAAATCCCGCCGTGTTGGTGGTTCAACTTACCAAGTTCCAGTTGAAGTTCGCCCGGTTCGTCGTAATGCCCTGGCAATGCGTTGGATCGTTGATGCTGCTCGTAAACGCGGTGATAAATCTATGGCGCTTCGCCTGGCAAATGAATTATCAGACGCTGCTGAGAACAAAGGTTCCGCTGTTAAGAAACGTGAAGACGTTCACCGTATGGCAGAAGCTAACAAGGCGTTCGCACACTACCGTTGGTAAGTTCTTACCCACATTAGTGATGTATCTCAGGGTAGCCATTTGCTACCCTTTATATGAAGCATTGAACGCCCACGAGAGAGGAAAAAATGGCCCGTCAAACGCCCATAGCACGTTATCGTAATATCGGTATCAGTGCACACATCGACGCCGGTAAAACCACAACTTCTGAACGTATTCTGTTCTATACTGGTGTAAACCATAAAATTGGTGAAACTCACGAAGGTTCTGCAACAATGGACTGGATGGAGCAGGAGCAAGAGCGTGGTATTACTATCACATCTGCTGCGACTACTGCATTCTGGTCTGGTATGGCAAAACAGTATGAGCCACACCGTATCAACATCATCGACACCCCGGGACACGTTGACTTCACTATCGAAGTAGAACGTTCTATGCGTGTTCTTGATGGCGCAGTAATGGTTTACTGTGCAGTTGGTGGTGTTCAGCCACAGTCTGAAACTGTATGGCGTCAGGCTAACAAATATAAAGTTCCACGTATCGCGTTCGTTAACAAAATGGACCGTATGGGTGCGAACTTCTTACGTGTTGTTGAGCAATTAAAATCACGTTTAGCTGCTAACGCAGTTCCACTGCAATTACCAGTCGGCGCAGAAGAGTCGTTCACTGGTGTTGTTGACTTGCTGAAAATGAAAGCAATCAAGTGGAGTGATGAAGACCAGGGCGTTACCTTCGAATACGAAGATATCCCTGCGAACATGCAAGAAGCTGCTGAAGAGTGGCACAACAACCTGATCGAAACCGCAGCAGAAGCATCAGAAGAACTGATGGAAAAATATCTGGGCGGTGAAGAACTGACTGAAGCAGAAATTAAAGCTGCATTACGTCAACGTGTTCTTGCAAGCGAAATTATCCTGGTTACCTGTGGTTCTGCATTTAAGAACAAAGGTGTTCAGGCGATGCTGGATGCAGTTGTTGATTACTTACCTGCGCCAACAGATGTACCTGCAATTAATGGTATTCTGGACGATGGTAAAGACACTCCTGCAGAGCGTCACGCAAGTGATGATGAGCCATTCTCATCATTAGCATTTAAAATTGCAACCGACCCATTCGTTGGTAACTTGACGTTCTTCCGTGTTTACTCTGGTGTTGTTAACTCAGGTGACACAGTACTGAACGCAGTTAAAGCGAAGAAAGAGCGTTTTGGCCGTATCGTACAGATGCACGCTAACAAACGTGAAGAGATTAAAGAAGTTCGCGCTGGTGACATCGCGGCTGCTATCGGTCTGAAAGACGTAACTACAGGTGATACTTTATGTGCAGTTGATGCACCAATCATCCTGGAGCGTATGGAATTCCCAGAGCCAGTAATCTCTGTTGCAATCGAACCGAAAACTAAAGCTGACCAAGAAAAAATGGGTATCGCATTAGGCCGTTTGGCTCAAGAAGACCCATCTTTCCGCGTATCAAGTGATGAAGAGACTAATCAGACTATCATCGCTGGTATGGGTGAGCTGCACTTAGACGTTCTGGTTGACCGTATGCGTCGTGAATTTAAAGTTGAAGCGAACGTTGGTAAACCTCAAGTTGCTTACCGTGAAGCAATCACTATGAAAGTGACTGATATCGAAGGTAAACACGCGAAACAGTCTGGTGGTCGTGGTCAGTACGGTCATGTTGTTATCGATATGTTCCCTCTGGACAAAAGCGATAAAGACGGTGTTCCAATGGATTACGAATTTGCCAACGACATCAAAGGTGGTGTAATTCCTACTGAATACATCCCTGCGGTTGACAAAGGTATCCAAGAACAGCTGAAATCTGGTCCATTAGCTGGTTACCCGGTTGTTAACATGGGTGTTCGTTTACATTTCGGTTCTTACCATGATGTTGACTCCTCTGAATTGGCGTTTAAACTTGCGGCTTCAATCGCGTTTAAAGATGGCTTCAAAAAAGCTAAACCAGTTCTGCTTGAGCCAATCATGAAAGTTGAAGTGGAAACACCAGAAGACTACATGGGTGATGTTATTGGTGACCTGAACCGTCGTCGTGGTATGATTGAAGGTATGGATGACCTGCCTACTGGTAAAGTCGTTCGTGCACAAGTACCATTGTCAGAAATGTTCGGTTATGCTACTGACCTGCGTTCTCAGACACAAGGTCGTGCTTCATACTCTATGGAGTTCCTGAAGTACAATGAAGCACCAAACAACGTTGCACAAGCTGTAATCGAAGCTCGTAACGCTAAATAATCGATTTTTATCGGTTAACTACTTTAATTTAAGTTCCTTCTTTATCGTGAAGAGGGAACTCCATAAGGAATAGAGTCGTGTCTAAAGAAAAATTTGAACGTTCAAAACCGCACGTTAACGTTGGTACTATCGGCCACGTTGACCACGGTAAAACT
>NZ_JAXADV010000060.1:0-1001 GCF_033901115.1 Providencia sp. CIM-Carb-044
CGCGCCTGTTGCGCATGGCTTCGCCATTTTATGCGCAATAGGCGCGCCACCCTGTCGCCGTTTATGGCGGCGTTAGACATCATGAGGGTAGCGGTGACCATCGAAATTTCGAACCAACTATCAGAGGTGCTAAGCGTCATTGAGCGCCATCTGGAATCAACGTTGCTGGCCGTGCATTTGTACGGCTCCGCAGTGGATGGCGGCCTGAAGCCATACAGCGATATTGATTTGTTGGTTACTGTGGCCGTAAAGCTTGATGAAACGACGCGGCGAGCATTGCTCAATGACCTTATGGAGGCTTCGGCTTTCCCTGGCGAGAGCGAGACGCTCCGCGCTATAGAAGTCACCCTTGTCGTGCATGACGACATCATCCCGTGGCGTTATCCGGCTAAGCGCGAGCTGCAATTTGGAGAATGGCAGCGCAATGACATTCTTGCGGGTATCTTCGAGCCAGCCATGATCGACATTGATCTAGCTATCCTGCTTACAAAAGCAAGAGAACATAGCGTTGCCTTGGTAGGTCCGGCAGCGGAGGAATTCTTTGACCCGGTTCCTGAACAGGATCTATTCGAGGCGCTGAGGGAAACCTTGAAGCTATGGAACTCGCAGCCCGACTGGGCCGGCGATGAGCGAAATGTAGTGCTTACGTTGTCCCGCATTTGGTACAGCGCAATAACCGGCAAAATCGCGCCGAAGGATGTCGCTGCCGACTGGGCAATAAAACGCCTACCTGCCCAGTATCAGCCCGTCTTACTTGAAGCTAAGCAAGCTTATCTGGGACAAAAAGAAGATCACTTGGCCTCACGCGCAGATCACTTGGAAGAATTTATTCGCTTTGTGAAAGGCGAGATCATCAAGTCAGTTGGTAAATGATGTCTAACAATTCGTTCAAGCCGACCGCGCTACGCGCGGCGGCTTAACTCCGGCGTTAGATGCACTAAGCACATAATTGCTCACAGCCAAACTATCAGGTCAAGTCTGCTTTTATTATTTTTAAGCGT
>NZ_JAXADV010000061.1:0-983 GCF_033901115.1 Providencia sp. CIM-Carb-044
ATTTTCCAAAATATGACGGTGCCGAACATTCTTGAGACGCTATTAAGCGAGTCTCACATCAAATTTGATAAGCAGTTTTACCACCCTGAAGAGCATCTAAAACGCGAGTATATCACCCAAAAGCGTGAAACGATGTATGAGTTCTGGTGCCGCCTCGCTGCCGAAGAAGGGATTAATTACTGGTTCGAAGAAGGCCCACAACTGTTTTACAGTGACCGTCATTTAGGCATGAAAGCGGGGATATCGCTCACCTATAATCCGCAATCTGAAACGGATATCACCGACAGCACCGCCACCACATGGCGCTATGCCGAGCAGTTGTGCAGCGATATTCGCGTGGATAAAGACTACAATCAACTCAGGCCCTCTTACCCGCTGAGTCATCAAGTCACTGGGGAAGTGCATCAACAACATGAAATCTTTGAAAGCTATGGTCGCTTTCAAGAAGATGCGCAGGGGCAACCTTTTAACCAAATTCGCTACGAACAATCACAAAACCAGCGGCAAGTAGGAACGGTTACGACGAACTGCATTGAGTTAGCACCGGGGCGTATTTTTACCTTGTCTAACCATCCTAGCCCTCGAATGAATACGACGTGGCAAGTGATTAGCGTATCCCATCACGGTGTGCAACCTCTTGCTGATAACAGTGGCGGTGAAGGGACTCAATTGAGTAACCAGCTGTCCTTTGTGCCTAGCACTCAAGAATGGCGTCCCCCTTATCGTTATAAACCTACAGCGGATGGGGATGAGCTGGCTACCGTTGTCGGGCCACCGGGTGAAGAAATTTACACCAACTCACAAGGGGCGGTTACGGTCTATTTCCATTGGGACAGGCGCGGCAAACCTGACCATAGCGCGTCTTGTTGGGTGCGAGTCGCCCACGGTTGGAACGGCGATGGCTTTGGGTTTATGTCCATCCCCAGAATTGGGCAGGAAGTGATTATTTCCTATCTTAACAATGATATAGATAAACCGATTAT
>NZ_JAXADV010000062.1:0-896 GCF_033901115.1 Providencia sp. CIM-Carb-044
TAGTGAACCGGATTTGCCTAATTCACCTGCCTACATCCTTAAACCGGGACAACCGTCGCCCGGATAGCCTAGCCTTCTCCGTCCCCCCATCGCAATTATCACCAGTACGGGAATATTAACCCGTTTCCCATCGACTACGCATTTCTGCCTCGCCTTAGGGGTCGACTCACCCTGCCCCGATTAACGTTGGACAGGAACCCTTGGTCTTCCGGCGTGCGGGTTTTTCACCCGCATTATCGTTACTTATGTCAGCATTCGCACTTCTGATACCTCCAGCATGCCTCACAGCACACCTTCACAGGCTTACAGAACGCTCCCCTACCCAACAATATTTACATATCGCTGCCGCAGCTTCGGTGCATAGTTTAGCCCCGTTACATCTTCCGCGCAGGCCGACTCGACCAGTGAGCTATTACGCTTTCTTTAAATGATGGCTGCTTCTAAGCCAACATCCTGGCTGTCTGAGCCTTCCCACTTCGTTTCCCACTTAACTATGACTTTGGGACCTTAGCTGGCGGTCTGGGTTGTTTCCCTCTTCACGACGAACGTTAGCACCCGCCGTGTGTCTCCCGTGATAACATTCTTCGGTATTCGTAGTTTGCATCGAGTTGGTAAGTCGGGATGACCCCCTAGTCGAAACAGTGCTCTACCCCCGAAGATGAGTTCACGAGGCGCTACCTAAATAGCTTTCGGGGAGAACCAGCTATCTCCCGGTTTGATTGGCCTTTCACCCCCAGCCACAAGTCATCCGCTAATTTTTCAACATTAGTCGGTTCGGTCCTCCAGTTAGTGTTACCCAACCTTCAACCTGCCCATGGCTAGATCACCGGGTTTCGGGTCTATACCCTGCAACTTATTCGCCCAGTTAAGACTCGGTTTCCCTACGGCTCCCCTAT
>NZ_JAXADV010000063.1:0-872 GCF_033901115.1 Providencia sp. CIM-Carb-044
GAAGCGTGGACGCCAGTCTGCGTGGAGCCAACCTTGAAATACCACCCTTTAATGTTTGATGTTCTAACGTTGCCCCATTATCTGGGGTGCGGACAGTGTCTGGTGGGTAGTTTGACTGGGGCGGTCTCCTCCCAAAGAGTAACGGAGGAGCACGAAGGTTGGCTAAGCATGGTCGGACATCATGCGGTTAGTGCAAAGGCATAAGCCAGCTTGACTGCGAGAGTGACGGCTCGAGCAGGTACGAAAGTAGGTCTTAGTGATCCGGTGGTTCTGAATGGAAGGGCCATCGCTCAACGGATAAAAGGTACTCCGGGGATAACAGGCTGATACCGCCCAAGAGTTCATATCGACGGCGGTGTTTGGCACCTCGATGTCGGCTCATCACATCCTGGGGCTGAAGTAGGTCCCAAGGGTACGGCTGTTCGCCGTTTAAAGTGGTACGCGAGCTGGGTTTAGAACGTCGTGAGACAGTTCGGTCCCTATCTGCCGTGGGCGTTGGAAGATTGAAAGGGGCTGCTCCTAGTACGAGAGGACCGGAGTGGACGCACCACTGGTGTTCGGGTTGTCATGCCAATGGCATTGCCCGGTAGCTAAGTGCGGAAGAGATAACCGCTGAAAGCATCTAAGCGGGAAACTTGCCTTGAGATGAGTCTTCCCTGACTCTTTAAGGGTCCTAAAGGAACGTTTAAGACTAAGACGTTGATAGGTTGGGTGTGTAAGCGTAGCGATACGTTGAGCTAACCAATACTAATGAACCGTGAGGCTTAACCTGACAACACCGAAGGTGTTTTAGAGAGATAGAGTTGTTTTCGAGAAGTGAGAAGCCGAAAGGTGAAGGACACGCAGCTTGTTTGAGATTGAGGTTCTGGTTT
>NZ_JAXADV010000064.1:0-856 GCF_033901115.1 Providencia sp. CIM-Carb-044
CCGTAATGTAGGTCCTTATCACCTTGCGACCACGTTTACCTGACTCTTCTTGCTCTACTGCGTGAGACGAATAGTCTGCCAATTTCTCAAAAGAAAAATGAGATTGAAAAAGAGCATGTAAACGAGGTTGGTTATCCTTAACGGCCATTAAATAGTCACCACCTCTAAGAACAATATCTTCCGCTATGGCTCTTTGACATCCCATGGCATCTAAGCTGATAACTCGGCCTTCGACTTGGATTAATTTCAATATCTGGGGAATTAACGTGATCTCATTCGATTTTTCATCCGTTTTCAACTGCCCTAGTACAAGGCCAGTATCTACAGAATACGCGTTCACCATATGAGTTAAGCATTTGTTTTTACTATAATCATACGTACCCTTTAATGACTTGCCATCTATGGCAACATGATGGGTCACTAAGGATTTTTCTCGCCGAATATCATTACACCAACGAACGAAACACAATGAAAACTCATCTGGATCAATCAAACCCACTATTCGCGCCAAAGTATCGTGACTAGGCACACCAGAAGAGTAGTCACTAAACTTACGAAACCAGGTTAAATTTTCCTCACCAAAGCCTTCGATTTCATCCCAAGTCTTCATTCCGCACAGCATCGCTGTCACCACCTGGAACATCACTTCAAAGAAATTATAGGTCGATTTTCTTGCCTGACGAGTATCACTCAATATGCTAAAATGCTCTTTAAATTCGCTGTAATCCATATTCGTCTTATCCTGCTTTATCTTTAACAGTATAAGATCACGCCAAGATCGCTAATTCAATCTATTTCTGAAAATTTTATCCCGAAATTCGATTAAAAGGTGCGTCAATAACATGCGCGGACCGTG
>NZ_JAXADV010000065.1:0-839 GCF_033901115.1 Providencia sp. CIM-Carb-044
GAAGGCAAGCAAGAGCATTTCTTCACCACCACATTAACGGATGCGACTATCGTGAATATCGATTGCCAAATGCCGCATTGCCAAGACCCCGCGAAAGCGGATTTCACGCAGTTAATCGAAGTGTCTCTGTCTTACCGTAAAATTGACTGGGAACATACCGTTGCAGGTACATCCGGTGCCGATGACTGGCGTGCGCCGCTCGAAGCGTAAGTTCGAATTTAGCGAGCCTTTCGAGGCTCGTTTGCGTTTTTAGCTTTTTCTTCCGTAGAGGAAATTCCCATGTCTTGGACAGACCCCAATAAAAACAAACGACTTGGCAGCCCCGAAAATAACCCGCTTATTCACGGTGGTGGGTATGCGGGTGGCAGAACCTATGCACAGGACCAAGCCTTGCAAGAAGCCCATGGTCAACTGCTAGACCGTATTATGAATGGCGAAATGGGGACGGGATTGGTATTCACCTGTACCATTGGTGGGCTACCTGAAAACACCTTTCAAGTGACCCAGTTTGATTTGCAAGAAGGGCTTTCCCAGCTCTTTTCACTGTCGATTCAGGCGGTCAGCCCGTTACCCGAGATTGATTTTCAAACGGTTCTGGGTGTGGCCTCCTCGTTGACTGTAAAGCGAGATGGAAAAATTCTTCGCACGGTACAAGGCATTTTAGCGGGGGCAGAACAAGGCAACACCGACGGGGTAAAAACCTGGTATCACTTTGTGATACGTCCCGAAATGTGGGTGATGACGCTTAAGCAGGACAGCCGAATTTTCCAAAATATGACGGTGCCGAACATTCTTGAGACGCTATTAAGCGAGTCTCACATCAAATTTGATAAGCAGTT
>NZ_JAXADV010000066.1:0-792 GCF_033901115.1 Providencia sp. CIM-Carb-044
ATTATGCGTTTCAATTTCACTTGCGAGCTCTGTCGGTGTAAAATCTTTAGCTGCGCCTTGTTGGCCAGATAGACTATTTAAAACCCCTTTTGTATGCAGTATCTTCTTTAATTTTTTATGTATTATTGGTGGCACGCTATTTGAAAGGATCAACTCGGTACGATGCCTCTCATTAGCTAAAACCGTGGTGATCATATTTTGCAAAGTGGAATAACCCACTAATCCAATTCTGTTTTGACCTAAAAAAGCGAGGCATTCATCAAAAATATATTTGGGGTATGTACAGATTGTTGCGACATCACCCAAACGCTCTATCAAGGCTTGTTTATCTTGTCTTAATAACCGCGAAAAACCCAGTATTTCATGCATTTTAGCGATCAATGTTGCTCGAGTACTTTTAGCAATAAAGGGGTATTTCGGCTTTCTATTTGGAAAATGTGTCGCATAAATATAGTCGACATCTTGTTTAACCTCTCGTAGTTTAAATTGAGCGACAACAGGCTTCGCGCGAAAATAACCAATCAGAAGAATTAAATATATTTTCGTTTCAATTTTTCCCATTTTAGTGAGGATTTTTTTTATACTCGGATCTAATGAAAAATATTCTTCACGCTCAATTTGATTAAATATTGGACGAGAATAGAGCTCATGAATCTCCTGTTCTGTCAAAATTTGAATACGGCCTGATTTAATCTCTTTCATTGTGGTTATGTTCTATCCTCTAAAAATAAACAACATCATATAATGGACGCGCGCGTAATCGATATAAAAGTGCAATTTAAGTCTACCTTA
>NZ_JAXADV010000067.1:0-749 GCF_033901115.1 Providencia sp. CIM-Carb-044
CCATAGACTTAGGTAAGTTCTATGGTCTCCCCATAATTCAGCGTCAAAATCATCTTGATCTATATCGTCAAGGAGTTGGTTATCAATAAAAAATTTTGACTCTTTTAACCGATGATCAATGTTTGAAATAAATGGACAATCAATAATAGCAACTGAATTTAACAGATTGAGTGCCTCCTTATAGATAGCAAGCAATTCTTGGTCTGTTAAAAAAAGCGCTGAAATTGGTTTTGCATTGATCGCTTTAGTGATCATTAATTCAAACTGCTCATCCTGAAAAGTCATGATGAGTTCAGGCACCTTTAATTTCTCAGAGAGCCAACTCAACATTTTCGCTTCGCGAGAGACACTGTATGTGGTCTCTGTATATAAAGTGCTAGATCGCTTAAGAAAAAAAGTTTCATTATTTCGATTAAAAGAATAAACATCCGATGGCGACTGACCAATTTTATTTGGCTCTAAAACGCTGTTTCCAATAAATTGTTGAATAATATTGGGCAATTCCATCAAGTTTTCCTTTTATTCAGCATTAAAAACCCCGCAAATGCGAGAGAGGTGGTCCCACTTGTTTGAACAACTAAAAGCGTATTTATAAGTGATATTCCGCTCTAGTTAAGCCACCTTGTTTTGTTGGGGTAGCTGATCATAGTAAAACTCATTTGGTGTCATTTTGTCTAGACTCGAATGAGGTCGTTTCAAATTATAAAACTCAAAATATGCACTTAATTGCTTTTTCGCATCTGTGACAC
>NZ_JAXADV010000068.1:0-729 GCF_033901115.1 Providencia sp. CIM-Carb-044
TAGATCACCGGGTTTCGGGTCTATACCCTGCAACTTATTCGCCCAGTTAAGACTCGGTTTCCCTACGGCTCCCCTATTCGGTTAACCTTGCTACAGAATATAAGTCGCTGACCCATTATACAAAAGGTACGCAGTCACCCCATCCTCAAATGTCCCGCTTGTCTTTGCGGCCAATCTTGCCCGATTTTTTAACTTCCGCTGCTCGTGTACTTCTATGTACACTGCGCGACGGCTTGAAAAAATCGACCAATCTTGTTGGCAAATTCTGCGCTGCTCTTGTGGTGGTTATTAAGCCATCACTCAATTGCCGAGGCACTTGAGTGATGGGGCTCCCACTGCTTGTACGTACACGGTTTCAGGTTCTATTTCACTCCCCTCGCCGGGGTTCTTTTCGCCTTTCCCTCACGGTACTGGTTCACTATCGGTCAATCAGGAGTATTTAGCCTTGGAGGATGGTCCCCCCATATTCAGACAGGATAACACGTGTCCCGCCCTACTCGTCGAGTTCACAACACTAACACCTTCGGATACGGGGCTATCACCCTTTACTGCCGGACTTTCCAGACCGTTCTCCTGATGCTAATGCTGATTAAGACTCTGGGCTGCTCCCCGTTCGCTCGCCGCTACTAGGGGAATCTCGGTTGATTTCTTTTCCTCGGGGTACTGAGATGTTTCAGTTCCCCCGGTTCGCTTCGTTTGACTATGTATTCATCAAACGATAGTGCAACG
>NZ_JAXADV010000069.1:0-727 GCF_033901115.1 Providencia sp. CIM-Carb-044
ACATGAACCCATTCAAAGGCCGGCATTTTCAGCGTGACATCATTCTGTGGGCCGTACGCTGGTACTGCAAATACGGCATCAGTTACCGTGAGCTGCAGGAGATGCTGGCTGAACGCGGAGTGAATGTCGATCACTCCACGATTTACCGCTGGGTTCAGCGTTATGCGCCTGAAATGGAAAAACGGCTGCGCTGGTACTGGCGTAACCCTTCCGATCTTTGCCCGTGGCACATGGATGAAACCTACGTGAAGGTCAATGGCCGCTGGGCGTATCTGTACCGGGCCGTCGACAGCCGGGGCCGCACTGTCGATTTTTATCTCTCCTCCCGTCGTAACAGCAAAGCTGCATACCGGTTTCTGGGTAAAATCCTCAACAACGTGAAGAAGTGGCAGATCCCGCGATTCATCAACACGGATAAAGCGCCCGCCTATGGTCGCGCGCTTGCTCTGCTCAAACGCGAAGGCCGGTGCCCGTCTGACGTTGAACACCGACAGATTAAGTACCGGAACAACGTGATTGAATGCGATCATGGCAAACTGAAACGGATAATCGGCGCCACGCTGGGATTTAAATCCATGAAGACGGCTTACGCCACCATCAAAGGTATTGAGGTGATGCGTGCACTACGCAAAGGCCAGGCCTCAGCATTTTATTATGGTGATCCCCTGGGCGAAATGCGCCTGGTAAGCAGAGTTTTTGAAATGTAAGGCCTTTGAATAAGACAAAA
>NZ_JAXADV010000006.1:0-261729 GCF_033901115.1 Providencia sp. CIM-Carb-044
AGAGATTATGCGGTATTAGCTACCGTTTCCAGTAGTTATCCCCCTCTATCGGGCAGATCCCCATACATTACTCACCCGTCCGCCGCTCGTCAGCGGGAAGCAAGCTTCCCCTGTTACCGCTCGACTTGCATGTGTTAGGCCTGCCGCCAGCGTTCAATCTGAGCCATGATCAAACTCTTCAATTAAAAAGCTTGATGCTCAAAGAATTAAACTGTTAATCCAATCCGCTTCTGTTCGGCTAACTTTGTCGGCTTCGCTCCGTTTTCCTCGCCGTACCTAAGTACTGTCTCGGAAATACTCACTCGCCTTCGCGTTATCCTTCCACAATCGAATTGTCACATTGTTAGTTCATATATGAATTAACGTGTTAGTCACTCTTCAAGACTTAAAATCAAATATTTTTTTGATAGTGTCCTGTGAGTGCCCACACAGATTGTCTGATAAATTGTTAAAGAGCGTTGCAGCTTTTCTTTATGAAAACCAACCTTTCGGTCGTTGCTGCGAGGAGGCGTATATTACGTTTTCCTCCGTGAGAGTCAAGCAATTTTTTGCTTTTTCTTTTCAGAATCTCTCGCTGCCGTTTCAGTGTTCATCGCGCTTTGCGTTGTCTTGTTCCCGGTCAGTGGTGGCGCATTATAGGGAGTCAGAAAAATCTGGCAAGTGTTTTTTTACATTTTTTTTCTAACTGCCTATTTACCACCCAAAAAGGCTACTTTTTGATTCTTTTTAGCGTTTCTGGCAACTCTGCGATACTGTTAATAACAATATCTGCATTATTGATTGCTTCATCGGTGACTGGCTCACCACTTTTCACTAATATAGTTGTACCGACTTTAGCGGCTTTGCCTGCCAACATATCAGCAAGTTTATCACCCACCATAATAGATGATGCCATATCTATTTTTAAAAAAGCCTGCGCGTCTAGTAGCATTCCTGGCTTTGGTTTACGGCAATTACAGTCTTGGCGATATTCTTCTACTGTAGCCTCAGTATGATGAGGGCAAAAATAAATACCGTCTAAGTCGATACCGCGATCTGCTAATGACCAATCCATCCATTCTGTGAGTTGCATAAACTGGTCTTCTGTATAAATTCCCCGACCAATACCTGACTGGTTAGTTACAATAACTAATGCATAACCCATCTTTTTTAATTCGAGCATCGCTTCAATTGACCCTTCAATAAATTCGAAATCATCAATTTTATGTACATAACCATGATCGATATTAATTGTTCCATCTCTATCTAAAAAGACTGCTGGGATCCCGTTACTCACCTGTTTACTCCTAAAATTTAGTATCTTTTTAGTATCTCATGAAAAGAAATAAAAGGAGAATAGAATAAATAGAACAATCTTTATTGACTTAGACGTCTAGACGCCTTAACATCCAACCTTATTAGATACACTATCTAAAAACAATTCAGATAAAGTTAGAAACTATAAATGATAAAGCTCTCAAATATTAATAAAGTTTTCCAGCAAGGAAGCCGTAACATTCAAGCGCTTACTGATATTAGCTTGCATGTGCCTGCTGGTCAGATCTATGGCGTTATTGGTGCTTCAGGTGCGGGTAAAAGTACGCTTATTCGTTGCGTGAATATGCTTGAACGCCCAACTTCAGGCCAAGTTATTGTTGATGGACAAGATTTAACATCAATGACTGAAAAAACGTTGACGAGAGCACGTCGCGGCATTGGCATGATTTTCCAGCATTTTAACCTGTTATCTTCACGTACCGTCTTTGATAACGTTGCTCTCCCCTTGGAACTTGATAATACGCCTAAAGAAAAAATTATAGAGCGTGTAAGTGAATTACTCGATTTAGTTGGGTTAACTGAAAAGAAAGATGCATACCCAGCAAACCTTTCGGGCGGACAAAAGCAACGTGTTGCTATAGCTCGCGCATTAGCTAATTCACCAAAAGTATTACTATGTGATGAAGCGACAAGTGCATTAGACCCCGCGACAACCCGTTCAATTTTAGAATTATTAAAAGATATTAACCGTCGATTAGGCTTAACTATCTTATTAATTACCCACGAAATGGATGTTGTAAAACGTATTTGTGATCAAGTAGCTGTAATAAGTGGCGGTCAACTAATTGAGCAAGACAAAGTGAGTGAAGTATTCTCTCACCCGAAAACACCTGTCGCTCAAGCGTTTATTCAATCAACATTAGTTATTGATATTCCAGATGATTATAAAGAACGATTAAAAACGGAGCCAGATAAGGACTTATCACCATTACTCAAGCTCGAATTTACAGGGCAGTCTGTTGATGCACCTTTAATTTCAATGGCTGTACGCAAATTTGATATTGATATTAATATTTTAAGTTCACAAATTGACTACGCCGGCGGCGTGAAATTTGGTGTGATGCTCGCAGAGCTACATGGCATCAATGGTGGGGTTGAATCCACAATTGCATTTTTAAAAGAGCATCATGTGAAAGTAGAGGTTTTGGGTTATGTCTGAGAGAATGATTTACCTGCTGATTAACGGCACAATTGACACTATCACAATGACCTTTGTTTCCGGCTTTTTGGGTTTTGTTTTAGGTTTACCATTAGGTGTATTGCTCTATATTACACGCAAAGACCAAGTAATGGAGAATGTAGGGCTATATCGTGCTCTTGCAGTTGTAGTAAACATTTTCCGCTCAGTGCCATTTATTATTTTACTGGTGTGGATTATTCCATTAACTTCGTTTCTTGTTGGAACGACTATTGGTTTAAAAGCAGCAATCGTTCCTTTAACAATTGGCGCTGCGCCGTTTATTGCTCGCATGGTTGAAAATGCGTTATTAGAAATTCCAAGTGGTTTAATTGAATCAGCCCGTGCGATGGGAGCAACTCCACTTCAGATTATTCGTAAGATTTTGATCCCTGAAGCATTGCCAAGTTTAATTAATGCAGCCACTATCACGTTAATTATGTTAGTCGGATATTCTGCAATGGGTGGTGCAGTTGGTGCCGGTGGTTTAGGTCAAATCGCACTACAATATGGTTATCAAACTTATAACCCTGTTGTGATGAATACCGTTATTGTTCTCCTCGTCATTTTAGTAAACCTAATTCAGTTTGGTGGCGAGTATTTAATGAAAAAAGTTTCACATCGATAGTTAGTAAAATAGCTGCGCCGTTAAGGTGCTTATAAAGTCCGTTTTAAAGGGGTAAACCAATGTCTATTAAATTAAAATCTATCGCAGTTGTCGGCGCGCTATTAGGCACACTCGTTCTCACTGGTTGTGGTGAAAAAGAGAAAGATGCCAACAGCATCAAAGTTGGTGTGATCATGGGCAAAGAATTAGAAGTTGCTGAAGTCGCACAGAAAGTTGCTAAAGAAAAGTACGGTTTAAATGTTGAGCTCGTTTCATTTAATGACTTCGTTTTACCTAATGAAGCATTAAGTAAAGGCGATATCGATGCGAACGCATTCCAACACAAGCCTTATCTTGATCAACAAATTAAAGATCGTAACTACAAATTAGTTCCTGTTGGAAATACCTTTATTTATCCAATTGCGGCTTACTCTAAAAAAATTAAGTCAGTAGATGAACTCGCTGATGGCTCTCAAATTGCGTTACCAAATGACCCAACTAACTTAGGCCGTTCATTGCTGTTATTACAACAACAAGGTTTAATTAAATTAAAAGATGGTACTGGCTTAATGCCAACTGTTTTAGATGTAGTTGAAAACCCGAAAAATCTGAAATTTGTTGAGTTAGAAGCGCCTCAATTACCTCGTGCTTTAGATGACCAAAAAATTGCATTAGCGATTATCAATACGACTTGGGCAAGTAGTGCTACACCTAAATTAACACCTGCAAAAGATGGTTTATTTGTTGAAGATAAAGATTCTCCATACGTAAATATTATTGTTGCTCGTGAAGATAATAAAGATAGTGAGAACGTGAAAAAATTTATTCAGGCGTATCAATCAGATGAAGTAGCAAACAAAGCTAATGAAGTCTTCGATGGTGGTGCAGTTAAAGGTTGGTAATCTTTTTTATTATTTAAAAAACGATTAAAATACTAGACGGCTTAACGCCGTCTAGTATTTTTTGTAATTTATAGACTATAAAAACAACGCGGCATTATTTTGAATCATATAAGAAAGGTATAACTTATGAGACTGTTATTGCTCACTTTGGTAACATTTGTGTTAGCCGGGTGTGGAATTAACCAATACACGAGTCCAGGGCAAAATAAAGGTTTCACTAGTATGAAATTGTCTAAACCTGTACCGAAAGTAACAGAGCCAGACACAGCAAACGTTAAATTAATGAATAGCCCAGAAGAATTATTAGGGATGCCTTTCAAAGATTTAGGTGTTGTTTCTGGGGAATCTTGTCGAGAAAGCGTTCAAAGCCCTCCGGCAAATTTGAATACCGCAAAAAACAGTATGTTAACACAAGCTGCCTATATTGCGGCTGATGCCGTACTTTTACACCAGTGCCAAACCATGACCTCTCCAGGTTGTTATCAGGCAACTATCTGTGAAGGCAGTGCATTACAAATTGTTGAATAAATATCTTATGCAACCTTTTCAGTTTAATGTTATTGGGCACATTGAATCACCTTATAAAGAAAAGTTTGCAATCCCTCGCCAACCTGGACTTGTTCAGGGAGGTGCGGGACGCTTACATCTGCATTCTCCATTCAACGACCCAAATGCGGTGCGAGGACTCAGTCAATTTAGCCATGTTTGGGTTCTATTCGTTTTTCATCAAACAATGAAAAATGGCTGGAAACCGCTAGTGCGTCCTCCAAGACTAGGTGGCAATGATAAAATGGGTGTTTTCGCAACCCGTTCAACATTTAGACCAAATCCAATAGGCATGTCTCTTGTTGAATTACATGGAATAACAATAGAAAACAGCCAAGTGATCCTTGAGCTTGGTAGCCTTGATTTAGTAGATGGCACCCCTGTTATCGATATAAAACCTTACTTACCCTTTGCCGAGGCAATACCGACCGCAACTGCAGGGTACGCACAGGACACACCTTCAGATGATATGCAGGTTATATTTACCCCAGAAATAAAAACTGAATTAGATGATTATCAAAATCAGTACCCGGGTATTAAACAATTTATTTCACAAGTTTTAATGCAAGACCCCCGCCCCGCATATAAAAAACAATCTACTGAAACACGTGACTATGCAGTCCATTTATTAGATTTTAATATTCGTTGGCGGGTAATTGATGGTGTGACTGAAGTATTCGCTATCGAACCATACGAAAAATCACGTTAACCCCTTTTGGCAAGCCTCCGTCACTGGTAGACTAGCTCACTATATACCTTGGCAAATAAGTCATTTGCCATAACTTGTTGTTCTAATGGAACCTATACAATGCGTACTAGCAAATATCTGCTCTCAACTCTAAAAGAGACCCCTGCGGATGCAGAAGTTATCAGCCATCAGCTGATGCTGCGTGCAGGAATGATCCGTAAACTTGCTTCCGGTCTGTATGACTGGTTACCCACTGGTGTTCGTGTTCTACGTAAAGTAGAAACCATCGTCCGTGAAGAAATGGAAAATGCAGGCGCTATCGAGGTATCTCTACCCGTCGTTCAGCCTGCAGATTTATGGCAAGAAAGTGGACGTTGGGAACAGTATGGACCTGAATTGCTGCGTTTTGTTGACCGTGGTGAACGCCCGTTTGTTCTCGGCCCGACCCATGAAGAAGTGATTACAGATTTAGTCCGTAACGAAATCACCTCTTACAAACAATTGCCATTGAATTTATTCCAAATTCAAACCAAATTCCGTGATGAAGTTCGCCCACGTTTTGGTGTGATGCGCTCGCGTGAATTTATTATGAAAGATGCATACTCTTTCCACACTAGCCAAGAATCATTGCAAGAAACCTATGATGCGATGTACGAAGCCTACAGCAAAATTTTCACGCGTATTGGCTTTGATTTTCGTGCCGTTCAAGCTGACACTGGCTCTATCGGCGGTAGCGCATCCCACGAATTCCAAGTATTAGCAAAAAATGGTGAAGATGACGTTATTTTCTCTACCGAATCTGATTATGCCGCTAACATTGAATTCGCAGAAGCATTAGCACCAACAACGCCACGTTGCGCTCCAACAGAAGAGATGCGTCTTGTTGATACGCCTAATGCAAAAACAATCGCAGAGCTCGTTGAGCAATTCAATTTACCTGTTGAAAAAACTGTTAAGACATTGATTGTTCATGCGAAAAAAGATTCAGGTCACACGCTCGTCGCTTTATTAATTCGTGGCGACCATGAGTTAAATGAAATCAAAGCAGAAAAACACCCATTAGTGGCCAGCCCATTAGAATTCGCCACGGAAGCTGAAATCAGAAATGCAGTGAATGCTGGCCCAGGCTCTTTAGGCCCAGTCAATATGCCACTACCGATTGTTATCGACCGTAGCGTTGCAGTAATGAGCGACTTTGGTGCAGGCGCAAATATTGATGGTAAACACTATTTTGGCATCAACTGGGAACGTGATTTGGCGTTACCAGAAGCTTTTGATTTACGTAACGTTGTTGAAGGAGACCCAAGCCCAGACGGTAAAGGTGTACTGCAAATTAAACGTGGTATCGAAGTTGGCCATATTTTTCAGTTAGGGACTAAGTACTCAGAAGCAATGAAAGCTTCAGTCCAAAATGAAGATGGACATAACCAAATCGTCACCATGGGCTGTTATGGCATTGGTGTAACGCGTATTGTTGCCGCTGCTATTGAACAAAGCCATGATGACCGAGGAATTATTTGGCCGGACGCAATTGCTCCGTTCCAAGTGGCTATTTTACCAATGAATATGCACAAATCTTATCGTGTTAAAGAAGTTGCAGAAAAACTTTACGCTGACTTAAAAGCAAATGGTATTGATGTGATTTTCGATGACCGTAAAGAGCGCCCAGGTGTGATGTTTGCCGATATGGAGCTGATTGGTGTTCCATACACTATCGTTATTGGTGACCGTAACTTAGACAACAACCAAATTGAATATAAATCACGCCGTAGTGATGATAAAGAATTGGTTGGCTTAGAAAATGTCATTAGCTTCCTAAAAGGTAAGCTCGGTAAATAAAATAAGTTAAAAGCTAGAAAATAAAGCCCAAATTTCGGTTATTTGAATTTGGGCTTCTTTTTTAGATGTCTCGGTACGAACCAATCCTAAAACCATCCGCCAAAATCTGTGATTTTAAATTTTCAGAAGTTAATACTTCCAATTCATTTAAACGTGGATAAGCATAGTTACTTTTTAATAGCGCATTATCAATAAACGCAGGATGACTCATAACTTCAATAGAATTATTACCTTGTGCTTTAGCTTCATTAATAATCTTCAAAAATAACGCTTCTGAAATTTGATCACCATAAAACTCACTACTGAAACAGTCAGTGCTTGCCACTTGATATGATAATGGCGGCCAATTTTTCTCTAATTGGCGATCAACACGTAACGCGACCCCCTTTTCTTGGGCGAAAGCAACTACAATTGGAAAAATACCCTCAATCATATGAACATGATGATGGCTATCGATATGGCTCGGTTTTTGACCAAAAATTTCGATAAATTTTTGATATTGCAGATTTAGCTCTTGTTCAATCTCAATCAATGGTAAATCATTAATATCAATATCCCAAAGCCATTTACCCAACAGCCCATCACGGCTGAGAGTAGGCATTAATGAGAAAGGCTTCCCAGCCGTTAAAACAAAATGCATCCCCACTGCCAGACTCGGATTCTCTTGGCTTAATTTAGCCGCATGGGATATTGCGGGCATATTCATCATCGCGCTTGTTGAATAAACAACCCCATTACGATGAGATTCAATGATACCGTAATTAACGGCCTCGCAGAGTCCAAAATCATCGGCATTTACAATAAGTAATACAGCCATATGCTCTCCCTTGACACTATAAGCTATTTGGCTAATTAACCTTCTTGCTCAAGCTGTTGTATTGCTTTAGCGAAGTTCGGTAGGTATTTTTTATGGGCGATTAGTAATTCCTTAGAAATTAAACGCGCATCGTTATCAGAATGAATTAATGGGTTTAGATTCATCGCCAATAAAACATCATTAAACTGACCATTTACTGCAGCTTGGCTAGTGGTAATTTCAAAAGTTTTTAAGGTATAAATTAAACCAAGTACTTTATCATCAAAATGCTTTACTCGTGGGTGCGGTTTTGCGCCATCACGACCTAATAAGCATGTCATTTCGACTGTCCAGTCTTCAGGAATATTATCAATATGCCCATGATGTGGAATATTAACGTAGTGCTCCGTTTGTTTGTCATTGTATATTGCATTGATGACTTCACAAGCGGCATCTGAATAATAAGCTCCACCTCTTAATTCAAGCTCTTTAGGTTTTACATCTAATGTTGGATTTTTATATAGTTCAAAGAGTTGATGCTCAACTTTTTGCACGACTTGAGCCCTAGCCCCCCCTTTATAATACTCGCCAAGCTCAATCGCTAGCATTTCCTTAGGTTTAAAATAGTACAATAAATAAGAGCATGGGATCAGATTTAATCCACGAATTAATCCTTCATCAAAAGCAAGGTCTGTAATATTTTTAACTGAATTTGCGCTTAATGTTCCAGAAGCAATCCCTTCTAATAACTCATTAAACCGTGATGAACCATTTACAATAACGTCTTTGATAAAAACCATATGATTTAAACCAAATAAGTCGATAAATAATTCATCGCTATCGGATAGTTTCAAAACATCGGTAATAAACATTTTCATACCGATAGGTATATTACAAACACCAATAAAACGTTTGAAGTTAGTGTGGCGATAAACAGCTTCAGTTACCATACCTGCGGGGTTGGTGAAATTAATTACCCAAGCATTCGGGCAAATTTCTTCGACATCTTTAATAATATCAAAAATCACAGGTATTGTTCGCAGCCCTTTGAATAAGCCACCAGCACCGTTAGTTTCTTGCCCCAAATAACCATGTTTTAAGGGGATTGATTCATCCAACGCACGTGCTTTTAATTGCCCAACTCTTAATTGAGTCGTCACGAAATCAGCGTCTTTTAATGCTTCTCGCCTATCAAGCGTTTTAAATATCTTGAGTGGTATATTGGCATGTTTAACCATGCGCTCGCATAAATTATAGATAATATCTAATTTTTCTTTACCTTCATCAACATCCACTAACCATAATTCAGTAATAGGTAACTCATGGTAACGTTTAATAAAACCTTCTAATAATTCAGGAGTGTAGCTACTCCCTCCCCCAATGGTGACAACTTTTAATTTCTGATTCTGAGTCATATTAACCTCATTGTACCTTTATAATAGACATAGAAAAGCACACCATCTTTATAGAAAAAGATGGATATGCTTGAGACGCATAGAAATGGGAAGATTATTTAGGTAATAATTTAACCTACCATTTTTTGTTCAACACTAAATAGATTTTTTCTGTAATCACTTGGTGTTAATGAAGTTAGCTCTTTAAATTTTTTAACAAATAAACTTGGACTGCTATAACCGGATTCAAAAGCAATATCCGTAATTGAATAATTAGTTATTTCGAGTTGCTTTTTAGCAAAATTAATTCTGATATCATTAATAATCTGCATTGGCGTTTTGCCATAATAGCGTTTTGTTGCCCGAGTTAAGTACTCTTGTGATTTTCCCGTTATCGAAATCATATTTTGTAGAGCACTTTCACTAAACATAGCGATATCATGCATTTCTTCCAATGTATTTTTTAGCCATTGAGGGGCATCATCTCGCATACTTTTTTCACGATAATGGCGTAATCGATTTACGACATTAAATGTAACCAACTCAATAAATTCATTAAATTCACTATCACGAAAATTTAATGATGCAATCACGGACTCTATATAAGCCATAAATTCATTTTTTAATTGATAGCCCTGTGATGCAACAAAATAACTTGGTAATAGTGGTAAATAATGTTTATCAAAAAATGATTTACTAATTCCAACATTGAGTATCCGTGTAGGCCCAAAATCATAAGAGCTTTCATGATGCGACCCTATTGGGAGAAAAATAAAATCTCCCCGCTCTAATAAAACTTTTTTCCCATTAATTATTTGATAACAACGCCCCGTTAGAACAATCATATATTCATAATAATCATGTTGATGCAGTCCACTTGCACTCTCAACTTTATTATAAATAAAGACATGAAAGGTTTTATTATTAAAAAGTTCACTTTCTTGAACGAGTTTAATTTCAGCATTAGTGTCGGTTCTATTCATCAGTGCCTGCATCATGGCTCCCTCTCTAATGGTTTAATTTTTCATGTAACTCAATTAACTCTGTAATTAATTCACGGGCTAACATGGCATTCATTAAATGATCTTGTGCATGAACCAGAACTAAGCTAACTTTGATTCGTCCTTCACCCATATCACTTTCAATCAATTGAGTTTGCACTTTATGCGCCTCATTCAGCGAAGAGTGCGATTGTGCCATTAAACTTTTTGCCGTCACAAAATCACCTTCTTTCGCCTTTTTTAATGCGGTATAAGCCAAGCTTCTTGCTTGCCCTGCATTAATAATCAGCCCCATGACAACTTCTTCAAGTTCATCCATAGTCGCATCTTCTTGGATATCATTAAGTTCAAACATACTTTTATCTCTATTTTGATGGGAGGAGCAAGCTCCCCCTTATTTTAAAACTTAAGTGCGTTAGCAATATCTTCTTCACTCTCTTCTTCATCGATTGTGTTTTGTGCTTTATTAGAAATCACAACGAACGGAAGATAAACGAGTACAGCCACACCAAGGTTAAATAATGCAAGTAGTAAGGCAGCGATACTACCATTAGTATTGAAGAATGCAGCCAGCCCCGTCGGCATTGTCCATGGTGCGATATTCGTCACTGGTGGGATAATCCCTAAATAATAAGCCGCGACCATTATTCCTGCCAATAAAGGCTGAATAAGAATAAATGGAATAAACATCACCGGGTTCATAATGATCGGTAGACCAAAAATAATCGGCTCATTAATTTGGAAAATACCTGCCGGTAATGCTAATTTCGCAACCTGACGATGGTCGGCACGACGTGATGCGATAAAAATAGCGATAATTAATCCTAATGTAGCGCCCGTTCCACCTAAGAATACATAGGAGTCAAGCATCGGTTTTGCCCACATATGGAAGGATTTACCCGCAGCAATCGCAGCATCAACTGAACCATACTCTGCATATAAAGACACGTTTTCTAATGCCCACGGTGTCATTATACCGCTATCTAATGCGGTTAATGCGAGAGAACCATGGATACCAAAGAACCATAATAGAGAGGTAAATACAACATATGCCCAGCCAACAACATTCCCCATAGAAGCAAGTGGTGTGGATACTGTGTCCATAATGATTTGATGGAAATTACTACTAATACCGCTTAGCGCCCACGACACAATTCCCATAATTGATAAGATGATAAAACCAGGAATAAGTGCAGAGAATGAACGAGATACGGATGGTGGTACGCTATCTGGTAATCTAATCACCCAATTACGGCGAACAATAAAAGTGAACATTTCAGCAACGACTAACCCTAGAATGATCCCTGAAATGATATTAGCCCCACCGAGCCAATTAGCACCAACGGCATAAGCGCCATTGACGTCATATGGTGTGACTGTCATAAAAGAAGCAACAGCTAATAAACCAGCAGCAAGTGGATCAACCTTACGTTCTTCCGCCAGTGCCATCGCAATAAAAAAAGGTGCCATTAAGGACATAATTCCCAATGTCCCGTTATAAACGTTTCCGCCAATGGCTTTAAAACCATTTAGTGTTTCTATCGTTGAAGGCTCTAGTCTAACCCCCAAAGAATAGAAAAATGACCCTGTATCAAAACTCAGAAAAACATTATTAATTAACACAAACATTGCCCCAACTAAGGTCAGAGGCATAATTCGAATAAAACCATTCTTTATTGCATTAACATGAGGTTGCTTTCCCAATCTAACAGCGAATGGAAGGAGTACCTTTTCAAGCGAAGTGATAAAAAGACTCATAAAAATACCCTCAATTTTTTGAGTATGCTCCATTCTTAACTAATTACGTTATGTTAATAACGTTAATGTTGATGGAGTTATTATGTTGTAGAGGTTGTAAATAGCTTTTTGGTATTAGCTTGCAGTTTGTTTTTTTATAATTGCAACAGCAGCTTTTAGTACACCGAGCCCATCCACTTTTCCGTACAAAAGTGAATCAATAACTTCAACTGGCTTGTTAGGTAATAATTTTTGGATATCCGATAACATCCAAGCAATTTGCGGGCCGAGTAATATCACATCCGCATCTACACCTTTTTCTGAAGCTAAGCTTTCAGGGAAGGCCTCTATATTGACAGGTACATCGTATTTTTCTGCTTGCTGTCTCATTTTGTTAACTAGCAGTGAGGTAGACATTCCTGCAGAACAAAATAGATAAATATTTTTCTTATTCATTCCTTATCCTTTGATTCGTTCTATTTTTTATTACCGCTATAACTTATAAGTTTTCTTATAGACTTATCATCTAACCCAACCCTACACACTAAAGCAATTAATTATCTCTAGTTGAATTGAGTATACTGCCTTCCCAGCATTTTCGATAATTCAAACTAACCAACAATTGTCTCCCATTGACCAACAGCCATGACAATCCTCACATTTATATAAATATTTTGCGTCAATAAAAAAGTTATATTGATATCAAATAATGATAAGAAAAAAATTAAAGATGGGTAATACGGCGTTTTAATTGGTAATTTACAGCCCAAAAAGAAAAAGACCCACTTCAGTTGAAGTGGGTCTTCTTAAGAAAGAAAAAAGTACGAATTAGTTGCAAGAAGCAGATTTGTCGAACTTAATTGCACCTGTTGGGACTAATGCGGAATCAAACTGGCCATCTTCCATTGAAGGACGAATGGTATAATAACCTTCAATTTCAGCATAGACAGGTGTACCACCATCTACCCCAGTTTCTCCATACGCTTTTTCTAATTCAACACCAGAAACAGCGTATTGGCGACCACTATCGCACTCTTTGAAAACAGCTGCATCAGCCATATAGCGGTACTGCCCCACTTTTTTACTTGGCTTAACTTGGTCTAACGTATAATTCATCTGTGTTTCAATCGGGTTACCGTCTAAATCCAGCAAGGTCACTGATTGACCATCTGCTGATTGGGCAAAATAAGTACTTTCACCTTTAGGATTAGTTGCTCGTAGTTTATTATTTTCTATATCCCATTTACCAGTATCATGGAAAGCTGTATCACCATCTTTCGTTCCTAAGTAAACGAGCTGTTCAACATAACTACCATCTTGGTTAACTAACAATGTCGCCTCAATACCAGAGCAATCCGCGCAAGGTAAAACCCCTGTATAGACTTTATCGACTGGTGCTGCATCAATATTTTTTGTCGCACTCTGGCAGCCAGCTAACGTAATGCTTCCAACCGCCATTAAGACTAACATTAGTGATTTTTTCATTATAATTCCCTTAAAACCATGTGTTTTAACTTGTTAACCAATATAAACATCATAGCATTTCATCTAATAAAAATATGTCAAACATAAGAAAATTCGGACATTACTGATAAAATACGTTGTGTATTGATTTAGTGAATAAGAATTGTCTTTTTCCCTGCGCTGTGATTATAGTTATTAAAGTTACTGTGCTATTATCGTACTAAGCACATTTTTGCTTAGTACAACATGTTCAAGGCGGCAATAACCGCCACTAACACAGTGGTGAGGGAATATGTCTACAGATACTGAATATCAACCTATCAATTGTGATGATTACGAATATCTAGAAATCGCATGCCAACGTCAGCTAAAGTTGCAAATAATACTTAATGACGGTGTGAATATTGAGGGGAAGGCCAGTGATTTACTCCTACGAAAAAAAGTTGAGTACCTGATTGTTGAGACACATGATGGAACCAAGGAGTTAAGATTGGATTGCATAATTTCCTTCAGTCATCCTGAAATCGGCACAATTGTTGTCGACCACTCTCACTAATACTCACGATTTTGAGTCCTTCTATAGCCCCTTATGGTAATCACAGTCATAAGGGGCTTCTCATTAATTTAATACCTTAAATTCACCCTCTTTTTGCCAATCGATGGCAATACCCAGAGACGCTTCATCAACCACCCCCTCAGGGGTAATAAAGCACCCTACTGCGGTAATTAGCTGGTCGTTATAATAAATTAATGGCACTCTTTCTCTCATCCATGGAGCTACGCCTAATTCTTGCCAGATCTTCTTACTGCTTCTGGAACGATGGCGTCCTACTATTTTCAATGTGCCTTGCAGCCCAAAACGGATTGTCACATTTTCATGCGAAAGTGGTGGCCGTATTTGCCCCTCTCCTTCCATAACTTGTAATACTCCTAAGGATTCAGGTAACTCAAAAACCTCAGGAAAAACCCATTCAAACTGTTTATTTAATAGACTATTAATGCGCTTAACAACCCACAATGCGCCTTGATAACGACGAATTTCAAATCGCCCTAAGCGGCAAATAGGGTCTGCATCATGCCGAGCTAACGCGACTTCTTGCCAAATACGTTCCAATTGGTTAAATGGTGGCATTGGTAATTGGTGCAAACCAACCCAACGACGAATTAACGCATTACGTTTGGAAGATGAACACCCTTGCAAATCATCTATAAATAGGCCCCCTCGGTAATCCATCATACCTTCAAGGGTCTCTTTTAATAACTCATCGAGTAATGATTCTTGCTCAGCACATAACGCGGCACTGCGCGCGACAGCATGAGAAAAATGTGGCCAGCGCTCAGACAAAGTCGGCATAATATGAAGACGTAAAAAATTTCTATCATAACGGTCATCTTGGTTACTATCGTCCTCAACCCACGACAATTGTTGTTCTTGCATATAAGCTTCTAGCGCTATACGGGGTGTTGAAAGTAATGGGCGTAATAGCCATGTTGAACCGCAACACGCTGAAAAACTCAATAATTCAGGCATTGAAGACAACCCTGCTGGCCCACTACCACGCTTTAACGCTAACATGAAAGTTTCTGCTTGGTCATCAAGATGTTGAGCCGTAACTAATACCTCGCCTTCTTGTAATTCTTCTCGGTAAGCCTGATAACGAGCTTCTCGTGCTGCTGCTTCAATACCTTTTTGGCTTGAATCAACCACGACATGTCGGCAAATAAAAGGAATGTCCCATTGTGAACATAATTGAGCACAATGCTGCTCCCATTCGTTTGCTTTTCTATTCAAGCCATGATGAATATGAATAGCACGAATTTCTAGTGAAGGAAGCCGTTGTTGCCGAATAAGATAAAGTGCATGTAATAAAACTGTAGAGTCAATACCACCACTGAATCCCACTAGAATTTTTTGAATACCACTTATTTTATTAAGAACTTGTTCAACAATTACTTGCGAATGCTGCGCCATTTATTCGCCCTTCTTACGACTTCTGACTTTGGCTTTTTGCGCCAACACACAGAACACCAGAAATAATTACCAGTAATACCCCAATTGCATACGCAATTTCAAAAACATCATTTAAGATTAACACTAACCAGAGTACCGATAATACGGGAGATAAAAATACCACAGAAGCTATTTTCGCTGAATGACCTGTATTCATCGCCTTAAACCACAAAATATAAGACACCCCATTGATTAAAATGCCATTAACCAGTGTTGGCCAAAAAGCTGCTTTTGAAGGTAACTGCATTTCACTAAATAGTATCAGTAAGGCAAAAGAAGTTAGCGTTGAAAAAATAAATAACCACACAGTACTAATATAGGGGTCTATCGAATATTGACGAGAAAAAACTGACATTAGTGCAAAGCAAAATGCACCACTAAAAACCAGTAATAACGCTGTTGGGTTTTCAACATGTAGCTGTGTAATTTGCCCTTTAGTAAAAGTAATAATCACCGCAATAAAACCAACTATGATGCCAATTATTTGTCTTCCAGCTAATTTATCTTTTAGCAATACTACTGATAACAAGATAATAACTAATGGCCAGCTATATTGAATGACCAATACGGCGATACCATTTTCAATGGAATATCCGTAATACAGTAACAAGTAGAATAAACAATCAAGAAAACCAAGAACAAAGACTTTGATTAGTACATCTCTTGGCAAGATAAACAGTTTTGTCAGCCGATACCCAGAAGCAAGTGCAACAATAATTACAGATATCGCTGAAATTAAGTTTGACCAAAAAAGGAATTGGAAGCTATCCATACCTTCTTGCCCAAAACGAGAGACAATAGGAATAAAACTCCATATCAATACGCAAGTAAAAGCATATAGCAAATAATTATATTGTCGCACCCTAATTCCTATCTATTATTATTTTCAGCAGATGAATAATTTAAATCAAAACACTCTGTTATCATTAAAAATGACTAGCTTAAAAATAAAAAAACGGGAGCTGGCAAAAAGCAAACTCCCGTTTTTATTAACGATTAGCGGTTAATAATTAGCAATAACCATAGTCCATCAGACGCTGATAGCGGCGGTTTTTCAACGCTTCGGCATCTAATGCATCTAATTCGTTTAAGTCCTCATTCAGGCGTGCTTTTAGCTGTTCCGCAATTTCATCATAATTACGATGTGCACCGCCTAATGGCTCAGGAATAACATTATCAATTAATTTCAGTTCTTTAAGACGTGGAGCAGTAATCCCCATCGCCTCTGCCGCTAGTGGTGCTTTATCTGCACTTTTCCATAGAATGGAAGCACAGCCTTCTGGTGAAATAACAGAATAAGTACTGTATTGCAGCATATTGACTTTATCACCAACACCGATGGCAAGAGCACCGCCAGAGCCACCTTCACCAATAACAGTACAAATGACTGGGACAGATAAACGTGACATTTCACGTAAATTACGTGCGATAGCCTCTGACTGACCACGCTCTTCAGCACCAACGCCCGGATAAGCCCCAGGAGTATCAATAAAGGTAATAATAGGCAAGTTAAAACGCTCAGCCAGTTCCATCAGACGCAATGCCTTACGGTAACCTTCTGGGGCTGGCATACCAAAATTACGACGGATTTTTTCTTTTGTCTCACGCCCTTTCTGATGCCCAATAATCATAACTGGGCGACCATCTAAACGCGCCATTCCACCCACAATGGCTTTATCATCTGCATAAGCACGATCACCTGCTAATTCTTGGAAATCAGTAAAAATGCGAGAAATATAATCCAATGTATATGGACGACGTGGATGACGAGCGAGTTTAGCGATTTGCCAAGCTCCTAGATCAGAGAAAATTTTACGTGTCAGTTCAACACTTTTTTCACGTAAACGAGCAACCTCTTCATCTAGGTTGACTTCTAAGTTGTTATCTTGACGGCTAACCGCTGTTAGAGAATCAATTTTCGCCTCTAATTCCGCGATTGGCTGTTCAAAATCAAGAAAATCCAGACTCATAATATTCCTATTTTAGTCAAATTCTAATTCTACCTGCTCACTACCCAGCAGAGTTCGAAGATCGTTCAGAAGGGGATCCACTGGCGTCACACGCCAAACAACACCAAATTTAAGCTTGGCTCTGGCATCATCCTTCTGGTAATACAGATGAACCGGGATCGTTCCTGAACGATGAGGTTCAAGAGTACTGCGAAGCCGGTTCAGCAATTGATCGTTAATTTGTTTATCTGACAGTGAAATTGCAAGTCCTCGTGCATATTTCTCCCTTGCTTCACTAATATCCATTAACTCACGCACTGTCATTTTATTACCACCATTGAAATCATCAAAGCTGACCTGACCGGTGGCTATCAGGATATTGTCTTTTTCCAACATATGTTGGTATTTATCGAGTGCATCTGAAAATAACATAATATCCAGACGACCGGAACGATCATCAAGCGTACAAATACCTATTCTATTTCCACGCTTGGTTGTAATGACTTTAGCTGAAAGTACTAAACCTACCACAGTTGTCACTTGACCACGAGGGGTGGGGTTCACATCTTTTAATCTAAGCCCATTAGTATAGCGCTCTATTTCGCTCAAGTATCGCGTTATTGGATGCCCTGTTAAATATAAACCAAGCGTTTCGCGTTCACCATCCAATACCACCTGCTCTGGCCATTTAGGCACACTGGCGTATGAACTTTCAACTTGTTCAGGTGCTTCCGCTAATACACCAAACATATCTGCTTGGCCTATTGCCTCTGCTTTAGCGTGTTGGTCAGCCGCTTTTAATGCATCTTCAAGGGAAGACATCAATGCCGCACGGTGAGGGCCTAATCGGTCAAATGCCCCTGCCATGATAAGCTTTTCCATCACACGACGATTAATTTTTTTAATATCAACTCGCGCACAAAGGTCAAAAATCTCTTTAAATATCCCGCCTTGTTGACGCGCTTCAACAATCGCCTCAATCGGGCCTTCACCGACCCCTTTAATTGCACCGATACCGTAAACTATCTCACCTTCATCATTCACATGGAAGTGATAAAGCCCACTATTGATATCTGGTGGCAATACTTTTAAGCCCATTCGCCAACATTCATCAACTAAACCGACCACTTTTTCCGTGTTGTCCATATCAGCGGTCATTACAGCAGCCATAAATTCAGCGGGATAGTGAGCTTTTAACCATAATGTTTGATAAGAAACTAAAGCATAAGCTGCTGAGTGCGATTTATTAAACCCATAACCGGCAAATTTCTCTACCAAGTCAAAGATTTTCATTGATAACTCGCCATCTACCCCGTTTTTGATTGCTCCTTCTTCAAAAACAGAACGCTGCTTCGCCATTTCTTCAGGTTTCTTTTTCCCCATCGCACGACGCAGCATATCTGCACCGCCAAGCGTGTAACCGGCTAAAACCTGAGCAATTTGCATAACCTGTTCTTGGTATAAAATAATACCATATGTGGGCTCTAGAACAGGTTTTAATGATTCATGTTGCCATTGTACATCTGGATACGAAATTTCTTCACGACCATGCTTACGGTCAATAAAGTTATCTACCATGCCTGATTGTAATGGCCCGGGGCGGAATAATGCTACCAGAGCGATCATATCCTCAAAGCAGTCGGGACGTAATCGCTTAATTAAGTCCTTCATTCCACGGGATTCCAACTGGAATACTGCCGTGGTTTCTGAGCGCTGCAGCATATCAAAGCTTTTTTGATCGTGCAGCGGAATCGCCGCAATATCAACCGGCTCTAAGTTTTTCTTAGCACGACGCGCGTTGATCATTTCCAACGCCCAGTTAATGATCGTCAACGTCCGTAAGCCGAGGAAGTCAAACTTCACTAGCCCTGCATATTCGACATCGTTTTTATCGAATTGCGTGACGGGGTTATTACCTTCCGCATCACAATACAGTGGCGCAAAGTCAGTAATTTTAGTTGGAGCGATAACCACCCCACCCGCATGTTTACCGGCATTTCGAGTGACCCCTTCGAGCTTACGCGCCATATCGATAAGCGCTTTAACCTCTTCATCAGCTTCATAAATTTCAGGGAGCTGTGGCTCTGCTTCGAATGCTTTTTCTAGTGTCATACCGGGATCTGGCGGCACTAATTTAGAAATTCTATCAACAAAGCCATATGGGTGCCCAAGTACACGCCCCACGTCGCGGATAACCGCTTTTGCCGCCATCGTACCAAAGGTAATGATTTGTGAAACGGCATCACGCCCATACATTTGGGCTACGTGATCAATGACTTGGTCGCGTTTTTCCATGCAGAAATCGACGTCAAAGTCAGGCATCGAAACACGCTCAGGGTTCAAGAAACGCTCAAATAGTAAATCGAACTCCAACGGGTCAAGGTCAGTAATTTTGAGTGCGTAGGCAACAAGGGAACCTGCCCCCGAACCTCGTCCAGGCCCAACGGGTACGCCGTTATCCTTCGACCATTGGATAAACTCCATAACTATCAAGAAGTAGCCAGGGAAACCCATTTGGTTGATTACGTTGAGTTCGATATCTAAACGCTCATCATACTCAGGACGCCTTTCTGCCCTGATTTTTTCATCAGGAAACAGAAATTCTAAACGCTCTTCGAGCCCCTCTTTAGAGCGCATGACTAAAAAGTCTTCTGTTTTCATATCCCCTGTTGGGAATTGAGGTAAGAAGTATTCACCTAAACGGATCGTCACATTACAACGCTTAGCAATCTCTACACTGTTTTCTAGCGCTTCAGGGATGTCAGCAAACAGCTCACACATCTCTTCTTCGGAACGTAAATATTGCTGAGGGCTATAATTTTTAGGCCTTTTGGGATCTGCTAATGTAAAACCATCATGGATAGCAACACGTATTTCATGAGCGTCAAAATCACTACTTTCAATAAAACAAACATCATTCGTTGCAACGACAGGTAGGCCTTTTTTAGTCGCTAACTCGACAGCCGCATGTAGATAACTTTCTTCATCAGGCCGGCCTGTTCTGACTAACTCTAAATAGTAGCTATCTGGGAAATGAGTTTCATAGAATGCAAGGCACTCATCCACTAAGGATTGGTTTCCCCTTAATAGAAATTGCCCGACATCCCCTTTACGGCCACCGGACAGCAGAATCAAGCCGTCTTTGTGCTTGGCCAGCCATTCTCGTTTTATCGTTGGCCCAACCGCACCATAGCCCTTTTGATATGCTTCAGAAATTAGTAAGGTAAGGTTTTGATAGCCTTCATTATTACGTGCTAAAACAGTTAGGTGAGATATTTCATCACCTAATAATTCACTTTCCACATAAAAATCAGCGCCAATAATGGGTTTGATCCCTGCACCATGCGCTGCACCATAAAACCGGACTAACCCGCAAAGGTTAGTAAAATCGGTGATCGCGAATGCAGGCATACCCATTGAAGCCACTTTTTTAACCAGTGGCCCTGTTTTGGCTAGCCCATCAATCATGGAATAGTCACTATGAACACGTAAATGAATAAAACGAGGTGATGCCATCGACCTAATACCTACTTATTGCTGTCTAAAGCTCTTCTCACAGGAGCAAAGCTTTTACGATGGAATTCGGTTGCACCATACTGCGCCAATTTTTCTAAATGATACGCGGTTGGGTAGCCTTTATGCTTCGCAAAACCATATTCAGGAAAAGCTTTGTCCAACTCAACCATTTCCCTATCCCTAATCACTTTAGCTAAAATGGATGCTGCGCTAATTTCTTGTACTAGGCTGTCGCCCTTAATTACTGCTTGTGAAGGCATTGGCAATTCAGGACAACGGTTACCATCAATTAAAACATACTCAGGAATAATGGATAAACCGGCAACAGCGCGCTGCATAGCTAACATAGTTGCATGTAATATATTTATATTATCAATTTCTTCTGGTTCTGCGCGACCAATACACCAACACAATGCTTTTTCTTGAATTTCATCAAATAATTTCTCACGTTTTTTTTCGGTGAGTTTTTTTGAGTCTGCCAACCCTATAATAGGGTTATTGGGATCAAGAATCACCGCTGCTGTCACTACAGCTCCGACTAATGGGCCTCGACCCACTTCGTCAACACCCGCGATTAAATTTGCTTTTGGATAGATAAATTCCATTAATTTTTGACCATATCTAATACAGCTTCAGCAGCTTGTTTATCTGCGTCACAACGAATAAGCTGATGTAATTGTAAAAAAGTTTCTTTCAGGTTTTCAACCCGCTCGCCACCCTCTAGGAGTGGAAGCAACTGCTGTGCAAGTTTATCAGGCTGGCAATCCTCTTGTAGTAACTCTTTGACAATCTCTTTTCCTGCTAACAAATTAGGCAAAGAAACATACGGCGTTTTCACTAACCGTTTTGCCAACCAGAAGGTGAAAGGTTTCATACGATACCCCACCACCATTGGGCATTTTGTTAGCATACATTCAAGTGCTGCCGTTCCTGATGCTAATAAAGTCGCATCTGCTGCAATCATTGCATCACGAGCTTGGCCATCTAAAGTATGAATTTGCAGTTCAGGCGTAGTATTTTGCTTTATCTCATCAAACTGCTGGCGGCGTTTTTCATTCACCAACGGCACCACAATATGTAAATCCGGGATATTACGCTGTAATATTTTCGCTGTATTAAGAAAATCTGCGCTTAGCATTTCGACTTCGGAATGACGACTTCCTGGCAGTAAGGCTAAACATTTAACATGCTCAGGAATATTCAGCCGATGTCGAGCGGCTTGTTTATCAGGGTGTAATGGAATGGCATCCGCCATTGTGTGCCCGATAAAACGGCAAGGAACATTAAAACGATCGTAAAAGGCTTTTTCAAAAGGTAAGAAAGCTAATACTAAATCCGTTGAACGACCGATTTTAAATACCCGTTTTTGACGCCATGCCCAAACTGATGGGCTAACATAATGAATGGTTTTAATCCCTTTCGATTTTAAGCGCCCCTCAAGGGTAATATTAAAATCAGGGGCATCAATTCCAACAAAAACATCTGGCTGTAATTCGGTAAAACGCTGGGTTAGATCCTTACGGATGGATAATAACCGAGGTAGGCGGCCGAGGACTTCAACGATACCCATGACGGCAAGCTCTTCCATTTCATACCAAGCTTCACAACCTTCGGCTTGCATTAAAGGACCAGCAACACCAACAAAGCGAGCATCTGGTATTTGCTCTTTAAGTGCACGGATAAGCCCCGCACCGAGAATATCACCAGATGTTTCTCCGGCAACAAGGCCAATAGTAAGTGGGCGGCTATTATTCACCGAAATTCGCTCCTTATTAAAGGCCTCGATTCATTAATACTAGATTAACGAATAATACCACGTTTAGACTGCGCTGAATCCTCTAAGAAATCACTAAACACTTTAACGTGTTCATTCGCTTTTGCCGCTTCTGCGATTTCTTCACGAGCTTCTTCTAACGATTTACCTGAACGATATAACACCTTGTATGCATTACGAATAGCATGTAGTGATTCTTTTTCAAAACCACGGCGTTTTAGACCTTCAAGATTTAAACCAAATGGTGTCGCGTGGTTACCTTGTGCAATGACATAAGGCGGCACATCTTGTGCAACACCAGAGCAGCCACCAACCATAACATGAGCACCAATTTTACAAAACTGGTGAACTGCGGTCATCCCACCAATAATGGCATAATCACCAAGTGTTACATGACCACCTAGAGTACCGTTATTTGCAATAATACAACGGTTTCCAATGATACAATCATGAGCAATATGCACATTCACCATCAGTAAGTTATCATTGCCCACTTTTGTCAGGCCAACATCTTGAACAGTACCACGGTGAATGGTTACGCTTTCACGAATACGGTTTCTGTCCCCGATTTCAACTCGCGTTGGTTCGCCTTGGTATTTAAGATCTTGATTAATCTCACCAATGGAAGCGAACTGGAAAATCACATTGTCACGACCAATTTTTGTATGGCCATTAACGACAACATGAGATTTCAGTTCAGTGCCTTCACCAATTTCAACATTCGCGCCAATATAACAAAAAGGGCCAATATGAACATTGGCACCGATGATAGCTCCATCTTCTACGATAGAGGATGGATGAATATAGGCTGTTTTATCAATCATATCAGACCTCACGACGACGGGCGCACATCATTTCTGCTTCGCAGGCCACTTCTCCATCAACTTTAGCAACACCTTTAAAACGTGCAACTCCGCGACGTTCTTTGATAAATTCTACTTCTAAGACCATTTGGTCTCCTGGTAGAACGGGACGTTTAAAACGCGCATTGTCTATCGCTGCAAAATAGTACAACTCACCCGGCTCTAATTTTCCAACGCTTTTAAACGCAAGAATTCCTGTCGCTTGCGCCATGGCTTCTAAAATCAATACACCAGGGAAAATAGGTTTACTAGGGAAGTGTCCTTGGAAAAATGGCTCGTTAAATGACACATTTTTCACTGCACGTAATGATTTGCCTTTTTCAAAATCCAATACACGGTCAACCAGAAGGAATGGGTAACGGTGCGGAAGCAGTTCTAAGATTTCTTCTATATTCAGAGTATGATTATCACTCATCGAAATACTCTTCCTGTCTATTAATACGGTTTAATTAATGAATCGGCCTGCTTTAACCTTAAATTAGGTTAACTGGCAGGCCGGAAAACGTAACTCAGATAACTATTTTAGCCTGAATTACAAAATGATTACTGTTTTTTTTGATTTTGGCTATCTAATTCACGCTCAACATGTTTCAGTCGCTTATTTATCTCATTGATATTTAAGACTAAAGCAGCTGTTTTACGCCAAGTTTTATTAGGCTGTAAAGGAATCCCTGAAGAATATACTCCTGGTTCAGTGATAGGTCTCATGACCATCCCCATTCCTGTTACTGTGACCTTATCGCAAATTTCCATATGGCCGTTGATGACACTGGCACCACCAATCATACAGTAACGGCCGATTTTTAAACTACCAGCCATGATAACACCACCAGCAACTGCGGTATTATCACCAATTATGACATTGTGTGCAATTTGGCACTGGTTATCGATAATAACCCCATTGCCAATTACTGTGTTATCTAAAGCACCTCGGTCAATGGTTGTACTCGCACCGATCTCAACACGATCGCCGATGATCACTGTGCCTAATTGAGGAATTTTGATCCAATTACCACGATCATTCGCATAGCCGAAACCATCAGAGCCAATGACTGTGCCAGATTGAACTAAACAGTGTTCGCCAATCTCAACATTGTGGTATACGCTGACATTCGCCCACAAACGGGTTCCTGTACCAATACGCGTATTTTTGCCCACAAAACAACCTGCGCCAATCACCACATTATCGCCAAGCTCAACACCACTTTCGATAACGGCATTTGCGCCAATTGCGACATTCTTACCAAGTTTTGCATCATCAGCAATTACCGCTGATGCATGGATATCTTCAGCTGGGCTTGGCGTTGTATCCATAATTTGAGCCATGCGTGCATAAGCAAGGTATGGGTTATCCACTACCAGCGCAGCCACTTTGCATGCTTCAAGATCTTTTGCTGTGAGAACCACCGCTGCAGCTTGGCAATCTGCCAATTTGTCACTATAACGGCTGTCAGATAGAAAAGTAATCTGTTGATTATTCGCTGAATGCATTGGAGCAATACCGGTGATGGTAATATCACCATCACCGTGTAATTGCGCATTCAACTGCTGAGCAAGGTCAGCCAATCGAATTGAAGACATCTATTATTTAACCTGTTTTTGAACCTGACTTGTAATGTCAACGCTATCTTTTGCATAAGCAACTGCATTTGCATCGATAACGACATCATAGCCTTCTTTAGCTGCAACAGCCTTAATAGAGTTCTGAATACGAGTTAAAATTTTAGTACGCTCTTCGCCTTGGCGACGGCGGTTGTCTTCTTCAAATTTTTGAGCTTTTTCAGCGAATTGATCACGTTTAGTCATGAGTTCAGATTCAAGCTTTTCGCGCTCACTTTGTTTCATTGTTGCACCATCACGACGCAATTTTTCAACACGAGTTTGCAAATCTTTTTCTAGATTTTGTAACTCAGTCGCACGACTTTTGAATTCACTTTCAAGCTGTTTAGCAACGGCTTCACGCGCTGGCATATTTTGGAAAATTTCACCAACATTGACGATAGCGATTTTTTCAGCATAAGCCCCCGCAGACATTGCTAAAGCAATACTCACACCCGCTGCACACAACAATTTTTTCACACTAAACTCCTTAACCCATACGTATGGCTGGAAATTTTGGTTGCTCCCACAAAAACATGGGAGCCTTCATAGATAGAAACTGGAATAGATTACCACGTTCTACCAATATTAAATTGGAACTGTTCTGATTTATCCCCTTCGTAGTCCTTAATCGGCTGCGCATAAGAGAAGACCAGTGGTCCAAGTGGAGACATCCATTGTAAAGCCACACCCGCAGAAGCTCGGATATTGCTTGCCTTACCATAGTCAGGCATACCTTCGCGCCAAGCCGCAGGAATACTGTTCCAATTAGTGTCCCATACCGTACCTGCATCAACAAAGAGAGAGGTACGAACGGAGTTCGAATACTTCTCGTCAATAAATGGAGTCGGAGTGATTAACTCAAATGATGCCGCGTACATCGCATTACCACCGACCGCATCACTTGATGGGCTTCCAGGCTCTGGGCCATCTTTTCCATTAATTTTCTTCAAATAAACCGCTTTTGGACCGATATTATTCGAACGGAAACCACGAATAGTGCTTGAACCACCCGCATAGAAGTTTTCATAGAATGGCATTTGCTTACTGCCAATACCATCACCATAACCTGCTTGTGCACGCCCCAGAACTACCCAAGTTTCGTCTTCGTCCAGTGGATAATACTGCGCTGTATCAAAGCGTAGTTTATAGTATTCGTTATCAGAACCAGGAATTGTCACTTTACCCGATACGTTCGTTTTATTACCCGATGTCGGGAAGAAACCACGGTTTAACGAGTTATAAGTCCAACCTAAGTTAAGTGTGAAGTCATCCGCATCAAAGCTTTCTTTATTACGTCCGTTCTCTGTAACTGGTGGATTTTTACCCATAGAATCAAGGTAATCCCACATGGCAGCTTGAGCACGCATATCCGAAAGTCGGTTATGAACATAACCCGCACCGACGCGGAAAGAGTTATTTTCATTAAATGGGAAGCTTAAGAAACTGTCTAGGCCATACGTTTTGTTGTTATAGCCTGATAGATCCGCATCTTTCGCACTAAAGTCGTTATAGAAAATACGGCCGCCTAAGCTCACACCATTAACGGTGAAGTACGGGTCAGTAAATGAGAATTCAACGTTAGTTGAGTAGTCATTTTTACTTGCGTTAATACCAACTGCGTTACCTGTACCTAACCAGTTATCTTGTGTAACCCCAACTTGGAAGCTCACACCACTTTCAGTACCAAAACCGATACCAAAGTTCATTGAACCAGTATTACGCTCTTTAACCTTGTAGATAACATCTACTTGGTCAGGGCTACCAGGTACACGTTGAGTCTCTACATCAACAGTTTCGAAATAACCTGTACGATTCAGACGTTCTTTACCTAGTTCAACTAAATCATTTCCGAGCCATGCACCTTCCATTTGGCGCATTTCACGACGTAAAACAGTATCTTTACTGGTGTCATTGCCTTGGAAACGAATCTCACGCACATAGAAACGGTTACCTGCATCAATGTTTAAGTGCAATTTAACTGTTTTATCTGCATCGTTGATTTCAGGTTGTGTCATTACTCGAGGATATGCATAACCATAGCGGCCAAACATATCTTTGATTTTGTTTTCCATACTTGTCACTTGAGCACCGTTATATAATTCTCCCGGTGTAATAGTGATAAGCTCTTGGATTTCAGTTAAATGATCCGCCGTATTACCATTAACTTCGACACCCGATATTTTATATTGGTCGCCTTCAGTAATGTTAATAGTAATATAAATGCCTTTTTTGTCTGGGGTCAGACTGACTTGCGTGGAGTCTATATTAAAACGCGCATAACCACGATCAAGATAAAAACTGCGCAGAGTTTCTAAGTCACCCGCCAGTTTTTGCTTCTGATATTTCTGGTCAGCAGCAAGGTTCCACCAAGGAACATCATCACGCAATTGCAGCTTATTAACTAATTCTGCTGTAGTGTAATTTTTATTACCTACAATATTAATTTGCTGAATTTGAGCTGAAACACCTTCAGAGAAAACAAATTTTAAATCCACACGGTTACGTGGCAAAGGCGTTACAACAGCTTTTACTGTTGCATTATATTTACCAACGCTATAGTAAAAGTCTTCTAAACCTTTTTCGATATTTGCAATTGTCGTGCGGTCGAGTGCCTCACCAACGCGGATATTTGAAGCTTCCAAGTTCTGCTTGAGCATATCATCTTTAACAGACTTATTGCCTGTAAAGGTGATACTTGCAATCGTTGGCCGCTCTTTAACTTGAACGATCAGCGTGTTTCCATCACGCAGGACCCTAACATCTTCGAAGTTACCGGTTGAAAATAGGGAACGAATCGAACGGCTGATATCATCGTTATCAACTGAATCGCCAACCCTAACTGGCATGTTCAATAATGCTGCACCAACGGCGACGCGTTGTAGACCTTCGAAACGAATGTCTTTAACTACGAATCCGTCTGAACCGTATGCAGTGGCGCTGCCGAAAAGCAGCGACGCTATGAGCAACTTTTTCATCGCCATCGTTGTTATGCGTATTCCTTACTGGTCCCCAGCTTACAAAAATTAGAAGCGAGAGAAATCATTAAAAAGTGCAAGTCCCATTAACAGAATCAATGCCATTGCACCTATCCGAAAACTAAAGTCTTGTACTCGCTCAGACACCGGACTTCCTTTAATTTTTTCAATTAATAAGAAGAGCAAGTGCCCCCCATCTAAAACAGGCAATGGAAACAGATTGATGATACCTAAATTGACGCTAATAAGCGCAATAAACATCAAATAATATACCAAGCCTGACTCGGCGGATACCCCCGCACCTTTAGCGATAGATATCGGACCGCTTAAGTTATTGAGTTTGACATCCCCAACAACCAGTTTACCCATCATATTGACCGTCAACTTCATTAACTGCCACGTCTTATCACTGGCTTGGTAAAACGCAGAAAATGGCCCATATTGTTGCACCATCTTATATTCATCTGCTAACGGTAACACTGAAAGTTCTACGCCTGCAAACCCAATTTTCTCCCCACGCGGCCCATCTTGGCTATCAGGGGTCAACGTGAGTGAAATCAATTGCTGCGACCGTTGCACTTCAAGTTTTAACGGGACGCCCGGGTTATTACGAATAATTCGTGTAACGGGATCCCACAGGCCCAGAACTTCCCCGTTAACACTCACTATTCTGTCGCCTTTCTGCAAACCTGCCCGTTCACCAGCTAACCCTTGCGTTACTTTTTGGATAACAGGGTCAATTCTTGCAGAGACAGGCATTATACCTACCGACAAAATCGGATCTTGTTTCTCTGGATCAAACTGCCAAGTGGTTAAATCAACCGTTTTAGTAATCGGTTCATTATAACCACTGGGTAATACTTGCGCTGTCAGTTCACGGTCACCGATTTTACCGACCAATGCTAAACGAACTGAATTCCAATCAGGAGTTTCGATGCCATCAATAGATTTTAGTTCCATTTTTGGTTCAAAATTTGCAATTGCCGCAATAGAGCCTGGCTTTACGTCTTCAATGACAGGTTTCACAGAAGGAACACCAATCATAAAGACTATCCAATAGACAACAATTGCTAATAAAAAGTTCGCGATTGGCCCTGCACCAATAATGGCAGCTCGTTGACCGACAGTTTTATTGTTAAACGCTTGATGGCGACGTTCAGGAGAAACGCTACCAACTCGCTCATCAAGCATTTTGACATAACCCCCTAACGGGATTATCGCCAAAACAAATTCGGTACCATTCTTATCGACTTTGCGCCATAAGGTTTTGCCGAACCCTATAGAAAAGCGCTCAACATAAACACCACAGCGGCGAGCAACCCAGTAATGGCCGAACTCGTGTACTGTAATTAGCACACCTATTGCGATAATAAAGGCAACTAAACTCCAAATAAATCCCATGTATCTTCCTAAAGACCAAAACCGTTAAAAATTAACAAATTTAGCCCAGCAAAAACTGGGATTGCTGCTGTTAGGCTATCAATACGATCCAAGATACCGCCATGCCCTGGAATTAAGTGGCTACTATCTTTAATACCTGATTGGCGCTTAAACATACTCTCAGTTAAATCACCAAACACAGATACTACAACAACAATAATTGAAGTCACTAGCAAATAATCAGGCATCACGGGGATTGGCGCAAAGGCGCTAAATAACCATGAAATAATCCCAGCAGTTATAAGGCCACCCACCAAGCCTTCCCATGTTTTACCAGGAGATACCTTCGGTGCCATTTTGTTGCGCCCGATAGTACGACCAAATGCATAGGCGCCTGAATCAGCCCCCCAAACTAGCAACATGACATACAATAACCACCAAGCTCCAAAGAATGTATCACTTTGATAACCAACGGTTCTTAAAACCATCATTCCACAATAAAATGGGATAATCGTTAACACGCCAAATAATAAGCGAATAACAACTGATTTGCCCCAAGAAGCGGAGGCGGGATAGGTAACAACTAAAATAATCGCTATCCCCCACCAAATAAGGCCAGCCCATAAACCATACAAAATCATAGGCTCAAAGGAGAACTGATTTATATCGGAAATAGAAAATTGCATTGCAAGTAATATTGCAGCAAAAACAACCGCTAAGCCTATGCGCTTAGCTTGAGAGTGCCAGCCGACAAATTGTGCCCATTCCCAAGCACCTAAAGCACAAACCGCAATCACGACAAGCCCAAAATTCGCTGGGGAAAGTAAAAACAGCGCCGCAATAACAATCGGTATTAAAATTATCGCAGTAAGCAAACGATATTTCAGCACATCTTTCCCCTATTCTTTGCCCAGTTCATCATCTGATTCAGCTCCACCATAACGGCGCTCACGCTTACTAAAAGCATCAACTGCACTCTGAAACACCATTTCATCAAAATCTGGCCACAAAACGTTGGTGAAATAAAATTCCGCATATGCGACTTGCCATAATAGGAAGTTGCTTATGCGATGCTCCCCCCCAGTTCTTATGACTAAATCGACATTTTCTTGGTCATGCATACAAATATGGTTATCGATACTTTCTTCATTGATATCATCAATAGAAAGCTCACCACTTTGTACCTTTGCAAATACTTGTTTTACACTGTTACTAATATCCCAGCGGCCACCATAGTTCGCTGCAATATTCAGTTTTAGCCCAGTGTTGTTTTGCGTTAATGCTTCTGCCTTATCAATTCTTTTTCTGAGGCGTTCACTAAAACGGCTAATATCACCAATGACTTTTAGTTTTACATTGTTTTTATGTAGGTTCTTAACTTCATTATCAAGAGCAAAAACAAATAGCTCCATGAGAGAACTGACTTCTTTCTCTGGCCTTCTCCAGTTTTCACTGCTAAAAGCATACAATGTGAGCGAACTAATCTTATTTTTTACCGCAAAGCGCACAGAATTACGGACAGATTCAACGCCTGCCTTATGACCTGTAATTCTGAGCTTCCCTCTTTGTTTAGCCCATCGGCCATTACCATCCATAATGATAGCAACATGCTTAGGCATCATTGAATCAGAGAGATTTTCACCACTAGAGTTCATTAAATATTAATCCTTGTGAGTACCACTTTGAGTATACAGACCAATAATAACTACTATTATTGAATTTGCTGATAAGACACATCCTTAAATCTCTAAGAGGTACTATGTTATTTTTCTTTTTTTAAACACATCACATATTAAAGAGTTATTATGGCTATCAGCAACTAAATAAAACACATACCAGCGTTAAATTGTCTGAGCGATTATTTTTTCTGCATTTTTACGCGCTCGTTCGTCGATTTCTAAGACCTCTTCAATCGAAACAGGTTCAGAAAAAACTTGGCTATCTAATACATTGCGATTAATTTTTGCTATATCCGTAAAGCGTATTTTGCCTTCGAGAAAAGCAGCAACTGTCATTTCATTCGCACCATTAAGTGCCGTCGTAGCGGCTTGCCCTTGGTGGCAGGCATCGATTGCGAGCTTCAAGCAAGGATAGCGTTGATAGTCAGGCTGAACAAATGTTAATGATGAAAGTCTTGCAAAATCAAGAGGTTTCGCACCAGACATGATACGCTTAGGATAAGCCATACTGTATGAAATTGGAGTTCGCATATCAGGCGTGCCCAGTTGTGCTATCACGCTGCCATCTTTATACCGAACCATGGAATGAATAACAGATTGAGGGTGGATAATCACTTCCATTTGCTCGGCGCTCGCATTAAAAAAATAGCAAGCCTCAATATATTCTAGGCCCTTATTCATCATTGTCGCTGAATCGACTGATATTTTTCGCCCCATCGACCAATTTGGGTGGTTACATGCTTCATCAGGGGTCACATTATCAAGATGCGATAACGGTATATCCCTAAATGGCCCACCAGATCCGGTTAAAACAATACTTGAGATACCGGAAGCTGATAAATCGGCAAAACCTAAATTCAGTTGAATAATTTCAGGTAAACTCTGGAAGATAGCATTGTGCTCGCTATCAATAGGAAATACTGTTGCATTGTGCTTGCGAATCTCATTAAAGAATAAACGGCCACTAGTAATTAAAGACTCTTTATTCGCTAATAATATTCTTTTACCTTTGCGTATTGCCGCTAAAGTAGGAAGTAAACCGGCAACCCCAGTAATGGCTGACATAACTTGGTCAGCATCATCCAGACCAGCAAGGTCAATTGCAGCTTGTTTTCCTGACAAAACTTCAGTTTTACAATTATTCTCAGTCAAAATAGTTTTTAGCGCTTTTGCTGACGATTCATCCGCCATTGAGGCATATTTCGGATTAAACTCAAGGCACTGTTTCGCCATTTCAGTGACATTCTTTCCTGCCACTAGAGCAACGATTTGAAATTTTTCGGGATTTTGGCGAACAACAGAAAGTGTATTTGTACCAATTGAGCCTGTAGAACCTAGGATTGTCAGACATTTCATAGTGATTGAGTACTCTGTATTAATTCAATACTGAGATTATATCAGCTTAGAGGTTAGAAAGGATTTTTTAATAAGCTTGAAAAATAATAAAGCCACGCTAACGCACACTTTTACAGTTTGCATTGGTGGCTTTATTATTATGATGGATTAAAATTCCATCAACTCTGCTTCTTTTTGCGCTAATGCTTCATCAACTTTTTTGATGTAGCTATCAGTCAGCTTTTGGATATCATCTTGTGAACGACGCTCGTCATCTTCACTGATTTCTTTATCTTTCAGTAATGCTTTCACTTTGTCGTTAGCATCACGGCGAACGTTACGGACTGCGATACGGCCTTGCTCTGCATCACCACGAACCACTTTAATTAAGTCTTTACGACGCTCTTCCGTTAATGGAGGAAGTGGAACACGGATAACAGTACCCGCTGATGATGGGTTTAAGCCTAAATCAGATGCCATGATTGCTTTTTCAATCGCAGGTGACATGCTACGGTCAAAAACAGAAATAGCTAATGTGCGTGAATCTTCAACAGTGACGTTAGCTAATTGGCGCAAAGGTGTCGCTGAACCATAGTATTCAACAGTGATACCGTCTAATAGGCTTGGAGATGCACGGCCTGTGCGAACTTTACTAATTTGGCTTTTGAATGCTTCAAGGCTCTTTTCCATACGGTCTTGAGCATCTTTTTGGATTTCGTTAATCACGTTTTCAACCCTTAAGAACTGGTTATTAAAGGCCGCATGCGACCTCGCTTAAATTGTCTGAATTTATATTAGATAATACATTTAAACTCAGGTCATGTCTCTGAGTATTAATTGTGAGAAATCAGAGTTCCTTCATTTTCGCCCATAACAACGCGACGTAAAGCGCCCGGTTTATTCATATTGAATACGCGAATCGGTAAGTTATGGTCACGTGCTAATGTGAATGCCGCTAAATCCATCACTTTAAGTTCACGTTCCAAAACCTCTTGGTAACTCAGATTTTCATAAAGGACTGCGTCTGGGTCTTTAGCAGGGTCTGCTGAATACACACCATCAACTTTTGTCGCTTTTAACACGACATCCGCTTCAATTTCAATACCACGTAGGCATGCAGCGGAGTCTGTTGTAAAGAATGGGTTGCCTGTTCCTGCAGAAAAAATAACAACACGGCCGTGACGTAACAAGCTAATGGCCTCTGCCCAGCTATAGTTATCACAGACACCGTTAAGTGGGATCGCAGACATCAGTCTTGCATTCACATAGGCGCGATGTAATGCATCACGCATTGCGAGTCCGTTCATCACAGTTGCTAGCATCCCCATGTGGTCTCCGACAACACGGTTCATTCCAGCTTGTGCCAAACCAGCACCACGAAACAGGTTACCACCGCCAATAACCACACCGACCTGTATACCCAGTTCTATGAGTTCTTTAATTTCCTGAGCCATACGATCTAAAACGCTAGCATCGATACCAAAACCTTCTGCCCCTTGCAAGGCTTCGCCACTTAATTTAAGCAGAATACGCTGATAAACGGGTTTTGCATTGGTTGCCATGGTGTTCTGTCCTAACAGATATTTATTGGGGTAACACACGTAGAATTACAGTGTTCTACGTACCTAAATTTTGAATTAGTTTAAATATAATTTTTTTATACACAAGAATTCTAGCGCAATGCCTATGACGCTAACACCGCAGGGAATATACGTATATAAAACAGAGCCGCCAATTGGCGGCCCTTAGTTGATTACTTGCTCATTGCAGCAACTTCTGCTGCAAAGTCAGTTTCAACTTTCTCGATACCTTCACCTACTTCGAAACGAAGGAAACCAGAAACAGTAGCACCTTTCTCTTTCAGTAAGTCACCAACAGATTTGCTTGGGTCCATTACGAAAGGCTGGCCAGTCAGAGAGATTTCGCCAGTGAATTTGTTCATGCGACCGATAACCATTTTTTCAGCGATTTCGCGTGGTTTGCCAGATTGCATTGCGATGTCTAACTGGATTTGGTGCTCATGAGCAACAACATCAGCAGGAACATCATCTGGAGTCACATATTCAGGTTTGCTTGCAGCGATATGCATAGCGATGTGTTTCAGTAATTCTTCGTCAGCGCCTTCAGCCGCAACTAAAACACCAATACGAGCACCGTGCAGGTAGCTACCTACTTGTGCGCCTTCCAGAATAGCAACGCGACGAATATTGATGTTTTCACCAATTTTCGCAACTAATGTTGTACGAGCTTCTTCGAATTTTGCTTTCAGCGCATCGATGTCAGCATTTTTGTCAGCAACAACAGAAGCCAAAACTTCTTTACCGAATGCTAAGAAGCCTGCGTCTTTAGCAACGAAGTCAGTTTCACAGTTCAGCTCAACCAGAGCACCTGTTTTACCACCGTTGAAAACTTCAGTCAGGATAACACCTTCAGCTGCAACGCGACCTGCTTTTTTAGCCGCTTTTGCTTGACCTGATTTACGCATGTTATCAATCGCTAATTCGATGTCGCCATTAGCTTCAACGAGTGCTTTTTTACATTCCATCATACCTGCGCCAGTACGTTCGCGCAGTTCTTTTACCAATGCAGCGGTAATTCCAGACATGTGATTTATTCCTCGATATTCCCCGTGGGAGTCTTCCCCACGTGGATAGTTCTGATTCATATATAGAAGGGGCCTAAATCAGGCCCCTTCTAACATATAGCAGTACCTGTATAGCAATACCTAAATAAGGGTTTGGGCCTTATTACTCAGCTTCTACTAAGCTTTCTTCTGCTTGAACAGCCAGATCTTGTGAACGACCTTCACGAACGGTGCTTGCTACAGCGCCCAGATACAGTTTGATTGCACGGATTGCATCATCGTTACCAGGGATAACGAAGTCGATACCGTCTGGATCAGAGTTAGTATCAACGATAGCAAATACTGGGATACCCAGGTTGTTTGCTTCTTTAATAGCAATGTGTTCGTGGTCTGCATCGATAACGAACAGAGCGTCAGGTAAACCGCCCATATCTTTGATACCGCCTAAGCTGTTTTCTAACTTACCAAGTTCACGAGTACGCATCAGCGCTTCTTTCTTAGTCAGTTTGTCGAAAGTACCGTCTTGTGATTGAACTTCTAAATCTTTCAGACGTTTGATTGACTGACGAACGGTTTTCCAGTTAGTCAACATTCCGCCTAACCAGCGGTGGTTAACGAAATACTGATCACAGCTGTTAGCAGCTTCTTGAACGGCTTCGCTTGCAGCACGTTTAGTACCGACAAACAGAATTTTGCCTTTACGAGAAGCAATTTTAGTCAACTCAGCCAGAGCTTCGTTGAACATTGGAACAGTTTTTTCCAGGTTGATGATATGAACTTTGTTACGCGCACCGAAAATGAAAGGTTTCATTTTTGGGTTCCAGTAACGAGTCTGGTGACCAAAGTGTACGCCTGCTTGTAACATATCGCGCATGGAAACAGTTGCCATTTAATACCTCTGTATTTAAGTAATTGGGGTTATGCCTCCACAAATCCCATGCTACCGACTCCAAAGCTGCGTTAAAACGCATAAGAGCACCCCGGTGCACGTGTCGATTTGTGTGTGTTATTACACAATTGAGTTTTAAGTTTCGCACATCCAATATTTTATCAACGACTTTATCTTGATGCCATAAAATGACATTTCGATGATGGTGATAAGAAATAAATGGATTGCCGGCGCGCTTTATACCATAAAACCAACCTAGAAGCCAACTTTTGTTGCTTTTTTCGCTCACAAAAATGCCTAAAAGTGGTTTTGATTTAAAGCCATTGACCTGAGCAATATTTAACCATTGCTCAGGTCAATTATAGACGCTATTCGGTAAGATAAAAAAGCCTTATTTTTGCAATACCTTCTAGATGGTCTTCGTTACTATTTTTTTGCATTTTGTGCTGTTGAAAGCTCAAAATGAACAAGCTCCACTCCTTTCCTTATCTACTATAAAGTGACTTCGACTTTCGAGTCCGCTCGATAGCTAGTTGGCAGAAAATGCGGTGGCTGTTACCATATATCTCATCGATGTAAAATGGGCTACCTATTTTCCCCCTCTTTTTTAACATGCCATCAAATTCAATGTTGGCATGAATGGACTAAATTCATGGCTATTATTATCAAAACTGAAGAAGATATTCAGAAAATGCGTGTTGCTGGCCGCTTAGCAGCGGAAGTGTTAGAAATGATTGCTCCGCACGTTGTGCCGGGAGTTAGTACGGGTGAATTAGATCGCCTATGTCATCAACATATTGTTGACGTACAGCAAGCTATCCCTGCGTGCCTGAATTATCACGGTTTTCCTAAATCTGTTTGTATTTCTGTCAATGATGTCATCTGCCACGGCATTCCTAGTGATGATAAAATCTTAAAAGATGGCGATATTGTTAATATTGACGTCACCGTTATTAAAGATGGTTTCCATGGCGATACCTCCAAAATGTTTATTGTTGGTAAACCAACCATTCAAGGTGAGCGCCTTTGCCAAGTCACACTAGACAGCTTATATTTAGCAATCCGAATGGTTAAACCGGGTATTCGCTTACGTACTTTAGGTAAAGCCATTCAAGAGTTTGTCGAAAAACAAGATTTCTCAGTTGTGCGTGAATATTGCGGCCACGGCATTGGCCAAGGTTTCCATGAAGAACCACAAGTTCTGCACTATGATGCTGACGACAGTGGCGTGGTTCTACAAAAAGGGATGACTTTTACCATTGAGCCTATGGTCAATACAGGCGATCACCGTATTCGCACCATGAAAGATGGCTGGACAGTTAAAACCAAAGACCGCGGTTGGTCTGCACAATATGAACACACGTTAGTTGTGACGGATAACGGCTGTGAAATCCTCACTCTACGTAAAGAAGAAGAGCCGTTTATCTCTGCAGTATTAGTTAACGAATAATCTTCTCCATTGAGCCTTCCTAACCGAAGGCTCTTCCTCTGTTCATTTTTATCAAAAAACCGTAAGCTGGTAGCTACCCCCCTATTGCTATCAATATGGAAAGATAAAGATGACTGTAAATTCAGCTTCCTACCTCCCCCCTAATCAATTTAGTACTCATGACCTTGAACTTAATTTATTAAGACAACATGTCGATGATTTCGATCAGTGGCTGGAAGAGGCTTTCAACCAAGGTAAAGATGTTGTCGACCTTATTCACTTGCGAAGTGATTACCTTGATGCGTTACTCACTCGATTATGGCAATCCTTTCAATTTGATAAGCAGCCTGATATGTCACTAATCGCCGTTGGGGGTTACGGGCGCCATGAACTACATCCACTTTCTGACATTGATATTTTAGTTTTAAGTAAAAACCAGCTTCCAGAACACATCGCTAGTGAAATTGGGCAATTTATCACTCTATTATGGGATTTGCGGTTTGATATCGGCCACAGCGTCCGTTCCCTCGCTGAATGCATTGAAGCCGGAAATGCAGATCTAACCACCGCGACTAATCTCATTGAATCACGGTTAATTTGTGGTGATGTCGCCCTGTTTTTACAATTACAAAAAACTATTTTTAGCGATGATTTTTGGCCTTCCGCGGTCTTTTTTGCTGCAAAAATTGAAGAACAACAAGAACGCCATCAACGCTACCATAGCACTAGCTATAATTTAGAACCCGATATTAAAAGTAGCCCCGGGGGATTACGGGATATCCATACCTTACTATGGGTCGGGCGGCGTCATTTTGGTGCAACCACCGTCGATGAAATGGTAGGTTTTGGTTTTCTCACTGAAGAAGAGCGCCAAGAACTCAAAGAGTGCCTAATATTTTTATGGAAAATTCGCTTTGCGCTCCATTTAGTGGTGAAACGTCATGATAATCGACTGCTATTTGACCGCCAGTTTAGTGTGGCTCGGTTACTGGGTTATGAAGGCGAAAAAAACCAACCCGTTGAACGAATGATGAAAGATTTCTATCGCGTCACTCGCCGTGTTCGGGAACTCAATCAAATGCTATTGCAGTTATTTGATGAAGCTATTTTAACGCTTAACCCCAACGAAAAGCCCCGTCCTATTGATTCTCTATTCCAATTACGTGGATCATTGATTGACGTTATTGATGAAGAGTTATTTATCAAGCAGCCAGCCGCTATTTTAAAAATGTTTTACCAAATGGCTCGCTACCCAAATATTACAGGGATCTATTCCACTACTTTACGGCAACTACGTTATGCGCGGCGCAACCTTTCAGTGCCATTATGTGAAATCCCTGAAGCCCGAAAACTGTTTATCAAAATTCTACGCCACCCTCGCGCCATCAAAGGTGCATTTGTCCCAATGCACCTTCATAGTGTACTGAGCGCTTATACCCCACTCTGGAGCAATATCGTTGGTCAAATGCAGTTCGACCTATTTCATGCATATACCGTTGATGAACACACTATTCGCGTACTGCAAAAAATTGATAGCTTTACGTTAGAAGAAAATCGTCGTGATCATCCACTGTGTGTCAGTGTTTATCCCAAATTATTGCAGCCTGAACTTTTACGATTAGCTGCCATTTTTCACGATATAGCTAAAGGCCGATCAGGAGATCATTCCGACCTTGGCTCTGATTTTGTTTATGATTTTGCCTTACTGCATGATTTTTCTGTCAAAGAAGCTGAATTAGCTTCATGGTTGGTTAAAAACCACTTATTGATGTCGGTGACAGCTCAACGGCGTGATATTCAAGACCCCGATGTTATTAAACAATTTGCAGGGGAAGTTAAAACTGTTTCACGGCTTAACTACTTGATGTGTTTAACGGTTGCAGACATTTGCGCGACAAATAGCACACTGTGGAATAGCTGGAAACAAAGTTTAATTCGTGAACTTTTTTTATCTACAGAGCATCAATTAAATCAAGGCATGCAGAGCACCCCTGACTTACGCGAACGCATTCGTCATCATCGTTATCAAGCTTTATCATTACTACGCCAATCATCAATTGATGAAGAAAAACTGCAGGGGTTATGGTCCCGCTGCCATGCCGATTATTTTTTACGTCATACGCCATCCCAATTAGCATGGCATGCTAAGCACTTACTAGCCCATGACTTGAGCCAGCCTTTGGTATTAATCAGCACACAACCTAAACATGGCGGAACAGAAATTTTTATTTGGTGCCATGATAAACCCCATTTATTTGCCGCTGTCGCCAGCGAATTGGATCGGCGAAATTTAAGCATTCACAGTGCTCAAATTTTTACTAACAAAGACAATATGGCCATGGATACCTTCGTCGTTCTTGAGCCTAACGGTAACCCTCTATCCAAAGACAGATACGACCACATCCGAAAAATGTTGTTATTAGCCGTTCAGCAACCAGAAATATCACTGCCTAAGCCACGTACTCTGCCGTCAAAATTACGTCACTTTACCGTGCCAACAAAAGTCAATTTTCTACATTCCACCAACGACCGTCGCACCTATATGGAACTGTTCGCCTTAGATCAACCAGGTTTATTGGCTCGCATCGGTCATATTTTTGCTCAAATGGAAATTTCTCTATATGGCGCACGCATCACGACAATTGGCGAAAAAGTGGAAGATTTCTTTGTTTTAGCTGATAAGGAACACAAAGCGTTGACTAAAAATATGCAACAAGAGTTATCAGAAAGGTTGACAGAGGCCCTAAAATCGAAGGATAAAATATAGCGTCCATTACATTTTCATGGTGAACGTTCACTTTTTATAACATTCAAGAGGAAAATACAATCAATGCAGCATTTACAAGCGATCATTGAACAAGCGTTCGAAGAGCGAGCCAGTATCACACCAAATACGGTATCAAACTCAGTAAAACAAGCCGTGTTAGATACCATTGCATTACTCGATAGCGGGGAATTACGTGTAGCTGAGAAAATTGCCGGTGTTTGGGTTACCCATCAATGGCTGAAAAAAGCTGTTTTGTTATCATTTCGCATTCAAGATAACCAAGTGATTGACGGTGCAGAAAGCCGTTATTTCGATAAAGTTCCAATGAAATTTGCGGATTATGACCAAGCTCGCTTCGAAAAAGAAGGCTTCCGAGTCGTTCCTCCTGCCGCTGTTCGTAAAGGCGCTTATATCGCTAAAAATAGCGTATTAATGCCGTCATATGTCAATATTGGTGCTTACGTCGATGCAGGCACAATGGTAGATACATGGGCAACCGTTGGTTCATGTGCACAGATTGGTAAAAACGTGCATTTATCTGGTGGTGTAGGGATCGGTGGCGTATTAGAGCCATTACAAGCTAACCCAACAATTATTGAAGACAACTGCTTTATTGGTGCTCGTTCTGAAGTGGTCGAAGGGGTGATTGTTGAAGAGGGTTCCGTCATTTCAATGGGGGTTTATCTGGGGCAAAGCACCAAAATCTATGACCGTGAAACAGGTGAAATTCATTACGGCCGAGTCCCTGCTGGCTCCGTAGTTGTTTCAGGTAATTTGCCATCTAAAGATGGTCGCTACAGCCTGTATTGCGCCGTCATTGTAAAAAAAGTTGATGAGAAAACTCGCGGTAAAGTGGGTATTAATGAATTATTAAGAACGATTGATGAGTAATTAAACGCCTAAAATCTCACGCCAAACCTGTTACTGGTTTTTATAATAAACTTTTATAGTGAGCCACTGTAATTAGGTTAAAAAACTAAAGCTATCCCGAATCGCATACCCCCGTATGCAACTCGGGTGGCCATATCAGTGTTACTTTTTAATATTAGCGCATTAATTGCAAAGAGAAGTTTGTCAATTTCTACAAATCGCGCATAATATGTCCGTGGCTTTTGCCGTTTACCTCTAATAAAACTGTATTATTTTATTTTTCATTATAATGATGCTGTTTGTGTAATAACATCATTCAATCTATCACCCAAACGAATGGGATAGATAACTTACTAACGAGAAATAGACCGATATTGTTACGGCCTGCTCACACTATCACTTTGTTCACCGACTCTGTCTCTACAGTAAAGCGAGCTAACATGTACGATAATTTGAAAAGTTTAGGCATCAGTAACCCTCAAGATATTGACCGCTATACCTTACGCCAAGAAGCGAATAATGACATTTTAAAAATTTATTTTCGCAAAGATAAAGGGGAGTTTTTCGCTAAAAGCGTAAAATTTAAATACCCGCGCCAGCGTAAAACTATTGCGGATGGTAATAATAATTTCAAAGAAATTAATGAAATTAATACTAACCTACGTTACGCCATTGAAGAACTAGATCAAATTTGCCAAACAGATCAAACTGACATTGATTTAAAACACAAAATTCTCGATGACTTACGCCATCTTGAACATGTGGTTTCAAATAAGATCGCAGAAATTGAAGCAGATCTAGAAAAATTGACCCGTAAATAATTTACAGGTGAAATGATTAATTTACTGCGCCGTAGCACTGCCAATATTTATCATTAATATAGGTAATACTACGGTGCAGACATTTAAAGCAGCTCCGCCCATGCTTCAACCCAAGGCTTAGCAAACTCCTCAGGAACATCCACCTCAATTGCATCAATAAATAAAATATCACCAATACGGGTCGCTGATTGTTCAGCTAACAATTCATCGAAACGAATACCCGCTCCACAAAAACTTTCATAACTGCTATCACCTAAAGCAATTATTCCGTAACGTAAATCAGGTTGATAACCGACAACATCTTTGATTTCACTATATAACGGAGCGATGGTATCTGGTATATCCCCTTGCCCTGTAGACGAAGTCACAATAAGTGCAATTTCATTACCTGAATTATAAAGTTGCCAATCGCTCAAGGTGGGCTCATCAAAAACAACCACTTCATGCCCTTGCTGCTCTAAAATTTCTTGTGCTGTTTCCGCAACAGCTAAAGAGTTACCATAGACAGTTCCAACAAAAATGCCTATTTTTGACATAACATTCCCTCTATTTCATAGTTAACTTGATGAGTTAATAACGTTTATCCCTAATTTTGCAACTGTATCTGACCATCCAAATTGCTCAATTAATGATAACCATTGTGTATCCCACGTAGCCACTAACGATATATTTTCTTTTGTTATTGGGTGATTTAAATTTAATAAGCTGGCATGTAACATCAGGCGAGACACTGAAAAATGCGTATTCACCCCTCGGTTTTGGCGTAAGTCTCCATGCTTGCTATCACCAATAATAGGGTGACGAAGATGAGACATATGCCTTCTCAATTGATGTTTACGGCCAGTTTCAGGTTTTAACTCAACTAAACTAAATCTTGATGTTTCATATCGCCCAATCGCAATAGCGCATTCAACTGTCACTATCGGTTTACAGTGGGTAACGCATTCCTGTAAAACAGGTTCACGTGATGCATGTTTATCCGCAATTTTATCTAACTCTTCTAATAGCGGGTAATCGATGGTTTGCTCTTCGGTTAAATAACCGCGAACGACAGCGTGATACACTTTTTCTAACTGATGGTTTTCAAATTGAGCCGATAACAGCCTTGCGACGTCACTCGATAACGCAAATAGTAATATACCTGACGTCGGCCTATCGAGGCGATGAATGGGGTAAACATACTGGCCAATTTGGTCACGTAGTGTCTGCATCACAAATACGGTTTCTTTACTGTCCAGCCAACTGCGATGCACTAACATACCAGCAGGCTTATTAACCGCTACCATATATTCATCGTGATAAATAATTTCCAGCATCAATAAATTACCCGCAGGTCTTAGTGGAGAAAAAACCATCTAACTCACGCAAATAATTGATAAGTAGAGTATATTGTTCTTCTTCATCATGCTTATACGCTTCTTCAAAATAAGGAGCGACCGCAAAATTAGTTGGCAGCGTAGCCCCTTGTTCAATTAACATTTGTAGACGAGGTATTAAAATCCACTGCAGCCACTCTATAGCCTCCATCGTATCAATACAAAAAGGCTCTACGCTGTTAAAAGCCTCGGGTGAAGGTGGTTGTTCATTCCAAAGAGATTTTAATTTCATTTCCTCTTCTAAGTGACGAAGTTTCTCAATAATACGTTGTTCAATATTCATACTTAAACTCATTTAGTGATGGCTGCAGCAAATATACGGTATTTTCTATCATAATTCTGTCGGATACATGGGGTTAAGCCTCAGCAAATACAAGTTTATTTATTTTGCATATCGATAATAATTATTATCGTAGCTATTAATCGAACAACTCATTTAATAAGATTCGTTTATATTTTGTTGCAGATAGCACATGTAAGATTAAATGTTTTATCAATTTAGTACTTACAGAATAATTAACAACAAAATGGTTTATCTATGGGACGACTAAAACAGTGGCGCAAGGAAAATAAAGTCTGGAAAGCTTTAAACTCTAACTATATTGAATTAAAAAGAAAAATACGCATTTCAAAGCTGCCTTCGTCACAATATCAGCATTATCAAGTTATGTGCCAAAACTACCGTAGTGCGCAATTTTCTTCAGTTATTGAAGGCGTTCCTCATTTTATCGAACGCCCTATAAATAAGTATCTACATAAAAGCTGGAGCGGAAAACAAAAACTATCAACCGCCAGCTACACGCTCAATTTAATTGAAAGTACATTCAAGCCCGAAGCTATTGAAGCTATGTTTTCTGCTAAGCGAGAAGGGCTTCTCGTGGCAAACATTGAATTAAAATCAGGAGAGTTCGCTCAATTAACATTGATTTACTCTCAATACCCTCGAGAAGGCGACCTCACTTTACACTTGAGAAATGAGACCGGTGACGATATTTATTTAATGAGTTTTTCCTTCGGCCCAGAAGGACAATTGTACGTGTGCTCTTTGCAAGGCCCTTCCACTGAACAAAGTGTCGATCAAGTTAGGTTGATAACTAAGCAAATGCACGGTATGAGGCCCAAAAATTTATTAATGTCAGCGGTTTATGCAGTAGCAGCCTTCTTTGATGTAAAATCAATATTAGGAATTTCAAACCAGTGTCATATTAAGAGCCAGCATTTGAAATCAAGCTATGATACGTTTTGGCAAGAATGCGGTGCCACGAAAACACCTGATGGTTGGTTCCAATTACCTATTCAAGAACCTGTACGAGATATAGAGTCAGTGAAAAGCCAGCGTCGTGCTGAATTTCGCCGCCGAGAAGCGCTACGCGATTCCATGACCCAAGGTATTATTGCTTCGCTAACTAAAAATTCAATTAGATTAGAACATTGATTTAAATAAATTAAAGTACCTTTAATTTTTTTAAATCACCCCGCTACAATAGGTATTAACTAAAAAAGCCAGTCAACCGAAGCTGACTGGCTCATACTTTAAAATTTACGCATCCTGCAAATGACTTCCCGTCATTCAACATCCTGTTGATTAAAACAAATTTATAGATTTATCACCTAATCGCGTTCCATCGCCTTGTTTTAAAAAATTTTTACACCTCACATGAAGGTATAAAAAGCTAAACGAGTTTACCCTGTCCAGCGCGATAAGAATGCATTAAATCTATTAATGAAACAACCTAGCAAAATAAACAATAACACGGTAAAAATACGCAAAAAGTACAAACCAGATAGTAACGCCATGAAATTAAAAGTTAAATAATTATCATTACAATATAAAGAACATTTTTTAAGAAATTACTTAGCTTAATTGTAGGCATTTACTTACACAAACCCGCTTAAAAACACTTACCCCTGAGGCTCAACAACAACCACTAGCTCATCGAGAAAACTTGTTAAATTCGAAGAAAGTACACGCCTTTCCTGACTACCAAATTTTTCTAATATAATTTCCCCCGTGAGATTACACATTGATATCATTTCAATCTCTGATTCCAACGTTGCAATGAATAGCGTGGGTGATAGTTTTAAACGCTTTTGAGTCACTAAATGACCAATTAAATTTTCTTGCAAACGGATGAAATCATCTTCATTCCACACCTGTACTAAACTCAACGTAATATCACGAAATGTGGCTTTCATATCGCCAGCAAGCTGTGCAGTATAAAAAGCATGGATATCACCTTGTAAATTAATCTCCAATGCTGTCGCAACTTTATCTAAGCTCGCATCCTTTATTGGAAATGGTTGAGGTTCCCAGTAAACCCAGTTTTCACCTGTGCGGACAATACATGGCGATGGAATACCATATAAGTCTGTTGAGGCGGGAGGTAACCCCGTTTGTTGGTGCCATTGTGAAATATATTTCTGAGTAAAATTATGTAGTGCGGCAGAATGTGAAGTATTCATAATTATGTGTTTTTTGTCGTCAATTTAAAGAGAAAGGCGTCAATGTTGTCGATAAATGGTATTATGACAGAAGTTCACAGACGAAGAAAATATCCCAATTTTACCTATTAGCCTCATTTTCAGTTTATGAAGTATAAGGACCTATATGTCACACTACCAGAATAATCCCGCACTTAATAATTTAACTCTTGGAAAGAAAACGGATTATCATGATCAGTATGATGCCACATTATTACAAGCTGTCCCTCGTAGCTTAAATCGTGACCCTTTAGCCATTCACGCTAAAGCACTTCCATTTCACGGTGCTGACATTTGGACAATGTATGAGCTTTCATGGCTAAATCAGCGCGGTGTTCCCCAAGTAGCAATAGGCTCGATTAGTGTTGATGCAAATAGCGAAAACTTAATTGAATCTAAGAGCTTTAAGCTTTACCTAAATAGTTTTAACCAAACACGTTTTGAAACTTGGGAAAATGTGCGAAGCGCTTTGCAAAATGATTTAAGCCGCTGTGCTAATGGCCAAGTAAGCGTTACACTTCATAAATTAGAGCACTTTGCTCATCAACCTATCCAGCCATTACTTGGCGAATGTATTGATGAACAAGAGATTGATATTGATAATTATGAGTTTAATCGAGATTATTTGGCGAATAGCACCCAGCAACAAGTTGTTGACGAAACGTTAGTGAGCCATTTATTAAAATCAAACTGTTTAATTACCAACCAACCTGACTGGGGCTCTGTGCAGATCCACTATTGTGGACCCAAAATTGATCGTGAAGCCTTATTACGCTACTTGGTCTCATTTCGCCATCATAATGAGTTTCACGAACAATGCGTTGAACGCATTTTCACTGATATTATGCAATTGTGTAACCCTGAAAAATTAAGTGTTTATGCACGCTATACTCGCCGTGGAGGGCTTGATATAAACCCATGGCGTAGTAATGAAGAATTCACGCCAGAACTAGGTCGCTTATCACGACAATAAGTATATATAGTTGAAAAGTAAGTGTAATTAATACATTTGCAGTACAATTCACATATCAAGAACCCATGGGGTAAAGGAGTACTACTTGATTACTCATATCAGTCCATTAGGTTACCAAAGCAACAAAAAGCATTAAATATCAATAGCTTAATTTATTATCAGTTCATTTTTCATACTACAAAACACTACATTTCATTCTAAATGAATCAATAAGTTACCCCTTCATTTCGAACGAAAAAGAGGGGTAATTAACCCCTCACCTCTCATTTTTGCGGCACAGTTCGTCACAGTGATATCTGATAACATTACGACCAATATTGATATCGCGCCATTGCCTGACTGCTTATAATTAACTCCAGACTTTATTGGAGGGTTTATGACCAGTACGCAACTTATCTTACTCGCACTTACTTGCATCAATGAAAATAGAGAGCCGTCTCACACTGAACAATCACGTATCTATGTTTTCTATAAAACTGAGATAGATGGCAAGGCTATTTCGATCAATGAGTTTATACTCTTACTTTCTAATTCATCTTTGTACTGCCAGATAGAGCAACCAAAAAGAGCTCCAGTAATTGAGTCCATAGAAAGTTATCTAAGCAGTTCTGCTGATAAATCACACGCAAGAAAGTAGAATAATCATGCACAATCTCGCAAATCTAACTCAGTGAGTAAGAGATTTCCGCGGAGGTATGAGTACAGCAAAGAAGATTAGATGTCTTCCTCGGCTTCAATTTCGGCGTTCTTAGCCTCCTCCGCTTGCCTCTCCGCCTCCTCTTTCGCCAATCGCTCGGCTCCTGCTTGTTTGAGGTTGTAGATAGAATCCTCCGGCATTTCGACACGCATATCTATCCAGCGCCCCTCAGGGATATCGCATGGCTCGTAATTTTCAAAGTAGATAGGATTACCATCCTTATCAAAGTCTTTAATGCGTTTATTTTGGAAGCGCTCTGGCATATCCGCGTTCTGTTGATGAAAGACAAACAGCTCAATGCTACCATCTTTTCTAACATCATAATCAACAAGAACCATATTTTTACCATTGTGGTCCTGTGGGATAACAATACCGTTATTAATACCCCATGCACCATCAGCATTAAACCCTAAGGCACCCTTAATCAGATAATGACCAACACCTAGGTGCTCCATTGTTGCACCTTCAGATTCATCGTTAGTCTCGATGTGGTCAGCAAACACTTTAATAATCGGTGATGCGACTTTTAGATTGCCGTTTGAGTCTTTGGTGGTGTTACCTGTTGAATACAACATTGAAACGGGGTTAAACTCACCATTAGTTAAAATCCTAAAATATAAATTTTTATTACCTGTAGTTCTTCCGATTTGGAATCCGTAAGCATTGTTGCGTATGTTAATTATATGCGCAGAGCCATTACCCCCCCATGGATTAGCACTCGCACTACCCGGCATAGCATAAAAACCACAGCCAAGCTCTGTTGATGTGTGGTTTTCAGAGGATTGAACCAAGCTAACTCCAACACCATAATCCCCAACTTGCATTAGCGTGCCAGATTTTTCAGGCAAGGTGTGCGTCCCTTTAGTAGACTTAACTGCGTTCTTACTGAAAGTCACATCACCAGTAATGGTTCCGCCTGATTTGTCAAACTTCCCATCTAGCAGCTTATCCATTTCTTTCGCCGTTCTCAGTTGCTGTGTCGTACCATCCGGCAACGTCACTGTAATCGTACCGCTTTCTGTCGCCCATCGATTTAAGATATCGCTGAACTGCACATTCGCAACGTTCATTGCTACAATCTTGTTTGCGGCATCAGAAACCGAGTTCACCATCGTGGTGAGAATATTATATGCCCCGTTTTTTACTGCCACTGGCGCTGGGAAAGCTAACGTTAATTCCGTGTCACTTTGAATAGATTGGATACTGTTAATGTAAGCGGTGTTGCCGTTTACAATTAAAATAATCTGTTCCGCTGATACGCGTGAGTTATTGTCTTTCCATTTTGTACTTGTGCCGGTTACTTTATTGCTATTGGCTGTGGTGGTGATTGTACCGATGTTGTACATATTGATTCTCCGAAATTTAGATACAAAAAACCGCAATTAAGCGGCCTAGTGTGATTTAGTTATTTGTTAGGTCATGAAAATGAAGATGGGTTTGCTTTACACGCTAAAACAAGGGATTGACTCGCTCTTAGTGTGATGTATGAATTATCACCACCAGTGCTGCGCGCAGATAATCGTATTGTGATTTTTGTGTTTTTTTGCATTTTCGGGATTCTAACATAACAAGATGCTATAGCAGACCATGACCTGTTATAAGCCCCATTTCCTTGTGTTACACCTGTAGTTGTGACTGTGACAACTTGCTTAACCCCATTTGCAAATACATCTATAAAAAAATCACCCTTCAATGCGTGTTCAATATACTCAGATGAGAAGTGCATTGTCGGCATGATTAAATCAACGTCGTAAGGAAGTCCCCCTATATAAGTTGTTGACGTTTCAACTGAGATATCTTTGTTTTTATAAAACTGCTTTGAAACTGATTCATAGATTGTACCTGTTGCGACATCACCTATGAATTTTTCGGCATGAACAGTTCCTTTAAAATCCCCATCCGTCGCGTAAATTTTCCCCCTGAATATCCCGTCATTAAATTCTGGATTGCCATTTTTAGGTATCTGCCAGCCTTTTTCACCTGCTTTGTAATCATTAGATTGAATGACATTACCGATTTTAGCATTTGTAATTGAGCCATCTTGAATAAAACCTGCGCCAATAAAGACTTGGTTATTAACGACTGCAAAAGGGGTAACAAATTGACCATTGGCATTATTGAAAATAATGAATTCATCAGCTGCAAAAGCGATTTGAGTGACAACTTGCCCGTTTTTAAAATGAGCACTCATCATCATTTTAACATCGTAGTATTGACCGTTATGCAATACCCCCGCTTTAATGCTGAAGTAAGCGCGAGAGTTCCCTTGCTGATCTACAGAAGTTTCCGCTCGTTTCTCAATTGCTGCTTTATTCTCACCGATTTCTGATTTAATGAGTTCGTTAACCTCCGCTTGTGATTTCTCATTATCAGATACCGTTTTTTTGAGAGTTGTAATGCTTGAGTTTAGATTGTCAAATTGAGCATCAATTTTTTCAAAAGATTGTGCATACGCTTGATGGTTATCAGCAACAACTTTATCAATGCGAGTAATTGACGCTTTAGCACGTAAGATTTCCGTACCTTGCACGTTCTGCTGGGCTGTTAGCTGACCAATAGCCTCAACTTGCGCCAATTCTTCATTACTCATCGTCTGTTCGATATGATTGATTGATGCTTCATTATCTTCAAAGCGTGCTTTTGACTGTTCTTTTGCCTCCGTTAATGCTTTATCAGTATTTGCCGTTGTTTCAGTTAACTTACCAATGCTCGCTTGGGTCTCTTCGTGCTGACTCTGTTGCGTCTGTTCAACCCGAGTTGTCGTTTCCTCAAGTGTCGCAATAGACTCGGTGTGCTGAGTCACTACCGCATTGATGTTAGATAACTCTTCTTTGTTAGCATTGATATCTTTGCCGAGTTCTGCACGAAGTTGTTCTGTGCGCTCAGATTGCGCTTTGTCTTTCTCTGCGATTGACTTACGTACATCAACAAATTCAGCTTGCGCCTCTTCAAATTGCGCTTTCACGCTCTCTGCTAGCTCAGCCGTTGCTTTTTCGTTCGTCGCAGTTGCATTCGCAATACGCTTGACGTCCGCTTTCGACTGTAGCAACTCAGAGCTGTGCTGATTCACTTGAGCTGTCGTCTGCATAATCGCTTCTGAAACTGCAAGCTCCACATTTGACAATGACGTCTCAAAGTGCGTGATATAGCCGCGCATCTCGCCGAATTCAGCTGTCGTTGATTGCTCGAATTTAGCTTGCGCTTTTTCTAAGTCGCTAGTTGCTGTCTCAACTGTTGTGACGCGTGATTTAACGCCATCTACATCAGCTTTCACTTGACTGATTTGCTGCGCTGTTGCTTTCTCATAACTCGACTGAGCATCCTTAATATTCAGGATTTCAGATGCGTTATAATCGACTTTTGCGGTGATTTGCTCTTGCCAGCGCGCCGCCGCTTCTCTGTCAGTGACTTGCACTTGCTCAATGCGGAATATCTCAGCTTTTCTATCAGCAACCTCTTCTTTCAAGCTGAAATGTACTTCCGTCGTGAACTTGGTGTTCATCATCACCGCTTCGTTGACCGCTTCAACATCTCTGTCAATGCTGACAACTTTCTGCTTCACATCAATAGCATCAAGCTCAAGCTCTGCAATCGCTTCTTTGCTAAAGTCAATCTGCTCTTGCATCTGCTTTCCAGCTTCGTTGGTGAGGAAGGTGTCGCCCAGCTCGTCGATCACCTCCGCAATAACGTTATCTGGTTTTCCTGTAGCTTCTACAAAATCAGATACACCGAAAGGATTTATAGAGCGAATATAAAACCAATACTCCTGCCCCTCTTTAAGTCCATCCTTTATCCAAAATGAACCTTTCCCTAATCTCTTGGTTTTAGTCTCAATATCGGCAACATTACTTACTCTTTGCTCACTTCCCCAAAACTCAAACACTGTATTAATTGAGTTGTCAGTTGAAATATACGGTGTTGCTTTTAGTGCAAAGTGCATTGAGTCGATTTGAATATGAGTAGGTTTTGGTGGTGCGCCTATATTCATTTCAATTTGAGATTCTGCGCCCTTCATCCCATTAATTATTTTAGCTTTAACACCGACAAAATAATTTCCCGCATTCAATCCGAAGAAATTATAGCTAAATAGGTCTGTTTCATCTTCAAACACAACGTTGCCGCTGTTGCTATACACTCGAACCTCGAATGATAAATCTTTTGTAACTGTTGATGATTCCCATGCAACCGTGGTCTGTACTGTTGGGCTATTGACGCTAATTACACGCAAGCGCTCAATTGATGGTGCACGATAGCCATTAATAGTATTCGTGGGTTGATCAAACACAGCCCCTTCATCAACAATCGCTTGTTTATTCGGGTTATGCTCTGCTGCTGATATTTTATATTTGCCATTGGCCTCTTCTTCTTTCACACTCGTGATACGATAGAGTTTTGTTTTAAGATTTTTGGCCGAAATAACAAAAGGGGAATGTTCTTTGAAATATTCAGGCTCTGACAGTAAGTGAATTTTATTTCCATCAATGTAATCAACATCGAATTTAACAGGTTTACCGTGCGCCCCCATCATAGAGAACGTAATTGATTGTTCGTTAATTTCAATCGGCGCATCAACGGTAATAATGCGTTTATTCCTTGAAATTACGCGCCCACTAACTCGTGTGCCTATGTGCTGATTATCAGCGATTTCGACAATATCACACGGCATAAATGAGATAGCATCACGAGCCATTGAAAACGAGATTCGCCCAGTTTCTCTTAAGGAAGTCTCAAGCAGCCACTTACCGACTCGATAAGCTTGGCCTCGGCTTGTGCATCCGAAGGCTTCTATTGTCGTCTCTTTGTATCCGTCATTCGCAATCGATACATCATCTGCAACATATTCTTTTGATGTCTCCCACCCGTTATTGGGGTCAACCCACGATACAATCACAGCATTGTAGCGCTCGTCACTCGGCGTTGAGTTTCGAGTAAACTTACCATCAATAACATTTGAATTAGTGATAAGTGCTACTGGGTCTGATGGCATATCGATAAGCATTGAAAAATAAGACCCATCCCAGACTGAGGAGCCTCGAAGTGACGAGGCTATTTTATCTAAGATAACCTTGGCTTTTTCTTGGCTTGTTAGATATGCGTTGAGCGTAAACCTTGGTTCTTTTCCACCATAACCATCATTGACAAGCTGATCGCAAAACTGAGAAAGTGCATATAATCGACCATCATCGATATCAACAAAGCCAACTCTTTTTGCAAGTCCATATCTATTATTTTTTATCAGTGCTCGATAAAGCCATGCAGGGTTGTTAGTCCATGCTTGCTTGAAACCACCAAGCCAAACTCCGCTATAAGTGCGATTGATTGGGTCATAGTTATCGGGCACGTCAACAATCAACCCTCTGTAGTGATAATTGCGCGTGGGAGTATCTTTAAACTGGTCTCTGTCGATAACCACGCCGACAATAGCCGAGAATGGATATGACAACCGATCATCTATTATTTCAGTGTAGCTATTCCAAATAGTGCCGTTTTGCAATGAATCTGAGTTACTGTCTTCGGTAATCCTTCGTACTCGTAAATCAAAAGGCTTTTGCTCTGGCGCTTCAATAATGTGAGATTCTAAATACTCTCCTGATATTTTATTGGGGCCTATCGTGACGATTTTTTGTGTGACATACCCACCGTTACCCGACTTAACTTCAATCGCCATCTGTACGGAACTGTTTTCCTGATTACCGCTTGAGTCTGTTTTAACTAAGCTACTGACGCCGATATTTAATCGAACTCTGTCAACTTCTTGATTCGTTATCGTTCTAACTAGTGGTGTCTCTTTTGTTACCGCATTGTTAACCATTACGGTAGATTCTAAGTAATCAAAACCATTTATCGGCTCTTGATACTCGCTTCCGTTTCTCCACGCAGCAGCAACGCCATTGATGCTAATATCGCCATTCTTATTTGTAACGGGCGTCTTATTGAGCATGATTGATGACATATGCTCTGTATCAACTGGCCCATATATTGGCCCTTCTGATATCAAATCAAGCACACGTAAAAATTGCTTTGACTTTAAATTATCATTAAGGAGTATAGGAGTTTTTGCTTTACCGCCGCCTGACGACATAGTGACCTCAACTTATTGAAATATCCCAATCTTGGTTGTTTGATGTATCGATACCCAGCGATATCACGTTGCTTCCCACCACCATTTCCCCCAGTAAAATAGGAACTGGCCTACCTTGACCAACAAGGTTTTCAGCGCTGGAAAATGAGTTGTTTGTTATCTTGTCTGACTGTGCGTCAGTAGATGATGGTTTGTTAGGTGTTTTGAATAATGTATAAAGTGACAAAGCAATAGAAGCTGCGACAAGTCCAACAACAACCCACGTTGCGATACCTCCTGCTATAGCCCCTTCCACTACGGGAGTAAACTTAACAATTGTGTTATCGGGTAACGTTCGTTCGAAATGAAATGATAATTCGTCAGGGTGGACGTTTTGATTGTTAATGCTGATATGCATCTGAGATTGTGTAAACGCTTTTCTAAATTCTATATCTTGCCCAAACAATATTCGCAATCCTCGGCTAATACTGTCTGTGCTCATATTGAGGTCGCTAAAATATCTTCGAAGATGCCCTCCGAATTCAAATTTAACCATTTCTCATACCTCCAAATGGAATGTGTCGTGTGCCAGTGCCCCTGCCTTAGAGCCTCTCTTCGGCTTAAATTCCCCGCGCAATCGTGGTGAATTGCAATGTTGTCACCAAGGTAGACCATGGCGTGGCTTGGATTCGCTCCGTAAAATGGCGAACGAATGATGATATCGAGTGGTTGAATATCCGAGAGTTCGACTTGATAAAAGCCATTTTCTGGGAGATTTTTGATATACAAATTTTCATCCCGCAGCCACCAGCCGTCAGACCTTTCGAATTCGGGCAAGTCGACGCCACATAAATGATATGCATCTCTAAACAGCGTGTAGCAATCCGTAATTCCATGTTCAAAATGTCTACCAAGGAGATGAGGAACAGGCTCAAATACACGCAATCTATTATCGCTAACAAGCCACCAGTCAAGCCCCGTCATGAGTTGCTGTTTTCTGTCTGCGGCAGATAGCCTAAGATTCACTTGAGGGTGGGAATGAAAAACAGCAGTTACCTCTCCTAGCTTTTCAGCCTCCGACCAATCCCCGCCACTAATGCGAAAATGCTTCTCTGGCTCACTGTGCGAGTTTTTACATTTAAACAAATACGAATTATCAATGATCAATCCACACTGCTCTAAATGGCTCTCAGACGCATATTTAATGCACTCATGTTCTAGCATTAACCCACCTTGTTACTATTCGAAAATAGCCCAATCGGTAATACTTCGGGTTTTGGAAAGCGTAGTCGACAACCTGCTTTGGAATGAGAACATCTATCTTTTAGTGGATCTGATGTTGGCTTATCAAACTCATCAGCAACAGGCTTTCCAGTGTAACGGCAGCCCTCCCCGCGATAAACCCATGTACAGACATCAGCAAGTATTGTGCGAGCTGGAATAATCGCGATATCACTTTCAGAGGGTGATGCCAAAGCATAAGTAACTTGCTCGGCTGTTTCCTCTATCATCTCATCAACGATATACCATGACACCGCCTCTAATGTGGGGTTTGCACTTGCGTTGCCATCTTTGAAATTAATTGCATCAAGCGCTGTCGCTGGCACCTGTCGGCGAATTAATTTAGCGCCAACAATGTCATTAAAGTCACTATTCAAACCTGTCATAAAGCCGAATAGATTACTGACTGTTAACGTTGGTTTTGACGATACCCCTGATGTTTTGAACTCAAACCCTTCCGCTTTGATTACATGGGCCTGATATTCTTTCCCCTGCCAAATTAGATTTTCATAATTTTCATTTACGCCACCATAAAAACGAATAATATCCCCACCTAGGTTTTGTAAATTCAACTCAAATAAATCGAGTATCGCTGTAACTCCGGCATCTACAGTGGGAATTATCATTTCTTTCGGGATATTTCTCATCGGGTCACCTCTTCAAAATCTGCCGTTAGTTTGTGAATTATTCCGTTTTTCGAATAGGACCAACTACGGCAAACATAGCGCCCTTGTAGCCCTGTATCGGAAGGTGTCCATAAAAAAGATTCCACCGCCCCTCGCGCCTTCAAAAAAGACCTAACCTCTTTTGCTACATTCGGTTTTCCGCATAGCCCATCGACACCAATAAAAGTTAGTGCGGAATATTTAGAAAGTATGGGATTAATGCCTTTCTGCTGGCGCTGCTCGTAGCCATCACCAAAGGTAACAACGGATACATTGGGGGTTTCTGTGACAGTGAAATCTTTCTGAGGCACCCAATTGAATATTGGGGTCACAACTAGTCTCCTTTAGAACTGAAATAAATTAGCTTATGACTTATATAGTAAATCTACTGATTGCAACAATTAGCCTGTAGCGTCGAAAGAATACGCTGATATGCATCTTCATTAGAATTAAGTGTCGCGTGAACTCGAAGTATATCAGCACTTAGCGCACCAAATTCACAGCTCATTGCTGCTTGCATGTCAGTGAGCTGTTTTTGTAACTCTGCGATCTGAATGCTTTGACGTGTGACCTGTGCTGATAACTCACTGATCACTGCTTCTAAATGTTGATTGCTCATAACTACCCCTCCTTATTAACTTAACATTCCACCCGGGCGCTTTTGGTCTTTGATTTGAAGTAATGCAGTGGTTTTCATCATTTCTTGCATTTTCTTCATTGTTGCATCATCTATCCCGTTAGTTGTGTGAATAGTGAAATGATTCTCTTGATATATTGTTGCTCCCCAGCCAGAGCCGCCGCCGATATCTTTATTCGATATCACTCGCCCATTATCACCCGGTATCATGTATTGCTTGCCAGTGCTGGCTTTGAAGATTTCAGGCTTGCCATTTTCACCGACTCGGTAATATTTATCCGCTGATACTGGGCCGCCGCTTTCACGCCCTCCGCCAAATGCCATGCCCACTGCTTGAGTGCCAAGGCCAGAAAGCTTACTTGCCATCTGCCCACCGGCCATCGCAATTTGAAATGCCGTCGCCCCTGTCGCTGATGCAGTACCCAATGTCGCAATAGATGCTGCTATCGCCGCCGGAGTCCATGCTGCCAATGCTGCCGCTCCTCCTGCTGTTGCTGTTGCGGCTGCTGCCATCGCTGATGCTTTGCCGAGCGTTTGAGATAAAATGAAGTTCTTCACCATCTCAACACCCATTTGCACAAACGAGTTTACAAGTGTGTTTAATATCGTGCTTCCCATTGAGCGAAGGGCTTCTTCTGCTGACATGCTGCCAGTAATGATGCCTGTAAGAGCATTGGATGCGTTACCGGAAAACGAATCAATAGCGCCTGTGAGCATTTCAAAACCGAGATTTTGCTGTCTCAGTATTTGCCATCCCGCCTCGGTCATCTGCTTGTTGAATTCGTTCTGAGAAGCTGTCCTCAACATTAAATACTGAGCATCTGTCGCCTCTTTTTCGGCAGTAAACTGCTCGTGAGTCATTTGCTGTTTTGCATAAGCCTCTTCAAGTAACGCCTGCTCTTGTTTGTGGAAGTTCTCCATCATCACCAGCTTTTTAGCTTGTTCATTTGCTAAAGCTTGGACGGGGTCGAATTTAGCGCGGTTTTCCTCAATGTAATTGACTGTGCTATTGACTTTAATTTCTGCGATTTTGTTAGCGTATTCAGAAGCAATTTCATATTTACGTTTATGATACATTTCTTCTGTGATCAGATTAGCGTTAAGTTGCCTATCTAGTTGCTCTAATGCTAACTTCTGCTCTCTTGCAGCTTGTAGTCCTAAATTTTGCTTGTAAGCGTCCTCCCTATCTTTGATGGCCTGTTTTAAGTCGAACTCCTTTCCAGCAAGCTCAGATATTTCTGCAATCTGCTGTTCCGTGGCTTTTGTTCCAAGTTTTAGCTTTGCCTCTTCAATTGCAGCGTCTCTGTATAAACCCTTAGCTTCTAACGCTGCAACTTTTGTCGCATCAGCAAGATCAGTTATTTTTTTCTTGAGCTTTTCTGCCTCTGTCGCCTCTTTCGCAGCCGCACTAGCCGCTTTTTTTGTGTCTTTTATGGTTTCTCTTTTTTTCTTTTCATTCCTATATTTTTCTTTCTCTTTATCTATCAGATCCTGAATTGCTGGCTCGCTTGTAATCCCAGCATCTTCAGCGGCGAACCTGACTTGAAGTTCAACTTTTGCTTCACCATCAAGCTTAGATAAAGCCAAATCCCTCTCTATTTTCTTTTTTAACTCCTCCCCTTTTTCGCCGCCATAATCCAGCATCAAGCTTTGAGAATTGAATTTTTGCTTGCTTCTTGTGGCTTTCTCCAAATCTACGCCATACTGTCTTAGCGCAGCGCTTCCACTAGGTAATAGAGTTTTAGCTTCATAAGATAATAGTTCAACACCTTCTCTTAGCTCGCCATTGAATTTTGCTGTTGCTATAGTTACAAAGTTTTTGGCTTGAGATAACCTTTGTTGTGCCCTTTCAAGCTCACTCGCAGCAATTTTCTGATCATTCAAAACGATATTTAGAGCCTCAGATGCCTCCCTTCCTCTTCTGCTGCTTAACCCAAACCTTTCGATTTCTCTGTTGTAACCCTCTATTTTAAATGTGAGTTTTTTAAACCGCTCCTGAGCTTCTTTTAGTGATTTTTCCAACTCTGGTATTTGTTTGTTTGCTTTACCTATCTCTTCTCCAATTTGAGCTCGCGTCATCTCTTTGAATTTTTGGATAAGCCCGTTTACTCCGTCCGCTAGGCTATTCGCACTATCTCTAGCTTCCTGAGCCTTTTGGCTAAAATAGAACAAGCCTGACGCCGCCAAAACTGCAAATCCTACTGGTCCACCAACCAACCCAAGCGCACCTTTCAGTACGCCGCCAATCGTAATGCTAGCCCTTGACGCCGCCGCAGCCGCTTCCGCTTGGGCTAATCTATGCTCAGATAACAATCTGTTGTACCTATTTACTATTGGAGCAGCGTTTCTTCTTGCTGCCGACAGCCTAGCTTCTGCTGCTGCAACTTGATCGGCTGTTGTTGCAGTTGCTCTCATTTGTTGCGCTAGCTTAACTTCATCTAGCGCTCTTGTTTTAGCTACTGACGCTGCTCTTAAATTTGCAGCGGCTGTTAATTCTGCTGATGATGCAAGCCTGTGTTCCGCTATGGCTAAATTTCTTGATTCTATAGCTGCTTGTATTTTCCCTTTTGCTGCCATCGCTAGTGCGCCAGCAAACCTACTGCCTAGCACTGAGGCTAGCAACGTTAATACGCCAGCCAATGCGCTCAGGTTTTCACTTACTGTTACAACAGAATCATTGAATACACTCACAAATGACTTTATTGTTGATGACTCTCCAAAAAACTTTGTGATGTTATTCCCAGCCTCTTGCATTGCTTGAGACATCGTCTGAGTTGTATTTGCGAACTCCTTGCCGATTGAGTCACCTTGAGATAAAAGGCCATTGACAACGACATCTGTCGTTAACTTTCCTTCTGCTGCCATTTTTCTCAGCTCGCCAATTCCAACACCTAAAGAATCAGCCAAAGCGACCATTAAACGACTTCCTTGCTCGGATACAGAGTTAAATTCTTCTCCTCTCAGCACGCCAGAAGCAATGCCTTGAGATAACTGAATGATGGCATTTTCAGCCTCTTGCGCGGTTGCTCCGGAAACAATAAACCCCTGATTGATTATTGTCGTGAGTTTAGCTAGATCTTGAGCTGACGTATTGTACTGTCTTGTTCCTCTTTCTAAGCGAGCATATAGAGTTGCCGTTGCATCTAAACTTGATCGAGTTGTTTGAGAAATATTAAATATTCGCTCAGTGACATCAACTAAAGACTCCCCCTCTCTAATCGAGTTAGAGAGTTTGTTGTTTAATGTTGTCCATGCTTCCGCGTAGTCGGCTACAGACTTAACAGAGAGATAACTTGTTAACGCTACTGCCACTTTAGATAGAGATAGCATCGCCTTGTTTGTGCGATCTATTGCAGTGCTTGTGCTGTTAAAGCTTGACTCCATTCTATTGAGCCTCTGTTCTAGAGTTCTCTGTGAAGTTAAAAGCTGCTGAACATCCATCGATACGTCGTATACTATCTCGCCTAGATTCGTTGACATTTCTTTCTCCTAGAAAAAGAAAGCCCCGTCAACGCGACGAGGCCTTTAGCTAAAATAAAAAACCCCGCCAAACGGCAGGGCCATAATTAGTTCTATATTTATGCTATTTTAATTTACAATTCATTAATAATTGCCCTGACTTGTCAGAATAAACCACATTAAAAATACCTGCATGTTTGGAAAATAATATTCCTAACGATTTATCATCGAGAAACAAAACGTCATTGCCGTCACTATCCTTTTTTTCATTTAATTTTGGCGTTGTATAGCTTCCAGACTTCATCCCTATGACTGTGATCTCTCCATTTTTATCTATATAGTTGCCAATATTAGCTAAAAATACAGGGGATCCACTAGAACCATTAAAGCAAGCCGCATCAATTACAAATTCAGGTCTACCGTTGTATTTAATTCTCGGGTGTGTCGCTGTTATACCTTTTCTGATAATTGGTAGATTATTAATTTTGTCCCATAAGGAGTTGGGATATCCAATCATCACTATATCTTCAAATGCAGATAAGCTTTCTAGTAATTCGTCTTTGGCTATAAATTCTTGTTCAAGTATTGTGAAGAAAAATTCATCTCCTTCTTTTTTTGAGGCATTCAATGCCTGAGCTAATGGAAGCAAAGCTAAATCAACATCATTATCTGGATGCCCATGCCAGTAATCACTGGCGTCCTGAAAGATGATAACTTTATGCTTTCCAATATCAGGCTTTCCTTTTTCTTTTAGTCTTGTCAGGGTTATTCTGATTTCATTTGATTTTTTTAACACATGCCTATTAGTTATAACTGTTAAAAATGTACCCTGTTTTCTTTCGAAACCAAATACAAATCCAGTCCCTGTTGATGTTGTGCCATCAGTGTTTTCACAATGAATTCGCACAGTACAGTGTAACAAATGCCCTAATAGATTTTTCACATTATCCATATTGTGCCTTATAGAAATGAGTTAACTTTTCTATAATATTCGCATCAACCAAGAATCAATACACGACTTATTTTTCTTTGCTCAACTCTTGAACCTTCGTTTCTAATTCCACGATTCTTGCAGTTATAGTTGAAAATATTTTCGTTAAATGTGGGTCTTCAATAAAAACACCACCACCCTCAAGTGGTATACCAATACTATTTGCATCAGTTTTGCTGATAAAACCGTTCTGTTTATCCATTATGATTTTATTCATAATTACCTCATAAGTTTTAATTTATACAAAGCAAAAGACCTCAATCAAGAGGCGTAATGTGTGATCTGGATTACAAGCCCATCCTTGGGCTATGTGTGGGTTAGGCTACAGCTTTAAACTCTTTATCGTGAGTAAATAATCCGTCCCAATTCTTTTTCATTGGTAACTCACCTGCAAGATAAAGGTCATAAATGCGTTTAGCGCCTTTCTTCAATAATACAGGCTGATATTTAATAAATGGTTCGTACCCATGAGGATTAATTTCACTCTGATTTTCAGTCATGTATTTATCACGAGCATATGAAGCAACACGCCAGCGAACATTTTTACCTGATTTACTCTCGTTATATAGCCAATTGCGTTCTGCCAACCACATTTGAACTTGTTGAGTATTTACACCATTAAGCATTTTACAGAACTGTGTTGGCGTCATGCCTTCTTTGAACAGGTTTGACATGCATTCAACTTTATTGCTCAGTTCTTTATTTGTGTGTTCGAGTGCAATAACTTTTTCTGAATAAGTCAGTAATGTTGAGCGCAAGAATTCAGGATCATTCAATGCAGCCATTGGATTAACCTTCCCTGTTTCTAGGTCATACCAACGCTTAATAACTGCTGCACGGCGCTTAACATCATAACCAGTCACTAAAATTTCGGAGTGATATCGGTCTAACAAGTATTCCCACGCGTTAGGATTTGACTCATCATAATGAACACAACTAACACTATGATTTGTAAGGTAAAGCAAATCTGCGTTACGGATATAGTCCTTTTCATTACCTTCATACATTTCAGCAAGCATGACGCGAATATCGCGACAAATGTCTGCATGCTTTTTACCTGTCAACTCCGCAATCTCACGGCTCGACATAGTGACATTTGTTTCATTTGATGCTAATGTTAATTCGTTCATTGAAACTTTTCCTTCTGGTTTAGTTTGGGATTGGCCAATAGTTGCAGCTATTGGCTTTTCTGTTTTAGAACAGCCTTGGTACTTCTCCATTTGATAACCGTCCATTCAATTCTCGTTTTAAAATCATCGTAAACGCATATCCATCTTGAAATCTATCCACTAAATTACCAGCTAAAGGTGATTCCATTTTTCTCAGCATCGGGTAAATACTCTCTTTCCATGCTTTGTAGAAAACATCATAGTGTTTAGCTAAAGCATTAATGTTATGCGCGTCCTTTTCTCTTTGTGTTACTGGTTTAACTAATTCAACCTTTTCAACCTCCTTATCTAGAATATCCAATACCCATTTTCTAAATAATTTTGCCACTGATGTTCTTGCAAACATTGCGATCAGATGCGCACCACGTAAAGAGAAAACCCTTTGTTTTTTCTTATAATTTCCTGAGGTCACTGAATCAATGACCTGAGTCATTTGTGGTGAAAACTCGTCAGCATTCGAGTTGTATAAATTAGTAATTGATTTCTGACTTTTATACCCAAGCGCTTTTGCTAAATCACTTGATGATAACCAGACAGAACCACCAATATTAACTACAGCCATTGATACACTCTGGAAAGTCAATTCTTTTTTAGCTACAATGTTCATGTCATTTATTCCTGTCGAAGGGTTTATTTGGCAACTGGCCTCATACTGTTTGCGCGGATGAGGCCTTTTATTATGGCAGTGTAATCTCACCTTTATTCACCATATCCCTTACCAATTCCACAATATACTCAAGCTGAACCTGTGTTGAGCGTCGTTTTTCTTTAGCGACATCATCAAGCCACTGTCGCATATCTGGCTCCATTCTGAATGGATAAGGTGAAGGTCTAGTATCTTTTTTCATTTTATCTCCTATGAAGTATTTTAATTTCACATCTTCATGATGTAGTATTAGTTATATACCATGACTCCATATTGTGTCAATATGAATTTTAAAGAGTTCACATATGATAATTGATGATAGTTTTAAAAATAGAATTAGTGCGGCACGTCAAGCCGCAGAATTAACTCAAGGTGAATTGGCGGAAAAAGTTGGTGTAGTTCGCCGACAGATCGCAGCCTATGAGGCTGGCAACTCCAAACCAAGGAAAAATATTTTAACTAACTTAGCCGCAGCCCTTGGCACAACATCAGAATGGCTAGCAGAAGGCACAGGAGAGGCACCTGATTTAAGCAAGGTTGTCAAAACTATTACGTTGCCACTTATACCTGTTCTTTCTTACTCTGATTCGATTTTTGACTTAAAGAACCAAGCTAGTTTTTCAAGATTTGTACCATCAATCCCTGATGCCAGTGATAAAGCATTTGCCTATGAAATCATGGGTGATTCAATGACTTCTTCTTATGGGGTTAGCTTCCCATCTGGCACTATTGTTATCATAGATCCATCGTTAGAGCCTAATCATATGGATTATGTACTTCATTACATTGATGGTTTTTGTAGCTTTAAACAACTCATATTTGATCAAGGGGACTGGTACCTTTGCTCATTAAATGTTGATTACCCGTCATACATTATTGAAGATATGCGCCAAATAATCGGAGTTGCGCTACAGGCACAGGTATCCTTAACATCTGATAGAATCAAGGCAAATAAAAAATTTAGCTCAACTAGCACGACAATAGATACTGATAATAACTTACAAGAAAAGCTAAGTGCTATGGAGTCTAAGCTACAACGAATTGAAAACTTACTAAATACTCTTACCGAAAAAAAATAACCACCCAGCCCAAGGACGGGCTAGATTCAGGCAACAAAAAACCCACCGGAGTGGGTTAGTTTGAAGCCTTACTCTATTATTTCTCTTAGCAAAATCTCTGTTGGTTTATATTCATTATTTTTCAACGTGGAAATTACTGTTATATCGCCGCGAAATGAAAGCCTTCCAGATAAAGATTCGGCTGATACATTCGGGTCTAGTACTAATTTAACCCTTCTATCTATGATACCCGGCACAACAGCAGCCCATCCTTTAGAGGGATTATCTAGATCTAGTGCTCTTATTTGAACATCAACGTCAGGGTAATCTCTAACTTGCGTCAACGGGTCAATGGATACTGAAGTTGGAGCTTGTCGGATTGTTTCTGGCGGAATAGATATAGTTTGCTGCCCAGTACCAATAATAAGTGAAGCATTTTCATCTGTTCTGGCTGGTGAAATTACTTTTACAGCACCTTCAGCCAATGATTTCGGATTCTTTACAGAGGTTTCAATAACTGATTTTAATCCTTCTGGTGTCAAATTTGCAGCGCCTGCACCAATATTAATAATCGTATTGTTGTTTGCCTCAAAGTGACTTACCTTGTCTGGACTCATGGCTGCACTAGCAAGATATAATCCATATCCCACCATTCCGGATACAACCGCAAAAACAAGTGTATTTCTCACGGCTCCTTCTCCTATCACGGCGTGACATTTTTCCACAAACTTATCCAGTTTTTCTTGCGACCCAAATAATAACTTAATTACTAGGTCTTCGTATAGACTGCCAGATCGCAATAATTCAACTTCAAGCTCTACTCCGTCAATTTCACAATCAGTCAAATTTGCAAATACTTCGCGCGACTGTTTTGCTATAGCTTCCCAGCCTTGTAAAGATTTGATTATCTCTTTTACACTTACTGGATTTTCAGTTGAATAATAGAATTTCTCCTTAAAACTTAACGACAATACCTCAGCCATGCATTGACATCCTTTGAGTAGAGTATATTAATTTTTTTTACATAATATCAATATTACTTAAGGATGGTTATCTGGTAATTTGATCAGTGATAAACACCAAACCACTGTATACATACACAATGACATCTACTCGTTTTATGATCAATAATCACCAATGCTTCTAAGCGCGCGAGAATATGATTTAAGCCCCTCTTCCGCATACTCATTCGAATGTTTTATACAATCTGTTATCTTATGAGTAAGTTGATGTATTTTCTCAAGAAACTGCATATCTTCGTCCGTTCTCGATTTATGTGCTTTTTGTTCTAATGGAGCAAGTAATTTTAATGCCAGTGTCGAAACTTCATATAAATCATAATACAAAGCATCCGCCGATTTCCTATACTCAATTAAGTCATATAGAATTTCCCTCTTGCTAGCCATAAATCCTCCTATTTCAACTTCCCACAGCACCACTTATAGCGAACTCCGCTACCACATGGGCAATGCTGGTTACGGGTTGGTTTGATTTTGATTATGTTCATGTATCCTCCTAGGGCATTGCTGCCCTACTTAGTATTATTTCCTACTCACCAACCGACGCTTACCACTGATCAGCTCATCATTGCGCTGGTCATCAGCTTTCATGATCTCGTCGTATTCTTCGCGCGTGAAACCCTTCTCGTCTGGATATTTAGCTTTTAGCATCATGACGAACTCGGTCATGGTTAATTGCTCCGCCTCCTCACGACTCATTCCAAAATGAGCTCGAGCAGCATTGATGTACTCAATGGCATTAAAGCTATCTGTAAATTCGTTTTTACCTTCGTTACGCTGAAGCTTTCTAACCTTTACTTTGCCAACAATGCCATGCATCATTAACTCATTAGCCAACACAATTATGGATGTGACAGGCATCTTGCCTAGCCTGTATGTTGAGCCATTTCTACTTGGCTTCCACTCGCCTATCAGCTCATCGCAATCATCATTACAGCAAGCTTGCATCACCATCATTGATGTTGATAAAACGCTGCGTCCGTAGGCTGGTTTTTTTAACGCTCTAAATAGCCAATCAGGAACCTCTCCATAAGCATGTTTGGCGCGAGCAATTAATGCCTGAGCCTCCGCCCCGCTTATCAGAGTAAGTGCATTAACAATCTGCTCTGGCGTTCCTATTCTTGTCATCGCATCAAATGAAGGCTTGAAAAAATAATCTTTGTCAGGCGTTGATATTATGAATTCGCCATATTCCTTTCTTGCTGCCATTTTTCCCCCTGAAAATATTATCAAGGGCACTCGAAAGCACCCTTTGTAATATTAAGCAGCCGTGACAGTGACTACGCATTTAGCAGTTTTTGCACCATCTTCAGATGTGACAGTTACATTTGCTGTTCCTGCTGCAACACCTGTGACAGTGACAACATTCACCAACTTACTAACTGTTGCAAAGTTAGCCTTATCACTTACAACCGTGTAATTTTTATTGGTTGCATCTGTTGGCGTGAAGTTAACTGTGAACGTGCCTGTTTCACCTGCTTTTACGCTCAATGTTGCGGGCGTGACTGATACTCCTGTTACTGCAACTTCCTCAACTAGCCATTCAATCGAGTCAGCATCAGATACTTTTAACTCTCCCGAGTAAGTAGCGATTTCTGATGCTGGAAAATCAGAAGACCAAGATGTGAATACAAAATACCCTTGAAGAACAACAGCATCCTCTCCAGTGAAGTCCATCTGCACCCAATAAGCAGGCTGGCGACCCATTTGCACTTCTTTAGGGATCTCCTGTAATAGCTTTAATGGCCCAAAGTCAGTATCTTTGTCTCTCTTGCGATACTCTCCGTCGAATGAGATAGAGAGATCCATGTTGGTAACAATGTTTTCTATTAGGCCTTTTGTATCGTCTGCCTCTGACGTAATCGAATTTGGTGATAAATCAAAGGACTTTGTTGTAATCGCGCCAATCCGCTTAAATGCAGACTGCGCTGGAACTTGGTCAGGGCAGCCAGGAGCAATACGAATAACTGCATTGCGCCCAATCAACTTGTTAGTTTGTACGGGGCAGTTAGCCATGTTTTACCTCTTTCTATAGAAAATAAAAAAGGCCGCACATTGGCGACCTAGTTTGAGATTTGTTTGTTTATGATAAGCAGCGGAATGAGAGCCTGAATATCGTTCGGTTTTCTGTGGTTACAATTCCTGATGGCAGCCCACCCATGTTAAAAACTGAGTTGAGATTACAGTCACTAGGATTTGCCGCGACATATTTGAGTATTTCATCAGCGCGAGTTAATGCGGGGATTGGGTCATCTTGTGCGGACACGAGAATAACATCTACATAATCATCTGCACTCAACTCACCCAACCGACCAGAACCACTAGCAGGACGGATAACAATATATTGCTGGATTTTAGTTTCTGGACGCTCTTTCCAGTCTAAGCGTTGAACAATGAATCCATCAGTAAGTCCACCGCGCTTTAAGTAGTCAAGAAAATCATCAATAATCACACTCTCAGCTCCCTTGTTATCACTTCATGTATGCGAGCCTCGGACTCTTCAAATGCAGATTTCAAAAACTCTTTTTTCGCAGAGCTACGCCTAAAGTTTTGCTTCACTTTAGGGTCATGGACATACACCGCATAACTTGCGCTATAACCAACCCTCCCCGTTATGCGAGTGCCGTTCACTTTAGTTTCGCGAAACTGCGAATTAATTAGCGTTGATGTGTCAATAGGGGTATACACAGCAGACAGCTCAGCACCGACAAGGATCGCTTTATGTATTGCTGTTTCCGCTTTTTTTGTTGTTGCGTTAATAAACGCTCGTGTATTGCGCCTTGCACTGTCAAGCCCCCTAACTCTGCCAGCCATATCAAGTCCTTATTTCATAATCTGGCCCTTCCCCGAAAAAGCTCATATCATCTTCTTTAACTGTGATGATGATGTCAGCTCCTGCGACTCTCGGGTCAGATTGAGAAGTGGTATCACCTTTGGCAATGTAGAAACCGCGCTCTGGCTTTTGTACATCTACGCCGTTGCGTTTTAACTCAGTGAAAAATACGTTGTTGGTAACAAACTCTTTCCCCATGTCATCTTTCACAACTTCATTGCTAGATTGCCATGTGCAGTCAATAAGATAAGGAAGCCCGTAGGTGGTTTCATCCCCCCACTCGCCGCCACCATGAATGACAGGGTAAATTGTTGCGATATTGGTATATGACCAATTAGCGGTAGCGCTCAATGACAACCTCCCACAGCACGAAAGAACCCAGCCGATTTACTCGCTAGAGGCAACGTAGATAAACACCCTGCCGTATCCCATGCCCTCAACTGTTTCAGTAAATAATCCGTCCCAGAGGAATCATAGGCAAATGAACGTGACGCCCCGTTAGGAGCGCCTTGTGATGATATCTTTCGAGCACCAGACAATGAGGCAAGGCGAACCAGTGCATAAACTAGAAGCAGCTTTTGCAGTGATTCATCATAGTTAGCCGCCAAGCATTCAGATTTTGCATTCACTTGATCCAGCAGCAACAGCAGCACAGAATCAGGCAATGTAAACCCAAGCTCGGCTATCATTGGCTTTACGTCATCAAGTGTTATCACCATCTGCCTTACCTTTGCCTTTTTTCTTCTCTGGTGTAGCGACTTCGAGTTTTCGTTCTTCGATTCGCTCTACCAGCCCAGCCCGTAGCCATGTTTCGGCAGTTTCTTCTGAGACTTCCAACTGAGCGCCAACCTCTAGCTTTTTGAGGTCGGCACCAGCAAAGAAGTTACTTGAAATAACCTTTACCAGTGCCATGAATCCCCCTATGCGCCTTTAGCGTGAATAACTGAGAAGTGACCAGCGATGTCTTGCTTAACCATTAGGCCAGCAGCCCCCCATGTGCGCCAGATGTAATCTGAGTTGTAGAACTGGCGAGGGTCAGCAACAGTACCGAATGCCTGACCGACGATAGGAGCGATAACGCCAGCACCCAGCGGAACAATCAGAACTTCGTTACCTTTCAGCTCATAATCTTCTTTGATGTCTTTAATGCCCGTGATTTTCTTGACCTCTTCAAGAATGGTGCGGGTTTGGTTAACATCGAAGTAGACAGATTCCCAGTTAGACAGGATTTCGCCAGATACGTACCAAGTTTGCTCACCGTATTGCAGGTTTTGCAGTTTCAGTACGTCACGCAGCTTGATGATTTCAGTGCGGATTTTCTTGCCATCTTGCTCAGTTGTAAAATCAATATTCAATGTCACTTGAGCCACGCGTTCATCATTACGTAACCCCTTAAATGTCTTGCCATCAAACGCAATGAAATTACCTGCGGCATCGCGGAAGCCGTTCCAGATAAAGTCCAAATACTTGCGACGAACAGTATCGACCGAGTCTTTCTGCGCATCTGATAAAGAGGCCAGCGCCGAGCCTTTAGCAAAGATAGGGTCACGGAAACCGAACTTAAAGCCAGTATCATGAATAGGAACCATTGTGCCATCAAAGTCATACGCACTTGCTTCTAATAACGCACCGATTTGACCACTCATTGATGTATGAGCAATTCCGCCGCTTCCTTTTCGCGCATATTCATACACCGACTCTTCCAGTCGAACTGAGCGCGATAGCCCCATTAGGTCATTTAACAATGTGAACTCAGTAGTCGGCTGAAATTCAGCCATTACAGTCTGGTCATATGCCTTGTAAAGCCGCTTAATATCATCAATGGCATTTGTTGCGTCCAGTGACGGTGCATTTTCCCCACGAAAACGAGCGCGAGAAATAAAATCAGCCACCGCTTGAGCAGATGAATTACGGGCTAACTGCAATTCACTGAACTGCGCTTGGTTGGCTTCGAGATTTCCTGTTTCGGTTGCTCGACTAGTTGAAAAATAAAACATTCAGTTCTCCTTACTTGAACACAACACGAACCAGCTCACCATCCGTAACGGTTAATGCTGTATCTTCTTCGACATAGGCAAATACTCTTTCACCTTCTGCACCAGTTGCCAGTGTGATTTGACCGTTAGCAACAATGACCGCTTGGCCTTTCTTGTATGTGCCAGCAGCGGCACGTACGTTTAAAAACATGCCCTGCATAGGTTGAATTGCCACAACCCAATCACCCGTTTTGATTTCATCATCTACCGTTTGGCAGCGCAGATAATCAAAGTTGGACACATACAGAATATTTGCTTCTTTGCCATCAACTGATGGTGTGAATTTAGCAGTAGCCTCATCATAGAAGCCGATAACGCCAGCCTTAGTATCAACTGCCGCCGCACCTTCACGATTTAATAGCGGGTTAGGAAATACACCGCCCGCATGAATTACACGTTTTTTGCTCACCATGTTTTACTCCGGCATATCTGAAACTGATTGAGAGGAATTGACTTGTTGGAATGAACCATTCAAGCCATGCGATACATTGCATTTTGCGTATAGCTCTTTCAGTGGGTCGCCACTTAGCGCATTAACTGCTGTGTCGGACATGCCGAATTTAGCTTTCACAGCATCACGCATAGCATTGATTTCTTTGTCTGCGTTGGCATTTAACTGACCTTCAAGAGCGTCAATTTTATCGGTTAGCGGCTTAATCGCTGCATTCACTGCCGCTGTAATGGCATCCGCATTTGTCGCGGCATCTTTTTCCTTCTCTTTTTTATCACGCTCAGATTTCTCCTCTGGTGCTTCCCCTTTCTTTTCTTCGGCATTCATCTGGTTGTAGGCATCCAGCAACTCAGCATCAGATTTACCTTCTGTTTCGATGCCTTTCGCCTTCAGCGCATTCGTGATGATTTCTTTCATCGGGTTAGTTTCCTTATTGGTTTTAACTTCGTACTCTGTTGGCTTGCGCACAACTTCGATAGGCTCACCAACGAGTTCGGCGTCTCCGTCATCGTTCATGAGGTATTTTTGTTGGTAGGTTTTACCTGATTTGTAGTAAATGAATTTATCGGGCCATACCATTTCGGGATAAGGCCAATCATCGCCACTGGAAGCATTGCGTAATGCCGCACGTAATGCGGAATAGATATCTTCAAATGAGAATGAGTTGTTAGCGAAAAAGAACTTAGCTTTGTTAAATAAGCCTTCTTGTGTGCAGTTTGCCGCATCAATAAGCTCTGCTGTTTCAGTTTCTAGCTTCTCACCCTCGCTATTCACGAACATTCCCACGCCATCTTCTGGCGTAGCAGCTCCTGGTTCTGATGCGGGTAAAATAGCGACATGATCGAAGTGCATGTTTCTGGCTACCCATGTGTAGGTTTTACCTTTTGACTTGCCTTTGTTCTGTTCGCGCTGGAGTAATAACCCCGTTGAAACATGAATAGGCTCCGAGTTGTTACCAGCGATAATGTCATCAATGCGGGATAAGAACTCTTTCCCTTTCTCGCTGCCGTCTGCGAATCGACGGTTCACCTTCACGTCCATGACGACCTTTTCGCCATCCTTACGGACGTTTTCAGCCCATGCACCGATGTGATACTGATTGACTGCTCGCGGCATATCTGCTGATACATAATCAGAGCCAATTTTAGGGTGTCCATATGGGCATTGACGCCCCTCTATCGACTTAAAGCTTTTGTTAATCTCACTAGCTGGATATAACCCCCCATTCATCACAACATCATCGACGACAGGCACTACGCCACGTATGACGATATGCTCATCACCATCAATAGTTTCAGTTGAAATATTGGAGGAGTTGACAGCCAGTGATTTAACATGAATGCTGGATAGCTTCATGCGTTGGCCTCTTTATGAATTACTTGTTGTTTCCTGTTGCTTTTCTTCCCACTCATCACGAGACTGAATGAGCCTGTCTAAAACGCTAGGGTTATGCAGCGTGCCGTCTTCATTCAGTAATACTGGTTGATTGGCACAGTAGCAGTTATAGCGATTGCCATTGATTGAGTAGAAATGCTCCGCCTCTTCAACAGTGAATATCTTACCGCTACGTGCTGCATGGCTAGGTCTAGTCGTTGGTTTGAGCGCTGATATCCATAGGATGCCAGTTTTCAGCCCTAGCCTTTCACTAGCCCATGTCGTTTCATTCCAGTTTGCTCTACGAAGTGCGCCTACCTGCTCAGTCTGTGCGATAGCCTTTGCTCTAGTCATCGATACATCTAATCGCTTGCTAACTATCCTCGCTGTCTCGCGTGGGTTTATGCCTCGCGCTATCGACATACCGATTACATTAGCAAGGTCAGTGCGTACAGCATCAGACAAGCCGCGCCAATCGCTGTATGTAGAGATAAATGCCGCTGCAACCTGATTCTGGTAGGCTGGCTGTGACAATAGATAAGTAAGTGTTGTTTGCTGTGCGTAGACTTCGGATTGTATGGCTAAGTTAGTGTAGGCGTTCAGGGTGCCTCGCTCATACCCATCAAGCACATACTCAAAAGCCCACAATCGCTCGTCGCCACCTTCGAGAAGGTAGTCATCAAGTATTGATTGCAGTCTTTCAAGGAATCTAGCGTACTCTGTGGGACGTTCTGCTAGTTCATATATATAAACGCCAGCGTTAACCTTAAAAATCGTATCAGGCTCATCCTGTGCGTTTTTAGCGAGTATGTAGTTTTGAGTGGGTGATTGCGTTTTCTCTCTACCAGTGAATGACAGGTCGAAGAGTTGCTTGAGTGCCTTCTTGAGCTCGTAATACCGATTATCAATATCACGGAACATCTTTCTAACTTGCTGCCCCGATTGTGTTGGGTCAGCCTTATTCCTTGGTATTATCGGCGCCCCTATCTTTTGATTCTTCATCATCGACTAATGGGTCTCCTTTGGCGCCTGACTCTGGCGGCTCGCTGTTCTCAAACTCAGGCAATGTTGGGTACTCGCCAAGCGCCCTAATCTCGTTCTCCATCAGGACTGAGCGCCCAAATGAGTTTTGCGTCTTCATTGCAACATCAGCAGCCTTACTCATGTTATCCAGCTTTTCAGATTGACTGGGTGCAAGCAAATCAGACCAGCTTACTGTTATCTCGTCTTTTTGCTCAATGACGCCAAGCTTTCCAAGTTGATGGATTAGATCAGTGATAACTTTCGAGAGAAACCCTTCACGCCTTGATTTACAGGTTCTTGCCCAATCTTTCATATCCTCAGTTGAAGCGCGCTCCCCTGTAATCTGACCGATAAGCACCTTAACTGGCATGTTGATTGATGCCGCAAACTCAGCGAGTAATGCACGCCATGTCGGTTCAGGGTCAGCAGCGGCAACCGATAACACTGTAGCTGTTCCCTCTTGCATAAATGAAGCTGAGTCAATGCTTTGGTTTAAGCGCCTTACTTGCTCATCTAGCGCATCTGGGAGCCCCTCAAGGTTAGTCCCTAGGGCGTCAGCCAAGGCGGTAAAGTCAGTGTTTTCACCAAAGCTGTAATTGAGATGTCGGCTGGCATTCTTAAGAAAGCCCTCTGCACTACCACCCGAAACCTTTTCAATATCGAGCAGCTTGTTATAACCTTTTCTCAGCAAAGATACGCCGGATGACATTTTACCATCGGCAGCACCTTCGATAAGCGTTATAACTCTGTCAGGATGAATATCAATTATTCGAGATGGTGATCCGTCGCTATCATCCCCCACAGCCATTTCAGTAAACGAGTACATCGTTGGCATGGAGTAGTTTTCGCTTGTTTGGTCTTCATCCCAAGTTTTAACGTCTAACTGAGCTTCCCACGCAGGGATTAAGCGAACGATGGCCTTATCTTTCAGTTTTTTAACGATGGTAGTGTCAACTGGCTCATTCCATTGTCTGTTATCTCTGATTTGGATGATTAGACCAGAATATCGGCCCACTAAATTACGTTTGTCAGCCTCTACAACCTGTTCCCAGTGCTTTTTGAGTAGCTTATTAAGGCTCTTATCCCAATCAGTTGAGCCGTCTTGGTCTGCCTCTTCGTCACCTTCGAATATCTCAGGGTAATCAATCCAGCACCCAGATATGTATCTATCAACCGCAGCACCGCCTAGCGCATTGCGATCATACGCCCTGTAAAAATCATCAAAACTTAGATTCTCAGGCCAGCCAAACTCATTCCATATTCGAGGTCTTTTAGTGTTGCCAGTGCCTAACGCCTGAACGTAGGACATTCTAGCTCTTTGCATGGCTTTCACCGCGTTATTAACCGCTAATGACAGCCGTTGTTGATTTACTCCCATTTTTGCCCTCATTAACGTTTTCTAACAAGCATTCCCGCTATTGATTTTTGCGTGATATACCCATCAAGCCCATATCTAACAGCATCCCAACAGTGGTTGTTTGCATCCAAAATCACAGGCAATACTTCACCAGTGATCCGGTCTGTTTTGTATGAGTAAAGACGGGCTTCTTTTGCTGTTTCTTTACAGCGAGGATGAATGATGATTTGCTTGAAGCCTTTAAGGAATGTCACGCCATCCTCAACGCTTCCCTGCCATTTCTTGGCCGAGGAAATGTTGAATCCCTGCGTCTTGATATGGCTAATAGTTTCCGGTCTTGAGTTGTCCGCTTTAATGGGCCACTTTCTAGCCTCTGGAATTCCTGTGAACTTGGCATCATCGGTTACTTCCCACTCTGCCAATTGCTTATCTGTAGCCCCATCTTTACCAGCGTAGAACTTCCACATGTCATTAAGCTCAACTCCAGCGCCATATGCTTCGTATTCAATGTATAAATTCCTGTCCAACATAAACATACGAATAAGAGTGCTTGGGTCTTTCGCAAATCCGAAGTCACCACCAAATAACAATCTGTCTGCTTTTTTGTAGAGGTCATCGGGGAATGATTGAACAACGTATTTATTCGCTAACACCTGCTTATCAGAGTTTTCAAGATAAGCACCTTCCCATATCCACGCGTAGTCTGAATATTCAAGGCTGTTAAGATCATCAAGCCTTTCTTCTTCCAGAACATCAGGGAACCATGGATTATCGTTGTAGTTCATTTCAACGATAATTGAATTCTTCGGAGGTGTTTTTCTGAATCGCTTGTCTGTGGCGCTACCATCCTTTTCAGGGTTCCATGTTATCCATATTTCAGAGCCTGACTCACGGACGGTGGGCCTTAACTTTTTCCATGCTAAATCTGATACTGATTCCGCTTCATCCACCCAAGCCAGTAACACCCTTGCTTTAGATTTAATGCTATCTAGGTTATGCCTTAGCCCACAGAATACATAACTAACTTTCTTGCACTTAGTTCGAATGTATTTCTCGCCAATATCAAAGTAATCATCTAGCCAAGGAACAGACCTGATCGCCTGTTTAACTTCTTCCATTGATGATTCTTCTAGCGAGTTCATATACTCACGACCACACAGGATAACTCCGCTAATTCCTTGCTCTGCTGCCTGATACGCTTTTACTGCGCTCATCATTGCAAATGTGCGAGTCTTTGCACTACCGCGACCACCATAAGCACCGCGATACCGAACTCCTTCTTTTGCGAATACTGGAACTAATTTGGCAGGGATGGGTAAATCAACTGTCTGCTCCATCAGGTGATACTCCTACCAATCTAATAACTGTTGGCTTGGTCGCCATGCTTCCATCGGATGATTGGTGATCAACTACTACCTTATCAAGCCCAAGAAGCTTAGCCTTGCCCATGGTCGCACCAACCGCCGCTGATGATTGCGGTGTCTCTGCCGTTAGAGCAGCCCTTCTAGCCTCTTCTAATTCTTTTAGCAAATCATCAACAGTCAAATTGTGCCTCTCACGATGATCACTCTTTAGCTCATTAACCCTTGCCGTAATCTTGCCGTTGTCCAATAGCTCTTTTGCTTTCCTGTTAACAGATTCTGTCTTCATTTTACCCGTGGCATACGCTACTCGATAAGCTTCGGACGAATTACCTGTTTCGACGTATGCCTGACAGAATTTCTCTTGCTTAACTGTCAGTGCCATATTCATATCCTCATAACAAATTAAAAAGCCGGCTCACTCGAACTGGCTTTGTGATTGGTTATTCTGCTACTTCATCGTTGAATAACGTTTTCTTTGTTTCCTGCACTCGCTGATAGACGGAGTCAACTTTCGTTAGCGTATCGACACTGCCGTTATCAAAGTTGCCGTTGTTGCTATTCCACAGTTGAACAAATAGCTCATATTCAAGCTGGTCGTCGTTGATGAGCTTAATTGCCTTTGCGGTTGCTGCGGTGTTATTGCCTGTTAGTTTAAGTAAGCCTAAGCGGATTTTCTCTTTTGCTGTTAGTTCAGTAGTCATGCTTTACCTTATTGTTGTGTATGTAATGCTCTATAAAACGTCTTGGCGATAGTTTTAATCTGCCGCACATTGCCGCGACCAGTGACAGTGATGCGCCTAATTTCTCCAGCCTGTCGCAAGCAAGCAGTCAACTCACCATCGGTTATATCAATCTTCGTTCCGAACCCTGTAGTCTTGGCGTCTATGTCGTAGTTCTTCATATTCCACCCAATAAAAAACCCGCACTAGGCGGGCCATTATGAATTCTTGTTGTTTATTTAATATCCAGCGGCTTATCGCGCATCGACTTAGGTATTTCCTTTTCACCATACTCTTCGGCTATTGCCATTATCTCTCTGTATGGTCTAGCGAATGGGCCAACTACAACAATGATGTTTTGACTATAGGCTTCCTCTGGAGTTAGTTTCATGGTTTCTACAGTCATTATCAGTGCAACTTTCAATGCAGCGCCAGTCCAAGGTAAGTGCTCAAGTTCACTCATTACCATACCCTCATCTTTCAGGAAAGCGATATTCGAAATGCGGAGGCTCGCCATTTCTCACTGTTACGTGCAGTTCGTAGATAAACTTGTCTGGCGCAATATTAAATGGCTCAACAATTCCGTCGACATGAACGTCATTGCATACCGCTGGCAACTCAGCTATGTACGTTGATGGAGGCATCCCTTCATCGTTTAGTTTTACTTGCGCCTTCATACCTTCGCATGGGCCATTAACCAATTGAACTTCCATAGTAACCTCGTCTAGTTATTCGTCATTGAAATACTGGCAGGTGGTGACGATACCACTTTTCGAGAGCGACTCTAGCCAGTAGTTATACTTTCGCATAAAAAAGGCCGCTGAGCGACCTATTCCTTCTTGCCAAATATCGACTTAAGAACCCATAGAATTACTGATAGCCCAACCACAGTTCCCCAGTTGATGCTTATTGCCAAGTCGAACCCTGCTGAATCAGCAAACCAATTCCAAATATGCAGCAAGCACCATGACACAAAGAAACTTATTGATAGCGCGGCGATCATGCATGCTGCTAAAATTGCAAAAGATTGACCCGTTGTTAGTCCAGTTGTATTTATTTTCATGGTGATATCCTTATGCGTTGAATTCAGGTAATCGTAGCTGGCCTTTTTCTTCTATCTCCGCAATTCGATTAAGAAGTTGTGGCTTTTTAACTCTGCCCCACCTGTTTAGTAATCGGCCTGACATGCTAGCCACATCTTTCTCTTTCATGAATTCAAGAATTACTTCGTTTCTCTCTTGCTCCATGGTGCGGATATTTTTGGTAATAACATCAGCCATCCAGTTAAAGGCATTGATAAATGCCTCTTTGAGCTTCACAGCCTCATCTCCAGTAAATCCCATTACTAACATCATCCAGCCATCACGGGTCATTTTGTAAAATGGCTGAGGCTTACCATTCTGTAAGTTATTGTTTTCATGGCAAAGCGTAAAATTGCGCTCTGCAAAACTAGGCGAACACGACTTAATGACTGACCTTGCCTTCCTTAATACATCCTTGTGACTCTTCTTAAATGCTAAAGCCACCTTGAATGTATCTGTTTCTGCATTTGAGCCGCTTAGAAATACAAGCTCACGAAAATCAATACCATTAACTACCATTAAATTATTCATACGTATTACCTACATTTGAAATGAACCCTCGTTCACATAGAAAATCAGCCCGTCGAAGCTCGCCAGCTATAACTGACTTCCTCGAAGGCTCATATCAAAGTGATTGGATTCGACGTTTTAAAATTACTCTGTGAATGAGCGGTGAAATGCGTAGAGTTCGCAACCATCATCACGTATCACTACGTTACTTTGGTCACTTACGGCTTACCCGTCAGCCAGATGAAATCACCCCCTTATATGGCGGAATTGCATCCATTAAAAAGCCCCGCTATTTTGCGAGGCTCATATTTGTAATATCCGTTTGAGATTGCTACCTTTTTAAGGTTGTGGTCATTCACGATTAACGTATAGTTGCGTTACATTCATGAACTACTATTCTCGCTTCGCCCCGATATCTGGGGCATTTCTTTGTTGTTCAATTTCCCGTATTGCTTTCTTGTCCAAGTTGCACTTTGCTATTGAGTTCATAGCATCAGCCAATAGTTGAGGAAAGTCACCCCAATCTACTTTCTCAGGGATATCTGGCTGAGGACAATCAGCGGTTAGTTGCGCTGGTATTGGCGGAGACTGAACGGGAATCAATACCTCTTTTGTAGTTCCGCAACTCACTAACAACATCATCGGGCACAGCAGTATTAGCGCACTCATTGTCTTTGAGCACTGTTTTGATAACAGCCTTAACTTTGACATGTTCTGAGTCCTCTAATTGCTTTGCTTTGATGTTATCGAGTGATACTTGATAGTGAAGAGTGATAGCGGATTGGGTTACTTTGTTTAGTAGTTGGCTTGCAGATAGTTCGTTAGACTTTTTGTCAAATTTAACCTGTAACTTATCAAAGTCATTCATAACCCAGATAAGCCAGAATAATAAGATTGCACAAGCAGCCATTAACGCTTTGGTTAGTATGCTTAATTGCTGCCCCATCGTGCTTTATATCCTCTCACATCAATATGTGTGAATGTCTTATAGCGACCAATGCCGTAGCTATCAGGAAACTGAGATTCAAGATAATCAGCGACAACTTTCGGCGTCACACCATTAACCTTGATATCTGCCGCTGTACCTAATAAGTGCTGAGATTTTGGTGCTCCGCCAACATTTTTATTGTGATTAACACAGCGACGACCGCTGACAATAATTACTGGCTTACCAAAGTGGCCGCGAACACCTTCAAGAATTTCAACCAACTTTGATTCAACTTGATTTGCTCCGCATCCGTCTTTACATGCAAATTCTTTACTATCGAAATGCTCACTTAATTTCATTTTTCACCTTTTTAAATACCTGCATGATGTTGCCTTTAGCTGCGAAAACCAAAACGCAGATGAACACATCACCGAGTAAGTTAGATAAGCTCGTATCGAAATCATTAGGCTTTATTAATTGGTAGCTTTGCCAGATACAAAGCCAGATAAGCACCATGCCGATAAATGAATCCCTGTGGCGAGCGTAATTACATAGAAATACACGAATGGCCATGAGAATTAACACGACTACATTCGTATAGTTGATAATCTCCTGATAACTCATTTTTTGCCCCTCCACTTTTCAGTTAAGGTGCTCATCAATACGGAGAAATTATTCTCAATGAGTCTTGGTAGCCATCTAATGGCCTTAGTTAGTGTTTCGCTACTTGCGATAATGAGAAGCAATGAAATGAATAACGCTGAAACCAGAATGGCAGTTAATGTTTTACCTATCTCATAACCCGTCTCAGCTACAATTATTCGCTCTACTGATTCAGAGATAAGAACGCCAGTTAAAAACGATAAGATAAATAACAGAACCTTTTTCTTGTTGTTATCTTTTGAGGCTATGACCGCAACAGTTGCACCAATAATTGCACCTGTAATTACACCGTAGTCAAAGCTTCCTGTCATTAATCCGATTGCACCACCGCCTGCCGCGCCGACGATAGCACCAGCTGCGGTACTTGGCATATGTGACACCTGTGTTTTTAGTTAATAGATAGCCGCGCACAGACGCTCAGTGAAAGTGAGTGATAGTAGTGATTCTGTGGCGGCGTATACGAAAAAGGCCGCACTAGGCGACCTCTTGAATTTTGAACTAGTCGGTTATACCGACAGGTTGGAATTGTCGTTATGTGAATTCCCATAACGGAACAATATCAATACGTTACATTATGCTACCCTCATTGATGAGGGAACCAAAGTAAACGTTACCGCAAAATTTAAAAATTGAGGTAAGAGTTAAACCCCTCGAATTCGGGGGAATTAAAATAGAAAGGGACACCAGATATCCGTCGACCAAAGCATCATCTGGCGTCCCTAATCACACAACTCTCCAAAATGAAGAGCCGCTTACATCGAAAGCCCCAAACGTATCGCAAACCAGATTTCTCCGTTCTGCGTAGAGGTTATGAGGGGCACTATTATTACTCATCCGCAATGTCGGCATTTCTGCTAATGATAGTTTCCCGTCACGATTGATTGCGATTTACTGAGATATTTATACAACAAACCCCACCGAAGTGAGGCTCTATAAGCTGCTGACGTTGTTGTCACTCTTATCACAATATCAGCTATTTTACGTACGTAAAGTGATTTAATGGATTTTTTCTACATATTTATCCATTTCCAAGGTTATATCTAACCACATCAACATTCCGTCGATTTGCCCCTCCGCTTTTTGTAGCTTTTTCCCAATATGGCCATCAGAGCATTTGTGCTTTTTAGCCAACTGAATGAATGTCATACCAAACAGATAATAATCGAGTAGCAGGTCATGCATTTTGCTATCTTTCTTATTTAGTTGAGCCATGCATTCGGAGATAATCATTGCATCATCTTCGCAGCACTGGTCTCGTGACTTCACCTTACTTGGAATTAAACTACTGAACCCAGCCGCTACAGAATACCATTGCACTGATTCTGTATTATCCGCCGCCCAAGCTCCCCATCGCTCCAACACAAGTTGAATATCGCGCATTGTTCACCTCGTGTTAATTTGCGAGCTTTTGCAATCAGCTTCAGGTTTAATACACTTAACAATAGAAACGGCACTATCTAATTCTTTGGCGAGACTGGACGTGCCATTCACTCTTGTTTTATATATCGTCATTAGGCGACCATTGATAACTACATGACCTTCAGCGTTAACATCTTTCGAGTATTTTTTTACCGTCGCTCGATAGCATCCTAGATATCTAGAAACTTCTGCCATATTCCCATACGTTTTGATGAGTAATTCTGGAATGGTCGTGATTTCAGCCTGCATCTTTCAGCTCCTTCAGTTTCTTCCTAAAAACCTCTTTGATGGTTTTGCATTCATCAATAGTCCACTTGTGGCGCTCATGGTCACACTCGATAGACTCAACGGCTTGCTGCCCTATTCGATTAATAAGCTCTACGCGATATGGAACTAGATTCCCCGACTTATGCTGATTACAAACAACACATTGCCTATGAATATTGCGCTCATCGAATCTAAGTTGTGGAGCCGCAGCGGTAGTCCGATAATGACCAGCATCCCACTGAGCAGATTGAAACGTTCCGCATGATATGCATGGCAAATCACGGTCCCTTTCTCTGATATATGCGTTGACGGCTTGTTGTGCTTGTTTAATCCAATAACTGCGGGGTTTTACTGCTAACTTGCGGGCTTTGAGTTTGTCGCGGGCTTTTACTTCTTTTTGCTTCTGTTCTTTCTTGAGTTTAGCTTCTAGTTTTTCCCTCTCCTTACTTCGTCGCTTGATTGCTAATTCTGCTCCATGTTCCGGACTGCACCACTCTATATTTTCGTACTTGGGATGAAACCACTCCCTACATATTTTACAGCGCCGTCGACTTGGGTTAGCCATATTTAACAGCCTCCACGAAAATACAAACAGCGGTAACTATTAGGCCAACAATGAGGCCAAAGAATAATTGTTTCTTCATGCCCTCACCTCACTCAATAACGAATCCATGCGTTTTAGGAGTGTACTACCCATACCTTGCACATTGGCCTTTTCGACATAGACCATTCCACGACCTACTATTTCATCGTCTATTTTCTTAGGAGCAGGCTTGAAAACTTCGATAAATTCACGCTTAACAATCTGCGCAGCATCAGGTGATATTGTGTATTTCAATGTACCTTTGCTTTTCCCTACAACTGACACGGCCGCAAATTTACGCATTAGGCTGATAATGTAACTTGCCGTTGAGTAAGGTATTCCTGTTATGTTTTGCGCTTGTTTTGTGGTGAAATATTCAAGCCCTCTAACCGCTTTGATTATTTCAATCGCATTCTTACCTTGCTGAGTCATAACTTCTCCTTGTTTAGATTGTGACGATTTATTAACTCCCTGCGGCACTCATTTAGATAAACAATTAGCTTATGCACTTCATCTAAGCGCTCATCTAGTTGCTTTAGTTTTTCTTGAGGTGTCATTTATTCATTCTCCGTAACGCACTATACAAATGATTGCACTCAGCTTGTTTGTCTGATTTAAACGGCTTCTCACTAATCCACAGACAATTGCTAGGCCACCCATGCACTTTCTCAACCTTATTGCCAGTGACGTGAAGCAACCCCCATCCTTTCGGCAAATCGTCAATACTGATAATGTCAGGCGGTGATATGAAAAAACGCCAGTCTCCCATGCCGAGTTCTGGTTTTATCCTAAATCGCTTCTTCTTGTCAGCTAGAAAATCAGAACGACTCACTTTCGCTTCAATTAAACAACTCACGCTACTCCTAAATCCAATCGCGTCGGGCTGTTCGCCTGAGCAGTTAACAGATTTCAGCTTGTCATCGAACACGATTTCAAAGCCATTTTTGCGAAGAAATTTAACTGCTATCTCGCATAGTTCATCATGTGTCATCTCTCTTGCTGCTCCTTGAGTTATTCCCTGTGACCGTAGTAGTTGTATTCATAACGAGTTGTACGTAGCTTCACGCCACTTTCTACCGCCCAAGCTGTCGAGTATTCAATTAAGCTACTCATGCGCTTCTTGCCCATCTGAGACGTGCTCTCGCGAATGTTTAATAGCTCGCCTTCAATGCCACGAATTAGTGGTGATTCTTTCGCTCCCGTAGTAACCATCCAGTGACCAGACACAAAGACGTTCTTCCACTGCCATAATTTCAGTGGCTCATTGTTGAGTGTCATTTGCTTTGACACATCACCACATAGCGCATGAAACATGTCATTCTGCGGTAGTGTTCGGCTGGATTCTGAGATTTTTACTTCTAGGGGGAATTCTTCGTTGAGGGGTAGAGCATTTATTGTGGCTATTAGGTTTTCACGTATTCGTTTATTTCTTAGAAGAAACTTTGTGGCTTTCTCCAAGTTAGCCTCCTATTGACGATAAATCATAACGACTAAGCCGCCTTTGGTTGCAACCTTAATAGTCTGGTTATCTTTAATTTCGCCCAGTTCAAACGCATCGTACAATTCATCAATTGCCGCTTGCTTGCGTTCCTTTGACTTTCGTTTAAATAGCTTGCTGAAAATCAAACTTACGAACCAGCAAAACGCCTGTGTAACAATCCACACGTAGCCCATCATTGATAACAACCCAACTATCCATTTGTATGTTTCATCACTCACTGTTAGCTCTCCTGTTCCATGCTGCGCCACCCTCTCTCGGCAATGTATTCCAAAAGTGAATCGCTTGTTCGCTTGATAATCCGTAAGCGCCAGCCATTCCACATCTAGGGCAGCGGATATATTTAAAATTTGGTGCTGCTGATTTCTCATCTAGCAAATCGTTATTGCAAAACGGGCATTTCTTGAGCTCGTTCATCATTCACCCTCTGGCATTGGTGGGAGTTCGTGCCAATACTTGATGTTTTCTAATCCCACCCCAGATAAAAACTCACCATCATCCCATTTGCCGTCAAAGTCGCTGATGTGCATGATGTGAAGCATGGTTCCCAACTTAACAATTACTGGCTTACCAACTTCTGGCATTTTGTCTGAACACTTAACCCAATTAGTTCCCTGCATTAGATGCCTCCCGTTGGCTTTTTGCTGTGCCTGAATTGCCGAATGTGTAAATCACTTTAGGTAGTCCGTTACTGCCGCGAATCTCATTCATATATTGAAAAAGCTCATGATTTTCTAACACTCTAGCCACGACACTAGCTCTAATAAATATTCGGCTTCTGTTAAGCCTCCTTTTGCGAGCCGCCATTATTTCACGCCATCGCTTTCTATCTGGATATCCAGCAGCTGCATGCGCCCTAGCTGAAATGATATCTTTGTGATTTTTCCATGCTGCCAATAGCTCTGTTAACGTTGTTCCTTTCATCACTCAACACCTCGTCCAATTATTGATGTTTTCAAGCTCCGCGACTGATGGGATTTCTTTGTTATCCCAAACTTCATTAAAGTCACTGATACGCATGGCGTAAAGCATGGTTCCTAGTCTTACCATTACATGGCTTCCGGTCTCTGGCGTTTTTTCGCTACGTTTAGTTTCCTGCATCACTTGTTACCCCACGCCCAATCAATAAGCTTTTTTGACGCCCATAAATAAAATCCAACCGCTGCCAATGCTCCGTTAAAAATAAGCAGGTCAAAAGCTAGTCTTTCAGTGTTAAATTCAGTGATGGTCAGAAACATGAGAAGCAGGAATAGATAAAAAATCATACAAACGATAATTGCCCTATAGTTCATCTAGAAGTCCTTATGATTTGGTGTGTTAGGCTGCTTGCTTGCGCCATAACTCCTGTTGAAATACTTTTGCCCCATTGACTAGCATGTCGTTAAAATCGCCTGTTCCGTCAATCCATCGGACGCTGACTTTTTCAACGTCGTTATTACTAAGGATGTTTCGATTGCCACACTCAAAAGCGGCTGCTAGCCCTGTGCCGTTGCTGTCCGTGTCTGCAAATATGATGAGGTGCTTAACACCTTTCGGCGCTCTAAACTTACGCATGAAATTGGCATTAAGCGTTGACCAAGTGTTACAGCCGTAGACTTGCTGACATGAAAGAGCCGTTTCTATCCCCTCGGCAATCCCCAGCGTTGATGCTACTGGGCTCATTCGAATGGCAATAGAGCCAGCAAAATCTAAATAGTTATCTTCCTGTAGTTTGGTAAGGCGTTTATTTCCTTCAAAATTTGCCTTTTTTTCACCATCCAAGAACGTCCTATGCAGATAACAGCCAGCACCACGATCATCTGTTGCAATTGACCAGAGCGAAGTAAATCCATTTTGTTGTGTGTTACTGTATCTGACGTGCTGAGATGGTAAAACGTTGATCCCCCTGCTCATCAAATATCTATGAGCTGATGTATCTTTAAGTGGGATTAGTGAGGCGAACCTTGCGATAACTTTTGAACGAGTGGCTTTTACATCTGATTTTGTGCGCGGTACTGCTTGACCTGAATAACTGTTCCCGATTAATCGATCTATCTCACTGGCTAAAACTCTAAAATCTTTTTGCTGGGTAAGTTCCAGTAGCTTCCAGCCATCACCAGCACCACATGAGCATATCCAAGTTCCCTTACCGTTTTTATTATCTATCCTGAATTTTCCTTTCTTTCCGCATATAGGGCATTCCCCTTGATAGTGTTTTTTCCCTGTGATTGGCGGTAATTTGTAATACTCAAATATCTCAGGCCATCGACCTATTACTGCCTCTACCGTCTTCACGATTACCTCCTAAGCTGAGCTTTTCCCGTATATCTTCCAAGTGTGACCTTGCTGAGGCTATTTTTTCAGCCTCTGTTTTCGGTTTTACCTCTTTTGTATTTTTCTTCGCTTGCATCTTTGCAAAAGCGATATTTTTTGAACGAATGTAATTACTAACTTCGGGTGTTATCTCTTGCGGTGTATCATGTAATCCACGAGGCCATACCCCGAATTTTTTCTTGTACGTGTGAGCGCACCAACCATCAGAAATAGGCTTGCCTGATATCTCACGCTGTTTTTGATAAAACTTGATTTGTGACCACCAACTTTGTTTTTGCTCTTTGGTGAATATCTGTTCACCCGCTTTCAGCTTTTTGAGTTCGCGTGTTTCATCGACTTGAACGTTTTCCCCCATCAGTGGTTTAAATCCACACTTAGGGCAAACGTAAACGCCTGCGGGCTTCATGTAGTGACAAGATGGGCACTCTTTAGGTTTTTTCTCTGCCTTGACCTGATCTCGGTAGCTGCTTTGTGTTTTCATGCCATCGTTTTTGTTTTGCAGGTCGTCGTATTCAATTTCATCAGGGAACCCGAGAAGGTGAACAGAACCTGAGTGATCAAATATCAAGCATTTATCTTTACCTGGTGCAGTACGCAATCCCCTACCAAGACACTGAACCCAGCGGATTTCCGATTTTGTTGGCCTCGCGTAGATGATGCAGCGAACGTCACTATCGAACCCTGCAACCAAAACACCAACGTTAACGATGATTTTTGTAGATCCACTCTCAAAACGGTTAATAATCAACTGCCGCTCATCGTGTGGCGTGTCTGCGGTCATAACCTCTGCGTTGACCCCCGCTCGGTTAAATTCCATCGTGACGTAGTTTGCATGGCTGACATTGACGCAAAAACAAACCGTTGGCCTGTCCTCGCCATGTTCTAGCCAAAACTTAACGATATTCCCGACCAAATCAGAATCGCCCATGATTTTTGCTAACTGCTCCTCGTTGTAGTCATTGCCAAATGCCGATAGTTTTGATGTTTTTACACCGCTAACATCGGGATTATCTGGCGCGTAAAATTCATAAGGACTCAAATCACCAATTTCGATTAACTCCTTCATCGTCGTTGGTTTAATCAGTGTTTCGTAGTATTCGCCCATCCAACTAGCAAAGGGCGTCCCCGATAACCCAACCACACGAATATCCGTATCTCGGATAATTTCGAGTATTTTTTTTCGCTTCATGTGGGCTTCATCGATGATGAGTAAATCAATGTTGTCAGGGAATTTGCGGCGAATTAACGTGTCTGCAGATGCAATTTGAATCAACTTGCTGGGGTCATACAGTGGGTGGTCGCGCCACAAGTAACTGATCTCATCGACTGGCAGTCCGTACTCAACAAACCGTGTTGCAGTCTGTTCAATCAGCACTGTGTAGGGGGCGACAAACATGACCCTCATCCCTCTAGAAACTAAGCCGTCAGCCACGAATGCGGCTATCGCGGTTTTACCAAATCCAACACTTGCAGAAAGTAACATCGTTCGGTGTTGATTCCAGTTCTTCCTGAGCATATCCAGTGCAGTGACTTGCTTAGCTTTTGGCGTTATACTGAGCATGATTAATTCCTTTTTGCGTTACGCCCGTCTACCTCCCTCAAGGTTTTTCGGGCTATTCCCTCAAGTTTTTTTGAGTTAATGGCTTCTGCTGCGTCATTAAAATCAATAACCTGAGCACCTTTCCTGTCCATCGTGTAGTAACATGATTTCGATATATTCCAACTCCTCCCTCCCCAGTTAAACTCTGGGTTTATTGCGTATATGCCACGCTTAAACTTGATTAACCCTACCGCCTCAAGCTCTTTGTTGGCTCTCTGAATACTTCGCGATGTGACGTTTAACTCGCTTGCAACCTCTGCCGAAGTCGCAACAAAACGCCCATGCCGCCAGTCACAATTCTCAACGATATGTCCGTACAGCTCCGTTGCTACGGGAGACAATCCAGCCATTCGTTTGAACAGCTCCTTGGCTTTAAAAACGCGTGACCATTTGTGCATAAAATCGTAACCTATTGATTTTTAACAAAGCGACCGAACCTGTCGCAAAAAGCGACAAACCCTGTCGTTTTGACGTTATTTAACTATTTGATTTTTAAGAAATTTTCAAAATACCCTTCCTTGTCCTTATAGGGGTCAAGTTAGAACTCGGATTTTCTTTTTTTTGGTTTTTGAATCAGATACTTATACCTAGTGCCATGTGTCAGCATTGCTACACTTTCCAAGGAACAGGCCATATTTTTGTATTGAATTCGGTGATTCAGGCGACGCCTTGAGATGGTTGGTTCATCTGGCCAGTGCCTTGTTGAAAAACTCTCGGTTCGGAAACATATCCATCGAGGTAGGAAGAGTAGTTTTTTACAAAGTTCCTTAACCGTGTATTTGCAGCCTTTCTACCAGCATTTATTTTTTTGTAAGGTATAGGCTCATCGTCAAAATGTTCTTGATAAACCTCAGAATATTTAACTGATACCTTTGGCCTTACTGATGGCCTTAGCCTCAATAACATTTCCTTAATCCATTTCTCATCCTGTTCAAAATAGCAATTTGGCATTAAAATATTGACGTTATACTCATAATTATCCATATTCTTTTTTAACCTCATGAAATTAAAGCCCATTAAATTTTTATTAATGAGATTATCTATGAGTAATCAAATTACTTGACTAATACTGATTATTCGTCCAGTATTAATGGGTAAATAAAATTAAATGTTTAAACTGATTTGAGCCTCATCATTCGCCGTGGTTGAGGCTTTTCTTTTAACCTTTCCCTTCCCTTCAAGAGCCTGAATAATCCTTTCTGCATAATCACCTTCAAGAACAACTTTCGTTGGCTTATCGCTGATGTTTACCGAATCAGGCGGCAATCCGAACTTACTCACCAACTGGCAAGCTAAATCGAATATTCTGGCTTTATCTCGACTGGATTTTGATGGGTGTATTCCTAGCGCCTTAGCGAGTCCGTTATTACCGACTGAATACATTTGTTGAATGTAAAACGTCATCAATTCGTTTGATGAGCACTCTACTTTGATATTTTTTGCATTTTCCATAGTCTATAGTCCTTTTAGATACAGTTAGTCCGTGACTCACGATCCAGTGAGTGTGTATTACTTTTTTATATAGCTGAATGGGTGTTGCCACTTCGGTACATTGTCTCCTTAGAGATACGCCGCCCGCCCGACAATATACTGTGCCGTTCAGTTACTACTTTGTTTTTAATCTTTATTAAGCTGCCAGTTCAGGCCAGTTCTTTTCCCAATCATCTGGGTAGAGGTCTTTTCTGGTTACTTTTGAGTTACTGTTAACTTCAATTGCCACACATAAGGCAACTCCTAGTTTTGAGCCCTTTGCTAAAGCTTTTCTGAGGTAACCAATTGAAGTTCCGCATTTTTTAGCAAACATCTCTTGCTCAGAAACAGAAAGGGAATTTAGGAATATCCGTAATTGTTCCATTTGTTGTCCTTGTTTACCTAAACATAGAATAAATATACCTACAGGTAAATTAAATATCAATACCTATAGGCAATTTACCAGAAGGTATTTTTGATAGATGATTTAGTTATGAAAGATGAAAATGATTTGTATGAAAAAAGACGTCAAAAACTAGCCGAACTTGTTTCCCGATATGAGACGCAAGAAGAGTTTTCTCGTGTTATAGGCAAGGATAAGTCATATGTATCTAGGATGCTGTATCCACCGACAAAGTCTGGTTACAAGAGAATCGGGGATAAGATGGTTTTAGCTATTCAGAAAGCATTAGGACTCCCTTCTGGATGGATGGATGGTATAACAGAATCAGAATTTACCCCACCACAACATAATGATAAGTTCAAGGTTGAAATACTAGACGTAGAAGCGAGTGCAGGTGCTGGCGTGATGGTTATCGATGATTTTATCGAGACTATCACGGCTATTGAGTATTCAGCGGATGAAGCAAAACGATTATTTGGTGGTAGACCTTCAAATACGATAAAGATGATCACTGTAAAAGGTGATTCGATGGCTGAAACGTTCGAACCTAGGGATCAGATATTCGTAGATATAACCACAAACTTTTTTGATGGTGACGGGATTTATGTGTTCGTATTGGATAACCAGCTCTACATAAAGCGATTGCAGAAACAGTATAAGCGCCTAGCAGTTATATCTGACAACCCTAGATATGAAACTTGGTATCTAGACGAAGATGCTCTTAATGGGCTTTATATATGTGCTAAGGTGCTAGTTAGCCAGTCTATTACTTATAAATTCCACGGCTAACCCAATGGCCTGACGACACGTTTTAGGATTTTAATAACAAAGAGATCTTTACAATGCCAAAAGCACAAGGTATGCAGATGGAACAAACAGAAAACGATCAAACTAGTGCTGAGCAAGGCCAGTTATTTCAGTTGGAATTTACGGATTTTACACCATCTAGCCTTGGTACAGTTCACTTATCTGGTTTTGCTATTGCTTCTGATGAAATGGAATATGCGATAAAAAGTATGAATAGTGGCATACCAATACCAGTATCAAACCCAAATCAAGTTCCAGCTTCTGAATGGTTTTGTACGTGTTTAGCCGAATTGTGTGGCATTGCAACTCCAGTTTGTAAAATACTGAAGTGTTTATCTAATGGTGAATATGTTTTTGGTTCTAGAATTGAATTGGCAGCTTGGAAAACGGGGTTAAATGACGTTCAATGGATAAATATCCTATCCAGTGCTAATGATGGATTAAAAAGACAAATGTGGGCTATATATGCCTTTGACCAATTTGTCCATAACGTCGATAGGCATTTCAATAATTATTTATATATGCAAAATACATTAGGGAATACAATCGTTAAAACTTTTGATTTTAGTTTAAGCTCATTTGTTATTGGGTGGCCGAGAACAACTTCTAGAACACTCCCTACTGATTCAACAACATATTGTAACTGGTTATTTGCAAAGAATTTTCTTGGTGATTCAGACCAATTTAAGGCATCAGCTCTTGCTGTGTTGGATAAAATTGAGAAAATTGTCAGCTCTAAAATATCTGATATACTTGATAGTATGCCAGAGCAATGGATGCCAAATCATCACAAGGAACATTTTATAAAATGGTGGGACAGCGAAGAACGGCAACTAAGAATAGAAGCTATCCGTCAGGAGATAAATTCATGAATACATACAGGTACAGCCTAATAAGACTTACCCCTAATTTTGAAAAAGGGGAGACTATTAATGTTGGACTCGTTGTGTATTTAAATCAAGGAATAGATGTAAGGATAATAAACAGCGAGTCTAAATTAAAAGCTATAGATACTAATTTAGATCTTCATTACCTAAATGATTTAACTGACTCGTTAGTCCATCTTTCTGAATTAGTTGAGGATGTTGAGTTATTGCCAAAATTATTTAAAGGGTCTCTATCACTATCAAGTTTTGGTATGTTTTCAGTTTCATCAAACGAAACGTACGACGATAAAATTAAGAACTTAATGGATCGCCTTATAAATCCTCATAAAAAGAAATACAAAAGGGTTAAAAGAAATATATTCTTCGATATAAAAGAAGTATTTAAAAAACAAGGTATTCTTGGGCAATCAGAAAGTGACATCTTTAATCATAAGGTTGTAACTAATTTTACCATTAGCCATGATGAAGGTTTGGTTGCTGACTTTCTACTAAAGAATGGAAAGTATCACTTAACCGAAACGATAGATTTTAGAGCTGAAAATATCAAGAAACAAATGGGTGAAGCTGCCGTTAGTGCTATTACTATCAGTAAAGCAAACGAAGTTTACCTAAATAACATAGATTCATTTGTTATATATGCAGCAGAGACTATTGCTCAAGAACAAAGCGCAAGAAAACAATTAAACCTCTTAGAAAAGCATTGTGATAACCTAATTAACTCATATAGCAAATCAGACATGGATTTTTATTATGACAGAATGCTTAATGCAGCACATGATATATTAAGTAATCAATAGCCCTATTTCACCCCAGCCCTCCCCGCGAGGGCTTTTTTGTGCCCGCAATTCCCCTCTAGTGTGATTTTCCTCGCAAGATAAATAATTGTTGAAAATAAATTTCCTGAAAAAACAATCAGGTAAACTTTTTGCGTTAAATTGTTTACCTTTGGGTATTTACTTTTAAATTACCTGTAGGTATATTTTAATCATCGAAGGGCAACCTGAGATAAAAATAGTCGAACGGCGCGACTTTAAACCATGCGTCGGGCACTCGGCGGGTTCAGGTAAGAACGGCAATGAGATGCACTACAGATTACTTATGAAATAACAATATTTGCATAAGTCATTTGATAGGAGCAGCGCATGAAAACGAAAGTTACCTGTCCGTTGTGTCTAAGGACATTTGACCCGCGATTACCAGTTATGCACATCAGCAAGTATCACAAAGATGCTACTGATGCTCAGTTAACGAAGATCAGAAACGTTCGCAGGAATGCGACACACGCAAGCAAGCACGGCTACGCAAGCCGAGCAGTGAGTTCGGGGTGACGGCGAGATAAAGCCCAAGGATGGGCTAGCCACAAAGAACTCTAAGTAATTTAGTTTTCCAATTAAGCTTTTCTAGATACTTATCCTCAACACCCATTTTTATCTGGGCTTTGAGAGTAGCTATCGGAGAAAGTGAAGACCACGGAGTCGAGTCAGACGCTTCGATTTCGAGGATTCTATCAACTAAATCGCTGTCATCATACTTTGATTCGATGGTGAATAACTTTTGGTAATCAAACGCCTTACGCTTAGCTTCACCAGATTTTTTACCGAATTGACATGTTGACTGTATAGCTGTCAATGCAGCAATTAACACACCAAAAACAAAGGTGTTTGCCTGCAAAACAATAGCAGAGCCGAAAATAAAAATAAGAATGGATATTAACTTATCCACCCTCCCTAAAGCTGTCGAGTAAAGCTGCTCTAAATAGTGCGAGTAGATAACTCTATCAATCAAATCATTTCGGCTCATAGCAATTCCTTATTTTTTACCTCCGTCACTTGGTGTAGATGGCGGTGGAGGTGTTGGTCTAATTGGTTTCGGGTTTAAGTGGTTTGGAACAATATCACCTTGTGATGCGTAATTAACTTTAAGCATTTCAAGTCCTTTTTATTTACGTTGTGGTGATTGAATTATACACAGATTTATTGCGTTGTGGTAAATGCGATGAACCTCTGCCGCCTGAGGAGGTTAAGACAGTTCAGGCAATCATTACGGAGGAAATATGAACTCTAAGAAGCGACAGGAAAGGCTACGCAAGCCGATTAGGAGTGATGGAAGCATCACAGCAAGGGGGTGAATATGGAATACGATATCGAAGAATTCGACGAGCATCCAGACGATGACATGAGTCAATATCAGGACTATCCGTATGAATACGACTATTGACACTAGCAAATGGTGTAGCCAGTTCAAAAAATGCAAAGGCTGCAAGCTTGATTCTGAGTGCATGGTTAGGCCGGAGGAAATGGCTCTAGTGATGGAGGATGGATTAATTATTGATAAATGGGCGATACGCACAACTGCAATGATAGCAAGAGAGCTTGAGCAGCAGAAAAACGAGCGCAGTTAACTAATTACAGTCCATCAAGGTGGACTGTGGTGAGTTGATTAATAGATAGGAGATAGAGATGGAAACAATACCAACAGGCGCTATAGGTCACACCTACAGCGATGGCGACGAGTTAATTAACCAGCCTAACAAAGAGATGCTACCTGCAATTTTATCATCAGCAAAAGCGCATCAGAAACACGCTGACCACTTTTTACGGGTTGGCGCTATGCATGGTAATCCAGCTTTAATCATCAAGGGTCACTTACACAACATCGTATCCAGAACTTTATGTAACGTGCTTGGCTTGTATGACTGTAAATCGATTGAGTTAGGTGAGTTAGTCGAAGGTACGCAAGACAGGCTTTCTGAAAGTAGTGGAATCCATCAATTTGATGAAACAATAAAAACAATCATCAAATTCGCATCGTTAGATGATGATGACGTTTAGTTAATAACGGAGGGAGTATGACAGATAAAACAGGTGGTGCGGCTTTTCCAATTCCAGCAACAGGGTTACATGGCACTCATACAGGTATGAGTTTACGTGACTATCTAGCTGCTAAGGCTATGCAAGGTGATTGGGCAACAGAGCGCATGGATAGCGGTTATTGGTCACAGGATGACATTGACGCCATTTTCAAGGATAAAGCTGAAACCTACTACCGCATGGCAGATGCAATGTTAAAGGCTAGGAGTAATAAATGATTTCTATATCTGACTTAATTAATGAAATCGGAAGTGAAAATATATCTTTCCAGCTTTTATCAAAGACTATAACTGCTATAAAAGAAAGCACTGATAACACGACAGTCTCTTTTGTTACTGATGCTGATTTAGATGAAGAAGCTTTGGTTTTGTGGGTAGATAAAGATGTTTTTAATGAAGCATATGCAATATTAAAGGCTAGGGGGTGATATGGAGTTTAAAGGAACGCCTGCGCCTTGGAAACACACCATAAGAAATGCCAATGAAATAATGACAACTTTTCACGGAGTGACAATTGGTGATGTTTATTTAGATATCACAACAGCCAATCAGAAAGCAGACTCCCATCTAATCGCAGCAGCACCAGAGTTATTAGAGGCTTTGATTGAAATGCAACGCAATGGTCGCAAGCAAGGCTGGAATGACATTTACGAGTCATCAATGGAAAAGACACGCTTAGCAATCGCAAAAGCCCTCGGTCAGCAGTAACCCACCGCTTAATCATTCATATCGCTATTAATAGTGAGGAATAAGCACATAAGGAACATAGGAAATGGCAAATGAATTAGTCGTAATCGAGAAAGAAAATAGGCTCTCTATTTTTACTGAACCAGAGAAAGCTGGCAACTTATTATTAGCTATCAAAGTTAAGGCCAATCAAAAAAGAGAGGAGCTTGGCGAGCTGGATTTGTCTAAGGAGGTTAACAGAAAGAAGCTAGTTTCTTTAGCGTATGAAGTAACTCGCTCGAAAACTTATATTGAATCAAAAGGAAAAGAATTAGCCGCAGAGTTAAAAGAAATTCCGAAAAAGATTGATGCGGCTCGAGCTGAATTTAAAAGGGAACTTGATGCCTTAGCATCTGAAATTAAAAAACCAGCGGATGATTGGGAGTTAGCTGAAAAGGAAAGAAAGGCTGAGTTAGAGAGAATCGAAGCAGAAAAGCAAATGTTAGCGTGGCACGAAGAAGCGCTAGAAATGAATGAGGCTTTCGACAAGGCACTTGCTGAGCGTATCGAGTCAGATCATGAAATCGCCCTGCTCATGAATGAGAAATTCGACCGTGATTTAGCAGAAGCTAAAGCCGAAGCAGAACGCCAACGTATTGCACACGAAGAAGAGCTGAAGAAACAAGCAGCAGAGCAAGCTAGGTTAGAAGCTGAACAAAAAGCACAGCAAGAAATCGAAGCAGCAGCACAGCGCGAACGTGAAGCCAAAGAAGCCGCCGAACGTGCAGAGCGTGAAAAGCAGGAAGCCATTCAACGTGCTGAGCAAGAAGCTAAAGAAGCTCAGGAGAGAGCCGAGCGCGAGAAACAAGCCGCTATCGAAGCTGAGCGCAAGAAAGCTCTTGAAGCTGAACAAACGCGATTAGCGGAAGAAGAACGCAAACGTAAGGAAGATGCTAAACGTCAAGAAGATAAAGAGCATCGCCGAGTATTTAATCAAGAGGCATTGAAAGCCTTGGTCAGTAACGGATTTGATGAAAAATTAGCGACTGAATTTATTAAGCTAGTTGCAAGTAACCAAATCCCCCATATGACAATGAACTACTAATACCCACCGCACCAACACCAGAACCTAAATAACAATCGCTATCAATCGATAAGTGAGGGATTTCTTATGCCAAAAATTAACGAATTAAAACGTCAGGAACTCAGCTATCGACTGAATAGCGAGAGCTTCAAGGATGAAGTTAAAAACAAAATTAAGTGGGATTGGATAGCCGTTGTTATCGCCCTACTTGCCTTCATAACACTGATACCGAGGTGGATATGACGTTACACATAAATACAAAAGGTTATTACCCGTCAATAACGTTTGATAAAGACTTCAGGTTATCAATTGAAAACCATGAAGTGCAAAAAATAGAGGGAGATACGGACGCTCTCTTTACTGCAATGGATGCACCGATTGAGGAGATAGTTGATTTCCTCTTAAAGCATGAATGGACTGATGCGCTTATGGAAGAGTACATCACCAGAGGGAAAGGAAGCCTAATATTTTCGGCAGTGGCCAAGTTAAGTAAGGACGCAGCATGAGAATTTCAGAGTATGAAAACTTCGTCACCATTCCAGACCGTGAGCACCTAGCAAATCAGGATGATGAGCTAACTAATGAAATGGCTCAGCGGTTTTATGATGCCCTTCCCTCATCGGTCATACGGAAAATGACGACTCAAGAATCAGATGAAGCATGGAATGCTTTTTTTGAGGCTGCGAAAAGCGAAAGGAGGATGTTTTGAGCACATCAATAATAGAGTTTGTAAAACAGCAAGAGCAATTATTTTGCAGTGCAGTTACAGACCAATCAATAACATGGGCTAAGGAAAGCCAGTTCGCCATTCAAGCATTTCAGCGGAATAACGAACTGGCATCTGTAGCTATGAGTAACCCGTCAAGCGCGCAGAATGCAATTGTCAATGTCGCAGCTATTGGAATCACATTAAACCCAGCAAGCAAACTGGCTTATCTAGTGCCAAGGAAAGGCGTTGTTTGTTTGGATATCAGTTACATGGGGCTATTGCATTTAGCTCAAGCAACGAAAGCAATTGAATGGGGGCAATGTAAGCTAGTTCATGAAAATGATACTTACGAATCTAACGGATTAGATACACCACCAACACATAAATACAACGCATTCGGTGATAGAGGCGCGATTGTTGGTGGTTATTGTACTGTCAAAACTCCAAGCGGTGATTATCTCACGGAAGAAATGAGTTTAGCTGAGATAAAAACTGTACAGGCTGCAAGTAAATCAGCTAATGGACCATGGAAAACTTGGTGGGAGGAAATGGCGCGTAAAACAATAGTTAAGCGTGCTAGCAAATACTGGCCTCGTAGAGAACGACTAGACCAAGCAATTGACTACGTTAACACCGAAGCTGGTGAAGGTATCGACTTTAAAAGCGAACAGTCACAACCTCGTGACGTAACGCCAGCCAGTGAGCAACAGATGGACGATATCACCGCATTGATGATGAAAGTAGATGGCGAATGGAGCGATACGTTTATGGAATTCATCAGCAAGAAATTCAATCGTCCAATTACCCACCCTGAACAAATAACTGTGTTTGAAGCGAACGTAATCATCGACATGCTAAGGAAAAAGGCAGAAGGAAAATGATTAGCAATGACATCATTCTAAGCAAAACAGGCATCGATTTAACCAAAGTAGAGCAAGGAAGCGAAGAGTGGTTGTCAATCAGGTTAGGTGTTGTGACTGCCTCTGAGGCATGGAAAGTCATATCCAAACCAAGGTCTGGCACTAAATGGTCAGACACAAAGAAAACATATTTAAACACCCTTATTGGTGAAGTTTGCACGGGAGTTTACAAGGAAGTATCAGCAAGGACGCTGGAATGGGGTAAAAACTACGAGTTAGAAGCAAGGATGACATTCGAGTTTTACACCGGATTAACGGCAAAGGAAGTGCCAATAATATTCAAAGACGAGCAACTACGGATAGCTTGCTCACCAGACGGCATTTGCAGTGATGGCTCAGGGTTAGAGCTTAAATGCCCGAATAACACGGACGTATTTATCGACTTAGCATTGAACGGAATCGATGCAATGAAAAAGGAATATGTGGCTCAAGTTCAATATTCCATGTGGGTTACAGGTAAGGACATCTGGCACTTTGCAAATTTTGACCCACGAATGCCAGCAGGGAAAGAAATCGCATATTTCCCTGTCGAGCGTGACGAAAGCATGATGAAAGAATTCGACGAATTAGTCCCCGAGTTCATTGAAGTAATGGATCAGGGTTTAAATAAATTAGGCATTCAATTTGGCAATCAGTGGGGTAAGCCATGCTAAACGAAGTAAATATTATTGGTCATCTTGGTAATGACCCTGAAATTAGATACCAACCTAGCGGTGACGCTATCGCAACTATGTCTATCGGATGCTCAGAGCGTTGGAAAGACAAGAAAACGGGCGAGCAAAAAGAAAAAACTGAATGGATACGTGTTGTTGTGTTTGGAAAATTAGCTGAAAACGTTGGTGAGTATCTTAAAAAAGGATCGCTAGTTTTTGTGAAAGGAAAATTCAGAACTAGAAAGTGGCAAGACCAATCAGGGCAAGATAGATATTCGACTGAGGTCACTGTGGGCATGGATAGCATCGTGAAGTTTCTAGACAAGAAACCACAGTCACAACAAACACAACAACAAGGTGGATGGGGGCAACCACAACAACCAGCCCAACAAAGTAATGAGCCACCGATGGATTTCTCAGACGATATTCCGTTCGCTCCTATCGGACTCCCCTACCCACGACACGCTATTTATATGATTTAACCAAAGGATATAACCATGAAAATAGAAAGCACTATTCTGAATGTGCTAAGTAACGCACGCGCAGAAGAAAATAAATTATATTTAACTGGAGAGCTTGATAGAAATATATATTTAAAAACAAACAAAGTATTAGAGGCCGCAGGAGCTAAATGGAACAAAAAAATAAAGGCTCATTTGTTTGAAAGTGACGCACAAGAAAGAATAGACCAGATTATATTAACAGGAGAAATAACAATACCTAAAGATGATTTTGAGTTCTTCCCTACACCGCCTGAGTTAGCAAAAAAAGTAATTGACCTAGCAGAAATAAAGTCCGGAATGTCAGTATTAGAGCCTAGTGCAGGAATTGGAGCATTAGCGAAAGAAGCCACTGCTGTAGATGGGGTTAGTCTGAGTATGTATGAATTAAATCCTGAACATAACAGGCACTTAAAATCACTAAATATAGGCTTTGTTCATGAAGCATGTGACTTCTTAAAATCAGTTCCCGTTGAAAGTTTCGATAGAGTTATTATGAACCCACCGTTTGGAAAGCAAGCTGATATAAAGCATGTAACGCACGCGCTCAAATTTCTAAAGCCTAACGGAATTCTTATAGCAATAATGTCTTCATCAATAACATTTAGAACAAATAAATTAACTCTTGAGTTTTTGGAATTACTTAAATCTAGAAATCACGAAATTATTTCTCTTCCTGAAAAGAGTTTTTCCAGCTCAGGAACAAACGTAAATACAGTAATATTAAAAGTAATTAACTAAATAAATACGGACTCAGTGCAAGGATGCAAACAGGAGATAGATATGACTATTGAACAGTTACAAGAAGAAAACACAAAGTTAAAACAAGCCATCACTGATATATACCGCAACTGTGAAGAATGTGAATTTGATGGAAGCGGTACTTATTATGCAATAGAGCAAGACCACGTTAATGATGCGTATGAGCTAGTAAACCCAACGTAATAATTTAACTCGCAGGGATGCAATGAAAAGGAATATATATGAGAGATTCATTTAACTTTTTGGCGATCACAATACTGTCATTCATTTTTGGCGGAATTACATTTCTTGCTATCGCGTGGTTTGGTAAAAACTGGCTATAAAAAGGTGGAGTGATGAAATTAACAGAGAAGCAAATTAAAACGCTAGATATTGTGAGAGATAAGTTTGGCGCTGGGGTTGATGGCAGAACGCTTAAATCTTTTGAGAAAAAAGGTTTAATCAGACAAACAATCCTTGGCTGGACATTAACTAAAGATGGAATTCATGAATTAATGAAGGTGGAGTGATGGATAGACCATTAACAGACCGTCAAATTGTCGATATAGCCAACGAGCTGGCGCGTGTTTACTATAAACGCCTAGGTTATGAAGTGCCATTTGGTTATCGATTTGATAAAGCCATTCACCCGCAAGAGATTGCTTTATTCGATATGGCCTGTATTGCTTTTGATGTTCTACGAGAAACTAGCGTAATGGATGCGTTAAGTAACTTTGAGGATGGTGAGTGATGAATAAATCAAGGCAGCAATTTGAAGAGTGGTTTACACCACAAAAAGAAGAAATGAAAAATAATGGGCTTGGTATGATTTCGATAACAAGAATGCACCAACGTCAATTATCTGCATGGCAAGCATCACGCGAGAGTTTATAGGTTGAATTGCCGGAGCTTGACTCACATTATAATGATTATTTCCTCGATGGATTTAATAGTGCTATAGAGCAAGTGGAAAAAGCATTAATCAGCAACGGAGTGAAAATAAAAAATGAATAATGAAATATTGGAATATGCGAAAGAATTAAAAAAACGTAGTGAGTCATTAATTAAAGCTGAACTTGAGAATGAAGAGTTTACTTTTAGGCTGAATGATTGGGATAAATTAATTCACCCTAAAATGTTAATTCAATTATGTAATGAGATTGAGCGAATTAACAACTTACATCCTGTTGCATTTATCACGCAAGAGGCAGCAAAAAGAATGAATGACGGCATTGCATCAAACGTTTACGTATCTAAAGATAAATCCCCTGCATTCAATACCCCTATATTTATCCAAAAGTAAATAACAATGCAAATAATCGGATATGTATTACTGCTTGTAATACAGGGTTCTGCTGTGCCTGTATCTGAGCAAATCTACACACAGCAAGAATGCGAGAGCCGTGCTATGCAGATAATGCAGGTGCGGGATGTTGAGGTGGTTTGTGGTGAGGTGCTCAGGTAGAAAGCAATATTCAATCTAATAACGTATTGAAAATAGCATAGGTGAATTATGGATATTATCGACTCAGCAAACGAACTAGAACAATTACACATTCAAGCAGCATTATCAAATCGCCAGCCAGTAACTAAATCAATAAACGGAATGTGCATCTGGTGTGAAGAAATGCCAGCAAAACCAAATAGCGCATATTGCAGTAAAGATTGCGGGGATGATTATGAGAAATATAAAAGGAAGAACGGAGGCGCATAAATGCAAACAGTCAGAGAATTCGCAAAAAAGCACAGAAGAAGTGATGAAACGATAAGGCGGTGGATAAGCGCTGGGAAAATATACCCAGCTCCAACATTTGACGGATATCAATATTTAATACACCCATCCGCACAAAAAATAACAAACTACGAAAATCTTAACCCAAGCATTCTATTAAATAAAAACTGCAAACTGTTAAAAAGGATTGAGACAGATGGCAAGAAACAGAAGCCCCAAAAACGTACACTTACCCCCTAATTTATATTGCAGAAAAGGATATTACAGCTACCGAAACCCCGAAACCGGCATTGAATACGGTATAGGAAGAAATAAAGCCGAGGCGGTAAATGAAGCCATCTCGGCTAACTTGTTTATTTATGGAAAAAAAGAATCATTAATAAACAGAATGGCAAGTAACGATGCAATAAAATTTCATGATTGGATAGATAGATTTGGTGAGATTATACTCCTCCGTGATTTAAAGAAAAAGACCCTAGATGACTACCAAGGACGGTTAAAAAGGATAAAAAATAGCTTCAATAATGTTCCTTTAAATGAAATAAAAACTAAAGATATTGCTGATTACATAAATAGCATTGTTTCTGATGGGAATATAACTACAGCTAGATTGATGCGGAGTATTCTAAAAGATATGTTTAACGAAGCGATGTCGGATGGGGTGATTGATTTCAATCCCGTAATAGCAACCAGAGTTCCAAGGAATAAAATAGCCAGAACTAGGATATCAGAAAGTGATTACATTCAAATATACAACACCGCTGTAGAACACTGTCAGCCTTGGGTTAGCATGAGTATGGATTTGGCTATATTAACAGGACAGCGCTCTGGTGATATTAGAAAATTAAAATGGAATGACATTTATGATGGTTACTTATGGATAGAGCAAGAGAAAACAGGAACTAAAATAGCAATACCGCTCACCATTTCAAATAATATAGCTAATAAAACTTTGCAATCAGTGCTAGATAGGTGCAAGCATGAATTGAACGGAAAGGAATTCGTGCTGGTTTCACAGAAGGGTGATATGCTAGCAGATAAAACCATTGGTAAGGCTTTTTCACTAGCCAGAAGCAAAAGTGGTTTGTCATGGGAGGGTTCTCCGCCGACGTTCCACGAAATCCGAAGCCTAGCATCCAGAGTGTATGGGAATGAAAAATCAAATGAGTTCGCTAACCAGCTTTTAGGACACAAATCAATGGATATGACCAGAATGTATCAGGATGATAGGGGTCTTAGTTGGAAAAAAATCGAAATTTGATATTGGATTTATTTCGAATTATTTCGGAGAGCAATCCGTAATAAAATGATTTAAAAGGGAAAAAAATGATTACTCATATCAGTCCATTAGGATCTATGGATCTACTCTCTCAACTTGAAGTTGATATGCTAAAACGCACGGCCAGTAGCGATTTGTACCAATTATTTCGAAATTGTTCTTTAGCCGTTTTGCATTCAGGCAGCTTAACTGATAGCAGTAAAGAGCTATTAGAAAAAAGTAAAGATTTTGATATCAATGTATTACGCCGTGAGCGTGGCGTTAAGCTTGAACTTATCGACCCACCAGAAAAAGCTTTTGTTGATGGTAAAATTATTCGCACCTTACAAGCAAACCTATTTGCCGTATTGCGTGACATTCTATTCGTCCATGCGCAAATTACCCATGCCAAAGAACAATTTAATTTAGACCTCGAAAATGGCACACATATTACCAATATGATTTTCTCTATCTTGCGTAATGCCCGTGCCCTGCATATCGATGAAGACCCGAGTATGATTGTTTGCTGGGGCGGCCACTCAATTAATGAAATTGAGTACCAATATGGCCGTAAGGTAGGTAATGAGCTTGGGTTGCGTGAGCTAAATATCTGTACAGGCTGTGGCCCGGGTGCCATGGAAGCACCGATGAAAGGTGCAGCAGTTGGCCATGCACAACAACAATACAAAAATAGCCGTTTTATCGGCTTAACTGAGCCTTCAATTATCGCCGCTGAGCCACCAAACCCATTAGTGAACGAACTCATCATTATGCCTGATATCGAAAAACGTTTAGAGGCATTCGTTCGATTAGGTCATGGGATTATTATTTTCCCAGGAGGTGTCGGTACCGCCGAAGAGTTACTGTATTTATTGGGTATTTTAATGGACCCAGCCAACAGTGAACAAGTTCTACCACTGATTTTAACGGGCCCAAAAGAAAGTGCGGAATACTTTGAAGTATTAGACGACTTTATTCGACACACTTTAGGTGATGAAGCCAGTAAGCATTACCAAATTATTATTGATGATGCTCAAGAAGTCGCTCGTGTAATGAAACGCAGCATGCCACAAGTTAAAGAAAATCGCCGTAGCACAGGTGATGCCTATAGCTTCAACTGGTCAATTAAAATTGCTCACAATTTACAACATCCATTCGAACCAACGCATGAAAATATGGCATCACTGAACCTCCACCCAGGGCAAGCACCTGAGAAACTGGCTTCAGATTTACGCCGCGCTTTCTCCGGTATTGTGGCTGGTAACGTGAAAGAATTTGGTATGAAAGCCATCGAAAAACATGGGCCATTCAAAATTCACGGCGATAGTGAGCTAATGAAGCGTATGGATGTGTTATTACAAGGCTTCGTTGAGCAACATCGTATGAAATTACCGGGTGGTACGGCATACGAACCTTGCTATGAAATCGTGAAATAAGTAAATGTTGGCGTATTTATGATCCACTTATTAATTATTGATGCATTAAACTTAATACGCCGTATCCACGCGGTGCAAGGAAGCCCGTGTGGAGAAACTTGTTTATCTGCAATATCGCAGTTGATCGCCCATACTGATGCCACGCACATTGTTGCAGTGTTTGATGAAGAAGGACGTCACCAAAGCTGGCGCCATGAAAAACTCCCCGATTATAAAGCGGGGCGACAACCTATGCCTGAAGATCTGCATGCTGAACTCCCCACCCTAATAGCCTTATTTAAAGAAAAAGGGGTTCACTGCTGGCAGTCTGAAGGGGATGAAGCCGATGATTTAGCCGCTACCTTAGCAACACGCATTGCGGGATCGGGGCACACAGTTACCATCGTATCCACAGACAAAGGTTACTGCCAACTACTTTCCCCTAACTTAAGAATTCGCGATTATTTTCAAAAGCGCTGGCTAGATATCCCTTTTATCGAAAAGGAATTTGGCGTTTCTCCTAATCAACTTCCTGATTATTGGGGGCTTGCAGGGATCAGTAGTAGTAAAGTTCCCGGTGTTGCAGGGATTGGTCCTAAAAGTGCCACGACACTATTGCAACAATATCACTCTATTGAAAATATATTTGCCAATTTAGATAACCTTGAAGAGAAATGGCAGAAAAAGCTCATCAATCAGCAGGAAATTGCATTGATTTGCCGAGATATTGCGACTTTAAGAACCGATATCCCGATACGAGGGAATCTGAATCAGTTGCGTTATGCACCCAACTAATAGAAAACAGAAAAGCCACTTAATGATGAAGTGGCTTTTTTATTAACTGATTCTATAAATTAATAATACTCACGTGCCATTGGATTTGCCGACCATATCCTCATCACATGTACAGTTACTTCTTCGCGGTCATGATAAAGCTGTTTAGCTTGAATCAACACATTAACGCCTTGCTCTTTAAGCTGTGCTTTCATCTTTTCTAAGATATGTGAAACTTCTTCATAGCGCTTTTTCATCGGCAATTTTAAGTTAAAAATGGCCTCTCGGCACCAACCTTGAGCAAGCCAATCAGTCATTAGCGCAGCAACTTTAGCTGGTTTTTCAACCATATCGCAGACTAACCAAGTAATATTATGGGAAGTAGGCTTAAATTTAAAACCATCTTCACGGTGATGCTTAACTTGCCCTGTATCCATAAGGCTTTCCGCCATTGGGCCGTTATCTACAGCATCCACCATCATACTGCGTTTCACTAATTGATAAGTCCATCCCCCTGGGCATGCACCAAGATCGACAGCTTTCATCCCACTTGCTAGACGTTCTTCCCATTCTTCATAAGGAATGAAGACGTGGAAAGCTTCCTCAAGTTTTAAGGTTGAACGGCTCGGTGCATCTGATGGGAATTTTAACCTTGGGATCCCCATATAGAAATTTGAACTATTATTGGTATACGAATACCCGGTATAGCAGCAACCAGGGGCAATAAAGAACACATGAATAACGGGCCGCTTAAAGTTTTCGAGTGGCAATAAGATTTTTTCTTTACGTAATGCATTACGCAAAGGTACCGTAAACTTGCGGCAAAACTTCAAGAGTTCTTTCGATTCATTGGTATCAGCAACTTCAACACGGAGATCTCCTGCCCGCACAACTTGCTGACTCAATGCATTTACAATCGGGGTAATACGGTCTTCAGGCGGTAAATCCTTAAGTAAATCCCCTATTACAATCATTTGACGAGCAAAAATTAATTCTCGAAAAGGCAACGTTCGTGCGAGTTTGTCCGCATCTTCTGCTTGGTAGCACTCAAAAATAACATAACCACTGTTTTCTTTTACGCGGGCAAAACCATAAATTTCTTTTTGCCCTGCTTTATCTGTAATTTCTGCTGCACATTCTTTTTCAAAGCCTGGACGGCAATATAGTGCAATTTTATTACTCATTGCGTGACGCCGATTTCCTTAGACGCATAGCGCCAATAACCACTAACAGCCAACCAATTAGGAAACATACACCACCTATTGGCGTAAAATAAGAGAAGTATTTTACCTGCAATAGTGCCATACAATAAAGGCTACCGCTAAAAAGAAGTATCCCAACAGAGAAAAACACACCTGACCAATAGAACCACAGAATTATTTTACGTAATAAAATTGCCCCTAGCACCATTAGTGCAACAGTATGCAACATTTGATAACGTAGCCCTATTTCAATCCAGTCCATTTGATGGACACTCATAATTGACGATAACGCATGTGAACCAATAGCTCCAAAAGCAACAGTAAAGAAGCCACTAATTCCTGCAAAAATTAACATCAAACGACTATTCACAGTAACACCTTTTATTTAAATACTTGATTACTGAATAAGCGCCACATCTTGGTCACCCGTAATAAAACCTAATTTTTCTTGTTCACTTGCCGCCTGCCCAAGAATCCATTGGCGAAATGCAGCTATTTTGCCTAAATCTGCCTGATTTTCTTGGCAAACTAAGTAGAATGCATTTTTACTAACTAACACCTCACTAAAGGGACAAACTAAGCGCCCTGCGTCAATTTCATTTTTAGCCATAACATTATTCGTCAGTGCAACTCCCTGACCATGAACAGCAGCTTGAATAACCATCGCACTATGACTAAAAATGGGACCTTGCTGTACATTAACGACATTTTGTAACTCTAGTTGCTTAACATATGCTTGCCAGTCTCTTCGTGAAGAATCGTGAAGTAACGTATGTTTTGCTAAATCTTCAGGAATTTTTAGTTGGCTATCTCCAGTTAATAAAGATGGTGAACATACCGGCATTAAATATTCAGCATAAAGCCTATCTGTTCTTAGCCCTGGCCAATTACCTTTACCGTAGAAAATAGCGACATCAACGTCATCTGCCAATTTATCTTCTTCTCTATCTACAGCTTGGATCCGCACATCAATTCCTGGATAGGCCTGGTTAAAGCCTGAAAGCCTTGGCACCAGCCACTGAATCGCAAAACTTGGGGATAAACTAACCGTTAATGCCCCTTTTGCACTTCTGGCTTGCAACTTACGCGTCGCCTCGTTTAAAGAAGAGAAAATCTCTTTAATATCAAGGTAATAACTTTGACCTTCTTCTGTCAATAACAATGATCGGTTGCGCCGACGGAATAATTTCAGCCCAAGGAAATCTTCCAAACTTTTCATTTGGTGGCTAACGGCTGCTTGAGTTACAAATAATTCTTCTGCTGCCTTAGTAAAACTTAAATGACGAGCAGCAGCATCAAAGACTCTCAGTGCATTTAGGGGCGGTAATCTTTTAGACATAATCACTTCTACTTGGCATCTTGTTATGCATTAGTTTTTTTCATCCGAAGCATTATAATTTGTCCCTTGAGGATACGCTAGTAAATACCTATAGTATGCACACTTCCTAAGCCGGAACGAAAAGTTACAGAGTTTAGTTACTTTGAAACTTTTGGCTTTGTGGTTGTGATGTTGTGTTTGCAAGTTGTCTGGTTGAACCAGACCTTTGTAGCTTTAGCTACTGTTTTTTCACTTCCTGTACATTTACCCTGTCTGTCCATAGTGATTTTATATAGTGCACCGCCAACGCGCGGTGCTTTTTTTTACTCTTTTTTTAATGCTATTTCGGTATTTACTTAAGCAATTTAACTTAATAAATACAAATAACTATAGATAATTGTAAGTGTACCGAAAAAACTTTCAGTAAGATATTTAAGATAAATCTTGAAAATTATTTACTAAGTACTTAAAAAAATAAATTTATAAACAAAAGGCATTGCATTGCAACGCAAAACACTGAATCATCTTGAAACCACATCTAGAAGAATTGCTAACAATTAATACCAAACGTAACAAAATATTTCAATGGCTAGATTAAAAAATGATAAGTTTAAATTAATCAGAAAGTAACTATAAATGTACTAATAAATGTACAATCAACTAATACCGCACTCAGTAAAATCAAAACACATTGAAATTTTGACTAAAAAGAAAATACTCATGGATCATTTTAGCGCCACCACATTTCGCCTCGCCTTCCCAGCGATAGACTCATCAACACTATTTTTTGATAGTGCGGCAACAGCATTAAAGCCTATCGCCATGATCAATGCATCAAATGACTATTATCGCTTGTCGGGCAGTTCGGTATATCGAGGGCAGTCATCTGAATCATTGAAATTAACACGTGATTATGAGCAGGGGCGAATCCGTGCTGCAAAATATATTCATGCTTCCAGTGAAAAAAATATTATTTGGACACGCGGAACAACTGAGTCAATTAATTTAATTACACAAGGTTATTTTCGCTCAACATTAAAACCTGACGATGAAATTATTGTCAGTGAAATAGAACATCATTCAAATTTATTACCTTGGATTATGCTTTCACAGCAAACTGGCGCAAAAATTATAAAATGGCCAGTTGAAAAGAACCTGACATTGAGTCTTGATGTACTCCAATCTAAATTATCTGAAAAAACGAAAGTCATCGCTATCACTCAAATGTCCAATGTAACTGGCTATCAACCCGATATACAAACGGTGACTCAGCTCGCTCACCAAGTAGGAGCTTTAGTCGTTGTTGATGGCGCACAAGGTGTCGTTCATAGCCCGATTAATGTCAGTGAGCTGAATATTGATTTCTATGCATTTTCAGCACATAAGTTATATGGGCCAACTGGGCTTGGAGTTTGCTACGCCAAAACAGAACTTTTAGAGCAAATGACCCCTTGGCATGGTGGAGGAAAAATGTTGACCCACGTCACATTTGACGATTTCACTCTTGCACCTATCCCACAACGATTCGAAGCAGGAACACCGAATATTGCAGGGGTAATTGCCTTTTCTGCTACCCTAGAGTGGCTGGAAGGATTAAATTTAACACTAGCAGAAACATATACTTGCTCACTAATCGAATATGCTACTAAAAAACTGTCGGCACTTCCCGGCTTTATTCGCTATAGTGTGCCTGATTCTCCTTTGCTATCATTTAACTTCAAAGATATTCACCATAGTGATCTAGGTGCCCTCTTGACCGAACAAAATATTGCATTACGCTATGGTCAACATTGCACCCAACCATTAATGGATGCATTAAATATCAGTGGCTGCTTGCGTATCTCAATGATGCCGTACAACAACCGGGAAGACGTCGATAAATTTATCGATGCAGTCACCGTTTCACTTTCTATACTCAATGAATAAATCAATAAAGGAAGCCTAATGACTTCGACTAACCATGAACTTGCTCCGCACCCATTCGGTACAGAGATTAAAATTCAAGAAATAGTTGAACAGTTTTCCACACATAAAGCATGGGAAGATAAATACCGTTTATTAATTCAATTTGCGAGAAAATTGCCAGCGCTGTCTGATGATGAAAAACTGCAAACTCAAGAGGTTAAAGGCTGCGAAAACCGAGTTTGGATTGGAGCACTTCTCAATGATGATGAAACATTTCATTTTTATGGGGATAGTGAAGGCCGAGTGGTGAAAGGGTTATTTACCATTTTGTTAGCGGCAATAGAGCAAAAAACAGCGAAAGAAATCATGGAAATTGATTTTAATAGCTTATTAGCTCAAACCGGCTTACCTAGCCAGCTCAGCGAATCCCGCCAAAATGGTATTCAATCACTCATTACGGCAATTCAAAATATTGCAAATGAAATGACACCTGCGTAATTCATTGAATGAGGCTATCTATCGCAATAGCCTCATTCACTTTACTGCTGTTCCATTTCCCGTTGTGATTTTGCTATCATCTTTTTAAGTGCATGTGAGACAGCAATAAACCCAAAACTGGCTGTAACCATAGTCACCGCACCAAAGCCTGAAGCGCAGTCCATACGCTTAGAGCCATCCGCAGTGCTTTTTGCCGCACACACAGTACCATCACTTTGCGGATAAACAAGCTGTTCAGTAGAAAAAACACAGTCAATCCCGAGCTTTCCTTTGCCATTTTTAACAACGTTAAAATCGGATTTTAAGCGTTCCCGCAACTTAGCGGCTAAAGGGTCTTGAACCGTTTTAGCTAGGTCTGTCACTTGAATCTGTGTTGGGTCGATTTGTCCACCAGCCCCACCTGTGGTGATAATGGGTATTTTAAAGCGTCTACAATACGCTAACAACGCAGCTTTAGGCCTTACACTATCAATGGCATCAATGACATAATCAAACCCCGTGCTAAGGTAGTGAGCGACATTATCAACAGTAATAAAATCATCAATAACATTCACTACACATTCGGGGTTAATTTCTAAAATACGATTTTTCATCACATCAACTTTTGGTTGCCCAACTGTCGACTTGATGGCATGTAATTGGCGATTGGTATTAGTCACACAAATATCATCCATATCAATTAATGTGATATGCCCAATACCTGAACGAGCAAGCGCCTCCGCGGCCCACACGCCTACCCCACCAATGCCAATGACACAAATGTGGGAACGTGCAAAAAGATGAAGAGCATGTTGCCCATATAAACGCCCGATCCCAGCAAAACGCTGCATCCAAGCATCAGAAAGCTTAGCTTGCATAATAACGAACAACCTCAGTTAAAACTGTAACTACATTGAACCAAATAGCGGCTGGCTTTTTTTCAGCACCCAAACTCGCCCGTAATGGTTATAAAAACCGGCCATTTTTCCGGCTTCATGGCCTATACCGTGGTAAATATCAAAATGATGCCCTTTAATCGCACCACCAACATCCAAGGCTACCATCATACGCATTTCGTACTGCCCCGTAAATTTCCCATTATTATCTAACACAGGGATCTCCGCGAGTAAGGCTGTTCCCGGTGGAATGAGAGTTTTATCTGATGCAACAGATGCTTTAGCAATTAAAGGAACCGCACTTGCGCCTCTAACAGGGACAAATGATTGCGGTTTAAAAAATACAAATGACGGATTTTCTTCTAATAGCTGGCGAACTTCTTGCTCGCTATGCTGATTCGTCCAATCATGGATAGCTTGTAATGACATTTGGCTCAGAGGAACTTCACCGCGGTCTACCAGCACTTTTCCGATACTTTTATAGGCGTGACCATTTTTACCTGCATAACCAAAGAAATTCAGTGGGCTGCCATCCCCAAAATCAACATAACCACTTCCCTGAACTTCCATCATAAAATTTTCAACCGGCGAATTACTATAAGCTAAAATTAAATGATCACTCAGGGCACCATTATAAATTGCCGCTCGGCTAGGTAAGCGTGTTTTTCCTTTTGGCGGCATACCGTACAACGGATAACGAAATTCACCTTGAGCCATACGGCGCGCCTCGATCACAGGTGTGTAATACCCTGTAAATTGTACGTTTCCATAATTATCAGCGCCTTCCATTTGGAAAGCGGTTAAATTGAAATTTGCCAATTGAGCCGGGTTCCCCCCCGCCATCAACCAGTTTTCTATAGCATGATAGGTATCGTTGTTATTTTTAAACAATCGCGGTGATGCATTTTTAATTTCATTAACTTGTTGATTAAAATCTGGCGCATTTATTGGTCGCCCCTGTACATTCACTTGATTTACTTTCTGTAAATCTTGTACTAAGCGACCATCTTTATATTGTTGGCCTTTATCCGTTGGATGGGTTTGGCATCCAGCTAATAAGGAAAGAAATACGCTGGTTACTAACCATTTTTTTACTATTTGTTTATTGACGATTTTTGTTAGCCCTATATTCATGCTCTACCACCCAAATAAATCCAACAATCCAATATGAAGCGCACAATAGCAAACCCAATTAGGGAATGAAACGTGTAAATATATTTAGTTAGGTTATTTTCCTCTCTCTACTCACTAAAGAGCAAAAAACAGGCAGACAGAACAGATTTTGTTCTGTAAATGCTAAATTTTGAAAAAAAAACACGAAAAAACTTGCATCAGATCTCATCCCGAGTATAGTGCCCGCATCGGACGCGGGGTGGAGCAGCTTGGTAGCTCGTCGGGCTCATAACCCGAAGGTCGTTGGTTCAAATCCAGCCCCCGCAACCAATTACTGATTAAATCAGTAAAGTAACAAAAAATCTGCAGTATAAAGTCGTAAAAATTCAGTCGCGGGATGGAGCAGCATGGTAGCTCGTCGGGCTCATAACCCGAAGGTCGTTGGTTCAAATCCAGCTCCCGCAACCAATTTTTTACCTCTTCAGTCGCGGGGTGGAGCAGCATGGTAGCTCGTCGGGCTCATAACCCGAAGGTCGTTGGTTCAAATCCAGCCCCCGCAACCAATTCTTTCAAATACCCTTTCTAATTCAATTACCTTTTTAGTACCACTATAATAAATTCTATTTTTACCCATCGATAAAAACAAAAAAAGGCGACTCACACACGTTTATCACCTTTCTTTATTTTAATCTGATTTAAATTAATTAGTTGCGAATTGCTAATGCACCGCCATTACGGAAATAAGCTTTTACCCCTTCAAAAATGGATTCTGCCATTTGTTGTTGGAATTTAGCTGTTTTCAATTTCCGCTCTTCTTCTAAATTACTAATAAAAGCCGTTTCAACGAGAATTGATGGGATCTCTGGAGCCTTCAACACCGCGAACCCGGCTTGGTCAACTCTATTTTTATGCAACTTGTTAACTTTTCCCATCCGTTTTAGTACTTCGTCACCAAATTTCAAACTGTCGTTAATCGTCGCTGTTTGCACGAGATCAAACATCGTATGGTCGAGATACACATCTCCACTTTTACTCACACCGCCCACTAAGTCCGCTTCGTTTTGTGTTTGTGCTAGGTAGCGAGCCGTATTACTGGTCGCACCTTTCGTTGATAGCGCAAAAACAGAAGAACCGCGGGCTGAACGGTTAGTAAACGCATCTGCATGAATTGAAACGAATAAATCAGCCTGCATTTTACGTGCTTTCGCCACTCGGACTTTTAACGGAATAAAGACATCTTCATTACGAGTCATATAGGAACGCATTTTAGGGTCTTTATCTATCAAAGCTTTTAAGCGCCGTGCGATCTGTAAAACCACATCTTTTTCACGTGTCTTATATTTGCCTATCGCACCAGGGTCTTCACCACCATGCCCTGGGTCGATCATAATAATAATGGGGCGATCCGTTCCTGCTTTTCCAGGCTTCTTCGCTTGAGCAGGCATGCTTTCCTCAAGATCACCTTTATTATAATCCTCAAGTAATGCCAATAGAGGATCATCATTGGTGTCAACACCTTTACCTGGATAAAAATCAAGAACTAAGCGGTGCTTAAATTCCGCAACAGGGGCCATCGAGAAGAATTGAGGACTAACTTTATTTTTAACTTCAAATACCAAGCGAACCGTTTTCGGATCAAATTGCCCAACTCTAACCAGTTTAAGGTAAGGATCACGTGTTTGAATTTGGGTTCCCATATCCTTTAATACATTATTTAACTGCACCCCTTCAAGATCGACCACAATACGCTCAGGGTTATTAAGCACAAACTGGCGGTACTTCAATGGAGTACTAGATTCCAATGTTACCCGGGTATAGCTGGATGCAGGCCAAATGCGCACAGCCACCACGCTGCTACTCGCAGAAAAACCGAATGGGCTAATGCTCAGTAACATAACTGCAGCTGCGCCCTGAATAAAACGACGCTTCGATGGGTTGTGATCTTGGTGACTCATCAATAATTCCGAACCTAGAACTGAAAAATAAAGTGATTTTAGGATAATTGCTAATAATTAGACTTGAAATACGCACTCTAACTAATCATTTGCACTCTGTCATTAAGAATATACCAAAGCATCTATAGAGTTACATTAATGAGTATAACCTAATCATACCGAGAGAAAATATTTGTGAGTGACTTTCTGTGTCAATTTTATGCAATTTAATTTTCGTAGAGTATATCTAGTTAAATTTAGAGATATGTAAACGATAAAAATAAAAATGTTACTTTTTTTATCCCATCTTTTACTTGATATTTCCCGACAAAAAGAATAAAAATACATTATTAACGAATAAAAATTCAATTAAGAGGGTTGTTATGAAAGAGCGCAGCACCGAGTTGGTTGATGAGTTTCGCCATTCGGTCCCTTATATAAACGCCCACCGCGGCAAAACATTCATTATTATGCTTGGTGGTGAAGCGATTGCGCATGAAAATTTTCCTAGCATTGTCAATGATATAGGATTATTGCATAGTTTAGGCATCCGAATTATTGTCGTTTATGGTGCTAGGCCTCAAATTGAGGATATCTTAGCTGAACACAAATATGATGCGGTTTATCATAAACATACTCGCGTAACAGATGCGAATACACTTGAATATGTAAAACAAGCTTCTGGAGCTTTACAATTAGATATCACGGCTCGGTTATCTATGAGCTTAGGTAATACCCCGCTTCAAGGCGCACATATTAATGTGGTTAGTGGTAATTTCGTTATTGCTCAACCTCTAGGGGTTGATGATGGCATTGATTATTGCCACAGCGGAAGAATCCGCCGTATTAATGAAGAAGCCATTAATAATCAGTTAGATAATGGTTCCATTGTGTTGATTGGGCCGGTTGCAGTCTCAGTCACAGGAGAAAGTTTTAATCTGACCTCTGAAGAAATTGCAACTCAATTAGCAGTAAAAATGAAAGCGGAAAAACTGATCGGTTTTTGCTCCTCACAAGGTGTAGTAGATAAAGAAGGCAATATTTTGTCCGAATTATTCCCAAATGAAGCAGAAAACCGTATTCAAGAGCTGGAATCTGAGGGCGATTACTACTCAGGAACCGTGCGTTTTCTACGTGGAGCCGCAAAAGCTTGTCGCCGGGGTGTCCGCCGTAGCCACCTATTGAGCTACCAAGAAAATGGTTCTTTAATTCAAGAATTATTCTCTCGCGATGGTATTGGTACCCAAATAGTCATGGAAAGCGCGGAACAAATCCGCCGTGCAAACATTAATGATATTGGTGGAATATTAGAACTTATTCGCCCATTAGAGCAGCAAGGGATTTTAGTTAGACGTTCACGTGAGCAATTAGAAATGGAAATTGATAAATTTACCATTATTGAACGTGATAACTTAGTCATCGCTTGCGCGGCGCTTTACCCTTACCCAGAAGAAAAATTAGGTGAAATGGCATGTGTCGCTGTTCATCCTGATTACCGTAGTTCATCTAGGGGAGAGGAGTTACTGCACCGTATTGCCGTACAAGCAAAACAATTTGGTTTAGACAAGCTATTTGTACTAACAACTCGTAGCATCCATTGGTTTCAAGAGCGTGGTTTTACCCCCGCGGAGATTGAGATGTTACCAATGAAAAAACAGGCTTTATATAACTACCAGCGCCGCTCTAAAATATTGATTTTAGATTTAAAAAACCAAGCTGATAAGTAAATATTAGAATATTCAAAATGATTGCTATTTAGTCAATTACTTTAACCCCAAACTATACAAGGATGCATAGTTTGGGCTATGGCTTTAACACAAATGAATAGCCACTAAGCTATCTGAATAACCCTTGCTTTTTCACACAAAGGAATGGAGTCTAAATGCGGCTGTATTGCAGCTTTCATCTCAGCGAAAGAAGTACCATAAAAATAAAATGCCGTTTCTGTCGGGCCATCCCAGACCCCGTGAATACTCCCAATATCTTCCACTGCTTCATCTAGAGTATCGAATACTTCATTGATATCCCCATTTTCATAAACGTCATCAGCGAGCTCTGTCCCGTTGAAATAAATAGCCATGCCTTCATCTGAGCCAAAATCGATTCGAACATCTTCGCCATGAATGAATAAACGAGAGCCCTTTGGAGCTAACATTGAAGAAAAAAGTTGAATAATTAAACTGATATTTTCGTCACTAGCTTCTTCAAGTGCTATTTCTATATCGCATTCTTGCGCTTCGCCATTATCACTTAATAATGTTCCACCACCTGTAACATGGATATTTTTACCCATGCTTTTCATGACTTCATTAAATGCATCTTCTAAATCACCACGCCTAATCGGTTCAAGTCTTGCATTTAATGTTACTGTAATTGCCGTCATTGCTTGCTGGTTATCCATCTCATTACCTTTACTTTTGGGTTAAATATTCACGTAACTTACATATAAACTAGTCACATTAATTGGGTCGCTAAACCACTTCGCCGCTTGGTTGGTGTTTCAACTGCTCGACGTAATACCTTTGGGCTGCCATAAAGAGATAGCTCTTTTTTAGCTCGAGTTATCGCCGTATACACCAGCTCACGAGTCATTACGGGAGAATATACATTTGGTAAAACTAATGCGGTATGAGCAAACTCCGAACCTTGTGATTTATGAACGGTCATTGCATAAGCTGTTTCATGTTGTGGAAGTCGGTTAGGTTGTACCCCACGAATAGTCCCATCTGGAAATTGAAAATAGGCTCTCAGTGTATTTTCTTCATCCGGTAAAATGATGCCTATATCCCCATTAAAGAGTCCTAATGGGCTGTCATTACGGCTAATCATAATTGGCCGGCCTGCATAGTGTTTATTCAATAAATTATATGGACGGTTTATTATCCCTTGCCTATGAAATAATTTTTCCAATTTATCGTTAAGGCCAATGACGCCAAAAGGGCCTTCTCGCAGAGCTGTTAGTACCCGATATTGGTTAAATTTTTTCAAAACTTGCTCAGGATCTTCTTTATTTTTAACCGCTAATAGATATTCCTTATAATTTTCAGCGGCATCTAATAAAATTTTCGCGTAATCATCTGCGGTTTCTTGAATATAACTATGTACATCTGGCCGCTGCTGATTTAGTAACTGTTGAACTCTAGAAACATTACCTTCATTTACAGCAAAAGCGAGTTGGCCAATCCCTGAATCTGCCGAAAAACGGTAGCTTTTACGTAGCAAACATAGGCTATCACGAATAACTGGGCCGCTTGGTGATGCATAAGATTCAACTGAATGCCCTGTTAACGCCGAAAGTTGGGACGCTCTTTCTGCACTATAACCGTTATCAGCAAACTGACAGATATCCCCTAATACTGCCCCTGCCTCGACTGAGGCTAATTGGTCTTTATCACCTAGAAATATTAACTTTGCATTTTCAGGTAATGACTCAAGTAATTTGCTCATCATGGGTAAATCTACCATTGAGGCTTCATCAACAATCAGTACATCAAGAGATAAACGATTATCTCGGTTATAGCGAAACTGCTGGCTCTCAGGTTGAGCCCCTAGTAAACGGTGCAATGTTTTTGCATGATTAGGCAAAACAGCGCGTTCTTCATCGGTTAAAGGCATTTTTTTCATCGCCTCGCCGAGGGACTCCGTCAACCTAGCTGCCGCCTTACCGGTTGGAGCTGCCAACTCTATTCTAATTTTATGGTGATACTTAGTTTCAAGTTTAATTAATGCAGCAAGGATACGTGCAACTGTTGTGGTTTTTCCTGTTCCTGGCCCCCCTGATATAATTGACACCTTACTCGTTACAGCAACTGCTGCTGCAACTTTTTGCCAATCTATATCATCAGTAATGGGAAATAAGCTGTCTAGTACATTCTTAATTTGAACATTATTTTGCTTATCTATTAATGTATTAGAGAAAAATTTCGCAACATACTGCTCATATTGCCACATCCGTTGAAAATATAAATATTCCCCTGAAAGCACCAAAGGAGAGATTTTGTTTTCTGTTGATAATGACACTGCATTTGCTTGTCTGAGCGTTTGATAGAGCTCTTGCTCACTCGGCTCTCCCATTTTTTGCCAAAACGCAGTTGCTAACTCTGGGTGCCTTCCCGCAAACAATTTTTCGGGGTCAACATCCGCCAGTGCTAGGCAAACGTGCCCAACCATAGTTTCTGCGCTAAGGAGTGCGGCAATCATAAGTACTATAGGACACTTATCATCAGAAATGCTGTAAGCAAATTGCACATCTAGAGGTGTAAAGATATGCTTCTCAATAGCTTGATTAAATAGGGACTTCATTAAGTTGCTTCCCCTTGCTGAACATTTTTAAATAAGCTATCTAACGCTTCAATAAAAGGCTCTATAGGGCGATAAAAGAAAATGCCGTTACTTGAGTGAATATTATCTATGCCTCGTAAAAATAAATAATAAACGCCACCAAAATGAGTTTCATAATCATAATTAGGCATTCTTTGCTTGAGGTAACGATGTAACGCTAACAAATATAGTTGATATTGCAAATCATAGCGGTGGTCTATCATCGCTTCAGCCATGGCTTCTTGGGTATAAAAACTGGCATCTTTCCCTAAATAATTTGATTTATAATCAAGAAGATAAAATTTGCCTTTCCAGTAAAAGGTGAGGTCAATAAACCCCTTTAAAATACCCTGAACTCTCTCAAAATTTAGCGGAGGACAACGTTGTGATAATGGGTCATATTGGTGCGTTATCTTATCTAAATGACTGGCACTCAATAGGGAATCAATAGGGAGATAAAACTGCATTTCATCCAATTGGTCTTGAGCCTGTAATGCAGATAAACATAAGCCGTCTTCTGATAGTGGTGCCTGTACAATTGCATGCAGCCATTCTTGCAGCATTGGTGCCCACTGTATGTCAAACCCTGAGGATTCAAGTTTTTCAGACAACCATTCTTGAGAAACATGCCCACTAAAATCAATCTCCTCCATCAAGTTATGCAAAAATGTTCCCGGTGATGCACCTTTAGGAAATTGATGAGGAGTTAGGATAAGAGACTCGTCTTCCTGTTGCTCCACATCAACACTAGCCTCAATATCCATATTAGGGGCTAATGAATTAGCAAATTGCAATGCTGAAACTGATTCTTCTGATTCAGTATGGCTTGAACCGTAACTTAACCCAGAATAGCTGGTAACACGCCAATGGTCATTAAAATGACGAGTCACTGCTCTTGCCGATAAGTTTACGCTATCATTTTGTTCTAACAATACGCGTTCCGACTTAGGCTGATTAATCACTGCAACATCAATAACGTCATTGCTAATTTCAGCCAGCATATCATTCAGTAGTAGGCTATCTCCTGCTTGCCCTTTTTGGATGACGTAACCCAGCGCAGATAAGTGTAAATCGGTTTCACCACTTTTTTTTCTGTTACCTTTAATTAATGGTGCAATACCGACACTACAGTGATAGATAGCCCTTGTGAGTGCTACATATAATAAGCGTAGGTCTTCCGCTAGACGCTCTTCATCAGCTAGAGCAACATTTTCTTCACTATCGTTTAAATCTAGCCGTACTGCATAATCCGTTCTATCGTGATATAAACCTTTAGATTGGGGTAGAAAATTGCTCGCAAAAGGCAACCAAACAATCTTATATTCAAGGCCCTTAGATTTATGTATGGTACTGATCTGCACCAAATGTTTATCACTTTCAAGACGCATTTGTTGTACGTCAGATTGATGATCAGGATGGGCAATTTGTTGCGCTAGCCAACGTGTTAGTGTGTGCTCACCTTCAAGCTGTAATGACATTTCTTGTAACAGCTCACCAATATGCATCACATCCATTAAGCGACGCTCTCCATCAGCACCTGATAACAACGTTTCTGCAATTTGCCTCTGCGCCATGACCATTCTAAGCATGGGGAGCACGCCTCGTTTTTGCCACACCATGCCATAACGAGCAAATTCATCTACAATTTTTTCCCACGATTTTTCATCATGGTTTAGGTCATCAATTTGTTTAGCGGTTAAACCCAATATTCCTGTCGCCAATGCACTTCGTAAAACACGTTCTTTTTCTGGTGTTAAAACTGCCTGTAGTAACCACAGTAAATCTCTCGCTTCTGGTGTTGAAAATACACTTTCCCGATTAGATTGAAACACAGAAGGGATATTTAACCGATTTAAAGCATCACGAATCAATACTGCTTCACGTCGGCTACGAACCAACACAGTAATATCAGAAGCTTCTACAGGAGTATGTGCTCCTTTATTGTCAAAATAGCTACTACCCTGAAACCCGCCTTGTAAATATTGTGCGATTTGCGCTGCACATTGTGAAGCTGTTGCCTGTTCATATTCAGCAACTGAGACACCTTCTGCTTCCACTTGCCAAAATGTAAGTGCTTTGACCACTTCGCCATCATGAATAAGTTTTTTACCGCTATTTTGCTTAGCGAAATTAACGGGTTGAAAAGGAATTTGCTCAAAAATAAATGGTGACTGACAGCGGCCAAATAAGTGATTAATAGCTTCAACCATATTTTGCGATGAACGATAATTAGTCTCTAATGTATAGTGAGCACTAACTTCATTTTTTGCTTCGATATAGGTGAAAATATCTGCGCCCCGAAAAGCATATATAGCTTGTTTAGGGTCGCCGATGAAAAGTAATGCGCTGTCATTAACTTCCCGATAAATTCTTTGAAAAATACGGTATTGCTGTGCATCTGTATCTTGAAACTCATCTATCATCGCAACAGGAAATCGTTGACTAATAGCTTGAGCTAAAAATTTCCCACTTTCTTGAGCAAGAGCACCGTCTAAACGGGTCAATAAATCATCAAACCCCATTTCACCACGATTATGTTTTTCATTAGTAATCGCTTCCCTCACCTCTGAAATGGCCAGTGGAATAACCAGATCTTTTAGAGTTAATGATTGAGAAAGTAGCTCATCTATACTTTGGAAAACAATATGTTCTGGCCCTAAGCCACTTTTTGATTTTTTATGTAATACCGTTTGTGAGAAACGTTCAAGATCTTTAGGAAGCTGATAATCTTCTGTTTTTTCTTGAGCCCATTCGCCTATTTTTATCAGCCATGTAGGTAGAAAACGAGTACTATAACTTCGTTTATCCACATCTGAATCAGTGATAAGCTTCTCAAAATCCGCTGAGTTTTCTAACCAGGCCGTTTTAACTGACTCAATTAACAAGATTAGCCGCTGATGCCGTTCTTCTAGAGTTTCTACTTGTTTCGGTTGGTTAATAATTAAAGGAATGTCACCCTGCAAGAAAGGTTTAATCTCCGAAAGTAATGCTTCAGGACTAGTCCACAGTGACTGAATGACTTTCGTCATGGAGTAATTCAGAGGATAAAAATGGCGGCGCCAAAAGTCTGCACAAGCTTGTTTTTGAATCGGAAATTCATCTTGAATCATTGTTTGTTCGAACAATACTCCCGACTCAAATGCATTATGAACTAGCATTCTTTGGCAAAAACCATGGATAGTATATATCGCGGCTTCATCCATTTGCCTTTCCGCTGCCTGCAACCATTGCGCAGCGAATTTTCTTTGGGATTCCCCCGAAAGCTCAGCTAATAATTCAAGATACTCAGGCTGCGACTCGAAACCAACGCCATTTCTTAAGCAAACTAAGCGCATATCATGAATACGTTGACGAATACGTCCCCGTAACTCATTCGTCGCAGCCTCAGTAAATGTTACAACTAAAATTTCTTCAACACTTAACGGCCTAGGAAACGCATTAACGCCTCCCAGACCTAATAAAAGCCGCAGATAAAGTATACCAATTGTATATGTTTTACCCGTTCCTGCAGATGCTTCGATTAACCGCTGCCCACGCAGAGGTAAGGAAAAAACATTCAGTAATTGGGACTCTACCTGCACTTTATTCACTCAGCATCTTCCTTTATTGGTAAAATCTTTTGCAACTGAGAAGCTGTTGGGTAAAGCACCCAATCTTTCAGATGAGCATACCCTACTTTAGTATCAACTCCTTGGCCTATAACTTGGGAGCTTACTGCTAACCCCTTGTGCTTTATAACTGCATTTTCATAATACTCAATGACTTGTTCTTTCGTTGCTGTCCCTAAAGTTGCAATAACTTTTTCACGAGTATCAAAACTGAAAATATTTCTCGAAAAATCAGATGAATAACGGCCTACCTCCTCATAGAATGTTTGAGGTGGTTGATTCATCTCCGTGATAATGGATTGTTTATATTGATTAAATTCATCTATCGGCAGCTTTTTCAGTTTCTCTAATGCTTGAAGATAAAATTGTTGGTAACGAGTATTCAAGTAACTCGGTGTTTTGGCATTACTTTGAATTAAAAAGCCCATTCCCCACTGATCCCCCAGCCCTGCTTTAAAAGCAAATACTGCGTAACCCAGTTGCTCATTGGTTCTTAATTGGTCATAAAACCAAGGCTGAATTACCTTAGAAAGAATACCTGATAATACTGCGCCATCAATGCGGCTATAACCGTCTGGAATAAAGACTTCAACAAGTGCATTATCTGAGCTATTCCCCTGTTTATGGAAATCTGCTAGGTAATTTTTGTCGATAACTACAATATCACCACGCCACCAATTGGTACCTTCGCTCTTTAATAATTGCTGTGCATCTTTAATAGTTTTAATGCTTTGCGACTCAGTCATATTACCAAAGACCAGCGCTTGTAATGCTGCACTTTTAACTATCATTTCACGGTAGTTAGTGATGTCTTGCAATGAAATTTTATCTAGCTCGGCTAAACGTTGTTCTTGCTCAAAATAAGGTACACTATTAATACGCTGAAGCGGCTGCATGGCTAGCTCATAAGCTTTCGCATTATTAGCAACTTCAATTTGCTCTTTATACCAAGATTTCGCTTGAACTAATTCTTGTTCCGTTGGCTCAAAATTCAGGTATAGCTTTATCATGGATAAAAAGAGTTCAGGTAAATGTTGGGTGTAACCACTGGCATTTAATTGCAGACCGATTCCCTGAGAAACAGAGACAGACATGCCAGCTACAGATGCCTGATATTGCAGTTCATCCATTTTCAATGAAGCGATATATTGTAATAAAGAGCCCGTTACTTGTTGCTTAGCATCTTTATCACCTTGGTTAGAACGTAATGATAAAGTGATACTCGCCTTTGGCTCATCTGCAAAATATTGACTTGGCATATATAACACTCGTGTATTGCCATCTTGATAGATGAATTCGGGGTGTTTATAAACCTTATCAGCTTTAATTAGTGATAAATTATCAGCAATATACGGGTTTAAAGCAGGTAATTTAAAATTCATTTTAGATTCTAAACTTGCCCAGGTTTTAAATTGTTTTGCTGTGATTTTATTGACCTGATACGGTGCATCGACAAAATAGGCTTTTTTGTTATTCGGTTCATTTGGACTAATAAACCAAATCCTCGCCTCTTGCGCAGTGAGCTCTGATAAACGCTGTTTAATCGCTTCAGGGTCATACTTATCTGCAATGTAATCTGAATCAAGAACATGATTAACAGGAACATCAATCATTTGGTCTGATAACCATTCAATGTAGTTCATATCCCTGACAATTGAACCATAACGGAATGATAAATTGAGAACTTTTGCTATTTCATCAAAGTAACTTTTATTGACCCCATCATTTTTAATTAACTCAAGATAAGAAAAGATAGCTGCAATAATTTCGTCTCTTTCTTGTAACCCTTTATCAGTCAATGTCACATAAATAGAGAATGAACCATAGTTTCTATCTAAATTTGGAGTGGCAGAGGCACTGATACCTTCAGCAAGTCCTTGCGATATTAACCAATCAGCCAATGTTCCGGGGCTTCTATTACCAATTAAGTAACTAATATAGTTGTCACTTTTACTGCGAAAATCTGCCATATTATTTTTAATACTGAATTCAATTTGTATGGCTTTTTGCGGTTGCGCTGGCACATAATGAATAATAATGCCTTTTTCATTATCCGTTACTGCTGGGATATTAACAGCGGGAACACTTGCGTTAAAATTAGGTATACGCCCAAATGTTTCCTGTGCAATATTCGCTAATGATTCGATAGATTGGTCGCCGTAAAGCACTGCATTCATTAGGTTTGCAGAATAATACTGCTTATAAAAACCCACAAGCTCATCTTGTAGTTTGCTATTAGGTTTATCTTTCAGAGTCTCTAAATTCCCCCCCGAAAAACGTGAGTTCGGGTGTAATGGGTTCAATGTTTCAGAACGTACTTGCCATATACGCATCCCGTCACGAGAACGTGCCATTGTAAGTTCTGCATTAACTGCATTACGTTCTCTGTCTGCATTAATCGGGTCTAAAAGTGGCTCAGCTAATGCGTCTGCAAGCCTATCCGTCGCTTCTTTTAATGCACCATTTTCAACTTCAAAGTAATAAGCAGTACGATGAGAAGCGGTACTTGCATTATGGCTACCACCGTGTTTTTGCAAAAATTCAGAGAAACTACTTGGCTCTGGGTACTTTTTGGAACCCATTAAAACCATATGCTCTAAATAATGAGCCAGCCCTAATTGGCTATTTGGGTTTTCAATACTACCAACAGGTATCGATACCGCAGCCAATGATTTTGTTGCTTTGGCATCTGATACCAATAAAACCGTCATATCATTACTAAGTTTGATGGCTTTATATTCCCTAGGGTCTCTTTCACTTTTATTTACTGTTTCAGGCAAAACTTGCCAAAGTGGTTGCGCTGCTATTGCTTGACCACCGAAAAAAATTATCAGTAATAAAAATAGATGAGCGATATTTTTGGATAAATATTGCATCCTTTGTTGCTCTCCTGTCATTTCAAGTATTTTGTCATCGGTAATAAAAACCGTTGAGTGTTTGATAACAAAGATTTAATCATCGCATCATCAATGCTTCTACAAGTTCTTGACACATAATCGTCTTCCATCTCACCTTTTTGCATCTGACTTCCTTGTAAGCTTTGGAGCAAAGCAGATAATGCTTTTTGTTGAATTTCTTCACTCGAAAAATCGTACTGTTTTGTCTTTTTATCAAAGCAAGCTTTAACCCAACTCCAACCACTTTGAGAAAGAAGAATTAACGGGGAATTAAACCCTTCACAATAGCCTACGACTAAATCTTGTAGATAAGCCAATGCATCTTCTTTGCTAATAGCAGCAAACTGCCAAATACTATTATCTCTTCCTAGTGCAAGGCTTTCCCCTTCACCAATTTGCGAGTTAAATAGCAAATGTTCCACCCATAGCTGTACCCCATCATTAGCAGTTAAGTAAGCCGGGCGATATCGTACCATTCCTGTTTCATGAATATTTTTCAATAAACCAGTAATTTTTATCCCATTTAACTGAAAATCTAATGGATAATCAAATAGCTGCATATCATGTTCTTTAACTTTTTCAGCTAATGGCGATATCTCGTTCAACTGCTGTTCCCAAAAAAGTTGACCAAATTGCCTAGCAGGCAGCTGACCCGATGCTTTTAAAGCAGAATAAAAAGGCTCAATGTTCTTATCTTTGACAAGTAAATCTAAAATTTGATCATTAATTTTATATCGTTGTAATCTACCTAAGTTAAATGGCTCTTCTTCTGGCAGTTCGGTTTCTTCAATAGAAAAATGGACTTTCAAACGCTGTTGAAAAAATGCCCTGATAGGGTGACGATAAAATCGTAATAATTGTTCTAAAGAAATTTCAGTAATGGGCTCTCGAGTTTCAAGTATTGAACAAAATGGTTCATCAACTTTATTTGTTGTTTTTGCGGCAGGTAACCACTCACTCGCAAAACTCTGATAAGGCGTTTCAGGCAAGAAATTTTCTTTTGCGAATGGGACTCTATTATGCTGGATGACCAGATGCTCACTTAATCGTTTAGCGCTTTCATCAATAGTCAAAGTTTCATCACCAACTAAACAAAAGCTTTGGCAAATATAATCAATTAATTCAGTAACTAATACCGATGGATTACAAGGCTGATTATCACGAATAGAAAGCCCAATATAACTAACATAAAGTTGTTTAGATGCTGAATTTAATGCTTCTAAAAATAGGTATCTATCATCGTCCCGGCGTTTTCGGTCTCCACGAACAGGTTTTTCCGCCATCAAGTCAAATCCTAATGGTGGTATATTTCGCGGATAAGCACCATCATTCATACCCAGTAAGCAGACAACTTTAAATGGTACTGAACGCATTGGCATCAAAGTGCAAAAATTAACGGCTCCAGCCAAGAAACGTTGACTAATTTTTTCATCATCAAAGCGAACTGAAAGTTCATCACGAATTAAACGCAATGGAACTTGTTCTTCATATCCTGAAATTATCGCATTATCAATGATTTGATGCCACTGTTCTGTTAATAGTGCGAGAACAAGTTCAGTTTCCCCATCAACCATAAAGTAGCTATCAAGTAGTTGCTGACAAAGTTCTTTCCACTCTTCAAGTAGGCGTTCTTGTGCTAATAAAGAGCGCCATTCTCTTAGTGTATTAATTAATAGCGCTAATTTCCCGGCAAGCTGGGCGGCTAAGCCACTGCACTCATCATAAGGTAAAATACCATTCCACGGGCCATTTCTGCTATCCATTGCATAGCCAAGCAACATTCTACTTAAGCCAAATTCCCATGTATTTTGCCCTATCACTGGTAAAGCAAAAGAACGTACATTATCGTCATCAAGCCCCCAGCGGATCCCTGATTCATTAACCCAGCGGCGTAATAAACTTAACTCGCTTTCATCAATACCAAAACGTTGAGAAAAAGCAGAAACTTCAAGTAGGCTAAGAACTTGCTCCGTTGAAAAACGACTCTGAGGTAAGTCGAGTAGCATAATAAATGCTTGTAAAATTGGGTGAGCTTGCAGTGCTTTTCTATCTGAAATTGAAAATGGGATATAACGAGTTGATGCCGTATTACCAAAAACAGCCTGAATATAGGGTGCATAGCTGTCAATATCGGCCACCATGACTATCACATCACGCGGTGTTAGCGATGAATCTTGCTCAAAGAGAGAAAGCAAATGATCTTGTAATACCTCGACTTCACGCTGTGCACTATGACATAAATGGAATGTTATCGAATCATCTAGCTCATTGATTGGTCGTTTACCAATACTCGTTTCATAATTTTCTAATGTTGTCCCTAATTGAGCATGGTTTTCGAGATCTAAAATATCCTGCTGAACATTCTCTAATAAATTGGCTCGTTCAGTATCAACATAGGCCGAAATTTCATTCGCATTATTGATTTGAGAAATAAAGTATAGGTTGTCTCTACCTAACCTTCCCCACGAGGCGAGTAGTGGATTTGCGATATCCTGTTCGCCATTTTCATTAAATAAATTAGGAATATGCTCTTCGAGTTTAAAGCGTGAAATTTCATGTTTATCAAGATAATGACGAAGTTTCCTTTGCTGCAACCTAGCTAAAAACGACGCGCTTTGAATGTCCCCCCAATAATAGCGACATGGGTTAGTGAACATTAAATGAACATCTGTATGTTCTGCTATTGCATTGATAGCTTGTAGATAAACAGGTGGAAGAGATGAGATACCGCAAATAAAAATACGCTTTGGCAGCAATTTTCCTAAATCAGGGTTCAATGATAATGTATCAATAAAATGTTGATATAAATTAGCTCGATGCCAAGGTGGCTGTTTTAGTTCATTTGAATATTCAACAAGGCACTGCCATAGACGTTTTTGCCATAGTTGATTTTCACTTAGCCCCTCTATTAGTTCATTTTTTTGCCATACTCCAACCCATTGTGGGCGATAAACCAAATATTGGTCAAATAAATCAGCAATCCTACCAGCAAGCTGATGAAGTTTACGTTTATCTGTATCTTCTTGAAGATAATGCTTTAAAGGTTCAAATTCTTCCTCATTAATGACAGTTGGCAATATTGTCATTAGTTTCCATGTCATAGCTTGCTTGGTATAAGCGCTTTCTTTTGGAATATCCGGTAAGACTCGCCTAAACATGTCCCAAATGAACGTTGCAGGTAAGGGATAGTTAATATTTGCAGCAATACCAAACTGCTTAGCAAGTTCGATTTGCAGCCATTGTGACATTCCGGGGCTTTGTACTAAAATTATTTCTTGCTCAAAAGGGTGAGAAAGTGGTTCATTTTTCATTAAATGAGTCATTAGATCTTTTAATAAATCTAATTGATTAGAATGATACACTTGGAACATAGTACTCTCCTGTTGAGCAATACCAACGGCTTAATGAAAATGGCTGTTTTTTTATCGTTAACGATACCATTAACTCAGTACAGTTATCGGCTCGCGGTAAGCGAGTTGTTTGTATTTTCCACTCAGGGTAACGCAAATTTGGATCTATGGAAGAATTTTTCTCCCCTGATATTGGTTCCCCTAACATTGAGCTTTTCTCTAATGTACTATGTAACACTCTAATGGCCGAAGAATTCATATACAATTTATTAAAATTCAATATGATATATTGCGAATAGTTTACCAAAGCTACCAGTGAAATAGCAAAAATAACCACGCCAATCATTGCCTCTACTAATGCAAATCCTTGCTGCTTTGTTTTCATTAGCAAAATCCTTTTTTTATCACTGGGCAATAATCTAACCACCCTTTTTTACGAGAGAAAAACTGTTGCTTATTTGCATCCCATACTACCCATCGATAAACTTTAATATCATTCCCTAAGCGATAATGACTTTGCCCCGACAGCACGAAATCCACCCCTTTGTAATGTTTTAAGCAACTTTTCCATTGTTGATTTTCCTCTTTCTGGCAAACCCAACGCTTTAATCCTCTATATTGACTATCCCAATGTAATGTTCCCCCCCAAGCAAGAGCTGACTCTGCTTTATTAAAAGCATCGAAATATTTAATTTCCTTATGCAACTCATCCCGAGCTCGTTCTTGGAAAAAATGCACCGATTTAATCAATAATGTGCCTATTGTGATAAAAATAATAACCATAAGTAGAGAAACGTTTCCCTGTTGTTGCTCTATATTCTTCATAGATTTCTAACTAAGACCGCTATCCGGTAATTAAATGTTTGATTAGGTAATAACTCTGTTTTAAGGCTTATTTCCATTTCAAGTAATTGGGTATTTTCCCGCCAATCAAATGCTAATTTTTTAACTTTGATTAGCTTCTCATCAAATAATGATTGCCAACGAGTCCCATCACAATTTCGGACATTTCGATTAGACTCTAATTTTTCATTATTTAACCGATAACCAAAATAATCAGAATCTTTAGATTTGGATTTAATATCTTCCCACCTACCCGATAAATCTTGGTCATAAGCAAAAATAATGCACGAGTTATTCCCTTTGCTTAAAAATTTTGATGTGATTTTTAAAGGTTCTTCACCACAATTTAGGCTACTACAGTAACCTATCCTTCTAAAATCTTTTTCCATATTTATCAATGTTTGCCTTATATCCTTGTCTATTTGGTATTGAATGTAAGTTCGATAGGTTTGCTTAAATAATGTAGGAATAGCACTCATCGCTGATACACAAACAATGCTACTGATAGCCATTGCCATTAATATTTCAATGAGTGTAAATCCCTGCTGTTTTTTTAATTTATCGTTATTTAAGGGATTCAACATTTAGGTACCCCTGTCATTTTTTTATGACTACAGCTTCTAATACGGCCTAATGAAGAAATATAAATTGTGATTTGCTGATCCTGATTTTTTAGCTCTATGCTAAAAGCACGGATCGTTCCCTGCTTACCATATAGCTGAATTGAAGTACGGCTTGCTTTACTAAGTTCTATTCCTTGGTGCCTTTTTGCTGTTAACTTGCCAACCTCTTGCTTGCTGTTCGCATCTTTAACATCAAGCTGCCAATCATTTCTACCAGCCTTAACGGATAATATTTGATACCTATTTAAATAGACACCTTCTGTCATTTGGCTATAAATAAACTCAGATACTTGCCTAGCCGCATCGATTAACCGCTGCCTTTCTACTTGCTGTTGCCATTGATATAAACCAGAAAAAATAACAAAAGAACAAATAAATAAAACAATCATAATCTCAATTAAGGTGAAACCACGCTGCGTTGTATTTAATTCAACTTTCATTTTGTTGTGACCCCACTTTTTATATGCAAGACAGAGATTGCCAAAAAAAATCTGTCTAGCGAGGTTTGTCATTACAAACTGCATAACGCTTCGCAACAAAATAAATAAATGCATAACAATACAAGTCAATTTGCGAGCTGCTTCGCAAAGAAATAGTTAATTCAAAATAAATGCAAGAAAGTAAATTAATTATGAACCAAGATAAAATTCATTAAGAAAGATGGGATAGATAAAGGAGGGAGGTTGATGAAATGTAAAAACACAATACTAAGATGGCTTTTCGATAAAACCATCTTAGTAAACAATTTATTCGCTAATCAAACAGTAAACGGATATTTGATAGCCTCATGGCACTGGTACCCTTCGAGAGTAAAATCATCCGAAGTCACCCATGTTTCGAGGTCTTCTAATGACTGAATTTTGGGGTTAATAAACAATGAAGGGGAAGCAAACGGCTCACGTTTTAGTTGGACATCACGCATTAAAGTCAGTTGGTTTTCATAAATATGTGCATTCACAATTTTATGGTAAGCCTTACCTGCTTTATGCCCTGTAATACGAGCCATTAGAGCGAGTAAAACAAAGCATTGTACTTGGTTGAAATTTAAACCGAGCGGTACATCACAGCTACGTTGGTAAGATGTTAAATGTAAGGTATCACCTAACAATGAAAAAGTATGAGTATGCATGCAGGGACGCAAGCAACCCATTTCAAATTCACCAGGGTTATAAAAAGTGATAATTTCTGCGCGGTCATCAATTCCATTTTTTAAGTTATTGACGACTTTTTTCAGCTGATCTAAATGTGTTCCATCTGGGCGTTGCCATGAGCGCCCTTGAACACCATATACGCGGCCCATATCATCCTCACCTTTGCGATAAGGGTTATTCAGCCATGCTTGGTTCTCATTTGCATTGGCATTCCATGTATTACAACCAATTTCACGAAATTGAGCCGCATTGTCGTAGCCACGTAGATAACCAAGAAGCTCAGCTATCGCCGCTTTATAAAAGCTTTTACGAGTCGTAATCAAGGGGAATTGATTATTGCCCACATCATATTCAAGGTCAGCGTTAATAACGGTTAAACAACGAACACCTGTTCGTTTATTCTCAACCCATTGCCCTTCATCAATAATACGTTGGCATAAATCAAGATACGGCTTCATAGTGACTCTCTTTTAAAAAAATAACTTAAGTGGCTAACCTTTGTCTTGCTGTACTTCATTGCTTTATTTACAAAATAGTTATATTCAACAGACTAAGTTAGCCCCAATAATTGTATTTATTAACTCTTTGTAGGCTCTTTTAGTGGCTTATGGGCTGGCACATTTTTGCCATATTTGTAAGCCCAAACAATCATCAGAACTCCAATAATAATCATCGGAATTGATAGAATTTGTCCCATACTAATACCACCAAATAAACCAAGCTGTGCGTCTGGTTGCCTAAAGAATTCAACTATGATCCTAAATGCACCATAACCAATCAAGAATAACCCAGAAACACTCCCCATTGGACGAGGTTTACGCACAAATAAGTTCAAAATAAGGAACAGAACAATTCCCTCTAAGAACATTTCATAAAGCTGTGATGGGTGTCTTGGTAGCACACCATACTGCTCTAATATGGGTAATAACGAAGGGTCCTGTGCGGCAAGTTGAATATCTTCACTGCGTGAATGTGGGAATAAAAATGCCCATGGCGTATCGAGTGTTACTCGTCCCCATAGCTCCCCATTAATAAAGTTCCCAATACGGCCCATGCCTAAGCCAAATGGGATCAATGGTGCAACAAAGTCAGATACTTGCAGGAAACGACGGCGAGTACGGTGAGCAAACCACATCATGGCACATATCACACCGATTAGGCCGCCATGGAAGGACATGCCACCATCCCAAACCTTAAATAGATATAAAGGATCGTCAAGAAAAACAGGGAGATTATAAAAGAAAACGTAACCTAACCGACCACCGACAAATACGCCAACAAAGCCAACATACAGCAAGTTTTCTACTTCGTTTTTTGTCCAGCCACTATTGGGTTTTGCAGCGCGACGCCCTGCTAGCCAAAGGGCAAAAACAAAGCCAACAAGGTACATAAAGCCATACCAGTGTAACGATACTGGCCCAATTGAGAACATAACAGGATCTATTTCCGGAAATGCTAAGTAGTTGTTACTCATTGTTCCCCACTTTTTAATCATTAAGCCAACTACTCGTCGACTATTACGTATTCAACAGGCTTCAATTTGTGAAGCCCCTGAAGCATACAACAAAAAGTATAGTCATTTATACTTGATATTTTTCAAACTAAACCAAATTAAATACTTACATCTTGTTGTAAGTTAAATCCCACCACGTACAAAACCGCCTAAATGGTGTTGCTCCATAAATTCACTCGCCTCTAGCCTGACACTATCACTCGTTTCCGCAGCCAATAACTTCGGTACTAACTGCGACATCAAGGTTGGGTCAAGCTGGCGGATTAAATATTTCATGCGAGGAACACTACGCCCACTCATACTTAAGGAGCGATATCCTAGAGCAATTAATACCATTGCGCTGAGTGGCTGCCCTGCCATTTCCCCACAAACACTTACAGGGAGTTGAAGGCGTTGGCACTCTTCACTTACTTTTGCTAAAAAGCGCACAATTGAGGGATGAAGATTATCATATAGCGCCGCTACATGGGTGTTATTACGGTCAACAGCAAGTAAATATTGTGTAAAGTCATTAGTCCCGATAGAGATAAAATCAACGCGTTTTTTTATTTCCGGTAATAGAAATAGCAAAGAAGGAACTTCAAGCATAATACCAATTTGGGGCATCTCAACTGGCATTTTTAATAAAAAACTCACTTCGTCTCTTGCTCTTTTTATCAGCAAAATTGCTTCGTCTATCTCATTAACACTGGTCACCATCGGTAATAAAATACGTAAATTACCCGAGAGCATATTCGCCCGTAACATAGCCCTTAGCTGGATTAAAAAAATCTCGGGCTGGTCCAGCATGATGCGAATACCGCGCCAGCCTAAGCTTGGGTTTTCTTCGCTAATTGGCATGTATGGCAACTGTTTGTCCGCCCCTATATCAAGGGTTCTTAACACTACAGGCTTGGTAGGGAAAAGTTGTAAAACTTCTTTATAGAGTTGTTTTTGCTCATCTTCCGAGGGAAAACCATTGTGCAACATAAAAGGCAGTTCAGTACGATACAGGCCAACGCCATCAACCCCTGTGTTAATCTGTTGCTCGTAGCGCGGACTTAAGCCTGCATTAAGGTAAATATGAACTTGTTCGCCGCCTTTAAGTGCTGCATCTTGTTCAAGAGTTCCTTCCGCTAAGCGACTAATAACATTTTCTTCTTCAATGATTTGCTGGTATTCCTGAACAATTAAATTTTCAGGTTCAATAAAGAGCTCACCACGGTAACCATCTAATATTAAATGGCGGTTATGTAATAACGAAGGCTCAATATCCGCCCCCATAATCGCAGGAATTCCCATAGCTCTGATTAAGATAGCTGAATGAGAATGCGTTGCTCCGTCACGCACAACTACACCGGCAAGTTGTTCAATAGGTAACTCAGCCAATACACTAGCACTTAATTCATCAGCAACTAAAATAAAACGTTCTGGCCATTGCTCATTTGCGGTAAGTGAATCATCAAGATGAAATAATAAGCGTTGACCTAATGCTTTTAAATCTGCCCCTCTTTCCCTTAAATAAAGGTCACGCAGGCGAGAAAACTGCTCTACATAATTTTCAATGACTGTTTTAACTGCCCATTCAGCGGTTGCGTTATCATTGATGGCGGCAAACAGGTGTTTTTTTAGCTGTGGGTCACTAAGCAAATGATTGTAGAGATCAAATATCGCCGCACTTTCTTTTGCTGAGCTCGCCATAAAACGTTTACTAATACGACGACATTCCGCTGTAGCACTTTCAAGGGCGACGACAAGGCGTTGTTTTTCTTTATCGATATCAATAGCGCTTGCTTGAAAAATACTATCTAAAGAAGGTTGGGAACTATCTTGCCATCCATAAGCCATTGCAATTCCTTGTGATACAGGAATCGCTTTAATTCTATTTTGTCGATATTGCCCAAAAATACCTTTTGCTTGTGCTTGCGACAAAATCACGGCGAGTTGCATCGACAGCGTTACCATGAAAGATTCTTCGGTTTCATTAAACAAGCGTTTTTCCCGTTGCTGTACGACCAGCACACCTAATAATTGGCGACGGTATACCACGGGAACACCTAAGAAAGCTTTTAATTGTTCTTCTTTAAGCTGAGGCAGGAATTTATATTGAGGGTGTTCACGAATATCGGCTAGATTGAGCATTTCAGATTGGCGCCCTACGGCCCCTACGACACCTTCATCAAAACCTAGACGAATAGCAATCCCGCTAGGTTTTTTTAACCCGCGGGTTGCCATTAAGTAATAGCATTGGCGAGGGTGATCAGCTAAATAAATGGAACAAACGTCTGTTCTCATTGCTTTGCAGGTCTCATTCACCAACACTTCTAGCGCATCAGTCAAACTTGTCGCCATTGCAACTTTTTCGACAATTTCACGTAAACGCGTCAACATAGGCTACTTTGCTCCACGCCTACGGTTATTAAAAGAGGGCCGTTGTGGTAATTTTTGTTCCTGTAAAGGCATAACTACGGGAGCGAATTCTTTCATGACACGCCGATAAACCTCACGTTTAAAAGAAACCACCTGCCTAACAGGATACCAATAACTGACCCATCGCCAGCCATCAAATTCTGGCGACTTACTGCGCTGCACGTTTATATCGGCATCATTGCATTGAAGTTGAAGTAAAAACCAACGCTGTTTCTGCCCAATACAAACAGGTTTTGTATCCCAACGCACCAAACGCTTGGGTAATTTGTAACGTAACCAATTACGGGTAGATGCCAATAACCTGACATCCTTACGCTGTAGCCCGACTTCTTCGTATAGCTCACGATACATCGCCTGTTCCGGCGATTCCCCAGGATTGATGCCTCCTTGAGGAAACTGCCATGAGTGTTGACCATAGCGGCGGGCCCATAAAACTTGCCCTTGCCGATTACAAATTACAATTCCTACATTCGGGCGGTAGCCATCATCATCAATCACAGACTACCTCAATAACCAAATTTGAAAGATGCCTAATTGTTTCACACATACCTAAACTGGTAAACCTATATCAATACAGTTTGCAGATATGTCTGAAGTCACTACAATAGTGAACATCTCAACGGGGTGCCGAAGTTATTTCGGCTGAGAAATAACCCGTAGAACCTGATCCGGTTAATACCGGCGTAGGGATTTGAGCCTCCGTCTGCATATCTGCACCGGTTTCTCCTCAAATCCTGTGTCACTATCTTTTAGCGCAGGAAAAAGCATGTTTAAAAACAAAATTATAGCATCGTTCTTTACCTTTGGTGCACTCAGTTTAAGTCAATTAGCATGGGCGGATAAACCAACGCTTACTGTTTATACCTACGATTCCTTTGCCGCAGAGTGGGGTCCAGGACCGCAAATTAAAAAAAACTTCGAAGCGCAGTGCGATTGTGAATTAAAAATAGTGGCGCTGGGGGATGGTGTAGCCCTGCTAAACAGACTCAGAATGGAAGGAAAAAAAAGCAAAGCAGATGTGATTTTAGGGTTAGATAATAATTTATTAGATTCTGCTGAAAAAACAGGCCTGTTTGCTCCTGCCGACATTAATACCAGTGCATTGAAGCTGCCTATTTCGTGGGATAGCTCAACCTTCATTCCTTATGACTATGGCTATTTCGCATTCATATATGACACTAATAAAATTAAACAACCACCAACAAGTATGGATGCATTATTAAATAGTGAAAATAATTGGAAAATTATTTACCAAGATCCTCGAACCAGTACGCCCGGACTTGGCTTAATGCTGTGGATTGAAAAACTGTATGGCGACAAGTCTGCGGATGCATGGCAAAAAATGGCAGGCAAAACACTTACCGTAACTAAAGGTTGGAGTGAAGCTTATGGCCTGTTCTTAAAAGGGGAAGGTGATTTTGTACTCAGTTATACCTCATCGCCGGGTTATCAAATGCTTAATGACCAAAAAGATAACTATGCTGCGGCATTATTTAATGAGGGTCACTATATGCAAGTTGAGGTGGCAGCAAGGCTGAAAAATAGCCCACAGCCGGAGCTTGCCAAGCAGTTCTTGCAGTTTGTCTTAACACCTGAATTCCAAAATACCCTGCCAACAACAAACTGGATGTATCCGGTCATTGATATTCCCTTACCTGAGGTATACAACCAGTTACCTCTACCTGAAAAAGCCTTACAATTTAGTTCTCAAGAAGTGGCCAAAGAACGCCAAAATTGGACTCGTTTATGGCAAACCGCCGTCAGTCGCTAATTAATTTGTCTCTACTACCGGGGGCATTGGCCTCCGGATTACTGATTACGGTTGCACTCATTAGTTTTGGTGCACTGTGGTTTTTTGCACCTGAAATTTCAATGGCTGACATTATTAGCGATAGCTATTTGTGGCATGTGATTGGGTTTACCTTTTGGCAGGCTTTTTTATCCGCTATTTTTTCTGTGATCCCTGCCATTTTTCTCGCAAGAGCATTACATCGCCGTCGTTTTTTTGGGCGAACTCTATTTTTACGCCTATGTGCAATGACATTGGTTCTTCCAGTATTAGTTGCCGTATTTGGTATTTTATCGGTTTACGGGCAGACGGGTTGGCTAGCTAAACTTTGTCAATTACTGGGGCTTGATTACACCTTTTCACCTTATGGCCTAAAAGGCATTTTGTTAGCGCATGTATTTTTTAACATGCCACTGGCAACACGTATGCTATTGCAATCTTTAGAGAATATCGCTATTGAGCAACGGCAGATTGCAGCACAACTGAGGTTTAATGAGTGGCAGCAATTTACTATTTTAGAATGGCCTTATTTACGGCGGCAAATATTACCTACTGCTGCGTTAATTTTTATGCTGTGCTTTGCCAGCTTTGCGACTGTTCTCGCTCTGGGAGGCGGCCCGGCAGCAACCACCATCGAATTGGCTATTTACCAAGCACTTAATTATGATTTTGATTTAGGACGAGCCACCCTTTTGGCGCTCATCCAGCTGTTTTTCTGTGTCGGTTTAATGTTTATCTGCCATAGAGTAAATAGTGTATTTTCAGTGGGGTTTAGCCAACAAGCGCAATGGGTTGACCCCGCTGATAACGCATTTCGTCGTATTCGTGACCTGCTGCTCATTATCGCTGCCATGTTATTGCTACTGCCCCCGCTGTTCGCTGTTATTTTTGATGGCTTAAATGGGCAACTTTGGGCGGTATTGCAGCAACCTGCCTTATGGCAAGCCACGGCAACCTCTGTGTTTATTGCACTGTGTGCTGGCGCTGTCTGCGTGGCACTTACCTTAATGTTGTTATGGAGCAGCCGTGAATTGCGCTTACGCCAAGCAGTTCGTCTAGGGCAAGCCTTAGAACTTAGTGGGTTAATTATTTTAGCCATGCCCGGTATCGTGCTCGCGACAGGTTTTTTTATCTTTTTTAATGAAACGGTGGGCTTACCTGAATCCCCTTACCCATTAGTTATCATGACTAACGCTTTGTTAGCCATTCCCTATGCGTTAAAAGTATTAGAAAACCCCATGCGAGACAGCGCTGAGCGCTATAACCCATTGTGCCAATCACTTGGCATTTCTGGTTTTAATCGTTTCCAACTTATTGAACTTAAAGCATTACGCAAACCTATATCCCAAGCTCTCGCATTTGCTTGTGTTATCTCAATTGGTGATTTTGGTGTTGTCGCGTTATTTGGCAATGATAACTTCCGCACGCTCCCTTATTATCTTTATCAGCAAATAGGGGCTTACCGGTCAAACGATGGGGCTGTTACGGCCATGTTATTATTATTACTTTGCTTTTGCTTATTTAGCTTGATTGAACGTATCTCAGGAAAACACCATGATTAAATTGACTCAGCTAGATTACCAATACGACAACCTGACAATGTCATTTGATTTTTCTGTTCAGTCTGGTGAGTCTGTGGCAGTTATGGGGCCAAGTGGTGCTGGGAAAAGTACGCTATTAAGCTTGATTAGCGGCTTTCAATTTCCCAAAAGCGGTACAATTGCGCTCAATGGCGAAGACCATACTTTTAGCCCTCCAGCTAAGCGCCCTGTTTCTATGTTATTTCAGGAAAATAATTTATTTTCACACCTGACGATCCGGCAAAATATTGGTCTTGGGCTGCAACCCAATTTACGCCTGAATAAAACGCAAATTCAGCGAGTCGAGCAAATGGCGAGCCGTGTCAGCCTGAGTGAATGTTTAGATAGGTTACCAGCACAACTGTCGGGGGGGCAACGTCAACGCGCGGCATTAGCACGCTGCATGATCCGCAATCAACCAATTTTATTACTTGATGAGCCTTTTTCAGCTCTCGACCCTGCATTACGCCGAGAAATGCTGCTATTACTCAGGGAAGTTTGTGCAGAAAAATCAATCACATTGTTAATGGTTTCGCATAATGTTGATGATGCTTTACAAATTGCCCCGCGGACACTGGTTATTGCAGAAGGGAATATTGCCTACGATGGTGATACTCAATACCTATTACAGGGACAAAGCGCTGCGTCTGCTTTACTGAGTATCACAAGCGTTTCCAATAATTAGCACTGTATAAATTCACACTATTCGCGTATATTTATCGTAACTATTTTTTATGCGAGTTTTATGCGAGTAGCCTAATGACCCAACTTATCGCTCCAGCAGAAAGAGGCTTTATTCTTAGCCGTCACTGGAAAGACACCCGCCACGGTGTTGAGGTCTCTTATTGGCTACTCACTGATAACCAACCTCAAAAGGTCACTGTTCCCTATCAAAAAGCCATTGGTTTTTTAGCTGAATCTCAATTCCCTCAAGTAAAGCATCTATTAGATGAACAACCCAATATTACCTACCGGCTCCTTGAATTAATTGATTTTAAACACGAAAAAGTCTATGCGATTTATTGCCAGCAATATCGACAATTACAGAATCTTGAAAAAAGCTGCAACGAATTGGGTGTCGAATTATTAGAAACAGATATTCGCCCAAGTGAACGGTATCTAATGGAACGCTTTATCGCGGCCTCTGTCTGGTTTTCTCAAAATCAGCAAGGAGAATTTCAACTAAAACCTTGTGAAGGCTACCGTCCCCTAGTCAAAGCTGTTTCCCTTGATATCGAAACCAGCCAACATGGTGAACTCTATTCTATAGGGCTGTCTGGTTGTGGTGACAATGTGGTATTTATGTTAGGGCCAGAACAAGGGCCTGCATTGAGCTCTGAACATCGCTTAATCTATGTGAATAGCCGCCCGCAATTACTTCATAAGCTCAATGAATGGCTTCACCAATACGACCCTGATGCCATCATTGGTTGGAACCTAATCCAATTCGACTTACAAGTATTACAAAAGCATGCTGAGCGTTATGGCATCCCATTATTGTTTGGTCGACAAAACAAAAAATTGGAGTGGCGAGAGCATGGCTTTAAGCAAGGTGTATTTTTTGCCGCTGCTGAAGGCAGGTTAATTATTGATGGTATTGATGCATTAAAAGCAGCAACATGGAGTTTTTCATCATTTAGTTTAGAGTTTGTCGCTCAAGAACTCCTTGGCGAAGGTAAAGCGATTGATACCCCTTATGACCGAATGGATGAAATCAACCGCCGCTTTGCTCACGATAAACCCGCTCTAGCACACTACAATATTCAAGATTGTATTTTAGTCCATCGGATCTTTGAAAAAACGGATTTAATGGCTTTCTTGCAAGAACGTTCAACAGTAACTGGCCTTGCTGTTGATAAAATGGGCGGATCTGTCGCAGCATTCTCACACCTTTATATTCCCCGTCTACACCGCCTTGGCTTTGTCGCTCCCAACCTGACGGAACATAAAATGCAACTGAACCCCGGGGGCTTTGTCATGGACTCCCAACCTGGGCTATATGACTCCGTATTAGTTTTGGATTATAAAAGCCTATATCCTTCAATTATTAGAACTTTTCTCATCGACCCTGCGGGTATGATTGAAGGATTAGCGCATCCAGACCTTGAATATTCTGTTCCTGGTTTTCGCCAAGCTTGGTTTTCTCGTACAACCCACTGTTTACCCGATATTGTCAGCCATATCTGGCAAGAACGGGATAAAGCCAAAAAAGAGCATAATGCGCCACTATCCCAAGCGTTGAAAATTATTATGAACGCATTTGCTGGGGTACTAGGCGCTGAAGGGTGCCGTTTTTTTGACCCAAGACTGACTGCATCAATCACCATGCGTGGCCATGAAATTATGCGTACAACCAAACGTTTGATTGAGTCACAGGGTTACCAAGTTATTTATGGGGATACCGACTCCACATTTGTATGGTTACGAGATGCCCACAATGAAGAGCAAGCGCAAAAAATTGGCTTTGCTTTACGTGATTACGTGAATAGCTGGTGGAAAAAACATTTAGCTGAAGAATGGCAATTAGAGGGGGTTTTAGAGCTTGAATATGAAACCCATTACCGCCGATTTTTGATGCCAACGGTACGTGGTGCTGAAATGGGGAGTAAAAAACGCTATGCAGGGCTGAGTAAAGACACCATGGTATTTAGAGGGCTGGAAACCATTCGCTCGGACTGGACCCCCTTAGCACAAATATTCCAAAAAGAGCTCTATACCCGTATTTTTTATCGCCAACCTTACCGTGAATATATTCGTGAATATGTGCAAAATATTCGTTCAGGCCAATATGATGACCGTTTAGTGTACCGTAAACGCCTGCGCCGAAAATTGACTGATTACCAAAAAAATGTTCCTCCGCATGTTCGAGCGGCTCGTACCGCTGATGACTATAATTTAAAATTACAGCGCCCTTTGCAATATCAAAATGGTGGTTGGATAAACTATATTATCACTCAGGCAGGGCCTGAACCGCTGGAAATCATCACGGCAAAACCGGATTACGAACATTATATTTCCAAGCAAATCAAACCAATAGCAGATGCTATCTTGCCTTTCTTACAAGATGACTTTGATACCCTACTAACTGGGCAAATTACCCTGTTGTTTTAAAATTTATTCTACCTTTGATGTTTTTTTAACAGGTGACGATAGCCTTCGGTTGAATTAATATATCGCCCCTTTGGTGTCTCGCACGTCTGGCTACACAAATTATGCGTGATAATCAACAATACTCATTATAATTCAAATAGACTGACTCATTGTCTCGGCCACAAGCCCAGCAAACGCCTTAGTGCTCACTTTGCTGCAATTTGAATAATTAAATGTGTATAATTAATCATCAGGTAACGACTATTTTTAAAATAATTCGAACTCTTCCTTGTGTAACTATTAATGAGCTACACCAACACTGGGCGAAGACACTGATAAAAATTGTCTTAAAAAATCTAAAAAATAAACTCTCAATTTTATGGAATTAAGTTAAATCTATGCCATTTACTCTTGGTCAACGCTGGATCAGCGATACAGAAAGCGAACTTGGATTAGGTGCCGTCGTGGCAATTGATGCCCGTATGGTAACGTTGCTTTTTCCTGCTAGTGGCGAAAACCGCCTTTACTCTAGCAGTGATGCCCCTATTACCCGAGTGATGTTTAATGAAGGTGATACCATTACCAGCCACGAAGGCTGGCAACTTCAAGTTGAAAGCATTGAAGAAGATAAAGGATTATTGACTTACATCGGCACACGTTTAGATACGCAAGAAACCGGTGTGAGCCTTAGAGAAGTGTTCCTCGACAGCAAGCTCACATTCAATAAGCCGCAAGATCGTCTATTTGCTGGGCAAATTGACCGTATGGACCGTTTCGCTTTACGCTTTCGTGCGCGCAAATTCCAAAGCGAGCAAGTCAAACACCAAGCGACAGGCCTACGCGGTATTCGTGCAAGTCTGATCCCACACCAATTACATATTGCCAATGAAGTGGGAAAACGCCACCATCCGCGCGTATTACTCGCTGACGAAGTCGGCTTAGGTAAAACCATTGAAGCGGGGATGATTATCCACCAGCAATTAATGGCAGGCCGTGCAGAGCGCGTCTTAGTTATTGTTCCTGATAGCTTACAGCACCAATGGCTGGTTGAGATGCTACGCCGCTTTAATCTGCGTTTTTCTTTGTTTGATGATAGCCGTTACAGTGAAGCACAGCATGATAGCGATAACCCATTTGAAACAGAACAACTCGTTCTGTGTTCACTGGATTTCGTCCGTCGTAACAAGCAGCGTTTTGACCAATTAGTTGAAGCGGGCTGGGATATGATGGTTGTCGATGAAGCTCATCACTTACAGTGGAGTGAGACCGCCCCGAGCCGTGAATATCAAGTTATTGAAACATTAGCTGAAAATATTCCTTCTATTTTGCTATTAACGGCAACACCAGAGCAACTTGGCCAAGAAAGCCACTTCGCTCGCCTGCGTTTACTTGACCCTAGCCGTTTTCATGATTACCAAGACTTTATTGCTGAGCAAGAAAACTACCGTCCTGTTGCTGATGCGGTTTCACTGTTGCTGTCGGGTGACAAACTGACTAATGACCAGCAAAATTTACTTAACGAATTAATCAAAGAACAAGATATCGAACCACTGCTAAAGGCTGCAAACCTTGAAGGTGAAGATGGCAATGCCGCGCGCCAAGAGCTGATCAACATGTTAATGGACCGCCATGGTACTAGCCGCCTGTTGTTCAGAAATACCCGAAATGGCGTCAAAGGCTTCCCTCGTCGTGAATTGCATTCGTTAAAAATGCCATTGCCCACCCAATACCAAACCGCAATTAAAGTGGCTGGTATTATGGGCAGTAAAAAAGACGTTGAAACACGTGCAAAAGAAATGCTCTACCCTGAGCAAATTTACCAAGAGTTCGAAGGTGAAAACGCCACGTGGTGGAACTTTGACCCGCGGGTTGAGTGGTTAATGGGCTTTTTGACCGCAAACCGCCATGAAAAAGTGTTAGTGATCTGCGCGAAAGCCGCAACTGCACTACAATTGGAGCAAGTGTTACGTGAACGCGAAGCGATTCGTGCTGCCGTGTTCCACGAAGGGTTATCGTTATTAGAACGTGACCGAGCTGCTGCCTATTTCGCCTCTCAAGAAGAAGGCGCGCAGGTTCTATTATGTTCTGAAATCGGTTCTGAAGGGCGTAACTTCCAATTTGCTAACCAGTTGGTGATGTTCGACCTGCCGTTTAATCCAGACTTACTCGAGCAACGTATCGGCCGTTTAGACCGTATTGGACAAAGCCGTGATATCAGCATTCATGTGCCTTATTTAGAAAATACCGCACAATCTGTGTTGATCCGCTGGTATCACGAAGGCTTAGATGCCTTTGAACATACCTGCCCAACAGGCCGAGCTATCTACGATAAATACTACCAACCATTACTGCAATTTATGGCTGAACCGACAGTCACAGAAGGTTTTGATGATTTTATTAAAACCTGCCGTGCAGAGCATGACAGCTTGAAATTGCAATTGGAACAAGGCCGTGACCGTTTACTTGAAATGCATTCAAACGGTGGCGAGTCTGGCAATCTGTTGGCTGAAGAAATTGGTGAAGGTGATAACGATACCGAATTGGTTAACTTTGCACTCAATCTTTTTGATATTGTCGGTATTAATCAAGAAGATAAAAGTGATAACCTGATTATCCTCACACCTTCAGACCATATGTTAGTACCTGATTTCCCAGGACTTCCTCAAGATGGTTGCACCATCACGTTTGATAGAGAGCAAGCACTTTCTCGTGAAGACACGCAGTTTATCAGCTGGGAGCACCCTATTATTCGTAATGGTTTAGATTTAGTGCTATCTGGCGATACCGGCAGCTGTGCGGTTTCTTTATTGAAAAACAAAGCGCTGCCTGTTGGCACCTTATTGACTGAACTGATTTACGTTGTAGAAGCTCAAGCGCCTAAGAATCTGCAAATTAGCCGTTTCTTACCCGCAACTCCGGTACGCTTATTAATTGATTTAAAAGGTAATAACTTATCATCTCAAGTTGAGTTTGAAAGTTTTAACCGCCAATTAAATGCCATTAACCGCCATATGGCAAGCAAACTGGTCAATGCAGTACAAAATGAGGTTCATTCGGTATTACGCTTATCTGAGCCAATGATCGAAAAAGAAGCCAAAGCATTGATAGAGAATGCAAAAGAAGCAGCTGATAAGGCGCTAACGTTGGAGCTTTCTCGTTTAGAAGCACTAAAAGCGGTCAACCCAAATATTCGTGATGAAGAACTTGATATTATTGAGGAAGAACGCCAACAACTGATGACTAATATCGACCAAGCTACATGGCGACTAGATGCGATTCGTTTAGTTGTGGTAACTCATCAGTAGCCGACTTGCTGTGAGTACGCTGTCGCTCATTCAAATAGCTTATTATTAGTAATTTGAATTATAGTAAGCGTAAACTAAAATAGTCACTTATTTCTCCCTCATCTGAGGGAGAAATTATTTAAAAGCTTCGGAGTTACACACGTTATGATGGAACCCTACCAACCTGCTGTTGAACCTTGGTTGCATATACTTTACCAAGATGATCACATCATTGTGGTGAATAAACCTAGCGGGTTACTCTCTGTTCCCGGAAAAGCGCCAGAGCACCATGACAGCATTATGAGCCGTGTTCAGCGTGATTTTCCCGCCGCTGAATCCGTACATCGGTTAGATATGGCGACAAGTGGCGTCATGGTTGTGGCACTGCACAAAAAAGCTGAACGCGAACTTAAACGCCAATTTAGAGAGCGTGAGCCGAAAAAATTCTATATTGCTCGTGTTTGGGGTCATTTAGAAAAAGAAGAAGGCTTGGTTGATTTGCCGTTAATTTGTGATTGGCCAAACCGCCCTAAGCAAAAAGTGTGTTTCGAAACAGGGAAATCAGCACAAACCGAGTACCAAGTTTTACAATATGAAGAACAAGCCACTCGCGTAAAGCTTTCCCCTATTACGGGTCGTTCGCACCAACTTAGAGTCCATATGTTAGCGTTAGGTCACCCTATCCTTGGTGATCGCTTCTATGCTCACGATGAGGCCAAAGCGCTAGCGACTCGCTTACAATTACATGCTCAGGAATTATACATCACCCACCCTGAATACGGCACGCCAATGCATTTTACCTGCCCACCGGATTTTTAACGGTCTCTAATCGATTGATTAGATTTCAATATTACCAGTGCAGAAATTAACTCACTCTATTTTTGCGCTGATTATTTTCCCGTTTGTTTTTACCCTAAGAACATACATAACTATGTAACTAGGGTGCGCGAGCGCAGCCAACAAAAAACGGGAGCGAAATAATCCATTTTAATTATTCCCCTGATTTCCCCTAAATAGTTCGTGTTGCAGCTAGGCGGCAAGAGAGCGAATTCCTAGGAGCATACAGTAGTATGTGACTAGGGTTCGCGAGCGCAGCCAACAAAAAACGGGAGCGAAATAATCCATTTTAATTATTCCCCTGATTTCCCTTAAATAGTTCGTGTTGCAGCTAGGCGGCAAGAGAGCAAATCCCTAGGAGCATACAGTAGTATGTGACTAGGGTTCGCGAGCGCAGCCAACAAAAAACGGGAGCGAAATAATCCATTTTAATTATTCCCCTGATTTCCCTTAAATAGTTCGTGTTGCAGCTAGGCGGCAAGAGAGCAAATCCCTAGGAGCATACAGTAGTATGTGACTAGGGTTCGCGAGCGCAGCCAACAACGCTGCGGCGCGAAATATGACGGGGAAATTTATTTGAAGCCGAGCTCCTTCTTAACTAAGTCATAAGCGGCTTGGATTGATTGCGCTTTCTGCTTCGCTATTTCCATCATTTCTGGTGGCAAACCTTTCGCAACCAATTTATCTGGGTGATGTTCGCTCATTAATTTACGATAGGCACGCTTAATTTTTGTTGGGTCATCACTCGGGGACACACCAAGGACTTTACAAGCATCTTCAAGGGTTGGGCCATTCGATTGCTGATAATACCCTCCTGATTGCTGCTGAGAGTACCCTTGGCCAAATTGGCGACCACTTTGGATCATATCCAAGAACTGTTCAAATTGAACCTTAGAAATACCCAATTCCTCAGCAATAATAAACAATACTTTTCGTTCGTTTGGATGTAGCTGCCCATCTGCAAAAGCCGCCTGTAATTGAATTTCCAGAAACATCTGAATTAAGTCAAAACGGCCATAACAGGCCATACGTAATTGTTTTAATACATCACGTAATGGAAAGTTAGGGGATTTGCCTTCTCTAAATGCTTGTTGAGCCGCTTTTCGTGTTTCTCCGTGTAATTGCATTCTGTCCATTAAATTGGTTGCAAGCTGAATATCTGTCTCGGTTACACGGCCTTTGGACTTCGTTAAATGCCCCAAAATTTGGAAAGTGCTAGCAAAGAAAATAATTTGGCGATCACGCTTATTCATTCTCCCTGCAAATTTACGTTGAATCGATGCTTTATCAAAACCATGCCCAATAATTAACCCAATTAGCGCCCCCCAAAAACCCAATCCAGAGACGATTGCGAGTATAACGCCAATAATTTTGCCCCAATAGTGCATATATCCCTCAATTCTTCAATGCTCAAAATGCAATTTTGCATTATCATACTATTCATTCAGCTCTATGCATAACTACCCGCGCGTAAAGTTTCTTACATTATACTGGCGCAAAGTGGTTGGCTAAGTTAGTCTTTGAGCGTTTGCTGGCGATGCCAATGATGACGGAACCCCATATTTAATGATGAAAAAAAGCTATCCAACACTACTCGCCACCATGGTATGGGCGGCAATTTATAGTCAGCAAGCGCATGCTGACCTTGCACAGCAGTGTATGCTGGGTGTCCCTGTTTACACAAAACCGATTGTAAAAGGTGACCCTAACGACCTGCCGATTCACATTACCGCTGAAGATGTCCGTGGTGAATACCCTAATTTTGTTGAATATGAAGGCAATGTCGATATTCAACAAGGGAACCAAACATTAACCGCTGATAAGGTTAAACTCACGCAAACAGAAACTGCGGGTGAGCTGCCTGTCCGTGAAGTAACCGCCACGGGTAATGTTCACTACGATGACCCACAAATTATCTTAAAAGGCCCTTCTGCGTGGTCTAACTTAGATAATAAAAACACTGATGTAAATGATGGTAACTACATGATGGTAGGCCGTCAGGGACGTGGTGACGCGACAAAAATGAAAATGCGTGGTGAAAACCGTTACTCTATTATGGAAAACGGCACATTCACGACCTGTTTACCCGGCAATAATAGCTGGAGCGTTGCGGGCTCTGAAGTGATTATCGACCGCGAAGAAGAAGTGGCTGAAATTTGGCATGCACGTTTTAAAGTGGGTGACGTGCCTATTTTCTATAGCCCATATATGCAATTGCCGATTGGTAATAAACGCCGTTCCGGTTTTTTAATTCCGACGGGAAGCTATTCAAGTAACGATGGGCTAGAGTTCTCATTACCCTATTATTGGAATATTGCGCCAAACTACGATGCCACGATTACCCCACAGTTTATGACCCACCGTGGTGTAAAATTAAACAATGAATTCCGTTACCTCATTGCTCCTGGTACAGGCACTGTGGCCTTTGATTTTCTAAATCATGACCGAGCTTATATCAAGGACAAAGAACGTGGTAAGCGTGAAGACCGTGATAGTGATGACCGTTGGTTATTCTATTGGCGCCATTCTGGGACTTACGCGGAACACTGGAACTTCAGCTCTGACTATACCAAAGTGAGCGACCCTAGCTATTTTACTGACTTTAGTTCCCAGTATGGTAGCACCACTGATGGCTATGCCACTCAAAAATTCAGTGCAGGTTATTCAGATACAAACTGGAATGCAAAAGTTACTCACAAACAATTCCAAATTTTTGCTGATAACCCCAACAAACGTGCTTATAAAGCAGAGCCACAAGTGGACTTCAATTATTATAAAAATAATTTAGGTGCCTTTGATGTGCATACTTACGCACAAGCTGCTCGTTTTACTAGTGTGGGGAAAAATAACCCAGATGCAACTCGCTTGCACATTGAGCCTGAAGTGAACCTGCCATTATCTAATGGCTGGGCGAATATGAATAACAGCATCAAATTGTATGCGACTCATTACGACCAAGATATCCCACGCTCAAATAAAGATGATAGCTTAGAAAAAAATGTGACTCGTGTTCTACCAATGTTTAAAAGTGACGCAAAAGTTGTCTTCGAACGAGACCTTTTCCAAGGTAGTGATTTCGTTCAAACATTAGAACCACGTGTCCAATATTTATATATTCCGTATAAAGATCAAGATAATATCAATAACTTTGACTCTTCATTATTGCAGTCAGACTATAGCGGTTTATTCCGTGACCGAATTTACAGTGGCCTTGACCGTATCGCCTCTGCAAATCAGTTCACCACAGGTGTTACAACCCGCGTGTATGATGATGCTTTAGCTGAGCGGTTTAATTTCTCAGTGGGTCAAATTTATTATTTCGAACGCCCTCGAGCAGGGAATTCAAACCGCCCAATTGACGATAAAAGCAATACAGGTTCTTTACTGTGGGCTACCGACAGTATGTGGCGAATTGATGATAACTGGGGCTTGCGTGGTGGTTTACAATATGACCGCCGCCTCGGTAATGTCACCATGGGGAATGCGGTTGCAGAATACCGTTTAGATGCCGATCGTTTAGTTCAGTTGAACTACCGTTTCGTTGACCGCGATTATATTCAAGCGACCTTCCGTCGTGAAGATACTGCGAATGGCGGCTATACCTATACACTGCCTGAATACCAACGTGGTATTTCACAGGTGGGTACTGTAGTTAGTTGGCCATTAAGCGAGCGCTGGGGTTTTGTGGGCTCATATTATTATGATACCAAACAACAGCAACCTGCGAGCCAACTTGTTGGTTTGCAATACAATACTTGCTGCTGGGCGGTCAATCTTGGCTATGAACGTAAGATAGTTGGTTGGCAAAAAGAGAAGTTCAGCAGTGAATATGATAATAAATGGTCAATCAATGTGGAACTTAGAGGCCTAAATAACAATCATAGTTTAGGTAGTCAGAAGATGTTAGAAAGTGGCATTATGCCTTATCAACGTGCTTTCTGATAAAAATAACATAGAGTTACTGTCAATAACTCAGGGGCAGTTAGGCGACAAGTGACTGAGTCGCTAGGAGCATACACAAGTATGTGACTAGTGCGAATGAGCGCAGTCAACAACACTGCAACTTGAAGTATGACGAGTAAAAAGAGATTAGCCCGCTTTTGCGGAATCAAAGTCAATATTTATAGGACCATTATGAAGAATTGGAGAACGCTTATTCTGGGACTGATGTTCGCAAGCTCCACTGCTTTGGCTGCGCCTCAGCAAATGGATAAAGTGGCTGCGGTCGTCAATAACGGTGTTGTGCTGGAAAGTGACGTCCAGAATATGATCAACACAGTAAAACTGAATGCTCAGAACGCACGTCAACAGGTGCCTGATGATCAAACTCTGCGTCATCAGATCCTTGAGCGTCTCGTTATGGATAACATCATTTTGCAAATGGCTAGCCAAATGCAAATCAATATTCCAGATGAAGCCGTGGATGCAACTATTACTGATATCGCTCGTCAAAACGGTTTAACACTACAGCAAATGCAACAACGTTTAACCGCTGATGGCATCAATATGAATCAGTATCGTAGCGAAATTCGTAAAGAGATGCTGATTGCTGAAGTGCGTAACAATGAAGTTCGCCGTCGAGTGACTATTTTACCTCAAGAGGTTGATTCTCTTGCTGAACAAATGAGCTCACAAGCAAATTATGAGATGGGCGTTAATTTAAGCCATATCTTGATTCCGTTAGCAGAAAACCCAACACAGGAACAACTAAAAACCGCTGAAGCATTAGTGGATAAAATTTTAGCTGAACTGAAAAAAGGCGGAGATTTCGGTAAGTTAGCTATCGCTTATTCAGCAGATCCTCAAGCACTGAAAGGCGGTAATATGGGTTGGTCACGCCTGCAAGAATTACCCGTTGTGTTTGCTGAACAACTGAAAAATGCGAAAAAAGGTGATGTTGTCGGCCCTATTCGCTCTGGTGTCGGCTACCATATTTTACGTGTTAACGATGTCAGTGGTGGCAGCCAACCTATTTCTGTCACAGAAGTGAAAGCACGCCACATCTTGATTAAGTCATCACCAATTATGGATGATGCACAGGCAAGACAAAAATTAACCAAAATTGCTCAGGAAATTCGTTCAGGCAAAATCTCATTTGAAGATGCAGCAAAAGAAAATTCTGAAGACCCAGGTAGTGCGTTAAAAGGCGGTGAATTAGGTTGGAATATGCCTGATATCTATGACCCAGCTTTCCGCGATGCGCTAATGAGACTGAATAAAGGTGAATTAAGCCAACCTGTTCAATCAAACTTTGGATGGCACCTAATTCAATTAGAAGACACACGCAACGTTGATAAAACAGACGCGGCGCAAAAAGATCAAGCTTACCGTTTACTGTTTAATCGTAAATTTAACGAAGAAGCACAAAGCTGGATGCAAGAACAACGTGCTTCTGCTTACGTGAAAATGGTTGATGGTCGTGACAGCCAATCTACAGATGAAAAAACAAATTAAGCCTGTTGTTATCACCCCCGGCGAGCCAGCCGGGGTTGGTCCAGACCTACTTATTCAGCTAGCTCAACAGCAATGGCCTGTTGAGTTGGTTGCTTGTGCCGATCCTGATTTATTACTCCAGCGTGCCAAAGCGCTAAATTTGCCTCTGACATTAACTGAATATTCCCCCAATTCAATTAATGAAGTACAGCCTGCAGGTCACTTATCCGTTCTACCTGTTCATTTAGCAACGCCTGCAAAGGCAGGTGTACTCAATGTTGATAATGGCCAATATGTTGTGGAGAGCTTAGCAAAAGCATGTGACGGCTGTTTAAATGGCGAATTTTCAGCGCTTGTAACAGGTCCCGTACATAAAGGGATTATTAATGATGCAGGCATGTCATTTAGTGGTCACACTGAATTTTTTGCACAACGAAGTGGCTGTGAACGCGTTGTGATGATGCTAGCTACCGAAGAACTGCGTGTTGCATTAGCCACAACGCATCTGCCACTCAAGGACGTGTCGGCCGCTATTACCCAACAAAGTCTTCATGAAGTCATCACCATTTTACACCATGATTTACAAACAAAATTTGGTATTGAAAAACCGGCCATCTATGTTTGTGGTTTAAATCCACATGCAGGAGAAGGCGGCCATATGGGTACCGAAGAAATTGATACTATAGAGCCTGCACTTGAAAGCCTACGTACAAAAGGAATTAATTTGATTGGGCCATTGCCTGCAGATACCCTATTTCAAGCTAAGTATTTAGACCATGCAGACGCAGTGTTAGCAATGTATCACGATCAGGGCCTTCCTGTGTTAAAATACCAAGGTTTTGGCAGAGCAGTAAATATCACTCTCGGCCTGCCTTTTATCCGTACCTCTGTCGACCATGGGACAGCCCTTGAGCTCGCGGGGACGGGTCATGCTGATGCGGGAAGTTTTATCACCGCATTAAAGTTAGCTATCCAAATGACATCTAAGAATACATGAATAATCGAGTCCATCAGGGGCACTTTGCCCGCAAACGTTTCGGGCAGAACTTTTTAACTGACCAATTTATTATCGACAGCATCGTGGATGCCATGAACCCGCTGCCAGGTCAGTCCATTGTAGAAATTGGTCCCGGCTTAGGTGCCTTAACCGAACCTGTCGGTAGCCGAATCGATAAAATGACCGTAGTTGAACTTGACCGTGATCTTGCTGCACGTTTACACGTTCATCCTCAACTAAAAGATAAATTGACTATCATTCAGCAAGATGCAATGACAGTGGATTTTGGTGAATTAGCCAAACAAGCAGGTCAACCCCTGCGCGTTTTTGGTAACTTGCCTTACAACATCTCCACACCGTTAATGTTTCACTTATTCACATTCACCAATTCTATTTCTGACATGAATTTCATGTTACAAAAAGAAGTGGTGAATCGTCTGGTTGCAGGACCAGGTAGCAAAGCCTTTGGGCGCTTGAGTGTTATGGCGCAATATTATTGCAACGTGGTGCCTGTGTTGGAAGTACCACCAACCGCATTTACACCAGCGCCAAAAGTAGATTCAGCCATTGTTAGGTTGATTCCTCATCGTGAAAACCCATATCCGGTAAAAGATATTAAATTTTTAAGCCGTATTACCACACAAGCTTTCAACCAACGCCGTAAAACGATTCGTAATAGTTTAGGGGATTTATTCAGCGTTGAAGAGTTAACAGAACTGGGTATTGATTTAAGCACCCGAGCAGAAAATATTTCTGTTGAACAATATTGTAAAATGGCAAACTATCTCTCTAACCGTTCAGAATAGTCTGTTGAAGGAGGCACTATGCTTAATGAGCCGAATGTAAGCATCCAAGTTCAGAGTGTCTATATAGAAAGCCAATCTCAACCCGATATTGCGAGATATGTGTTTGCTTACACTATCTGCATTCGTAATTTAGGACGAGAGCCTATTCAATTAATGAGCCGTTATTGGCTCATTACTAACAGTGATGGCCATAAGACCGAAGTTCAAGGTGAAGGCGTGGTTGGTGAACAACCGCTTATCCCACCAGGAAAAGAATACCGTTATACCAGTGGCGCAATCCTTGAAACTCCAATGGGTACGATGGAAGGTTATTATGTGATGATAAGCACACAAGGGGACAGTTTCCACGTTGATATCCCTGCTTTTCGTCTTGCTATCCCAACACTGATTAATTAATTATGTCGACATATTTAGTAGGTGATATTCACGGTTGTTATCGTGAGCTCCGTGACTTGATGGAAAGCGTCCATTTTGATCCAACCAAAGACACACTGTGGTTAACAGGCGATCTCATTGCCCGCGGAACTGAATCACTGCAAGTTTTACGCTATGTAAAAAGCCTTGGTTCTGCCGCACGTTTAGTGCTTGGCAACCACGATCTCCATCTGTTAGGAATTTACTGTAAAATTAGTCGTAACAAGCCGAAAGATCACCTCGATGAGTTATTACATGCACCTGATCTTGATGAATTGATCAATTGGTTACGTCGCCAACCTTTATTACAAATTGATGAAGAAAAAAAGATCTTGATGACTCATGCAGGTATAACACCACAATGGGATATCGAAACAGCACGAATGTGTGCAAGGGAAGTTGAAGCCGTGCTGTCTAGTGATGCATATCCATTATTCATCGACTCCATGTATGGTGACATGCCAAATAACTGGTCTGAAAGCTTAATGGGGCTAGCTCGTTTGCGTTTTAGTACCAATGCCTTAACACGCCTGCGCTACTGTTTTCCAAACGGACAGCTAGATATGATTTGCAAGGAAAACCCTAAAAAAGCGCCCGCTCCGCTAAAACCCTGGTTCGATCTACCCAGTAAAATTCCTGAGGATTACTCAGTGTTTTTTGGTCACTGGGCATCCCTTGAAGGGAAATGCACTCCTGATAACGTTTATGCTTTAGATACGGGTTGCTGCTGGGGAGGGGAATTAACGCTATTCCATTGGGAAACTAAGCAGTACCACCAGCAAAAGTCATATCAAAAAAGCCGTAAAGAGTAATTTTTTGCCTAGTTAATTGCAAGTTATAGCAAAATGGCGCAATTAAGCGCCATTTTTGCATTCTAACTAAAAATTAGTCTCTTTTAGTTAAGATCTCAAAACAATAACCATGGGTATTGTTTTCGTCAGCTTCATGGTATTCGGTAAAAATAGAATCCCATTCATCAGGCTCATAAGCCGGAAAATGAGTATCTCCGATAACTTCAGCATCAACGTGAGTCAAATATAATTTATTCGCTAGCGGTAAAAATTGTTGATAAACTTTACCACCGCCAATTACCATCACCTCTTCAACATTTTCAATTGCTTGCGCTGCAGCCAATGCTTCTTCAATTGACGTTACCCAAATAACATCAGAATCAGTACCAGGAGCACTACTTAATACAATATTCACACGTTGTGGCAATGGGCGCCCAATTGATTCATAGGTAACACGGCCCATGATAACCGGTTTGTTTAACGTATTTCGTTTGAACCACGCTAGATCCCCCGGCAAATTCCAAGGCATCGCTTTTTCCATGCCGATAACCTGATCGATCGCCATTGCTGCGATTAAGCTAATATTCATCTACTCACCTTAGAAACAAGATATAAAAATTGAGCACACTATACGGAAAGAGAATTGCTTCGTCGACTAAATTTAAACTTCCTTAAACAGGTTTGAATCACTTATACTCGAATTGATAAACTTATGACTAAAAATAACATTTAAAAACAAAATGAACCCTCTAAGACCAGTCTAAATATGAGTGTCATTAGCAGGTCATTTTTATTTACCAACATTGAACGGGAAAAGAGATTATAACATGTACGAAACGAGTATTATGGTTGCGACCATCGCTGCACTCGGTATGCTTTCTCCAGGGCCAGATTTCTTTTTGATTGTTAAAAATTCAGCACGCTATCAACGCTCTGCCGCATTAATGTCTGCATGTGGTGTGATAGTCGCTATCGCTTTGCATATGTCTTACTGTGTTGCAGGCCTCGCTGTCTTGATTACAACTACGCCTTGGCTGTTTAATATCTTAAAATACGCGGGTGCAGCCTATTTAATTTGGATCGGTGTCAAAAGCTTACTTCCGCAATCCGGCCATAGCGTTGATCTAACAACCAGTAAACACGAAATTGTTTCATTCAAAAAAGCCTTTATGCAAGGTTTTCTCTGTAATGTATTAAACCCAAAAGCCACGCTGTTCTTTTTAGCGGTTTTTACCCAAGTGCTAGATATTAATTCCACTGTTGGCGAAAAGCTGTGGTTTGCCTTTATTATTTGGGGTTTAGCCGTCATCTACTGGCCTATTTTAGTATTTTTAATCCAAAGTGCCCCTGTAAGAAAAGGCCTGGCAAAAGTGCAAAAATACGTTGATAAGGTTCTCGGCGTTGTATTAATCGCCTTTGGTATTCGAGTGGCGCTAAGCTAGCTTTGTTATCCTTCCAATAAGCGGGCTAAATGCCTGCTTATTGGATATTCAATATTGTTGTAATACGAATTATTGCATGGTGTCTTGCGGTGCAACAACCAACTGCCCTACAGACCCTAAATCCGCCTTCTCTAAATTGTGGCTATAAAATAAGAACGGGAAATGGTTATAGGACGGTTGCATCATTTGAACTAATAATTCAACTCGGCTATCAACCCACACTGTATCTTTCCAGCCATAATCTTCTGGCGGTGTTGGTTTACCATTACGGTTTAAGACCTTAAAGCGCACACCTTCAATGTGAAATGCTTGCGGTTCATTCGTCGTCACAACCCAACGTTCCCAATTGCCTTGGCGGCTTGAGAAATCAACCCTGTTTGTATCAATAGTCGCATTATTAATACCAAAACCATCATTAAGGTGAATATTACGTTGTGTAATACTGGATGTGACTTGCGTTTTATCTTCAACTAATTGTGCCGGTAAACCATCCGTTACCAATGACATTAATCCAGTTGCCTTGATAGTTAATACATTGGTTGAAATTAAGCTATTCGATGGTTCAAATAGCCCTTTTAAACGGTCCATAAAGGTAGCCGACTCGCCCGCAGTAATGGTTAACTCTTGCGTTTTCGCCATATCAATCAAGACTTCACGCCGTTCCCCCGGTGCTAATGGGAGTTCCTGAACACTAACAGGTACAGTTAATAACCCTTGATCAGATGCAATCAATGAAAATGGGCGACCATCACTAATTTTCATCACATAATAACGGGAGTTCGACGCATTTAATAATCGTAGACGTACCCACCCTCGAGAAACTTCAATGTATGGATTTTGTACGCCATTAACCAGTAATGAATCGCCTAAAAACCCATTTTCATCGGCTTTGTATTCAGGGACGCCAAAATTATCTAAACGCTTATCTTGAATAATGACAGGAAAATCATCAACACCATAGTGTTTAGGTAAACGCAAGTTTTTCGTCACATCATCTTCGATGATCCACATCCCCAATAAACCATTGTAGACTTGCTCGCCCATTTTCCCTTGAGTATTTGCATGATACCAAAGCGTTGCTGCATTTTGGCGTATCGGGATCACTGGAGACCAGTCCGCATTAGGTGAAATTAACCTTGCCGCTCCACCAATTTGTGTTCCTGGTATTTGCAACCCGCTGATTGTCATCGAAACGGCTTCAGGTAAGCGATTACTATAAATAAGCTTAATGTCATCGCCATTTTTTACTTTGACTGTCGGCCCAGGGGAAGAACCATTTACTCCCCAAATATCGGCTGAATATTTTCCATCATAAGACCAATGAATTTTTTGTAATGTTAAAAATAATGGCTGTCCAGACCGTGATTCTAATAATGGTGGCACAGGTAAAGCTGTCGCCCCCTCTGCATTTGCATAAATTGGCACATAGGACAAACATAGAGCCACCCCCGCCGCTATCAGGGCTTGGCATCGATTGAATGACATAAATTCTCCGCTAAACAAAAATTCCAGCGCATTTTATTATTTAGTATTGTAGATTTTCAGCCTATAAAATGGCTAATTTATGATTGGACCCAGCAATATAACAACTTAGATACAACAATTTAAGGTCGCAATAATTTGTAAGCCATGATATCGCGAAAAAAGGCTAAATTCTAAAAATATCTAGCAAATGTGTAAAAATATAATTAATAAGATTATAAATAGTAAGGGTAAGTAATTAAAAAAGGAAATAAGACAGGTAGGAAACAATAAAGTCAATTTATGCTGTATTCAACCTAAAAGAATGAGCAATATTTGTATATTGCCCATTTTTAAATAAATTCAATGAATTAAGTTATTTGCCTTGTTTTGCCATTTCTTCGACTTCGAGATCGAGTTCTTTTATTTTGGCTTCCATTAAAGCATGGCAATGCTCAGATAACTCCCTCACTTGCTCTCGGCTATAAAGCGATGTATCAATAGGGTCTAGCATTTCAATAATGACAGTACCGTTATTCCAACGGTTTAACTTAATTTTACCTTGTGTACTAGAAACGCAAACAGGCACAATCGGTACCCCTGCTGCAATCGCTGCATGAAATGCCCCCGTTTTAAATGGCAGTAAACCACGACCACGGCTGCGAGTACCTTCAGGAAACATCCACACAGAAATTTTACGTTTTTTAATCTGGTCAGCAACTTGCGTGATTGTGTTATGGGCTTTAGAGCGATTAGCGCGGTCAATTAAAATATTACCCGTTATCCAATATAAAAAGCCAAAAAAAGGTATATAAACCAAGCTTTTTTTACCAACGGTTACCGTTCTTGGTAATACCCCATTTGACATAGTCACCATATCGTAATTGTTTTGGTGATTACCAATATAAATACTCGGGCCATAGCTCTTAGCTTTCTCGGGTACACGATTTATAATGTTAATCCCAAAAACGACTGATAACCGCCCGAACATGTGACCAAATGTCATTACGTGTTTTGGGTTACGAGGGCTAAATAGACAGTAAATCCCGCCCCCTACACACACCGCAATCGTATAAATAATAACAATGATCGCTCTAATAAGCGCTAACATACTAACCCCAAATTGTAAGAAGCTTTTCAGCTCCATGATGAATATTATCTACTTATAAACCTTTTGAAGTTCATACTAAAAAAGGTTTATAAGGTTTGTTCTTTGTTAATTATTCAGACTCTACTGGCTCAATATCAATACGCTCAATATTGTGCATTCCACGCGGTAACGACGTCCCTTTACGACCTCGTTCTGAACGATATTTTTGTAAGTCTTCTGCTTTAAACTTCAGCTTCCGCTTACCGAAATGCAAGGTCATTGATGCCCCCACAGGCAAAATCATCAACCAAGTCAATAAATCATCGCCAGTTGCCGCTTGCGCACCTGCAATATTGATAATTTTATTCCCTTTACCTTTTGAAAGTTGGGGTAAATCCGCCACAGGGAATATTAACATACGCCCTGCCTTGGTAATTGCCAACAGCAAATCTTCCTGTTCATTATGCAGTTCAATTGGTGCCAATACTTTTGCATTTTCAGGCAAAGAAATTAAGGCCTTACCAGTTTTATTTTTAGTGACTAAGTCATTGAAGGTACAAATAAAACCGTAACCTGCATCAGAAGCCATTAAATATTTCTGCTCATCAGGCGCCATCAATACATGTTCAATGGATGCACCTGGAGGCAGAGTTAACTTACCCGTTAGAGGCTCACCTTGACTACGCGCTGAAGGCAATTCAAGCGGATCCACAGAATAACTGCGCCCTGTTGTGTCAAGGAATACCGCCGCCTGATTTGACTTACCTCGCGCAGCCCCTTTAAAACCATCTCCCGCTTTATAATTTAGGTTAGTCGGCTCGATATCATGCCCTTTAGCACTTCGCACCCACCCCATATCAGAAAGCACAACGGTAATCGGTTCTGACGGTAAAATTTCATGTTCGCTCATTGCTTTCGCTTCTTCACGCTCATGCAATGGGGAGCGACGGTCATCACCGTAATCTTTGGCGTCAGCTTGAATCTCTTTTTTAATCAGCGTATTTAAACGTCTTTCAGACCCAAGAATCGCTTGTAAATCATCGCGCTCTTTGGCTAATTCATCTTGCTCGCCACGAATTTTCATTTCTTCGAGCTTGGCTAAATGGCGTAATTTTAACTCTAAAATAGCTTCAGCTTGGGTATCACTGATATTAAAACGTGACATTAAAACCGCTTTGGGTTCATCTTCTGTACGAATAATTTCAATGACTTCATCAATATTCAGATAAGCAATCAATAAACCATCTAAAATATGTAAGCGTCTTAATACTTTTTCTAACCTGTGATTTAAGCGATTACGTACAGTTTGTCGACGGTAAGCGATCCACTCATTTAAGATCTCAACAAGCCCTTTTACCGCAGGTCGGTTATCTAAACCAATCATATTAAGGTTAACGCGGTAGCTACGCTCTAAATCCGTTGTCGCAAATAAGTGCGTCATAACCTGTTCAAGGTCAACACGATTACTACGTGGAACTATCACCAAACGTGTTGGGTTTTCATGGTTAGATTCATCGCGTAAATCTTCAACCATCGGCAATTTTTTCGCGCGCATTTGGCTGGCGATTTGTTCTAAAACTTTCGCCCCAGAAACTTGATGAGGGAGAGCCGTGATAACAGCATTACCATCTTCTTTTTCCCACACCGCACGCATGCGTACAGAGCCGCGCCCATTTTGATAAATCTTACGAATATCATCACGGGAAGAAATAATTTCTGCTTCCGTAGGGAAATCAGGTCCCGGCACAAATGCCATGATGTCATCAAGATTTAGCGTAGGTTTATCCAGTAAAGCAACCAAAGCTTGAGCCACTTCTCGGGCGTTATGTGGTGGAATATCTGTCGCCATCCCAACCGCAATACCCGTTGTACCGTTTAACAAAATATTTGGCAAACGTGCAGGCAACATTTTGGGCTCGTTTAGCGTACCATCAAAGTTTGGTACCCAATCGACGGTGCCATGGCCAAGTTCACTGAGTAAAATTTCAGCGTATTTGGATAGTCGTGATTCGGTATAACGCATTGCTGCGAATGATTTAGGGTCATCCGGTGCCCCCCAGTTTCCTTGACCATCCACCAGCGGATAACGGTAAGAAAACGGCTGCGCCATCAAGACCATCGCTTCATAACAAGCGATATCACCGTGTGGGTGATATTTACCGAGAACATCACCCACAGTTCTGGCGGATTTTTTATATTTTGCAGTGTTGCTTAAGCCAAGTTCTGACATTGCATACACAATACGGCGCTGAACAGGTTTAAGCCCATCGCCAATAAACGGTAATGCCCTATCCATGATGACGTACATCGAATAGTTCAGATAGGCATTTTCAGTGAAAGCATGAAGCGGTAAGCGCTCTACGCCATCATGAGTAATTTCACTCATTCAATTCGTTCCTTTCTCATCGCAATTCGGATATTAGACATCAATTTCAGCCATATCGCCTTTTTCTTGCAGCCAATTACGGCGATCTTCAGAGCGTTTTTTCGCAAGAAGCATATCCATGACCGCAAGTGTTTCTTGGTAGTTTTCATCATCGATAATTAGCTGTACAAGACGACGAGTATTTGGATCTAATGTCGTTTCACGTAATTGCAGTGGGTTCATTTCCCCCAGCCCTTTAAATCGCTGAACATTGGGTTTACCTCGCTTGCGGCTAAGGCGTTCAAGTACAGCATTTTTTTCGCTTTCATCAAGGGCGTAAAACGTTTCTTTGCCTAAATCGATACGATATAACGGCGGCATTGCCATATAGACATGCCCTGCTTTTACTAATGTTGGGAAATGACGGACAAATAACGCACATAGCAATGTAGCAATGTGCAAGCCGTCGGAGTCCGCATCCGCAAGGATGCAAATTTTCCCATAGCGTAATTGGCTAAGGTCTTCGCTATCAGGGTCTATTCCAATGGCAACAGAGATATCATGTACCTCTTGGGAAGCTAAAACCTCATCAGAAGACACTTCCCATGTATTGAGAATTTTACCGCGTAGCGGCATGATAGCTTGGTATTCGCGGTCACGCGCTTGTTTTGCAGAGCCCCCTGCGGAGTCCCCTTCTACAAGGAACAATTCCGTCATACTCAGGTCTTGCGAGCTACAATCAGCTAATTTACCCGGTAAAGCAGGGCCACTGGTGAGTTTTTTACGCACCACTTTTTTCGCTGCACGCATTCGACGCTGCGCGCTAGAAATTGCCATTTCTGCAAGCTGTTCAGCCACTTGCACGTTTTGGTTAAGCCATAAACTGAAGGCATCTTTTACCACGCCCGAAACAAACGCAGCGCATTGACGAGAAGACAGACGCTCTTTGGTTTGCCCCGCAAATTGTGGATCTTGCATTTTAACGGAAAGCACATAAGTACAGCGCTCCCAAATATCATCAGCTGAGAGCTTAACACCACGAGGCAATATATTGCGGAATTCGCAAAATTCACGCATCGCATCGAGCAACCCTTGGCGTAAACCATTAACATGGGTTCCACCTAGTGCTGTTGGGATAAGGTTAACGTAGCTTTCCGTCAGTAATTCACCACCTTCAGGCAACCAGAGCAACGCCCATTGTGCGGCTTCTGTTTCCCCTGAAAATTCACCTGTAAATGGCTTTGGGGGTAACGCTTCAAGGCCGTCAATTGACTCCATTAGGTAATCGGTCAACCCGTCACTGTAGCACCAACTTTGCTCTGTATCGTTGAGCTTATCCTTAAACGTGATTTTCACGCCAGGGCATAAAACAGCTTTGGCTTTTAAATTATGAGTTAAACGAGTTACTGAAAATTTTGGACTATCAAAATAGCTGCCATCTGGCCAAAAATGCACTCTAGTCCCTGTGTTGCGTTTTCCACAAGTCCCTATTACATGTAAATCTTCAACCTTATCGCCGTTTTCAAAGGCAATTTGATACACTTGGCTATCACGACGAACAGTAACTTCAATACGTTTTGATAACGCATTGACGACAGAAATCCCGACACCATGCAAACCACCTGAGAATTGGTAGTTTTTATTGGAGAATTTCCCCCCCGCATGTAATTGCCCCAGGATCAGCTCAACCGCTGACACTTTCATTTCTGGGTGAATATCGACAGGCATACCGCGCCCATCATCAATTACTTCAAGGGATTGATCGGCATGTAAAATAACCTCAATATGGCTCGCGTGCCCCGCAAGCGCTTCATCGACGCTATTATCAATTACTTCTTGAGCCAAATGGTTCGGTCGACTGGTATCGGTATACATCCCCGGACGACGGCGAACAGGCTCTAAACCACTGAGGACTTCAATGGCCTCTGCGTTATAACTAGATTGAGTCATGTTGTCATTCTGCGGTAATAGGTGATTAATTGAACTATTCAATCAGTGAGTTACTGTTGATAATAACAGTGTTCATACGTTTTGACACTATTTCTCTGCCAATTGTAGGAAATCAACAATTTGAGAAAAGTAAGCGTCAAAACCAATAAAGGCATGATTACCGTCAGGTTCCACAGTTTGTTTGCACTTTGAAAGATAGGCAACAGCCTCTCGATAATCAAGTACTTCATCGCCCATTTGTTGTAACAACCAGATAAGCTGAGGGGATGTTAATCTTTCAATGTATAAGGATTTTAGCTCATTAATGTGCTTTTCTTCCAACACATATTGTTCATGAGTATATGGGTTTGTATTGTCGCCTAAGTAATCTTGCAGTAAATCAAAAGGACGTACCGCAGGGTTTACGACGACAGCAGGAAGCTGATAACGCTCTGAAAACCAAATTGAAAAATAACCGCCGAGCGAAGAGCCGACTAACCCCATTTTCTCATGCTGATGCTGTTGGACAATATCATCCAACATAGCTTGAGCTTGCTGAGGGTAATTCGGTAACTGCGGTACAATCATATTAACTTGTGGATAATTCACCTCAATCCATTGCTTTAAGTTATTGGCTTTAGCTGATTGAGGGGAACTATTAAAACCATGAATATAAAGTAGAGTTGACATAAGCGAATTAATAACCGTCTGAGTCAAGGTCAGGGCTAAATTCCCTTGTATCTAAGCGATGAACGCGGGTTGTAATATGCCTTTGCCCTTGTTCATTAATACTTAATTCTAAATATCGCCAGCCTGGCGCGACGGTATCAAGCGCAAAATTAGTACAGTGAGGCTTAAATTGCACACAGGTAGAAGGCGTTGCCAACAACCGAATACCGTGCCAGTTTTCATCCATTTCTTGGTGAATATGGCCACATAGCATCGCTTTAACATTTGAGTAGCTTTTTAAATAATCAGCTAAAATATGTGAATTTCTCAAACTGTGCTGATCAAGCCAAGTACAACCCGAGGCTAGAGGATGGTGATGCAGCATAATCAATGTAGTACGTTCAGGTTCAGCATCTAAGCTGGCTTTCATCCACTCTAACTGTTGCTCAGAAAGCTCGCCATGAGGTACATCTTGAAGTTGGCTATCAAGCATCAAGATTTGCCACTCATCACCAATTAAAACTTGTTTAGCGCTTGAAATCCCAGCAATTCTGAGTGTTTTGACCATAGCCGGTGGATAGTCATGATTACCAGGAAGCCATACGCAAGGAGCAGGAATACGCGCAATACCATCCGCAAAATGCTGATAAGCTTGTGGTGATTGGTCTTGAACTAAATCCCCTGTCGCCACAATTAAGTCGATTGGGAGATTTTCCTCTGAGATAGCATCAAGTACCGCCTGATAGCTACGGTAAGTATTTACCCCTAAAAGCGTATTTTCTGTATTAGCAAAAAGATGCGTATCAGTAACCTGTAAAATTCTCACAACTTTAGAGTTCTTTGCAGTCACTTCAAGCTGGCTGTCCAAAAGTATTCCTTTTCTTAAATATTATTTAGTACCTAATCTATTCATTACAACTATATAAAAGCTCAACATACTTACAACTATCTTAAAGCTTTACTTTCTAACTTTCTGATAATCAGCACACACTTCATCAGATTAATCGTTATTTAACACAGTTTCATCCACTTTTCATGAAGTTTTTGATAGTGAAGTTGTAACCATTGAATCGCTATCACTGTTGCTGCATTATCAATTGTGCCGTCTTCAACCCATTGAAAAGCTTGCTCTCGACTAACCACATGTACGCAAATATCTTCATTTTCTGACGCTAGCCCATGAACACCTTTCGCTTGGCTGCTATCAACTTCACCGATAAATACATGCATACGTTCAGTCGTACCGCCAGGGCTAGAAAGATAACTTACCGCTTTTTCAGTGCGACCAATAATAAGCCCAGCTTCCTCAACGGCCTCACGACGAATAACCTCTTCCGGTGATTCGTTTTGCTCTATCATTCCAGCTACTGCTTCAAGTAACCAGGGTGTTTCACTAGTCTCAATCGCTGGCAACCGAATTTGTTCAATTAAAACAACACTATCTGCTTTCGGGTCATAGGGTAAAACCACGCCGGCATGACCGCGTTCAAAAACTTCACGGCGAATTTCTTTACTCCATCCCCCCGCGAAAAGGCGATGACGAAATTGATATTCAACCATTTGAAAAAAACCGTTAAATAATTTACGCTTGGATATAATTTCAACATCATTTTTGCCGTATTTAATTGGCTGCTCTATTTGTTTTGTCATTTCATTCTCCAAACCCAATTATTCCATCTTAAGGAAATAATTGTGGATTAAAACAGTTTTTAAGGTTTTTTAACCTTAGATGAGGTAATGTTTAATAAATTGAGACAAAATGGCACAAAAGGCTACCGTTAATAGAAGTGATACTCTGTTACAATAAGCGCCATTATTCAAATCAAAGAGCAACGTAGTGTCTGTTTTTAATAACTGTCTCTAAAACGGATAATTTAATATCTATCGCCTAGTTAGGCATGGTACGTTTTAGGCAACAGACTCAACTTAATTTGCTGTTTAATCAAGGAATCAAAATGAAGAAACTGCTTCCCCTTTTAATTTCGATGAGTTTTGTGGGTCTCAGTACCAATAGCTATGCAGAAGATTTACTACAGGTTTACCAAAAATCCAAAGAAAGTAACCCTGAATTAAGAAAATCATTAGCTGAACGTAATCAAGCTTTTGAAAAAATTAATGAATCTCGCAGCCCATTATTGCCACAATTAGGTTTAGGTGCAGGGGCTAGCTACGGCAGTGGTTACCGTGACGCAAGAAATACTGAAAGCACAGGTTTAAATGCTTCACTGAAACTCACTCAAGTTGTGTTTGATATGTCGAAATGGCGTCAATTGACTATCCAAGAAAAAACCGCGGGTATTTCTGATGTCACATACCAAACAAGTCAACAGCAATTAATTTTAGATACTGCAACTGCGTATTTTAATGTGTTAAAAGCGATTGACGCGTTATCTTATATTGAAGCAAATAAAGAAGCCGTTTATCGCCAATTAGACCAAGTTACACAACGCTTTAACGTTGGCCTTGTTGCCATTACCGACGTGCAAAACGCCCGTGCAAACTATGATAGCGTTATTGCACAAGAAGTCGCTGGCCGCAATGATTTAGAAAATGCGATTGAAAAACTGCGTCAAGTCAGTGGCGTGTACTACAGCCAACTTGCTTCTTTAAATATCGACCGCTTTAAAACCAATGAGTTGGGCGATATCAACGCTATCCTAAAAGAAGCAGAAGAGCGTAACCTCAGCCTATTAAGCGCACGTTTAGCACAAGATGTTTCTCGTGAAAATATTCGCTTAGCAGAAACAGGCCACATGCCAACAGTTAACTTAGATGCATCAACATCAGTCACAAATAGTTACCAACACGGCAGCGGTTATAATACTCCATATGGTGGTGGTGCGACCAACAGCTATAATGGTCAAAATAGCATTGGCTTAAATTTAAGCATTCCACTGTATACTGGTGGCGCAGTCAGTTCTCAGGTTGAACAAGCACAATATGGTTTCCAAGGTGCTAGTGAACAACTAGAAAGCGTTTACCGTAATGTGATTCAGTTAGTTCGCTCATCATTTAATAACGTATCATCGTCAATCAGTAGCATTAATGCCTACAAACAAGTCGTTGTTTCCGCACAAAGCTCATTAGATGCGATGGAAGCCGGCTATCAAGTAGGAACTCGTACCATTGTTGACGTGTTGACAGCAACAACTGCGCTATACCAAGCGAAACAAAACCTGTCTAATGCACGTTATGACTACATGATTAACCAACTGAATATCGAATTTGCTCGTGGCACACTGAACGAAGACGATATTGCCCGCCTAAATGCGAATTTAGGTAAAGAGATTTCAACCTCTGCAAGTAGTATTATTCGTAATACCAACGCGCCAAAAATGAATTAAAATTCTTAGTTTATTTGAAAATGATATAATGGCCCGCTTATATAGCGGGTTATTTTTTGAAGGAAGCCAAGTAAATCGTTTAGAATTGCTAATTTGCACTAATTGAACCGCTTACAACCCCTTTTTATTAGCCTCTGGCACAAATTCAGTTAATTCTCACTCTTATTACTGCGCGCTAGAGCAAAAAACAGCCAATAGTTAACACATTGATATAAAATAAAAATATTATTTTTCCCTTTAACTAATACCATGCTAAATAGGAAAAAATAGCAAAAAGTTATCAAAATGATAAATTCAGCTCATTTCTCCTATATTTCTGCTTTAATTTTCAGCGTTTATCCCCTATCCTAGAGCTAACATCTAAAAACATCTTACTTAATTAAATTCAGGGTAATTACCATGACCATGAAGCGTACCAAAGATATTAATCAGAGCGCCTTCCGTAAGTCTTGGCGTTCATACCGTTTAGCGCCTGTGGCTGTTGCGGTCAATGCCGTATTTATGCTTTCCGCTTGTGAAGAAAGTGATGAAACCGTCTCATTGTACACAAACGCACAAGACTGTAGCCAAGCGAACCCATCACAAGCAGAACAGTGCACTATCGCCTACAATAATGCGCTACAAGAAGCCGCTAAAACTGCACCTAAATATGAAACTCAAGCTGACTGTATTGCTGAGTTTGGTGAAGCTATGTGTACTCAAGCTCCGGCTCAAGCAGGTATTGCAGGCACTAGCTCAACAAATGGTGAACAAACGGCTCAAGCACAAAGCAGCGGCGGTAGCATGTGGATGCCATTAATGATGGGTTATATGATGGGCCGTATGATGGGCGGTAGCGCTGCATCACAACCATTATTCAGCTCAAAAAACCCAGCTAGCCCTGCCAATGGTAAGTTTGTTGACGCTTCAGGTAAAAGCTATGGCCCTGCTGTTGCAGGTGGCCGTTCCATGAGCGTACCAAAAACAGCCATGGCACCTAAACCACCAACAACTTCAACAGTTACCCGTGGCGGTTTTGGTGACACCGTAAATAAACAAGCGATGGCACAGCGTTCATCTTCTTCTGCAAAATCAACCTCTTCTTCCCGTTCGATGGGTGGTTGATAAGTAATGAAACGAGTTCCTATAGTAGAGCGCCCAAACTGGCGCGAAAAAGCTTCTGAGTTTGGCTTTGAATTTCATACTATGTATGGTGAGCCCTACTGGTCAGAAGATGCGTATTACCAATTTACTATGGCACAAATTGAAGAAATCGAAGATGCAACCGAACAGTTGCATCAAATGTGCCTAAAAGTGGTTGAACGTGTTGTTGAAAACGATGAGTTAATGGCACGTTTTCAGATCCCTAAGCATTGTTGGGAATTTGTTCGCAGCTCATGGAAAAGCGAACAACCTTCGTTATATTCTAGGCTTGACCTCGCTTACGATGGTATTAACCCACCTAAGCTATTGGAAAACAATGCGGATACTCCAACCTCACTATACGAGTCTGCATTTTTCCAATGGATCTGGCTAGAAGATCAAATTGAAGCAGGAAAACTCCCTGAAAATGCCGATCAGTTTAATAGCATTCAAGAGCAATTGATCGAGCGCTTTACGCAATTAAAAGATCAGTATGGTTTTCGTTTGTTGCATATGTCTTGTTGCCGTGATACTGAAGAAGATCGCGGTACCGTTCAATATCTACAAGACTGTGCAAATGAAGCGGGTATTGCCACTGAATTCTTATATATCGATGAAATTGGCCTAGGTGAAAAAGGTGAGTTTTCGGATACCCAAGATCAGGTGATTAGCAACCTGTTCAAGTTATATCCATGGGAATTTATGCTAAGAGAAATTTTCTCGACTAAATTGCAAGACGCTGGCGTACGCTGGTTAGAACCTGCATGGAAGAGCATCATTTCTAACAAAGCCTTATTGCCTATGTTATGGGAAATGTTCCCAGATCACCCAAATTTACTGCCTGCCTATTTTGCGGATGGCAAAACCCAGCCAGAACTCGAAAAATACGTTATTAAGCCATTATTTTCTCGTGAAGGAGCTAATATCCGTATTATCGAAAATGGTAAGGAAATTGCAGCCGCAGACGGCCCATACGGCGAAGAAGGTATGATTATTCAACAGTTCCATCCACTTCCACAATTTGAAGGTAACTACACCTTAGTCGGAAGCTGGTTGGTGAATGATCAACCTGCGGGGATCTGTATTCGTGAAGATAAGGAACTGATCACTCAAGACTTATCACGCTTTTATCCACATACGATCATCGACTAATCGTATTTAGCGTTAAAAGGAAAGCCCAAACATAGCAATATGATTTGGGCTTTTTGTTAGTCAATTATATTGCAGAAAACTTACCCTACCTGAATAGACAACATACTTAACGATGCCGACACAATTCCTTCAATCGGTGTACTGATCTCTTCTTGACCATCCCAAGTTCCTAAAATAGGTAAAATAGGCAAGTAATGTTCTGGTGATGGGTTAGATAATTTACCATCCTCCCGTTCTAATCCTTTAGTCAGTGGGTGAGGCGTTTCATGACTTTGCAGATTGTCATATACAAATTTTTCAAAAGATATTGCCCACGGGTACGGCTCAGCATGAGAGTTCTGCCAATTCATCGCCCGTAAATTGTGGACAACATTGCCACTGCCCATAATCAGCACGCCTTTCTCCCTTAAAACACTCAATTTTTTACCGAGTTCATAGTGCCAAGTGGCGGGCTTGCTACCATCGATACTCAGTTGGATCACGGGGATATCCGCTTCTGGATACATACGCAGCAAAATTTCCCATGTACCGTGGTCTAATCCCCACTCTTGTTCATCAAGGTAAATTGGCTCAGGGGCGAGTAATGAAACAACTTGCTGAGCTAATTCAGGAGAACCAGAAGCTGGATATTCGATTTGATACAAGGCTTCGGGGAACCCGCCAAAATCATGAATCGTTTTTGGTTTTAACATCGAAGTCACAGCAGTACCGCGCGTATACCAATGGGCTGAAATCACCAAAATTGCGCGTGGCCGAGGTAAGGCTTTACCGAGATTTTCCCACGCTTGAGTGTAAGGGTTATCCTCAATCGCATTCATAGGGCTACCATGACCAATAAAAATGGCAGGGATCTTATTTTTTACCATCGAAGTATTTAATGACATGATGATTTCAACTCCAACTCAATTAGTTTCTCCCTACAGCATACGCTTTCCAGCAAAAAACACAGTGGGCTAATTATGAGTATGATCATCAAAAAAATTGAAAAGGCCACGAGGTGTGCAACTCAGTGGCCTTTATAACATTCTATATGCTTAACAGACTATTTATTACCTAAATAACTAAAACCATTACATTAGATAATATTCAAGATATGACGAGAAAAAAGATTAGCTCGCTTTCTTTTCCTGCAACTGACGATACTGAACTAAGTCTTCAATCGTCACCACAGTCAAACCATGTTGCTGACCAAACGCAGCCACTTCTGGGGTACGAGCCATAGAACCATCATCATTGGTTAACTCACACAGCACACCGGCTGGCTTGAAACCTGCCAATATTGCTAAGTCGATAGACGCTTCAGTATGGCCACGACGCGTTAATACCCCGCCTTCACGGCCACGCAGAGGGAAAACATGTCCTGGGTGGTTAAGGTCTGAAGGAACGGCGTTATCTGCAATTGCGGCACGAATAGTGGTGATACGGTCTGCGGCAGAAACACCTGTCGTCACACCTTGTGCGGCTTCAATGGTCACAGTAAAGCCTGTTTGATTTTGGCTCGTATTGTTATCTACCATCATAGGTAGTTCGAGTTGCTTGCGGCGCTCTTCGGTAATACAAAGGCACACGATCCCACTGCTATAACGAATGGTAAATGCCATTTGCTCGACGGTCATAGTTTCTGCTGCAAAAACTAAATCGCCTTCGTTCTCACGCTCTTCATCATCAAGAACAAGAACACCTTTACCTTGGCGTAATGCCTCGATAGCATTTTCAACACGTTCGATAGGATTGCCAAATACAGAAAGTAGCGAATGATCCATGGTAAAAAACCTCTTAAATAGTTATTAACTAGTTACCAGAATCAAGGCAGTCTTAGGAATACGAGAAATGGTGAATATATAAATAGCCAATAAAAGGCATTTACCTATTCAGGTATGCAGAACACTATTGTGCGTAATCGCACAAACATGCATATACTGTTAATTCTCTCCCATCCGGACTATAACCGTCGGCCCCAGATTCACACTGGGTCTGCTGACCTTTACCATAAAAATGATAAAGCGCTCGCGGGCTTCATGCGTGATGCATGTTTACCGCCGGTGGGGACTTTCACCCCGCCCTGAGATATACGCAATTAATATAACGCCAATAATTCAAGTTCGCAACGATGATAATCAAAATTGGCGAATGACTCACACTTTTAGCCAAAAAAACATGAATAAAAACTTAGAGTTATCAAGGTTAATTTCACTACCGGCTCTAAACCTCTCTCTAAATAATTCAAGCTAGCGCAAGGCAGCAAGAGGTATTAAACTAGTCCCAACAATTCACAACAATATTTTGATAAACTTAAGGACCCGCGAAATGCTCGATCCGAAAAAAATTGAACAAGTTGCCCGCCAAATTCAAGGCGCTTTACCACAAGGCGTACGCGATTTAGGTGAAGATTTTGATAAAAAACTGCGTTCACTGTTACAATCACAACTCGGCAAATTAGACTTAGTCAGTCGTGAAGAATTTGATATTCAAACTCAAGTCTTATTACGCACCCGTGAAAAATTAGCGAAGATGGAACAACGCGTCAGCGCACTCGAAGCCCATTTAAATGTAGAAGAAAAAACGGCTGAGTAATTAAATTGAAAAAGTGACACCGATTAAGGCGTCACTTTTATTATTTGATATTCAATTCACGCTCAAGCAGCTGAACAATATACTGATTTTTAGAAACATTATGCTCAGTTGTTACCGCATTTAAATAAGCCTCTAAGCGGCTTGGGTAACGTAGCGTAAATGACTTTACCGTTTCTTGTTCTTTGAACGGGTTAATCCCCTCTTCTTGGCAGCCTTCGATGTATTCTGCTAAAGAAATTCGCGCTTCTTTTTTTAACCCTTCAATGCTATCAGAAACAAAATCACAGTAACCACTTACATCTAAAAACTTACCACGAAACGCTTTAATTTCAGCTTCATAGATAACAGATGCAGGATGGCCGTCTATCGTCATCACATTACTGCTTTTAATCATATTCCCCCCCTATCGTCTATTCCATGACGTCATATTGTGATATCAAAATCTAAAGCAAAAAAAAATATGACGTCAACATTTGACGCCACATTGATTTTAGATAAATAAAAACCTCACGGCGTTTTTACATATCCACGTGAGGTTATTAACTCGCTAATTAATAATGATAAATTAACTGGTTTTCATGATATTTTTGATGATATTGGTTGTAGAAATACCATCTTCAAAGTTAAGTACTTTAACTTCGCCTCCCGCGGCCCATACCTCCGCACTGCCCGCGATCTCTTCAGGGCGGTAATCCCCCCCTTTAACTAAGATATCAGGCAAAACTTCTGCGATTAGACGCTGTGGAGTGTCCTCTTCAAAAGCCACGACCCAATCTACTGCCCCTAAAGCCCCTAGAACGGTCATACGCTGTTCTAATGGGTTAACTGGACGTGTTTCACCTTTTAAGCGGCGTGTCGAAGCATCGCTATTTACAGCCACAATTAGGCGGTCACCCAATTTACGCGCGTTAGCTAAATAAGACACATGCCCAGCATGGAGAATATCAAAACAGCCATTAGTCATCACCACACGTTCACCGCGCAGTCTTGCATTCTCAACCGCTTGTTTTAATTCACTTTCAGTCATAACACCAAAACCAGTGTCAGCACGGCCACGAATAGCGTTTTCTAATTCAATAGGCGAAACTGTTGAAGTCCCTAATTTGCCCACCACCACACCTGCCGCGGCATTAGCTAATGCGCAGGCTTCATGTAATGGGCGGCCAGATGCAATAGAGGCAGCGAGAACACCAATAACCGTATCCCCTGCCCCCGTCACGTCAAACACTTCTTGTGCTTGAGTCGGTAAATGCAATGGGGCTTCATCATGGCGAATTAAGCTCATACCTTGTTCTGAGCGCGTAATTAGCAGCGCTTTAAGCTCCAATGACTGAAGCAGCTTCATGCCTTTTTCTTCAACGTCTTGGTTGTTTTTACATGGCCCAACAATCGCTTCAAACTCAGACATATTTGGCGTCAATAAAGTTGCCCCACGGTAACGTTCGAAATTGTTTCCTTTCGGGTCAATCAAGACTGGAACATTGGCCTTGTTGGCGAGCGCTATCATCTTCTCAACATGAGTTAACGCCCCTTTTGCATAGTCAGACAGTACTAGTGCGCCAATGTGTGGCAGTGCTTGTTCTATGCGCTCCAGTACAGGGGCAACATCCACGTTTTCAAAACCTTCTTCAAAATCGAGGCGAATAAGTTGCTGATTACGTGAAAGTACGCGTAATTTAGTAATGGTTGGATGGGTGGGGATAGCCACAAAATCACAACGAACCTGCACGGCATTTAAATTTTTAGTGAGTGCTTTTGCCGCGTCATCAATTCCAGTTAACCCCACAAGGCGTGAATTTGCACCCAATGACGCAATATTCATCGCGACGTTAGCCGCACCACCGGGACGCTCTTCGACCATTGTGACTTTAACAACCGGGACAGGGGCTTCTGGCGAGATACGGTTTGCGGGACCATGCCAATAACGGTCTAACATAACATCACCAACCACCAGCACACCGGCTTGTTTATAATCCGGAAGAGTTACTTTCATCCTGCACTCCAGTCTTAAAAAGGAAATCTGATAATAATTAGCAACAATACTAGCATATTGCGCTGTTTAGCTAAATAAAATGCGTTTGTTCTTTATTCTTCAAGCCATTTTTGCCAACTCGCTAAAACTTGTTCACGTTGCTGAGAAAATTGGCTTATCTCTACACGGCTTGGTAGTGATTGTAATGCTAAGTGATGGAGCTCATTACGCATTGTGACATACGCTAGAGTTAAAGCATTCGCTTCATCTTCTGGCATAAAACCATACTGCGCCATCAACTCGAAAATACGTACATTATCAGACCAACGTGTTAGCGCATTATTTTCTGCGGCAAAACGCAAAACTAAGTATTGTGCGATAAATTCAACATCAGTGATCCCACCAGGATCCGCTTTTAAGTCGAATTCATTAACTTGATGACTTCCTAGGTGATGATGCATTTTTAACCGCATATCACGCACTTGCTGTTGCAAAGTTTGAGGGTCTCTTGGCATACACAAAGTTTCGTGGCGAGTCTGTATAAATTGCCGTTGTAAATCCTCATCACCAAACACCATTCGAGCTCGAATTAGCGCTTGATGTTCCCATGTCCAAGCATCATTTTTTTGGTAATCATCAAATGATTGTATGGTACTGACCAACATTCCTGATTCACCAGAAGGCCTGAGTCGCGCATCAACTTCATACAACACACCAGAAGGGGTTCGAGTACTAAACAAATGGATAATACGCTGAGCAACACGCAAGTAAAATTGGCGAGCGTCAATGGAACGTTCACCATTGGTGACCACATCTAAAGGGCAATCGAAGAGAAAAACAAGGTCTAAGTCAGAGCCATAGCCCAGTTCCCAGCCGCCTAGCTTTCCATAACCTAATACCGCAAACCCATATTGTTTTTTGTCACTTTGCTCTAGATGCGCTGGCTCACCATAGCGTTTTACCATTTTTTGCCACGCTTGGTGCACCACCGCATCAATAATTGCTTCCGCAAGGTAAGTCAGATGATCACTGACTTTCATTACCGGCAAAACACCTGAAATATCTTCAGCAGCGATACGCAATAATTGAGCTTGTTTGAATTGACGTAATGCTTCAAGTTGTTGTTCTTCGTCATCTTCTGGAACGCGCATTAAATATTGGCGCAGCTCATCACGATATGCCGTTAGCGGTAAGGGTTGGTATAACGATTGAGGGTCGAGTAACTCATCAAGTAACAATGGGTGGCGAGCTAATTGTTCCGCTATCATAGGTGAAGCCGCACATAAACGAATAACGTGCGTCAAAACCTCATCAAATTCAAGCATTAACTCTAGGTAAGTAGTGCGGCTAACAATGCTCAGTAACAGTGGTGTGATGCGCTCAATGACTTGTCCTGCATCATCACGCTCACCGACTTTAGCCAATAATTTAGGCATTAATTCATCAAGAACATCTCGCCCTCGAGGACCAATGGTGCGTTTATTGAGATCATGACGGAACATCACTATACCGTGAATGATACGTTGTGCAATCTCTTCACTTTTAGACGGCAAATAGCTGGCTAATTCTTCTTTTGATAATTCACTTTGCCATAATGTGATATAAATTTCATCGAATACATCAATGTTCTCAGAGTCATCTTCCTGTCCTATTTGCTCGGTGAATATTTGATGCACCGCAACCATTTTTTGACTCAAAACCTGATAAAATGCAGGCCAATCAGCAAAGCCCATCCCCCACGCTAAACGCGCTTGATTTAAAGCCTCTTCGGGGAGTGTTTGTGTCTGTTGGTCATCAATACATTGCAGTAAATTTTCGACTCTACGCAAGAAAAGGTAGCCATCTTGCAGAATATTAACCTGATCTTCGGTTAACAATGCGAGTTCACGGATCCCTTGTAACGTTGAAAATAAAGATTGCGACTGTAAAACAGGTTCTCGTCCCCCTCGAATGAGTTGGAAAACCTGTGAAACAAATTCAACTTCGCGGATCCCTCCAGCACCTAATTTGATGTTATTGACCAAACCACGACGCCGAACCTCTCGCTCAATCATATTTTTCATATTGCGTAAGGATTGGATCACGCTAAAGTCGATATAGCGACGATAAACGAAAGGACGCAAAAGCTTTCGCAAACACTCCTCATAATGGAGGCTATCAGCGCCCATAATACGGGCTTTAACCATCGCGTAGCGTTCCCAGTCTCGCCCTTGTTCTTGGTAATAATCCTCAAGCGCAGAAAAGCTAAAAACCAGCGGGCCGCTATCTCCAAATGGCCGTAAACGCATATCGACCCGATAAACAAAGCCATATTCCGTCACTTGATCGAGTACGCGGATCAATTTTTGCCCTAAACGCGTAAAAAATTGCGCATTATCTAACTCTTTTCGGCCACCTTGGGTAACCCCATTTTCTGGATAAGCAAAAATCAGGTCAATATCAGAAGAAAAATTGAGCTCTCGGCCCCCCAACTTCCCCATCCCTAAAACCAACAGCGGCTGCGGTTTTCCTTCTGCATTACAAGGTGTTCCCCATGACTGACGATATTCTTGATACAACCAGTCTCGCGCTGCAACAACCAAAGTTTCCGCCAATATACTGAGCTGATAAATCGTTTCTTTTTGCGTGCTTATTTCTAGCACTTGCATCCATGCACAGCGCACTAACATATGATGACGAAATGAGCGCAACACTCGCATCAAGTGGTCTTCGTTGCTAACAGATGACAAATCTTGAGCTAACCATGATGCATAACTTTTCCATTCATCGGCTTGTGGTGGTCGAGAGCGAATTTCAAGTAAAAACCGCGGATGTGCTAATACTTGCTTTAACACAAAATCACTAAATGCAAGCACTTGAATTTCTTGTTCATTTAACGGTAATAATTCATTCGTTTGTTCCGCTAACTGGCTTAAAACGCGTTCACCTTGGCTTTGTAATAACTCAGGAAAAGCATGCATATTATCAATACCTTAATGGGCTTCTTGATAGGTTAAAGCACTTAACCACTGGATAAAGGCTAATTTACACTTTAACCACTGGCTGCTATAGCAAAAATCCTCAGCACTAATTGCTTCATCGGCAATATCTGAACGTAATTGTTCCAGTGGAGTGTCATGAATAAAGTGAGGTACAGAATTTTGGTAATGCACTAAAAATGCCTGAACAAAACGTAAAAACTCACTGAAGCCTTGGCGTGCATTGCTGCCATTTGCTAACCAGTAGTCTTCATGCTGCTGGCAAAGTAATTGCATATGCGTTAATGATTTTTCGAGGGGGTACTCTTCATAGTCAAACACCGAATTTGGAGGAGTTAATGGCGCTTTTGTCGGCGATAACAATGAATAACCACGTGCAGCTTTGCTAAGTGATGACAAATGTAAGCCGTCGATATCTGCAAATTTCTTCGCTAAATTGAGTACATCAGCAATAAAGCCTTTTTTTAGTTCTAGTTCAAACTCTTGAATAGGCAAATCCTTTGCGCCAGAGGAAATTTCACCTTGGTCAAAAACCACTTCTATTTCGCTATCTTCAAAAGTCACTAACCATTTTTCACGGGTAAAATTGGTGCTAAAGAGGATATTTAATTCAGACTGAAGCTGTAAAACATCAGTGCCTTCAGGCCAAATTTCAGCCGGTAATGCGGCTAAATCAAGCTCAGGTGAATCAATGTCAACATTATATTCAGGCCGTTGGTGTAAGCCGCCTATCGCCTGCCCAGCCGTTTTCATTGTCATTTCATAACGACCATCACAACCGCGGATACGTAAGCCCATATCCCACTGACGTAACTGCTTATTTGCCGTATCAAAGTAGATATTGGTTAACTTCGTCGGCTCACTGTATTGGTGAGACAATGTCGATAGACACTGTCGTACAGCCTCTATTGCGGAACTCTTAGCGGCAAGTTTGAGTTCAACCTCTACGTGGCTCATACATATCCTTATTTAATTATTTCACTTCACTCATATTACCCCAATCAAGCTAAGCTGAGAAAAGAAACTGTATGATAAACAAAAATTCTACCTGTCATATTTCTTTCAGTGAGTTATATTGAAAACAAAGTAAAAATAAGGGTAATTTAGACAGTTAGGATAGTTCTCATTCTCCTTTAGACTGTAGAGACATCTGCGTTTAGGATTTGCACCCTCGCGTTTTACTCATTAGTATTCAATTAATATAAAACTCATTCACCATCAAAAGACTGTAAATACCATGCGAAAAATTCCATTATTATTAATTTCAATCATGGGGCTAGGCCTTTCCTTAAATTCACATGCAGCAGAAAAACGTTATGTGTCAGATGATTTATCCACATACGTTCATAGTGGACCTGGCACAAAATATCGTATTGTAGGTACGCTCAATGCCGGGGAAGCGGTTGAACTGCTTTCCACAGATAACAAATTTGCACAAGTTCGCGATGAAAAAGGTAGAACGGTCTGGTTACCTGTTGACCAACTCAGCAATACTCCAAGCATGAAAACCCGCATTCCAGAACTTGAAGCTGAGAATCAAAAGCTACGTCAACAACTCGACAATATCGACAGTACGTGGAATACACGAACTGCAGATATGCAGCAAAAAGTGGCTGATAATGACAATATCGTCAGCCAGCTAAAAGCCGAAAATGAAAAATTAAAAAATGAGTTGATCAAATCCGGTAAAAAGCTAGAGATTGCAGAGGTCAACTTAGATGATCGCCGTCGCGAATTAATCTTACAATGGTTTATGTATGGCGGTGGTGTTGCCGGTGTTGGCTTAATTTTAGGTTTGATTTTACCGCACATTATTCCGCGTCGTAAAAAACGTAATGATGGTTGGATGTAATTGAGGCCATTCAAATGAAAGTCTATCTCGTGGGTGGCGCAGTGCGTGATCAACTTCTTGGACTACCTATTTCAGATAGAGACTACGTGGTGGTTGGTACAACCCCCGAGGCAATGCTATCGCAAGGTTTTCAACAAGTCGGAAAAGATTTTCCTGTTTTCTTGCACCCAAAAACCCATGAAGAATACGCTTTAGCCCGAACAGAACGTAAAATTGGTGCGGGCTATACTGGTTTTAGCTGCTATAGCGCACCTGATGTGACCATTGAAGATGATTTGCTACGTCGCGATCTGACAATTAACGCGATAGCACAAAGTGAATCAGGTGAAATTGTTGACCCATACCAAGGAGTGAAAGACCTCAAGAGCCGTGTTTTACGGCATGTTTCTGATGCATTTTCTGAAGACCCTTTACGGGTCTTGCGGGTTGCTCGTTTTGCTGCTCGCTACTTTGAGCATGGTTTTACTATCGCACCAGAAACATTAACCTTGATGCAAACAATGGCCGCTACAGGGGAATTATCTTACCTCACCGCTGAGCGCGTTTGGACGGAAACAGAAAAAGCGCTGAAATCAAATTCTCCACAGGTGTATTTTGATGTTTTACGCCAATGTGGTGCATTAGCTGTACTTTTTCCTGAAGTTGATGCGTTATTTGGTGTTCCTGCCCCTGAAAAATGGCACCCTGAAATTGATACGGGTATCCACACTCTAATGGTAATGAAAGTGATTGCCGAGCTATCTAATAATGTGGATATTCGCTTTGCTGCCTTATGCCATGATTTAGGTAAAGCGCTGACACCGCCTGATATTTGGCCGAGTCATCCAAACCACGGTGAGGCAGGTATTCCATTAATAGAAACTCTCTGCGCGAGATTAAAAGTACCCACTACGGCTCGTGACTTAGCCCGTCTAGCGGCACGCTATCATGATAAAATTCATGTTATCAATAAATTACCTGCTAATGAGCTAATTGCGATTTTTGATGGGCTTGATAGCTGGCGTAAACCAGAACGTATTGAACAACTGAGTTTAATCAGTGAAGCGGATGCAAGAGGCCGGTTAGGGCTCGAACAGCAAACGTACCCACAAGGGATATATTTCAAGCAGGCTTTTACTATCGCACAAGCGGTTGATGTCAAACCTATCGTTGAACAGGGATTTAAAGGCCCTGAAATTCGCCAAGAACTTACAAAACAACGCATTGAAGCGGTAACAGATTGGCAGCAGCAACAAATCATCTAACGACCATAAAACTGGCGGCTAAACACCGCCAGTCATCATTTAAGCGGTTTTCATGCCTCTTTCTATAATAACCCCAACCTGCTTGGCTCGCGCCACGGCTCCCGGCTTAGCCACCTTAATACGAACCCATGGGCTAGCAAACTGTGTCATCAATAACTGTGCAACTTCTTCAGCAACACGTTCTACTAACCCAAACTTGTTATTCCCTACATGAGCTAGGATAGCCTGACTAACTTTGGCATAATCTAGGCAATATTCTACATTATCGCTCATAGACGCGCGTTTGTTATCCCATCCCATTTCGATATCGAGCACGAGTTTCTGTTCAATATCTTGTTCCCAGTCATATACACCAATCGTGGTGATGACTGATAATTGCTCAATAAATACGATATCCATCACGTCATTTTCTCATTTATGTACTGAATTGATACCACTTCAGCAAAAATATGCGTATTATCCAAGACTGAAGTGAATTTATGGCCTTAACCGTTTTTGGAGTTAGCTATGAGTGCAACCGCGCTTGGCATGATAATCTTCGCCTATCTTTGTGGCTCAGTTTCGAGTGCGATACTGATCTGCCGTTTGGCGAGACTACCCGACCCCCGTCAACACGGCTCTGGTAACCCTGGTGCAACTAACGTATTACGTGTAGGCGGTAAAGCAGCCGCTGCCGGAGTACTCATTTGTGACGTATTAAAAGGGATGATACCAGTTTGGCTTGCTTATTATTTAAATGTGCAGCCATTCTATCTTGGCTTTGTTGCAATTGCAGCCTGTCTTGGGCATATATATCCCATTTTCTTTCGTTTCAAAGGCGGAAAAGGGGTAGCAACCGCATTTGGTTCAATTGCTGCTATTGGTTGGGATCTTTCTGGTTTAGTCGCAGGGACATGGTTACTTACGGTATTGCTTAGTGGTTACTCATCACTCGGCGCGATTGTCAGCGCCTTACTTGCCCCCTTCTATGTTTGGTGGTTTAAACCTGAATTTACCTTCCCTGTCGCCATGCTGTCTTGTTTAGTGTTAGTTCGCCATCACGGTAATATACAACGCCTTTGGCGCGGTCAAGAAAGCCGTATTTGGCAAAAACTAAAAAACAAAAAGCAAAAAACCAATAAAGAAATAGCCCAAGAAACCAAAGAACAAGAACTAGATGACTAATCGTTAATATGATTTTTCCTAAGAAGAGCTGATTTCAGCTCTTTTTTTATGCTATTTGCCTTGTTTAAAATTTCCAAAAACTCCCCCAACAACAACCGTTCGATATCTCTCCTTAAAACTGTACTGATAGCAATTTGTGCTACGTTACATTTTTGCCATAACCAGCGCACACTTTTAAAAAAAAGTTAAATAATTGCAAATTTATTACTAAGGAATATTTAAAAGCTGTCGACTATATAAAAGGAAAATTAAACAATAATAATGGTATTTATAATGAGCAGAACCCCTTATATCACTCAAAACGAATATGTATTAGATGAAAATATCACCTTGATGACAACCAGCGATTTGCAAGGAAATATTGTCCACGCTAATGATTTCTTTGTACAGGTTAGTGGTTATGAATTAGATGAGTTATTAACACGTCCACACAATATTATCCGCCATCCGGATATGCCCAAGGAAGCTTTTGCCGACATGTGGGCAACACTTAAAAAAGGAGAACCTTGGACTGGCATTGTGAAAAATCGTCGCAAAAATGGCGACCATTACTGGGTTCGAGCCAATATCATTCCAATGGAACGAAAAGGGGCTATTACAGGCTATATGTCTATTCGGACACGCGCAACACGTGAAGAAATTGCTACGGTAGAACCCATTTATGACGCAATGAATGAAAATAAAAGCCAACGAAAAATTTTTAAGGGAATTGTGCTTTCTAAAAAAATGCCATTTCACTTTTCAACATATTCAACGCGTTCGCGTATCCGGCTAATCATGAGTTTGTTATTTATTCTTTGGCTCATCATGGCAAGCTTCATTCCCCAGCCAATCGCACCGCTTATGATGATGAGTGCCTGTACATTTATCACGTTACTGATCGGTAATGTGGTATTTGAAAAAATGCTAGCAGCGCCATTGGAAGACATCACCAAACAAGCACTTGGTATTGCACGAGGAAATCGACATAGCGTTAACCATATGCAGCGCACAGATGAAATTGGCTTAATATTACGTTCTATTGGGCAACTGGGGTTAATCTGCCGCTGGTTAATCAAAGATGTCTCCGAACAAGTTGATAACGTTCGCAAAGGCAGTGAATCTTTGGTTTCTGACTGTCATGAATTAGAAACACATACTCAGAGAACCGTCGGATACATGCAACAAACCGTTGCGACAATGAACCAAATGTCCGTTTCTGTAAAAATGAATGCCGATAATACTATTCAAGTTGATCAACTTTCCAATACCACCAGCGAAACCGCAGTCAGTGGGGGCGCAATGATGGAAGCTGTTGTTGATACCATGAATGAAATTGTCAGTAGTACCAGCAAAATCAATTCCATCACTGATGTGATTAAAGACATCGCATTTCAAACTAATATACTCGCGTTAAATGCGGCGGTAGAAGCCGCGCGTGCAGGTGAACAAGGGAAAGGCTTTGCTGTGGTTGCCAATGAGGTCCGTAGCCTTGCAAGCCGCAGTGCAAGCGCAGTGAATGATATTCGCGAATTAATTAATGATTGTGAAAAGAAAGTCAATTCAGGAAAAAATCAAGTCCATACGGCAGGAGATACCATGAAGGAAATTGTTGACCAAATACAAAACGTCACTCAATTGATCACCCACATTAGCCAAGCGACCTCTGAACAAGCGGCTGGTATCGCCGACATTACCCAAGCAGTCAGTGAGCTCGAAACCATCACACAACAAAGTACATTACTGGTAGAGCAAAGCACAGAGACATCAACGATGGTAAAAGCACGCTCAAGCCGACTTGAAGATGCGGTTGTTGTTTTACATTAATATCTAATTGAATAGCAAAAGGGCTGTCATCCAGCCCTTTTTACAAAAAATATGAATTCATTAACAATGATTATTTTTCTAAGGGTGGTAATTCAGCCAAAGGCCAGCGCGGGCGAACTGTTACACCAAGCCCTGCCGTTGTTCCACCTTTAAGACGAATAAGCCCCGCTAACGCAATCATCGCACCGTTATCTGTACAAAACTCAGGGCGCGCATAAAAAACTTCACCACCGCGCTGTTTGAGAACGTCTTCCATTTTAGCTCTGAGAGCACGATTAGCACTAACGCCGCCGGCCATCACCAAGCGTTTAAAACCAGTTTGCTCCAATGCACGTTTGCATTTAATCGCAAGCGTATCTACCACCGCATCTTCAAAGGCTCTCGCAATATCTGCACGGGTTTGGTCGTCATCCGCATTTTCACGAATAGTATTGGCTGCAAAGGTTTTTAACCCTGAGAAGCTGAAATCCAGCCCTGGTCTGTCGGTCATTGGACGAGGAAAAACAAAACGACCTGCTGTGCCTTGCTCTGCCATTCGAGATAACACAGGGCCTCCAGGGTAGTCTAAGCCTAATAATTTAGCTGTCTTATCAAACGCTTCACCTGCCGCGTCATCGATGGACTCGCCAAGTAGCTCATACTCACCAATTCCCGTCACACTGATAAGCTGGGTATGCCCACCTGAAACCAGTAACGCAACAAAAGGGAATTCAGGGCTTTTCTCTTCTAACATCGGTGCCAATAAATGGCCTTCCATATGGTGAACGGCCACGGCAGGAACATTCCATGCAAAAGCTAATGAACGCCCAACAGTTGCACCAACCATTAAAGCCCCCACCAAACCAGGGCCCGCAGTGTAAGCTACAGCGTCGATGTCTTCACTGGTTAAATTGGCTTCTTTCAACGCTGCTTGAATTAACGGCACTGTTTTACGAATATGATCACGTGAAGCCAATTCAGGCACGACACCACCATAGTCTGCATGAACTTTAATTTGGCTGTATAATTGATTGGCTAATAAGCCACACTCATCATCATAGATTGCGATACCAGTTTCATCGCAAGAGGTTTCGATACCTAAAACACGCATTGCACTACCCTTGTTTATTGCATAACCGCAAGTCTATCACTATTTTCGTTCAATCGCGTAATTAATGTTGTCAAAAGGCTGACTTTCCTGACTGTATAGTCTATAATCAGTCCCCTGTAATAAAAAATTTCGTGTGGCTAATTCTCATTATTATCTGGTTTTGTTTGCTTTTTCATCAAATGAACTGCAAATCAGGTAATCTTGTGTGATTCAATTTTATACGGCACTTTACAAACCCGTACTCATTGAAGTAAAATTCCGCACCATTTTAAATGAAGGCTGGTGAATCAGTACCAGCAACAAACCGATTTCTATTGAGGTGAGAGGCACATGCCGGTAATTAAAGTACGTGAAAACGAGCCATTCGACGTTGCACTGCGTCGTTTCAAACGTTCCTGTGAAAAAGCAGGTGTTTTAGCTGAAGTTCGTCGTCGTGAATTCTATGAAAAACCAACGACTGAACGTAAACGCGCTAAAGCATCAGCTGTAAAGCGTCACGCTAAGAAACTGGCTCGCGAAAACGCACGCCGTACTCGTCTGTACTAATTGTTTGCGGTGAAAGCCGCATTCATTGCAGACGATAGCTAATACAAAACTTTAGTTTCTCTCGTAGTCACTCAGTTTTTGTAGTAGTAAATAGCTAAGCAGTTAAAGGCCGTGCTTTCCACAAGGAAGCGCGGCTTATTATCGTTCATCAACAGGCGAAAAAGAGGCTTATGGCTGGACGAATTCCGCGTTCATTTATCAATGACTTGTTAGCAAGAACCGACATCATTGATTTAGTCGATGCAAAAGTTCCGTTAAAAAAACAGGGTAAAAACCATCACGCTTGTTGTCCGTTCCATAATGAAAAAACGCCTTCTTTTACTGTAAATGGTGAAAGGCAATTTTATTACTGTTTTGGTTGTGGTGCGCATGGCAATGCCATCGATTTTTTGATGAATTACGACAAACTCGATTTTGTCGAAGCTATCGAAGAATTATCTGCACTACACGGCCTTGATGTCCCATATGAAAAAGGAACGGGTTCAAGCCAAATAGAACTTCATCAACGGCAAAATTTATATCAGTTGATGGAAAAAATTAATCAATTTTACTGTGCTGCCTTAAGTCATCCTTCTGCTAATAAAGCGAAAGATTATTTAAGCCAACGTGGTTTAAGCACTGAAATTATAGAGCATTTTTCGATTGGCTTCGCCCCTGCGGGCTGGGACAACTTGCTCAAAAAGTTTGCTGTAAACCCAGAAAGTCGCAAACAGCTTGATGATGCTGGCATGTTAGTGACAAATGATAATGGCCGAGTCTATGACCGCTTTAGAGAGCGTGTCATGTTCCCAATTCGGGATAGGCGCGGTCGTGTGATTGCCTTCGGTGGACGCGTATTAGGAGATGCTCTTCCTAAATACTTGAACTCCCCTGAAACCGATATTTTCCATAAAGGTCGCCAGTTATTTGGCCTTTATGAAGCAACACAAAACAGTAATGAATTATCAAAATTACTGGTAGTTGAAGGTTATATGGACGTTGTTGCACTTGCTCAGTACGATATCCGCTATGCGGTTGCTTCACTGGGTACATCAACAACCTCAGAACATATTCAGTTACTTTATCGTTCAACAGATACGGTTATTTGTTGCTATGATGGTGACCGCGCTGGCCGAGAAGCGGCATGGCGAGCACTTGAAACAGCCCTACCTTATCTGACGGACGGCCGTCAATTGCGTTTTATGTTTTTACCAGACGGCGAAGACCCAGATTCATTAGTACGTAAAGAAGGCAAAGACGCTTTTGAGCAACGCATGAAGGATGCTCAAACCCTTTCTGCTTTTTTATTTGATTCACTTGTGCCACAGGTAGATTTAAAAACGCAAGAAGGGAAAGCAAAATTTAGTAAACTGGCTATCCCTTTGATTAAGCAAATACCTGGTGAAACGCTGCGCCTTTATATGGCACAAGAGCTAGGAAATTTTATTGGTATACCGGATATTTCTCAAGTTCTTGCTATGATTGATAGAGAGAGCACAGAACAAGTTAACTATCAGGCTCCCAAATTAAAACCAACCACAATGCGAATACTTATCGCGCTGTTGGTACAGAATCCGAACTTTTCGGAGCTTGTTCCCTCATTAGAGGGAATTGCCCATATTCAAATGCCGGGGCTTTCTCTATTTCAGGAATTGGTCGATGTCTGCCGTTCCACCCCCGGAATGTCAACTGGGCAGTTGCTAGAGCGTTATCGTGATAATAAATTTGCGAAACAGCTTGAAAAACTGGCAACGTGGAACGATATAGAAATAGAGGAGATAGCGGAAAATACTTTTATAGATGCCTTAAACCATCTATTTAATAGCGCACTCGACGAACGTTTCGACTATTTGATAGCAAAAGAACGAACTGAAGGGCTGACCCCAGAAGAGCGCGAAGAAGTCCGCTTAATCACTCTTTCCAGAGTGAAAACATAATCTAACCCAAAACAGAATTAATATTTTAAACGGCTTAAGTGCCGATAAACACAAGGCAAATGCCTGTAAAATGCTACGAAAATAAAGGGCGTAGCGAATAATAAATATTCCCTTTGTATGTTCTTGTTGGCCGAATGTTTCGCCGACCGACACCAATCTAAATACTCAGAAGTGTGGATACCGTCTTATGGAGCAAAACCCGCAGTCGCAGCTTAAGCTACTCGTAACCAAGGGTAAAGAGCAAGGTTACTTAACCTATGCTGAGGTCAACGACCATCTGCCGGAAGATATCGTCGATTCAGATCAAATCGAAGATATCATTCAGATGATTAATGACATGGGCATCCAGGTCATGGAAGAAGCACCTGATGCCGATGATTTAATTTTGGCTGAAAATACTTCCGATACTGATGAAGATGCAGCAGAAGCCGCTGCACAAGTGCTGTCCAGTGTTGAAAGTGAAATCGGCCGTACAACCGACCCTGTTCGCATGTATATGCGTGAAATGGGAACCGTCGAGCTTCTCACTCGAGAAGGCGAAATCGACATTGCAAAACGTATCGAGGATGGTATTAATCAGGTTCAGTGCTCTGTTGCTGAATATCCTGAGGCTATCACTTATCTTCTTGAGCAATATGACCGTGTTGAAGCAGGAGAAAGCCGTTTATCTGATTTAATTACTGGCTTTGTTGACCCTAACGCGGAAGAAGATCTTGCACCAACAGCGACTCACGTTGGCTCTGAATTACCACAAGAAGAGCTTGATAAAGACGATGACGAAGACGAAGAAGATGAAGACGGCGATGACAGCGATAGCGATGACGATAACAGCATCGATCCTGAATTAGCGCGTCAAAAATTCTCTGATCTTCGTGAGCAATATGAAAAAACGCGTCAACATATTAAACAATATGGCCGTAGTGATGCAAAAACGGCTGCCGCTATTGAGCAGCTTTCCGAAGTATTTAAAGAATTCCGTTTAGTTCCTAAGCAATTTGACTATCTGGTCAATAACATGCGTGAAATGATGGACAGAGTTCGCTTACAAGAGCGTACCATCATGAAACTATGTGTTGAGCAGTGTAAGATGCCGAAGAAAAACTTCATTACTTTATTCAGTGGTAATGAGACCAGTGAAACTTGGTTAACTGCTGCAAAAGCAATGAACAAGCCTTGGTCAGAAAAACTGCTTGAAGTTGAAGAAGAAATTCTGCGTTGCCTACAAAGACTGCGTCAAATTGAAGAAGAAACGGGTCTGACTATCGAACAAGTTAAAGATATCAACCGTCGTATGTCTATCGGTGAAGCGAAAGCACGCCGTGCGAAGAAAGAGATGGTTGAAGCAAACTTACGTCTGGTAATTTCTATCGCTAAGAAATACACCAACCGTGGCTTGCAGTTCCTTGACCTGATTCAAGAAGGTAACATCGGTCTGATGAAAGCCGTTGATAAGTTTGAATATCGCCGTGGTTATAAGTTCTCAACTTATGCAACTTGGTGGATCCGTCAAGCTATCACGCGTTCAATTGCTGACCAAGCACGTACTATTCGTATCCCGGTTCACATGATTGAAACTATCAACAAACTGAACCGTATCTCTCGCCAGATGCTGCAAGAAATGGGCCGTGAGCCATCGCCAGAAGAACTGGCAGAACGCATGCTAATGCCGGAAGATAAAATTCGTAAAGTACTGAAGATTGCTAAAGAACCTATCTCTATGGAAACCCCTATCGGTGATGATGAAGATTCACATTTAGGTGATTTTATTGAAGATACAACTTTAGAGCTGCCTTTAGACTCTGCAACGTCAGAAAGCTTACGCTCTGCAACTCACGAAGTGTTAGCAGGCTTAACCGCTCGTGAAGCAAAAGTGCTACGCATGCGTTTTGGTATCGACATGAATACTGACCACACCCTTGAGGAAGTTGGTAAACAGTTTGATGTTACCCGTGAGCGTATCCGTCAGATCGAAGCGAAAGCGTTACGTAAATTACGTCACCCAAGCCGCTCAGAAGTTCTGCGCAGCTTCCTTGACGAATAATTGATTTATTTATATCTAAAAACACCTGCTCCGGCAGGTGTTTTTTTATGGTCACTAAAACCATGGAAAACTACACTACCGGTGTTTCATGCAAATAAACCCAAACACACTTTTCGGGTTCGACCCTGATACATGCAGTCGAAATTCTTAACGACTCAATACCATTTATTTGCTGTTTTTCTTGATACTGAACCCAGCAATAGCCATTGTCTTCGCGCAATGGAATCAGATTAATACACTCTGTAGAAAATGATGTTCTAGCCCCTACATTCTGACTAAATAACTGAGTCACTGCATTTAATCCAATACAATGGCCTTGTGTGGTAACCATTTTGAAGTTGTCATCGAAGCTGGCTAATAACGGCGCCAAACTTTTATTACCACGACGCCCTGTAAAAATATCCTCAATAAGAATATGTAAATCCACCACGCTTTGCTGCGCTCTTTCCATTGTTTCACTCATTTATTTTTCCTTGATCACTGAAATTAATGAAAGTAACCCGAGTATTGATGCAATAAGAAACGTAAGTTGATAGCGTAATAAATCACTCGAGAAAGTCATTAAGCTAAATATAGAAATAAATACGACTGCACCAACACTAAATGCGACTTGTCGATTAATATTCCATAACACGCTACCTTGAAGTAAATCTTTGTCATTGAAATCCATCAACGAGCTAATTTGTGCAGTATTGGCGCTCAACCCTCCACCCATCCCCATCAATAAATAAGCAATTATCAATAAACTGAGCTGGCTGGAAGATGAGACCCAATAAAGCAGAAAAATACCAAGGCTATGTAATGTAATACCAATAATAAATAATCGTTTTTTTCCTATCTGTAAGTAAAGACGTCCACCAGTTAACATTGATATTACCGCCCCCAATGCATATAGCACCATAAATAGCCCGGTTTTTGCTGCACTGAACCCCATGTTCTCTTGTAGATTAAAAATATTGAGTAAATTAACTCCCGTAAAAATACCGGGAACAGCATAGTAAACAATAAAAGCATTACGCAGATTGCTATTTTTCAATAACTGAAAATTTAAAATAGGTTCTCGACATTTTTGGGCATATTTAAGGTAAACAATAAATACGAATACAGAAGTAAAAAAGCTCGCCAAAGCCAATAGCAAATTGTGATAATCATTATAAAAAGAGAATGATAATAATAGGCTTAACAAACTTAAACTCACCATTATTAGCCCCAAAATATCTGGCTTTTCTCTTATTTTTTTCCCATCATTTTTTATCCATATCCAAGCGAGTACTGCCGTTAGTAATGAGAAAGGTAAATTAGAATAAAAGACCCAATGCCAAGACAAAGAATCAATAATTAGGCCGCCAATTGCAGGTGAAAATGCGGGAGCAATTAACGCGACTGTCATAATCAATGTTGATATACGCTGGCGATCATTATTTGGAAATAATGCGAAAACTAACGCCTGACCTACCGGAATTAATAACCCTCCCGCAGCCCCTTGGATAAAGCGCCAAAAAATTAAGCTATATATTGAATCACTGCTTCCACTGAGCCAAGCTGCAATAGAAAAAAGTAGCATGGAATAACACAGTAATTTTTGGTTACCTAACCTACCTGCTAACCATAAGCTGATTGGCATCACCAGAACTAAACCTAAAATATAGGCATTGGCAACCCAAGCCACTTGAGATTGGCTTGCTGAAAATGATGCAGCAATGTCAGGCAATGCTATCGCTGACATAAAAATATTAATACAATCAATAAAGAAACCGAGTAAAAATACTGTGGCAATTTTGTATCGATAAGTCATGGACTTCCTCCGGTGGCAAAGAATAGGTTTAAGTACTTTCTTTGTCGATACAAGGGAGGTAACATGATTGTTTAATAAAAAAGAACAATCGTTATCATTATGCAAAGAAATCTTAAAAAGATTATCAGTTTTCTACAGGTTGTTGATTCGGGTTCATTCACTAAAGCCGCAGATATTTTAGGGCTAAGTCGCTCTATGGTTAGTGTCGATATCAAACAATTAGAAGGTCAGCTTAATGTAAGCTTGCTAACACGAAACACGCGAAATATTGCATTAACAGAGGTAGGAAAACATTTTTATGACGACTTTAAACGTATTCAAAATCAAATAGATGAAGCATTCGAAAAAAGCCAAAATTTAGGAACGAATATTGCTGGTTTGCTACGTTTTTCATCAACGAGTGAATTTGGCCAACGTTTTATTTTGCCGCTACTCCCTGAATTTTGCCGCCTTTATCCTAAGTTAAGGTTACAATATTCATTTAACTCATCATTAGATGACCTGATCACAGAAAAACTCGATTTATCTATTCGATTAGGTAATTTAAAAAATTCATCTCTTAAAATGAAAAAACTAGGTGAATATGAGATTTACTTAGTCTCCACTCCTGAATTTCTAAAAAAATACCCAATCAAACAACTCACTGATTTAGCAAATGTCCCATGGATTAACCATGCGCTATTAAACTGGCAAGATCCTCAATATTTTTTACAGAATTCAAAAAATGAAAAATATTACTTACCTTTAATTAAAAACCAATATGAGTCTAATTCTGCGGCCGTTATTCACCATATGGTGCTAGCCTCTTTAGGTATTGCTATCTGCCCTGCTTGGATGGTTGACGACGACTTGCAGCATGAGCGTTTAGTTCATGTGTTACCCGAATACCGTTTACCGAAACAAAATATTCAATTACTTTATCCAAATACTTTTGTTTTACCGGCTAAGACACGTGCATTTATCGATTTTTTAGTCGATAAATTAGCTGTAAATAAATAAAAATATAAAGATATATCGATTCAATGTTTCTAAAGTGTAGTTTCTAATCTACCACAGTATAAAAACTCATTTTTCTCATTGTTAATGGCTATTATGCCCTCCATGGCATAATAGTTAGCATTATTTCTTAGATGCTAAATAATCTTGCAGAGTGCCTTCCGGTTTTTTCTTACAAAACTCAACAATCTGAGGGACCTCAGCAACACTTTGCTCTGTTAGCGCAACATAATCTCCACCTTTAAATTGCATTTCTTGGTTTGTTACCCATAACGCAACAGGTGCCCAGCTTTGAGGATCTAAATTAATAAATTGCTGGCAAGTCATATTCTCAGGTGTAACCGTATTTTTGTCTGCTGCCATTGAGTTAAATGAAATTGTAGATACAGCAAATAATACACTAGATATAATAACCTTTCTCATTTTAAACTCCTTTGGAAAATTAAAAACATATAATCATGTGGCTGGTTATTATTAGCATATTATTTATTAGAATTACATATTCCAATTTTGATGATTAAATTTATACTGAATTAAAAAATCGAATAACAGACAATAAAAACAATCAATTACAAACAATGACCTAATTAGAGCATCAATATAAGATTTGTTTTTTATAGAAAAGCCACTTATAAAAAGTGGCCATAAAATTTAACTATATTACTTTTACTTCCATCTCTGCAGGGTCTTTAATTGGTTCATTAACAAAGAAGAAATAAACCAATGATGCAAGGAATGCGACCGTTGCACAAACAACAAGAGCTAAGGTAAATGAATGTGTTTGGTCAATAATAATACCGGTAATAATCGGAGCAAATGACCCTCCAATAAAACCACCGAAATTTTGAATACCACTCACTGAGGTAATTAAACGAGAAGGCACTGAAACTAAAATCAATCCCCAAGCAGAAGTCCCTGCAAAGTGAATAGAAAACAAGGCCATACTAATACAAGCAACAGCTGAAAATGTGCTGTCAGTATAAGCAGCAGGTAGTGTAAATATGGCAGCAAATAATAAGCCTAAGCAAATCATCCATTTACGGCTTTTCATTTTGTCAGCACCACGTTTTACCACATAGTCTGCAACAACACCATTTACGAGCATTCCAAGCGCACCAAATAAAAAGGGTATTGCGGCAACCCATCCAGTTTTTTCTAGACTTAAACCTCTGGAGTTTTCAAGATAAGCGGGCAACCATGTTAGATATAGCCAAACCATATAACCCACACCATTAAACCCAATAATCATTCCCCATAAAGAACGTTGTTTAAATAATGATGCCCATTCTTTGAAAGAAACTTTATTCGTTGAAGATGGTGGAGCTCCATCATTTAAATAGTTTAATTCATCATCTGTTAATTCTAATTGTTCACGATTACGATAGAAAATAAACCAAAGTATAGACAGAATAATCCCACTAATACCGATAATAATAAACATTGTACGCCAGCCAAAAGCTAACATTAATGCAATGAGCAAAGGTGGAGCCAGCGCTTGAGCTAACGTAGAGGACATATTGACAATCCCCATAGGTAACCCTCGTTCACGAATATTATACCAATCATTAACGACTTTAACGCCCGTAGGTAAATGTGGGGCTTCACCAATACCTAAAATAACTCGCGCAATAATTAAATGGGTAAATGAAGATAATAACCCTGTAACCGTTTGTGCTAACGACCATAAGAACAAACCAAAGCCATAAATCTTTTTAACTCCAAAGCGCTCCATTACCATACCTATAGGTAATTGGCATAACGCATAGCCAAATGAAAATACTGATAACAGTAATCCCATTTGGGTTGCACTAAATCCTAATTCTTTACTTATTGTAGAGTTAGCAATAGAGAGTGATGCTCTATCTAAAAAGTTAATGATACCTGCTATCAACAAAAATGTAAGCGCAATAAGCTGCCAGCGCTTTAGTCTTTTACTCGCATGTAGTGACATAATTAAGTACCTTTAAGACGTAACAGGACCCTGCGGAATAATATTTACTCCGCAGATTTATTTTATTAATAATCTTTAGTTGTTATCTATTATTTACGACTTTAGCTTTAATATTAATTCTATTTCCACTGGCGTATCAAAAGGCAATGTATTCGTACCTATTGCTGAACGTGCATGCTTACCTTTATCACCGAGTATTTCAATTAAAAAATCTGAAGCTCCATTCATGACTTGTGGCTGATTTTTAAAATCATCAGTGCTTTGTACAAAGCCCAATAATTTTATACATTCATCAATTTTATCTAAATCTCCTAAATAGGCTTTTAACGAGGAAAATATATTAACAATACACTGTTTTGCTGCTTCTTTGCCTTGCTCGACTGTTAATTCTTTACCTAACGTACCGCTATAAATTAATACTCCATCTTTTTGACAATCATGGCCTGATGTATAAAGTAAATCACCATGCTGCTTAATAGATACATATGAAAACTTTGGTGCCCCTGGTGTGGCAAGTTTAATTCCTTTTTCTTCTAATTTCTTCTCAATATTCATTCACTTTTCCTATTTATTCAGCAATGTATTTGCCATGTCATAATAAATTTCAGCCGCAAGATATAACTCTTTTATTTCAACAAACTCATCTTTAACATGAGCTTGAGCTAGTCCCCCAGGCCCCATAATAAGTGTAGGGATCTGGCTGGTAACCGAGAAAAAAGGCGCCTCACATGTCGCTTCAAATATTTCAGGTAGCGCTGTTTTTTCTGTGAAACGGCTCACTGTATCTAATGCAACTTTAGTTAATTCGTGATCCGCTGGGATATCTGAAGCGGGAATAAATAAGTAATTATCTAAGTGATAATCTATCTCTTCACCTTTATTATATTGCGCGATAGCTTGATGTAATCTCGCTTCTATTTCTTGTTTTTCTTCCCCTAGAACGAGTCTTCTATCTATTTCAATATCACAATGCTGAGGAACAATATTCGGAGCTGTGCCACCATTAATAGTGGTTATAATCATTGAAGCACTACCTAATAGTGGATGACTAATTTCCTCAACAGAAGCGCGATGTTGTTCTATAGCAGGTAGTATTTTAGACATCTTAGAAATTGCACTATCAGGATAACGAGTTTTTGCTGCATGGCCTGCAGTGCCTTTAGTACTTAAATTATAGCGGCTAACGCCTTTATGTGCGATGCATACACCAAGAGAAGTTGGCTCACCAATAATGGCATAATCTGCAGAAATTCCATCTTTAATATAATGCAGCATGCCAAGATTAATTCTCTCCTCATCCACATTAAATACTAAAGTTAAATTACCTGAAAATGTATCTTGATTACGTTTTAATAATGTTGCCGTATACATCATTGCAGCAACACCAGATTTCATATCTGCAGCCCCTCTCCCAAAAACCTTTCCATCTTTAATCACAGGGTCGAATGGCTCGGTACTCCAACCACAGCCACAAGGCACAACATCTATATGACCGTTAAATAATAAATGTTTACCTTTTCCTGAACCTTTTAAATGTGCAATAACATTTGGACGACCAGGAGCTACCTCTTGCATTTCAACATCAATATTTTCTTGTTTAAAATAATGATATATAAATTCAGCAACTTGTTGTTCTTCCCCTGGCGGGTTTTCGGATTTATGCCGAATTAAGGCACAAAGAAGCTCTAGCAACTCATGTTGTTGCTGTTCATTTAATTTATACATTTTATTCTCCGATATTTAATATCGTGCGTCTGGTGTAATAATATGGTCTATTTCATTATTATTTAATGCATATATTTTGTTTGTTAAATTAGGAATGACACAACTGTGATTCGGTATAATATTTAATACATCACCAATATTTAATTTAATTTGTTTTGGGTCATAGCGAAGATAGCCATGTTCTTCATTTAATTTAACTAGTTTTATAGTTGGGTCTTCCACTATATAACCAAAGCCTGGTTCTGCAGATTGGTCAGAAGTTAATGTTTTTGTCCCTGCATCTACTGTTGCATACCCCTCAATAGGAATACTCACAACAGTTGTTCTTATTGTTAAAGCGCAATCTTCAGGCGTATAAATACCACCATAGATAGCATTCATATCTCCAAAAATAAAGTTCCCAGCCCGTGACTCTGTAATCCCTTTTAATTCATCAGCATAGAATGAAGATAGTGTTGACCCGCCAGATGTCCGAGGCGCTGTAATACCCAATTTTTCTAACCGTTCTTGGCAAGATAATAAAAGATCTGCTTCTGCTTTTGCCGCTTTACGTATTTCAGGCTCGGTTCGGTATTGGTATATTGTTCCTGCATAAGTAAACACACCAATAATTTTCAAATTAGGTAATTTTTGTATTGCCAGTGCAAATGGCTCTAAGTCATCTAATTGAATACCTTCCCGGTGAGCACCATAATCAACAGCAATATAGACCTCAATAATTTGGTTTTCTTGCTTTGCTGCTGCTGATAATTGTTCAGCACCTTGTAGGCTATCAATAATCGTTCTTAATTTTATTTTTTTAGCTAACTCAATAAATTGCTGACATTTTTGTTCACCAATCATTGGGTAAGCAAGCAGAATATGATCAATTCCGCCTTTCGCCATAACCGTCGCTTCTTGCAATGTGGCACATGTAATTCCTTTTGCACCACAGGCGATCTCAAATTTCGCTAATTCTACTGATTTATGTGTTTTTATATGCGGCCAGTGTTCAATACCTTGCTGTGTTAGCTTGCCTGTCATGCCTCTGACATTTTTTTCAAGTTGCTGTAAGTCTAAAGCAACGTAAGGCGTTATTGGCATAAAAACCTCTCTTATTCTTCATTATTGTCTTCCCCTTTTAATTCCGCTAAATAGGTATAAAGGGTATATTTGGAAATATTTAAAAACTCACAGATTTTCTCACCTGCTTTTTTGATTAAGAAAGCACCTCTATCATCAAAGAATTTAATTGCATCCATTTTTTCTTTTTTACCCATATTGATGACAGGGACTTTGATAACCTGCATGCATTCTTGAATAAGGTGATCTAAAATTTCATTAACGTCCGTGACAAAAACTTCCTTAACCGTATCTTGCTCAATACTATTACGTTGTGTAATGCCTTGAATGGCTTTTTCTGCGGCAATAAATTCTGAGATATCTTGATTAATACAAAGCGCCCCAGAAACTTTGCCAGTTTCATCACGTAAATAAATTGAAGTTGAACGCAACATTTTCCCATCTTTGGTTTGGGTAAAATAATTGTATTTGTCGCCATCAACATCTGTCCCACGCAGTACCTCAAGCCCTAAATTACTACTTGGGTCTCCCACCTTTCGTTTCGTAACATGGCCATTAATAATTGCAACAATACTACTTTCTAACCCTTTGCTATGGTCATGTAATACCACTTCACAATTGTCGCCAAATTGGCCCGCAATTCCTTTCATAACTGCCAATAACATTTCAAAGTTGTCTTGAATAATTTTCATTTTCTACCAAACTTATTTTAAGCCTAACTAAATATTAGTTAGATAATAATGGAGACTCAATCAAGATTTGAGCAATTTGTGATCTATCTCTTGATTCTAGCTAACAAATTTTTAGTTGCCATGACTAACATAGCAATACTCCCAGTTTATAAAAAAACTGGGAGATATGATAGAATAAGGGGTTTCAGAGAGTTTATTGATAAATGGGAAGCTATGCAGAGACAAATTAGCAACCTAACTTTTTGTTAGTTTCTATTACCAACAAAAAGTTAGCAGCCCTATTTTTATAAACTCACCCAAAACACGCCAGTTTCTCGGATCTCTGTAAATTGATTTTGGAATTCGACTAAGTTTTGTTCTGGATTTAATGCGCTAAATCGTTCTGGATGCATAAATTTAGCCATAGCTTCAATGGCAAATATATTCATCGGATTGTTGTAAAAATTATGGTAAATCGCCATAACGCGCTTTTCTTTAACTGCCGTTAATGAAGAGATCCCTTGTCTATCCATTAATACTGATAACTGCTTCTGCACGTTAGCTTTATTTGCATTATATCCTAAGCTTACTGCGAGCGAACGACGATTAAAGTTGTGCCAATCGGCGCCTGTCAGTAAATAATATTCTGGGTTTAATGTAATAATATTCTCAATGGAACTTTCAGCCCCTTTTGCAGGAAAGCTATCTGCAACTAGATTATTTCCACCTGCCAGAGCCGCTAAAGAACCGTAACCTGAACGACCATAAAGTTGACAACAATTATCGCTAAATAACCCTGCATTCGCTTCAATCAAAACAGTTGGAAATGGCTGAGCTAATTGGCTTTCAATCGCATCTAATTTTTCTTGGTACAGTTTCGCAAACTGTTCAGCTCTTTCTTGTGTTCCTAATAATTTCCCTAATAATAAAATGCTTTTCGGCGTGTTTTTCGCGATATCCATTCGAAAATCAATAAAAATAACTTGAATACCGGCGGCTTCAAGTTGCGGTAAAATTTGGCTATCACGCATCGCACCATAATTAGCCTTATGCATAATTACCACATCAGGCATTAATTCGATCAATTTTTCAACTTGAAGACCCGCTTCACGAGTTTTCTTTAAGGTTGGAATTTTGTCTAATTCAGGTAACACACTGAAATAAGCTTGTTTTAAATCTGGCGCGTATTGTGTAAGCGAATCACTCCAACCCGCAATACGAGATATCCCACTTTTACCCGCAGCAATATCCACTGGCAAAATATCACGACTATCCACCAAAAATAATTTTTCAACGGGAAGATTAACTGTGACTTCACGACCTTGTAAGTCGGTAATCACCGTTGGCGTTTTTGCCTGCCCCCAAAAGCTTAGTAAGCACAATAATCCTGTGAGAAATAATTTCATGGAAAATCTTTTACCTTAAATTTAAATAGGTTGGTATGAATAAAGCCACTGTACAGTGGCTTATCATTAGTTAAAATATCAAATTAGAAAGTCACACTGTAATTAAGGGCAAAAGTTCGGCCACGGCCTTTATAATCGTACAGGTTTGCAGCGCCATATTTAGGGCTATATAAGCTTTGTGCCCGCTGTCCCCAAATTGTGGAGTAATTTTTATCCAGCAGGTTTTCGACAGCAAAGCTAACTTTACCCACTGGTAGCATATAACTTCCTAATAAATCAACGGTATTATAACCATCGAGTTTCTTACCAGCCGCATCCGTTAAATTGAACGTTTGCTGGCTTTGTAAGCGTAGCGCCCAGTCATTCGGCTCCCAACCAATATAGGCATTCACTTTTGATGGGCTCGCGAAATCAACGCTCCATTTTTCCCAACTACCATCCACTTTAGTTTCTGATTTTTGTAGATTGAAGTTACTTCCAACACTCCAATCTGAGTCAGCAAAGAAGTAATCCACCGCACCTTCTACCCCATAGATACGGCGTTTATCGGTTTTCATATAGATGGTCATGTCATCTTTATTAATGCCGTAGCTTCTATCAGACAAAGAATAATAGGTAGCAACTTGTGTGCGTAAGTTTTCCCCTGTGTAACGCCATCCTAACTCGAAAGAGTTAACCTTAATTCCTTTTACCTTGGTATCATTAATGTTAACACTTTTATTGAGATGATAGTGGCCATTGGCATCTGGGGTCTTCGCATAATCACCTGTTCCGTAATACTTAGCAATATCAGGAATTTCAAAGCCTTGAGAGAAATTAAACCATGTTTGTTGCTCTTCGGTTAAGTTAACCAGCAGCCCTGCGTTAAACAGTAAGTTGTTGTAATCCGTTTTCCCACCCGGTACTGCATCGGCTGATTTACCTTTGCCGTTAGCAATCGCTTCTTGCTGTGCATAACCAATAAAATCATCGACTTTATTTTCTGTGTACTGATAACGCACACCACCGCTTAACGTGAACATTGGCGTAATGTCATAACTACTTTGTAAAAATGTCGCCATATTCGTCGTGGTATAGCTTGGATAGCGGCCAATTTGGAAAGCTTTAGTTAAGTCCATTCCCCCGGATTCTTTCGCTTTATCTAAATCAAAAAACATTTGGTTCGCACGAAATTGCTCATGCTCTGCATCCACACCATAAGTTAACGTTAATTCATCGATAGGTTGGCTATTGAACGTCAGCTTAGTTCCATAAAAATTGGTTTTTTGATCCGATGAGCTGATACTTGTAACATCTTTGCCTGTAAGGGTTGGGAAAGGATAAAACTTTTGTGATTCATCACGATAATAAACTTGTGCAACAAAATCCTGCCCAAATACATCTGCATTTGAATATTGTAAATTGAGCAAATTACGCTCAGTTCCCGGCAAACGGTCAGAACTTAATTTACTGCTGTTATAAGCTTCACCTTGTCCTTTAACTGCGGAAAAATCTTTTCCTAAATAGAGGCCGTGTTTACCATCAGACTCACTTTTATAATGCTGATAAACAGCTTGAACCTGTTGTTTTTCATCGATTTTGATAGTACCTGACGCCATCACATCCAAACGATCAGAAAATTGCAGCCCTGTTTGGGTATTATCAATATTAATCGCATTACCTTTGCCATCATACCAACCGCCATAGCGTTGATAAGCAACAGAAACACGTCCGTGAGCGTTCTCATTACCACCACTTACTGCTGCAGCAATATTTTCATCGTGATCTTTACCACTGTTAAAGCCTGTTTTTCCACCTAATTGCAGGGAAACTTGTTTTTCTTCTTGGCCTTTTTTCGTCACAATATTAATCAAGCCACCACTGCTACCACCACCGTACATCGCCGTTGCGCCTGAAATAACTTCGATATGATTAATATTAAAAGGATCGATAGAATCTAATTGGCGACTATCACTACGAGAAGAGTTAAGGCGTACTCCATCCACCATCACAATCATTGAACGGCCACGCATATTCATGCCATAGTTTGTCCGCCCTTGGCCACTGACACTCATTCCTGGAATAAGCTGCGCTAAAATATCTTTTAATTCTTTTCCACCTTCAGCTTGCTGCTCAATTTCAGCATTATCAATCACCCATGTGGTTTGTGCCATTTCTGAAACGGTTTTATAACCACGTGTAGCAGATACGGTTATGGACTCTTCTTTTTTATCGGCACCAAATACGGAGGGGGAAATAAAAGGGAGAAAGCAAGGGGAGATAATAAAAAAATGCTTTATTTTCATTAAATTAAACCTTTACATTATTAGAATTGCTGTTATTGAATCTAAAAAATAAATCACAATGCATAACTAAATTACTGTTTATTATTTTATCAAATAATTATTATCAACAGTAACTAAGAATCAAGATAAATATAAGAATTATTATTATTAACAACAGATAATGAAAGGTTATTCAGTACTAGTCACGCATCCTTGCGCAAGATCTTCCTATTAATTACTTCACGCTAACGACTGCAATATAATTCAATTTTCCACGGTTTTGCCGAAAATGACGAAACATACGCAAAAATTGGGGGCGATTTTCTTTCTTCAATGCATTACGGATAATCTTTAGGGCACCCAAAATACCTTCATCGTAAATCAACCCTTTTGGTGATAGCAACGTCATTGGCCCAGTGTGAGATAACACTTGCTGGAAGCCCGCTTGTTGAAATAATTCTATCCATTGCGCTTCAGGTAATGGCTGTGCTTTAACATTAATCGCTTGCTGCATTTGGGAAACCACACTTTGAACAGCTTGGGCATCCTTAAATGCAATATCATGGGTTAATAAACAGCCACCCGGTTTTAGTACTCGATAATACTCCTGCAATAGCTTCGCTTTCGCTTTATCGCCGTACATGGTTAGCATGGCTTCATTAATAACCACATCAAAACTGTTGTCCTCAAACGGTAGTTTTGATGCATCCGCCATTTGGATTGTCACTAAATCTGTTAGCCCTTTATTCGCAACATTCTTTTGTGCTTGTACGAGCGCCTGCTTGTCCATATCAATACCCGTAATATGACAATGGAATTGGGAGGCAATTTCAATGGCGGTGGTTCCCATATTACACGCGACTTCAAGAACTTGGCTGTTCTTGTGTAACCCTGATTGGCTAAGTAACCATTCGGTTGCTTCTTTTCCCCCTGGGCGTAAACGTTTTTTCCCCAAGCGTGCTAGAAATTTGTGCCCTGCTTCGTGGGCGGTAAATGATTGGTCCATTTTCACCTCCAAGTTAATGTGTACAAGCCGTTTCAGGCTCACGTAACATAACTAACAGCATTTTTGCGGGCTCAAGCGCATCTACCGCATGAGGAATATTAGCAGGCATTCTGACAACTTCCCCCGGTTTAGCCATTACAGGCTTTCCTTCGATGGTAAGTTGTAAGCTCCCTTCAACAACCATCACAATCGCATCAAAAGGGGCGCTGTGTTCAGACAGCGCTTGGCCTTTATCAAAAGCAAATAAGGTGATATTTCCCCCGCCATTTTTCGCTAATACGCGGCTTGCAATACCTTGTTCAGTATAATTAATTAACTGATTGATAATCAGCGCTTCTGAAGGTGTTATTGTGTTATTGCTCATCGTTTAATATTCCTTAATTCAATCGTTTTCATTCAGTTATCTAAATAGCGGAATGACCCCTTGGGTCTGCCGGCCTTGATAATCCATTGGCGTAATTGCGACGGGTAATTGGTACAGTTGTGTCAGGTTTTCTTCCGTTAAAATTTGTTCAGTTTCACCAAATAAACAACCGCTGCCGTTAAATAACAACAGTGAATAATCAGCGATATGCAGCGCATGTTGTGGATAATGACTCGTGAATAAGATAGTCATTCCGCGATGTATGGCTAAATCACGTAAAACGCTGAGCACACTGTCTTGGTTGGCAAGGTCCAATGCGGATGTCGGTTCATCAAGAATCAGAATTTCTGGTTCGCTGGCTAATGCCCTCGCAATCATGACCATTTGTTTTTCCCCGCCGCTGAGGCAGTTAAAGGGTTGGTCAGCAAATTTGCTTATGCCTAAGTACGCTAAACACTGCTCTACAATTTGGTTATCTTTTTCATTGGGTGAGGCATACCAAGGTAAATGACGAATACGCCCGAGACTCACCATAGTGCGAACAGAGTAATGAAACAGTGAACCACTAAGCTGTGGAACATAAGCGACGGGTGCATTTAGGGAAATATTGCCTGTTGATCCTTTTTGTAAGCCGAGTAGTAGTTTTAATAAAGTTGTTTTTCCGCGGCCATTTGGCCCTAAAATCGCGCCAATACTGCCCTTTGGTTGCCGAAAACTAACATTCGTAAATAATTGGCGTTGGGCTATTTTGAAATTAAGGTGTTCAACTTGGATCATAAATCGGCCACCTTTTTATTCAATGTGTGGATCAGTAGTGCAAAAATAGGGGCGCCGATCAGTGCGGTGATCACACTTAATGGAATTTCTGCATTCGTCATACTGCGTGCAAAGGTGTCGACAGCTACCATATAAATCCCACCAATGACCGCACTGGCAGGCAGTAATATCCGGTGATCATGCCCTACCATTAGCCGTGCAATATGTGGAACAATCAGCCCTACCCAGCCGATGGTGCCGGATACCGCCACTGTCGCACTGGTGATCAAGGTTACGCTGAGTAACACAGCCCAGCGGGTTCTATTAATTTTCATTCCTAAAGCTTGTGCATTTTCTTCCCCAAGGGACAGCACATTGATACGAAAACGCAGCGCAAAAATGACCAAGACACAGACCAGCACAACCGGAAAAACAATATTGAGTTTGAGGTAAGACGCACTGGCAAAGCTGCCCATAAGCCAAAAAACAATGGTTTGTAACGTGTTGTTTGGGTCTGCAAAATAGGTAATTAACGAAATTAATGCAGCAAAAAAAGCATTAATAATGACTCCAGCAAGGATCAACATTAATAGCTGGCTGCCTTGGCGATTCAAACCCAATAAGAAAACCAGCACGATAGCCAACAACCCACCGATGAAAGCCAATGAAATGGTGACCAACAAAGAAGAAAATAATAAAATAGCTAGCGCGCCACCCAATGCAGCCCCTGATGAAACACCAATAATTTGCGGCCCAACTAATGGGTTGCGGAAAATACCTTGCAAAGCCGCCCCCGCAACCGCCAACCCAGCCCCTGCCGTTCCTGCTATCAGAACACGCGGTAAGCGCACATTCAGCACCACATTTTGTTCCGTTCGGCTATAGTTCCCCATCATTTCATTACCAAAAATAGTGTCATAGAGAATATGCCAAACCGCGGAAAACGAAACTGGGTAACGCCCACAGCTTAGGGCCAAAACAAAAGTCAACAATAGGCCAATAGCAAAAATGAACCAAAGATATTGGGGCTTACGCATGCGGTTTCCCCATCAAAGAAAGATAGTGCTGACCACTTTTGTTCATCTCTATTTGCAAAATTCCGTCAATTTGCTCATCTGACACGTCATAGCCATAAAGTTGCTGATATCTAAGGCGAATTTCCTCACGCAATGGCATTTTCATCGTTTCTGGGTGAAAAATCATCGATAACCATTGCCAGTACAGTGGTGTTTCTTGGTTTGGTGCATCCCAGATAAAACCACCAATAGGGAGCTTATACACACGCTGGTTTTTCACGGCGGTGACTTCACTTAGCATAGGGTTGCGGTAAACATCAGCTGGCGATAACCCTTCTTCGAAATTACCTAATAGAATAATGTCAGGGTCCCAAACCAGAATTTGCTCAATATTAAGGGTTCTTGGCCCAGTGAGGTCGCGGTTTAAGCTCACCCCACCCGCCAGTGCAAAATCTGCATTGTTGTGTGATGTTGAGCCAAATGTTTGAATACTTTGGTTAAAATGGGATAGGTACAGGACTCGGGGCTGCTGCGCTTCTGGGATTTGAGCGGTGGTTGCCGATAATGCATCGACAACTTGTTGCCGCCACTGGATCATCTTTTGCGCTTTATCATTGTGGCCAAGTGTTTGCCCCATTAGGCGAACCCACTCTTGCGTATAGCGTTCTTGCCCATAATCTAACGTAGCAACAGTGAGCCCTGCATCACGCATAGGAGAAATAATGTCATCTCCTCGATGCCCCCATTGCCACACTAAATCGGGCTCCACATTAAGTAATGCTTCAATGTTTGGCGTAAAATTGTTACCCACCACATTTGAATTCACTTGTAGAACAGGAGAAAACATTTGGCTTAGCATGCCATCTCGCGCAGCAACCTTTGCAAAAGGATGCATTCCGACTAATTTTTCACTGCTTTCATCCATGCCAACTAACATCGAAGCGGCAGGGATTGGGATCACAACAATACGTTTTGCAGGGGCTGATAAATGAATTTTATCACCTGACATATCTGTGAAATCAACAGCTTGTGATGCATATACATTGGCTATTCCACCAAAAGTTAGAAAAACGGCGGCGAATCTAAAAGCATTATTTATCATAGGGTTATTCAGCTCTCTGCTAACATCTCAATTGATAATGTGTATGATTATCATTTATACTTAAGCTATTCTAAGACGGCGTAAGAGGATGACCTATGACATTTGTCAAAAACGTTTTCCCCCATGCACAATCACTCAATGCCCTTAAATCGTGCTTACTGTTTAATGGGGTAGAAGATGAGAAACTGGCATTACTGCTGGAAAATTGTGGCCATGTTCGCTTTAAAAGTGGTGAAATTCTGAACCATGAAGGGGAACCATTTAAGCATTGCCCCTTGATGATCAGCGGGCAAATGGAAGTGTATCGCCACACCTATTTGGGTGAAGAAAAAATTTTTGGTTTGTTTTGTACGGGGGAAATTGTTGCCATCGCAGCCGTTTTTATGCCTCACAACCGTTATCCCATGAGTTTACGGGCAAAAACCGACGGTGAAGCTTTGCTACTTGATAAACGCGATATTTTACGACTATGCCATGCCTGCCCGCAAATTATGGAGAAACTGCTAAGGCGTTTTAGTAGCAAACTATATGAGAACATTAACCATATCGACTGGCTAACTTCGAGTTCTGCTGAACAACGGCTAGCGGCCTATATTCTCGATTTAAAGCATAAGCAACTGACTTCAAATATTGTTTTGCCTTTATCTCGGGGCCAGCTCGCGGCTAAATTAGGCATACGTTACGAAACACTCAGTCGGTTAGTTTCTGGGTGGCGGCAAAAAGGGTTTATTGATATCGAGAAAGACACTGTGCATATCCATAATGAAAACTACTTAACGAAATTATCTATTTCTGCACAGCGCCCATTTTAAGAATAACGCATTAACGAATATTAATGCGTTTATTCATTATTAGAAGTTATAGGTTACACCACCATTCACATTAAAGCCCATACCGGGGAACAAGGTGCTATCTTTTGCTGTGACGGTCTGATTAGCAACTGATGTTGTCGCATAACGTTCATCCATTAAATTATCCATCGATAAATACACAGACCACTGCTCTGTTGGTTTATAGCTACCTTTAAGCCCTAATACGGCGTAATGTTTACGTTTTTGAATATCGAGATTGTTTTGGTGATCAACAGCCATATCCGTTGGCGCCCAATGAATATTTGGCCCGAAGCTCCAATCCCCAATTTCATATAACACCTCGGCAGCGACAATATTGCGAGGAATACCTGCGATATAGTTGCCGTTATACTCTCCCCCCATAAAACGGAAATCATTATAAGTCCATGAAACTCGGTAATTGATATCCCCCGGCCCTGCGCCAACACGTCCTGTCAGCCCAGCTTCTAAGCCTTGATGGCGGGTTTTCGCGGCATAATTAAACACGCCAACAACCGTCCCTGCACTGTCATAAGTGGTAATATACTCATCTTTAATTTGGCTGCGGTACAGCGCAAGGTTCCATTTCAACCCATCAGTGACATCCCCTTCTCCACCAATTTCATAAGTAATGGCTTTTTGTGGTGAGAGTTTCGTCAGTTTTCCATTGCTAGAGTTAATAATTTCCCAAAATGTTGCAGGTTCTTCACTCGCACTGATATTAGCAAAGTAGCGCTGGCTTTCCGTTGGGCGCCAAATAACCCCCGCTTTTGGTGTCCAAAATGTCCAACTTTGGTCTAACGACAAATGACTTTGCCGTTTTTCTACGTCACGGCGTGCATGCGTACCTTTGACATCTAAGTTAACTGTCACTGTTGGTGTAATATGTAAGTCTACCCCCACACTGCCATAGAGGTTTTCAGCTCGGCCATCATATTTGCCTATTTTTGTTTTGTCTGCCGGTGTCCCTTTACGGTTTTGCATTAATTCAGTCTGCAAGGTCATTTGGTCCCATGCAAGTGCCGTACGGTATGTCACGGGTTCAGTTTCAATATTATAGGTGAATTGTAGCCCTTCACTGTGGCTGCGGCTAAAACGGTAGTAAGCGGGAGTAGTAAAATTATCATGAGTACGAATGTGCCAAACTCCAGCGCCAATCGCTTGGTTATCCACTTGCCAGTCAGAGCGGTTAGCCACTCGGAATTGCTCAACATTACGGTGTGGGTCACGTAACCATACCATTGGGTACACATCTGTGGGGTTATTATTGAGTACCTCTTCAGAAACAGGCCCCGCAACGTCAAAGCGCAAATCTGTCCAACTCAACCAAGTTCGGTTTTCAAAGTTATTAGTCACATAACCAAAGTTGCTGCGTAACGTTTTACGTTGAGAAGCAGAGTGTTTGCGATAGCCATCAAAATGGTCATAAGTGAAATTAACACGACCATCAAATACCCCATCGTCAGAAACTCCACCAAATGCCGTTTGTAACCCTTCGCGACCATGGGAGCCGTACTCATAACGTAGGCGGCCTTGCTCGTTTCGCCCCGTGTAAGAGAGCACATCCAATTCACCTCCCAAACTATTACTTTGTGGGTTAAGGCTATTTGCGCCGCGGCGTACACTTACCATCCGCGCATCACGCATTTCTAAGGTGCTGATGTGAAAACTGCCGTCTGCATCTGTTGCGGGTAAGCCATCTTGGAGCAGCAATACACCACGAGCAAGCGGTGCGCTTTGTACTCCAGACCCACGAATATTCAAACGTGGCTGGTCAATCCCCCCAAAGAAATTTTGAATCACTAGCCCTGGCTGATAATCAAGAGCATCTTGTAAGGTCGCAAGGCGAGTCTCTTTTTCGATAACAACTAAATTTGTTCCACCAGCCACTTTTTCAAGCTTGCCTTTTTCTTGCTGTTCACTCGGTGACAAACGGTTTTGACCTGTTGAAGACGTGACGATCAGTTTGTCCGATGTCACTGCTGGTGCAGCGAACCCAATTGGTGTCGCCAAAGTTCCTATACCTAAAGTGAGTGCAATACAATGCGCCAATTGGTGCCGTTTTAAACGATAAGACATATATTCACCCCAATAACAGTAATGGTTATCATTTTCATTTAAGGGGTTTAAAATAGAGGATGGGTTTAGATATCCCTATGACATTTGTCAAAAATGCCTAGAGTGAACTTCGTTTTCAGGCTAATCACACATGTAATTAGCCAAGTGGCACTTTAAGTTACTGTGGGTATCAAAGTATCAATAGCCCATTTTGATTACATGGCAATTTATCATCACGATCCCACGTTAAAACCAATACAGATAAGTCATCTTGAACTGAAAATTCACTTCCTTCAATAATGGCTTGTTGCTTTTCATTATCACATTCAGCCCAAAAACCATCTGTTGCAATAATTAGCCGACAATCCACCTCAGTGACTTCTTTATAATCAAGTAAAAATGCTTTTTGTAAATTAAAACATCGAGTGACTATTTTTCTATTTTCATCCTTCAACATACTTTGTACAAAAGGTTCGCCGAGTGGATTAGCACCAGTATGAACATTAGTAAGCCAATTTATCGATTTATCTTTTTTCCAGTTACCTAAACGAATATCTCCCGTATGAAAACAGAAAACAGATTCCCCCGAATTAAAAGTTCCAATAACTAATAAGCTCGCCTTCCCAATTTTATATTTAGCTTTAGTTCCTTTAAATCCAAGCTGTAAAATATGATCAACGATATTTTCAGTTAAGTGGCTCTGCTCTATTGAATTTAATTCTTGAATAACTATCTCAAAGAAGAATTTAGCCATTTCAGTAGTAGCTGGAGATGACGTTGAAACGTCAAAAGCAATCACCAAATTAAAATTACCTCGGTCAATTAACGCATATAAATCTTTATTTTGTTTTCTATCAGCCCCCATTTGAGTTGCAAATAACCATGAGAGCTCTTTAGCTGTTCGCGTTAATGTTTGATGCATTCGGTTAATCTTTCAAAAATAACATCTTCTCGTGAACGAATTCCTTGGCTAGTGCTCTGTACTGCCATTTCAAAATCATATTCATTAATCAATAAAGCTAAATTATTTGAAATATATTCTTTTAATGCTGTACTTGACTGAGAGATCTCTTCAACAATACTTTCTCTTCCATCGAAAATATTTAAAATATCTTCAATATCTCGACTACTTAATAAATCACCATTCCCTCTACCTAGATACGCCTCTAATTTTGTGGCAACAAAATATTCAGGCCGAATTAAATTTATAGTGACATTCTGAGTTAATTGATATTGGCATGCCATTTCTACAGCTTCTTTGTACCAACGATTACTAAAACCTAATACATTTTGGTCTACAGGCATAAAGTCAACTTTGAGTTCACCAATTAACATTCGGCAGATAACATCATCAAAAGGATCTTCCCTGAATCCTCGTTCTCTCAACTTTTCTTGTAATTGGCTCCACTTAGCATAACCAACTATATCGACCACCAAGTCAACATCATCAGTATATCTAATTTGCTCTTTGGTATATTCATCAGTGACTAACAAACCTGTAGTACAACCGCCAACAAAGACAACTTGAGCTAATAGCTCTTCACCTAATGCATCTGCAACCACCAGTAACATACTTTTTTGTAAGTTAACCTTCTCGCTCATTTAACTTCCTCAAAAATGATTTTTAGTTTTTCTAAGGATAGATTGTGCTCTCTCGGTCTGCCAATCCTAACCGCATCAACTAAAGCTAACATTGCATACAGCCTACTATCTAATTGAACTGCACGAATAATATTAGAATGTAATGGCTCAATAGCAAATCCTTTTGTCTTTCCTCTTGGATCTGGCCATACAAGAGGAAATTCTCCTGATGTCATTAGTTTTCCTTTTAATACAGGAGCTGCTATTGATGTTGCAATTCCCCTTGTCAGCTCACCTTCCTTTGCAGGAAAAACATACTTGATTCCAAAAGCAATAAAATCAAATAAAGCCTTAGTATTCACCTTGGGAATCGCTAATCTTCTATCTGGCTTCGCTAGACCAACATCGTACATACGATTTAAGCCTAAACTGATTTGTGACTTACTAATTCCTGTCAAAAACTCAAGGTTTCTGACAGAAAAACGGCTTTTAATCGCGCTTTCCTCATTATAACTAGGCTTTAGCCCTTTTTCTGTCCATTCATCCTCTACGACGACTAAAATATCATCATCAACATGAGCTAAAGAAAAATCCGCGGATGACTCTCCCGAAGCATCCTGCCCCTCAAACATATCCCCCCAATCAACTTTACTTTCATATAAATGAAAAGTATCACTATCGAAATTCTGACGATTCAAATCGATATGCATCGAAATTATTTTTAAAAGAATCAGTATATCTTGACTTTTCATATTCTAAATTCCGCCTTGTCTCACGTCCTAGGACACGGGACGATTATTAATAAAAAAATATTTTTGTCAATACACGAACTTCATCTAGGTTTTGCTAACTCCCCAAATACGGCTACACACTTTCTCTAATAACGCTTTGTTATGGCTAAAAATAACCATTGCGAGTGGTCGCTCTTCGGATAATTTCACTAACAACTGCCAAATTTCTTTTTGCAAATTGGCGTCTAACTGTGCGGTGATTTCATCGGCAATTAAAATTTTCGTTCGCGGGTCAAGGGCTCGCAGTAACGCAATACGAGCAAGTTCACCACCCGATAACTGACTGGGAAGCCTTTCAAGCCAAGCAGGTTTAATCGAAAAGCGCTCTAACCAATGGGTTTCTGGCTGCCAAGCATCAAATAAACTCGCCCCCACCTTGCGATAGGGGTTAAAGCTTTTTTCGGGATGTTGGGGGACTAATTGAATTGGGCAATAACCTTGTTGAGGTAACGGTTGCCCTTCAAACAAAATGGTTCCTTGGGGTGCATGTTGCCACTGAGCTAATACTCGGCCCAACGTGGTTTTCCCAAAACCACTGGGCGCAGATATCCCAAGACGTTCACCGCTAGTCAGTAATAAGCTAAAGCCATCCCACAGCCGCTGCCCACCTTGTTCAATGCATAAATTATTTACTTGTAAAATAGGTTCAGTGATACTCATTTACTTGCCATAAATTGATGTTCCGGTAACGCATTCCACAACGATTGCAGCCATTTTCCACCGCCGCCTTGTTGTAGCTTTTGGCTGCTTAACACTTCTTCCAACGCTCCGTTACGCAATAAGGCAATACGGTCAGCAAAACGCACAGCCATGGATAAATCATGGGTGACCCATAAAACCCCTCGGCCATCGTGGCAAAGCGATTTAATATTTTCGAGCAGTTGTGTAGCATGGTCATCATCCAGCCATGATGAAATTTCATCCGCTAAAATATATTGCGCGCAAGAGAGTGTCGCACTGCTGGCGAGTACCCGCTTTGCCATTCCACCGGATAACTGGTTTGGGTAGCTATCCACTAGTGAGCTTTGCAAATTATATTGCTGTAAGTGCCGCGCAACATCGTGCATTTTAATATGCTGCCCACTTAACACTGCGGCACGTTCTAATTGTGGGCCGATACGAATTAATGGGTTAAGTGCGCTAACCCCTTGAGGTATATAGCATAATGCATTACCACGGTGCTGCGCTTTGTTTTGTTCGGTCAGTTTTTTACCATTAAGGTGAATACCACCACGACAGCGCATATTATGGGGAAGTAACCCCAAAACACTCTGTAATAACAAGCTCTTGCCTTCCCCGCTCCCACCCACCAGTGCAACCATCTCACCGGGCTGAATATCCAATGAAATCCCTTGTAGTAACGGAGCCCAACGCTTGCGCCCTAACCAACGAAATTGCGCGACATCCACGGTGAGATTATCAAGACTCAACATACGGCCCCCTTCAACCAAAGCTGCTGCAAAGCTTTAGCAAATTGGTCAAATAATAACACTAGCCCAACTAAGGCAATGCCTGGGAAAACCACCAGCCACCAAGCTCCTGTGCTGAGATAACGCAATGCATCGGACAATAAAATACCCAATGAGGGCTCATGGGGCGATAAACCAAAGCCTAAGAAACTTAACGCCGCACTGTGTAAAACCGCATGGGGAAACATTAACAACGTTCCTACCATCCATTGAGGCAAAATCATCGGTAAATAGTGATAACGCCAGCGGTAAAACGCACTGTTACCAATACGTTGAGATAACATAATATAATCTGACTGGCTAACTCGTTGTAACTCCGAACGTAAAATTAAGGCTAATTTTGGCCAATGCGTCAGTGCAACGGCCCAAATCACCCCCATTTTTCCGCCACCCAGCGTAAAACAAATCAATACCAGTAATAAAAGATGTGGCAATGCCAACATGGCATCAATAACGCCACGCACTACATAGTCCATCACTTTGCTTATTGAAGATAAACCGGCCATGACAAGTGCAATAAAACCACTGGTAACCGCTGCCATAAGGCCGATTTGCAAGCTAGTTGCCACCCCTTGAAAGGTTCTGGCAAATAAATCACGCCCTAAATTATCTGTACCAAATAGATGCGCCCACGAAGGTGGCAAACGCCTATCGAGTAAATTCATTTCAATATCATTGAGGGAGAGACCAAACGCATAGATACTGACAACAACCAGCAAAAGCAACGAAAAAGCTAACTTAAATAAAGCGCGATTAGGGTTATATGTCATGACGCTCTCATCACTCCCTTATTCACTTTTTTTAGTAGGCTGTTAGCTACCGTATTGCTAAAAAATATTATCGCGGCACATAACATGACGATCCCCATCAACAAGGGAATATCTCCACGTAGCCCCGCATCTATCGTCGCCTGACCTAAGCCTGGATAGGCAAATACTTTTTCTGCTAATAATGCCCCACTTAGTAATTCACCAATAGAAGCAAACTGTAAACAAATTGCGGGGGTAATAGCATGTTTTAGTACATGAAACCCAATCATCGACCAACCATTATCCCCTTGAGCCTGTGCGTAATGAATAAATTCACTGCTCATCACTTCAACAACTTTGGCACGTGTATGCAATGCGATATTACCCACGCCTAATATACCCAACGCAATGACAGGTAAAACTAGGTGATGAAGTTTCTGTGAAAATGTTGCCGTTTGCTCATCCAAGCCTATCGGCCAAGCACAGCATATCGGAGCCCACTGTAATGTCACCGCAAACAAAGACAACAACAGCAAACCTACCCAAAAAACAGGAATTGAAGCCAGTAAATAGCATAATGTTGAGATGAGTTTGTCTGGCCAGCGGTTTAAATAACGCCCAGCCACTAAACCCAACGCAAAACCAACAACTCCAGAGAACAGCCAAGAACTAATAAGTAGAGCTAAAGAAGGCGCAAGGCGGTCAGCAATCACTTGAATTACTGGGGTGTTATAGAGCATGGAATAGCCAAAATCCCCCTGTAACACTTGTGAAAACCAACGCCAGAACTGTACCCATAATGGCTGATCAAGCCCCCATCGCGCGGCAATTAGCGCATATTGCTCAGGGGGAACATGCAGTAAGTCATTGCCGATATAGGCTTTTATTGGGTCGATAGGCGAGTAACTCAGCAGGATAAAAATTCCCGCTGCCGTTACGGTTAATAAACAAATAAATCGCAATAAAAGCCCGAGTGCGGTTCGCATTACTGACAGGTCCACGCCCATTCATCGACATTATTTAATACTGACCAAGAACCATGAATTTCAGGGGCACTAGTCCCTAAATCAACACAATTATTCAGTAAATAAATATGTTGCAGGTTCATCAACCAAGCCCATGGGGCATCGCCTTTAATACCAACACCCGTGTTACCATTCCAATCCACTTGTTGCCATAATGGAATCGCTGCGTCTTGGTCAGCTTGTGCTAACGCTTTTTCGATTAGTTCATCAACTGCCGCATTTTTATAATAACCGGGGTTATAAAAACCAACACCAGCTGCTTTGCTGCTGTAATTATGGACAATTTCCATCGGGTCTAAGCTTCCCCAACCAAACAATGTTGGGTTAGCATGCATCTGTAGCTCAACGGTTTCCCAACTTCCCGATTTTAAATCCATTTCGATACCAATCGGTTTTAAGCTTGAACGGATTGCCTGAGCAAGGTCACGACGTGTGGTATCACCACTGGCATACCATAATGTCAGTTTCGCCACTTTGCCATTTTTCTCACGTAGGCCTTCTTTATTCAGCTTCCACCCTGCCCCTTCTAAAATAGATTTGGCTTTCTCAAGGTCACCATCTTTAAAAGCGGAGTCTGGGTTATTCCATGGCAGCCCTGCGACGCCAGTATAAGCCGGTACGGCAAAGCCTTCTAATACGGATTCTGCCAATAGTTTACGGTCAAGTGCATAGTTAATCGCTTTACGGACAGCAACATCAGAAGTGATGTCGTTACCGATAGGGTTACCTTGAGCATCTTTCTCACCCGCGGGTGGAATCGGGAAAGAGATACCGCGGTTTTCCACGCTATAGCGCTCAACCAATTTCATGTTTTTCACATCATTAGCATTCGCTGCTACTGCGGCAGGGATACGAACGATTTCCAGTTGATTGCTTTGTGCCGCAGCAAAGGCCGCATCTTCATCAAGGAAGACAAAGACCATTTTACCAAAGTCATTTTTTGGCCCTGCATAATACGGATTTTGCTCGACAATCAATTGCTGCCCCGGCTGGAATGCGACTAAGCGATAAGGGCCTGCGCCAATCGGGTTATGTGCATAGGTTTTCGCATCATATTTATCTGCACAAACAATCCCTAGCGAACCTAGTACATTAACAAAGGTACTTTGTGGGGAAGATAACGTGATCTTCACGGTTAGCGGGTCAACTTCTTCTGCTTTGGCAAAGTTGCCCATGTCCACCTTACCGCCACTTGCCGCGGCATTGTTATAAGTAAAAACCACATCTTTGGCGGTCAATGGTGAGCCATCGGAAAATTTTAAGCCTTTTTTCAGCTTAAGTGTCCACTGTTTACCATCGGCATTATGTTGATAACTTTCAAGCATATAGCTATGCCATGAGAGGTCAGCCTTTTGTTTCAATAATGGGCTATGCAACAGTAGATAGCTGCCATGGCTCCACCCAAGCATAGGGTCAAATCCTTCAGTGGGCTCTGAACCAATAGCTAAACGTAAGGTTTGTGATTGAGTAGGTTCCACGGCTTGAGCTTGCAGTGTGAGCCCCATCAGGCACATTGCTGCAACGATATTTTTAATCATACATCCCTCTATAGATAGGTTTTATTTTTTATTTCAAACCACCAATGCCGTTATTTTCATTGGTGTCGCTATCGGTGAGATATTCGCTATGTGTAGAGTAACCAATATGAGTTATATTAAATTTAATGCCCTGATTGCTAGGCGCTACATCAATAGAACAGCGAATTTATTAGAGAAACCGTCAAAATTAAGTCGTTATTTGACCTATCTTAACAACTACTCATCAATTTCTTTGTCAAATTCAATTGGGTTAGATCGCAAGGACAAATTAGTAATAAAATTAGGGTCGTTCGACTGCCTTGATTGCAACCGAAACTGAGAAGGTGTCATATTATATTTTCGCTTAAAGACATCACAAAAATAAGCATTGCTACCAAAACCGCAGCGATGACTAATTTGAAAAACAGAATAATTCGAAAACGTTAAATAATTCAATGCCATCCCCATGCGAACATCTAACAATAATTGGCGAAAAGACACCCCTTCGCGGTTCAAATGGCGGCGCAACGTTGAAGGGGTCGTAAATAACGCTTTCGCAACATCGTCTAAATGCCATTTTTTTTGCGGTTCTTGGGTTATCAAATGGGTGATCGCTTGGTTTTTCGGTTCATCGTAATTGAAACGAAAAAGATTCAGAATATCGATACCTTCTTGATATATCGCCATTAAAATAAAATATAGGCTCTGTTTCATTAACAATGCTTCTTGGGATGCACTCTGTTTTTTTAATGGTAAGCATTGTTTTAGCAAACTAAAGTTATCTCTCACAGTTTCTGGGGGAGAAATATGGTAGATGGGTTGGTGGCTAGTCAGAGGCGCACCGGACTTCATCAATGTTTTCAGTAATAAAAATACCGCTTGTAATTCTTCTGCTGACATCGACAGCGTGTGCAACTCAAGCGGCTGCTTCACGGTATTACACACAATATTACAGGAAACTTGGCTGTATTTAGGAATAATTAAGGTGACATCGCTTTCAATTTCAATGGATTGGCCATTGATCACGATATTTCCTTTCGCGCCAGTTAGCATGGCTATCATCGCGCTTTCAATATAAAACGCTTTTAACACCATCTGGCTTTCTGAAAGAAAGAATTTATATTCCATAATCTCTATAAACTGCTGTTAATGTCAGAATGACTTCCCAAGAAAAGGGATTGTTGAATAGATATAAAGTAATGAAACATATCAGCTCTATATCTGTGCGGCTGAGAATATAGTCCGGTTACGTTGAAATCGCAATATAGATATACGCTCATTTTTTACTGTTATTTTGATGGTTGTTATATTTTCTAAATAAAATGCTGTTTAATTGAAAGGCAATTTTCGATATAAGGTGTAGAATCGCGCGGCATACACATGCAGCCTACGACACTGCATAATAATAATGATTTTTGGCGTTCATTCACATCCTACCCTACTTGCATTAGCTTTTACATCACAAATACCCAATTTTGGCTGGGGTATAGCTAAACATGTTCGCGTATTTTTAGTTGACTGAGTTGCAGGAGAAAGTATGTCTGATTTTTCAGGATCAGGCTGGTTAGCTGAAATCTTCTTACGATATGAACTAAAACGTGGCGTCACCCGCTTAACGGATAAACAACATATCGGCCCTTTAATGGTTCAGCGGCCATTCTACCCCGAGCAAGGAATTGCACACACCTATTTACTTCATCCACCCGGTGGCGTTGTCGGGGGGGATAAACTCCTTATTAATATTGATGTTCAACCACACGCCCATGCGTTATTGACCACGCCCGGTGCGACAAAATTTTATCGCAGTGCGGGCGGTGTTGCGCGACAAGTACAAACATTAACTGTTGCGCCCAATGGGTTCTTAGAATGGCTACCTCAAGAAAATATTTTTTTCCCTGAGGCTCAAGTTCGCTTAGAAACCCACGTTCGAATCGCTAGTTCATCAAAATTTATCAGCTGGGAAATCCAATGTTTAGGGCGCCCAGTATTAAACGAGCAATTCGACAACGGTGATATTCGGGGCCGCTTGCAGTTTTATATTGATGACAAACTCACCTTGGCGGAATCCATATTTATCGAAGGTTCGCAAAAACAATCAGCCGTCATGCGTGAATTTCCTATGGTCGGCTCCTTGCATATCTACCCCGCCAGCGATGAGTTAAAAGCTGAACTTCACGAGAGTTTGGCCGTGTTTTTCTCTACGGAAGTGAGACCGCTTGAATATGGGCTAACTGATGTAGACGGCATTTTAGTATTACGGTTATTAGGTTCTCAAACCGAGCCGATGATGGCTTGCTTTGCCCATATTTGGCAGGCAACAAGACAATATTGGTTAGGTTATTGCCCAGAACCACCGCGTATTTGGGCAACTTAAACGTTTTTTAGGAGCAAAAAATGGAATTAACCCCAAGAGAAAAAGATAAATTATTGCTTTTTACAGCAGGCCTCGTTGCTGAAAGGCGTTTAGCCCGTGGGCTAAAGCTCAATTACCCTGAAGCCGTCGCGCTGATCAGTTGTGCGATTATGGAAGGCGCACGTGATGGTAAAACTGTCGCCCAATTAATGAGCGAAGGCCGAACCCTATTAACCGCAGAGCAGGTAATGGAAGGCGTGCCAGAAATGATCAAAGACATCCAAGTGGAATGTACATTTCCTGATGGCACAAAACTGGTTTCTATTCACGACCCGATTGTATAGGTAACAAAATGATCCCCGGTGAAATTAAAGTCAACCACGCTTTGGGTGATATCGAACTAAATGCAGGCCGAGAAACCCAAACGATACAAGTTGCCAACCATGGTGACCGCCCGATTCAAATTGGCTCTCACTATCATTTTTATGAAGTCAACGACGCCCTAAAATTTGAACGCGAAAATACACTCGGTTTTCGTTTGAATATCCCTGCGGGCATGGCAGTACGTTTTGAACCAGGACAAAGCCGCACAGTTGAACTCGTGGCTTTTAGCGGCAAGCGAGAAATATATGGTTTCCATGGCAAAGTCATGGGTAAATTAGAGAGTGAGAATTAATAATGAAAACAATCTCTCGTCAAGCGTATGCAGATATGTTTGGTCCAACAACAGGTGACCGTTTACGCTTAGCTGATACAGAATTATTTCTAGAGATCGAAAAAGATTTCACCACGTATGGTGAAGAGGTCAAATTTGGTGGCGGTAAAGTTATTCGTGACGGCATGGGCCAAAGCCAAGTCACCAGTGACCTGTGTGTCGATGTGCTAATCACCAACGCCATTATTTTAGACCATTGGGGCATTGTTAAAGCGGATATCGGGATCAAAAATGGCCGTATTGCGGGGATTGGTAAAGCAGGTAACCCTGATGTTCAACCCAATGTCGATATTGTTATTGGCCCCGGTACCGAAGTAGTTGCAGGCGAAGGTAAAATTATCACCGCGGGCGGCGTTGATACCCACATCCATTTTATTTGCCCACAACAAGCAGAAGAAGGTCTTGTTTCCGGTGTTACCACCTTTATAGGCGGTGGAACTGGCCCTGTGGCTGGCACTAATGCCACTACCGTCACCCCCGGTATTTGGAATATGTACCGCATGTTAGAAGCTGTTGATGAACTGCCGATCAACGTCGGGCTATTTGGTAAAGGCTGCGTCAGTAGGCCCGAAGCGATTCGCGAACAAATTGAAGCGGGTGCCATTGGCTTAAAAATTCACGAGGACTGGGGCGCTACCCCAATGGCTATTCACAACTGCTTGAATGTGGCTGATGAAATGGATGTGCAAGTGGCTATCCATTCAGATACGTTAAATGAAGGCGGTTTTTATGAAGAAACCGTGAAAGCCATTGCAGGACGAGTGATCCACGTGTTCCATACGGAAGGTGCTGGCGGTGGCCATGCCCCTGACGTCATCAAATCCGTCGGAGAACCGAATATTCTGCCTGCATCGACCAACCCAACTATGCCATACACCATCAATACCGTTGATGAGCACTTGGATATGTTAATGGTTTGCCACCATCTCGACCCATCAATTCCAGAAGATGTGGCTTTTGCGGAATCTCGTATTCGCCGTGAAACCATTGCTGCGGAAGATATTTTGCACGATATGGGCGCAATTTCTGTGATGTCTTCAGACTCACAAGCCATGGGTCGCGTTGGTGAAGTTATCACTCGCACTTGGCAGTGCGCCCATAAAATGAAATTACAGCGCGGAACTTTAGAAGGTGACACACCAGAAAGCGATAATAACCGTATCAAACGTTATGTGGCGAAATACACCATTAACCCCGCTATCGCTCACGGTATCGCCCATGAAGTCGGTTCGATAGAAATAGGCAAGTTAGCTGATATCGTATTATGGGACCCTGCATTTTTTGGCATCAAACCCGCCCTAATTATGAAAGGGGGAATGGTCGCCTATGCGCCAATGGGAGATATTAACGCCGCAATCCCAACACCACAGCCTGTACATTACCGCCCGATGTTTGGAGCGTTAGGTAAAGCGAAATACCATACCTCAATGATTTTTATGTCAAAAGCAGGTATTGAAGCAGGTGTTCCTGAAAAATTAGGCTTACAGAGCCAAATAGGCCGAGTTGAAGGCTGCCGAAATATTAGCAAAGCCTCTATGGTGCACAACAGTTATGTGCCACATATCGAACTTGACCCGCAAACTTATATCGTCAAAGCCGATGGTATCCCACTGGTATGCGAACCTGCGACTGAGTTACCGATGGCACAACGTTACTTTTTATTCTGACCCCTAATTAAAAGAGCCAGAAAATGAAAAAATTTATTAAAGTGGTTGCCCCACAACCCCATTCACCAAGTGCATTAACCCTGTGCTTAACCATGGATGAACGCACCAAAAGCCGTTTAAAAGTTACCTTAAGTGATGGGCAAGAAGCGGGGCTATTTTTGCCACGTGGAACCATCCTGAAAGAAGGCGACGTTTTATCCACTGAAGACGGTGAGTTAGTCACAATCGAAGCCGCGAAAGAGCAAGTTTCTACCGTTTACAGCGATGACGCTCTGTTGCTCGCCCGCGTTTGCTATCACTTAGGCAACCGCCATGTTCCTTTGCAAATTGAAGCGGGTTGGTGCCGTTATTTTCATGACCATGTGTTAGATGATATGGCGCGTGGGTTAGGTGCTACGGTTAGTGTCGGTTTAGAAAAATACCAACCGGAACCGGGGGCTTATGGCGGCTCATCCAGTGGTCATCACCACCATCACGGCCACGATGATCACCATCACTAATCAGGTTCAGGGAGTGTGCCTATGTTAGCAGATCTGCGCTTATACCAGTTAGTTAGTCCTTCTTTACCTGTTGGCTCGTTTACCTATTCACAAGGCTTAGAATGGGCGATTGAAAAAGGTTGGGTAACAACACCAGATACCCTTGCAGGCTGGCTAACCGCACAAATGACGCATGCCATTGCAACATTAGAGCTTCCCGTTTTACGGCAAATTCAGACTTCCCTTTCCCTTGGTGATATTGAAGCGGTGAAATATTGGTGTGAATTTATGATTGCCAGCCGTGAAACCAAAGAACTACGCCAAGAAGAGCGACAACGAGGAATTGCTTTTGCACGGTTGCTGCCTCAACTAGGCATTGAACTGGATGCTAACCTGCAAACCTGCGTGAAACAAACCCAGCTAATGGCCTTCGCCCTCGCCGCGGTAAATTGGCAAATTGACGTTGAAAAATTGTGCACCGCGTATGCATGGGGTTGGCTAGAAAACACGGTGATGTCAGGTGTTAAGCTTATCCCTTTAGGGCAAAGCGCGGGGCAAAATATTTTATTTACCCTTGCTGAGCGCATACCCGAGGTGGTTGCGCAATCGGCAATCTGGCCAATAGACGATATTGGTAGTTTTACACCTGCACAAATTATTGCCAGTAGTCGGCATGAAACCCAATACACACGACTTTTTCGTTCATGAGAAAATGCTATGCAAGAATATAATCAACCCTTAAGAATTGGTGTCGGTGGGCCGGTCGGCTCAGGAAAAACCGCATTATTAGAAGTGTTATGTAAAGCCATGCGCGACACTTACCAAATTGCCGTTGTCACCAATGATATTTACACCCAAGAAGATGCCAAAATTTTAACCCGTGCCGAAGCACTAGATGCAGACCGCATTATTGGTGTTGAAACTGGCGGCTGCCCTCATACCGCTATTCGTGAAGATGCATCAATGAATTTAGCGGCCGTTGAAGAGTTAGCCATCCGCCATAAAAACCTTGATATCGTATTTGTGGAAAGTGGCGGCGATAACCTCAGCGCGACGTTTAGCCCAGAGCTGGCAGACTTAACCATTTATGTTATTGATGTTGCTGAAGGCGAAAAAATTCCACGTAAAGGTGGGCCAGGGATCACCCATTCCGATTTACTGGTGATAAACAAAATTGACCTTGCTCCGTATGTCGGCGCTTCATTAGAAGTGATGGAAGCCGATACCGCAAGAATGCGACCAGTAAAGCCCTATGTGTTTACTAACTTAAAGAAAAAAGTCGGCTTAGAGACCATTATCGAGTTTATCATCGATAAAGGCATGTTAAGACGTTAATAAATTTGGACGCCCTATAGGTTTTATCTATAGGGCGTTTTTAATTAACAAATACGGGGTAAAGGCTCGCTGTGAGGCAAATCTAATAACCTTGATGTACCGAAGATCCCAACTAATTTGACTTGTTTTTGCTCAGTCACACAGCCAATCGTGGCGGCATCTTTCCCTAATGGGTGCTGGTGTAGTGCAGCAAGCACCGCATTTTCCGCTTCAGGTTTCACCACAATCACTAGTTTGCCTTCATTGGCAAAGTTTAACGGCTCTAAACCCAATAGCTCGCACACGCCCCTAACTGCAGAAGAGACGGGTAAATCCCCCTCATTAACAGCAATTCCACAGCCACTGGCTTGGGCAAATTCATGTAGAATTGCCGTTACGCCACCACGAGTTGCGTCTCGTAATGCCCGAATGCCGTCAATTTCACGCAGCGGAGCTATCAATGGCGTTAATACAGCACAATCACTGCAAAGCTCCGCTTCTAACCCGAGTTGTTCGCGCAGGTTTAAGATAGTCGCGCCGTGGTCACCCAACGTACCGCTAACAATCACTTTATCCCCAACTTGAATATGCTGAGCTCCCCACTGGATATTGGACGGGATCACGCCAATACCTGCCGTATTGATAAAGATTTTATCTGCGGCCCCGCGCTGCACTACCTTGGTATCGCCTGTCACAATATCCACACCGGCCGCTTTTGCCGTTGCCGCCATAGATTCGACAATAACCTGCAATTCAGTCAGGGAAAAACCTTCTTCCAAGATAAAACCGCAAGAAAGATATTTGGGGGTAGCCCCACTAACTGCAACGTCATTCACTGTGCCGCAAACGGCTATTTTACCAATATTGCCTCCCGGGAAAAAAATCGGGTCGATGACATAGCTATCGGTACTAAATGCCAAACGGTCACCCAATGCGGTCATTTCCGACAAGGCAAGTCGAGCTTGGTCCTCCCTCTCATTCAACGCTGGGTTTGCAAACGCCTGCAAAAACAACTGTTCAATCAATTGCTGCATCGCCTGCCCACCACTTCCGTGGGCCATCGTCACCACATTGTTAGCATCACGACTCATTTATGCCTCCCGACGATATTGGTAATAAGCTGCACAGGCACCTTCAGAAGAAACCATTAATGCGCCAAAAGCCGTTTGTGGCGTACAACGGCGCCCAAACAACGTACATTCGTTCGGTTTACAGCGCCCTGTTAACACCTCACCGCAGCGTGCTTGCGGGTCATCTGCCACTTTATGGGGTTGTACCTGAAAACGCTTCTCAGCATCAAAAAATTGGTAAGCTTGAGTTAATTGAACCCCTGAGCCTGCAATTTCCCCCAACCCACGCCATTCACTGGTTTGTTTAAGTTCAAAAACTTCCTCTAACGCTTTAAGTGCCAACAGGTTACCTTCATCGGCCACAACGCGTTTATATTGGTTTTCTACCTCACAACGACCATCAGCGATTTGGTCAACTAGCATGGCTAACGACTGCAAAATATCTAAGGGTTCGAACCCTGTGACCACCAAGGGTTTATGGAAGTCTTCGCTAATAAACTGGTAGGGATGCGCCCCGATCACCATACTCACGTGTCCCGGTGCTAAAAAGCCGTCAATACGGACATCCGGTTGCTCAAGTAAGCTACGCAAGGTAGGAATGATCGTAATGTGCTGGCAAAATACACTAAAATTTGCTAATTGGCGTCGCTTCGCCTGCTGCAAGGTAATTGCCGTACTCGGCATTGTGGTTTCAAAGCCTAAGCCAAAGAAAACCACTTGCCGATGAGGATGCTGCTCTGCCAATGCCAAAGCATCTAGCGGTGAATAAACGATACGGACATCCGCCCCATTGCGTTTGGCGTCGAGTAAAGACCCCTTTTCCCCCGGAACACGCATTGCATCGCCATAAGTACAAAAGATAACCTCAGGGTGCTGTGCAATTTCAATACAACTATCAATTCGTCCCATTGGCAAAACGCACACAGGGCAACCGGGCCCATGAACAAATTCAATGTCAGCTGGTAATAACTGGTCAATTCCAAATTTAAAAATCGCGTGGGTGTGGCCACCACAGACTTCCATGAGTTGTAATGGGCGTCGTTTCGCTTGGGGTATTTCACTCACCCGTTGATGAATACGCGCTAATAGCGCTTTTGCAAGAACAGGATCGCGAAATTCATCGACGTACTGCATCTGTTGCTCCTGCATTTAAACCACTAAAATCGCTGACTTCATGGTCTAGCTGGCTCATCGCGGTTAACGCATCCAAGGTAGATTGCGCTTCTTTTTCATTGATGATACTCATGGCAAACCCGACGTGTACCAATACCCATTGGCCTAATAAATCGACGGTTTCCCCTTCACAAATGAGGCCAATATTCACATCGCGTTTTACACCACAAACATCCACTTGAGCGAGTTGGTGAATATCTTCACCAACTGCCACTATTTTGCCCGGAATACCTAAGCACATAGCTGTGTCTCCAACCATGCCAGCCATGCATCCATCCCTTCGCCGCATGTCGCAGACACTTGGATAACTTGGATATTGGGATTCACCTGTTTGGCATTAGCAATACAGGCTTCGACATCAAAATTCAGGTATGGCAATAAGTCAATTTTATTCAATAACATGATATCTGCTGCCGCAAACATATGTGGATATTTGAGAGGTTTATCTTCCCCTTCCGTGACTGACAGCACCGCTACTTTATGGCGTTCCCCTAAGTCAAAACTGGCAGGGCACACGAGATTCCCAACATTTTCAATAAATAACAAACTGTTATCGGCTAATTCTAAACGTGCTGTTGCATCGTGGACCATTTGTGCATCTAAGTGACAGCCTTTTCCTGTGTTCACTTGAATCGCAGGCACACCCGTTTCGCGGATCCGTTGTGCATCATTAGTGGTTTGTTGGTCACCTTCAATCACTGCGCAATTAATTCTGTCACGCAGTCTTAACAACGTTTCTGTCAACAAGGTGGTTTTTCCTGAACCGGGGCTAGAAACGAGGTTTAGCGCTAAAATATTCTTCTGGCAAAAATCCTCACGGTTATGTTCCGCCAGATGGTTATTTTTATCTAACACATCCATCTCAATTTGTAGCATGCGTTTTTGGCTAATCCCCGGTGCATGAGTACCTGCTTCACCGTGTCCATAATCAAGGTCATGGTGCTCCCCAGCCGGTTTAAAACTTGCCTCAGCCGTTTGATAAATATGTTTATGCTTATGTTTGTGTTTATGCTTTTTAGACTTGCTTTCAGCAGGTGCGGGTTCATATTGGTGATAATGGTTGTGGACATCACCTTGATGATAATAATGGTGATGAATGATCACCGTTTGCCCATTAGGTTCATGATCATGGTGATGGTCGTGATCATGATTGTTGTGACCTTGGTGGTGATCATGGCCGTGATGGTGGTCATCCCCCTCAATTTTGCGCTCTCCCGACGCACATCCACAAGTACTACACATAAGTTTCACTCCCAACCGCTAAATTGTTAAATTAGATTAATACATAGTCCATTGAGTCTAGTTGATACACCTCAAGCTCAGCTCAAAAAGCTACTCCACTTCCAACTCTTTGATGCGCAAACTATCCCCACTTTCCACTTTCAGGTTCAACCCCTGACAGCATGGACAAACCGATTGGTGGCTGTCTATTTCCACTATTTCACTGCAATCCCAACACCATGCTTGTGCGGGCTGGTAAATAATGTGGAGCTGGCAGCCTTCTGCAACCGTACCACGGCAAACGACATCAAAACTGAAGCGAAACGCACTCTCTTCAACACAAGAGAGTGCGCCGATTTCAAGCCAAACACCGGTGACTCGGTTAACTGCATTTTTTTTCGCCTGCTGTTCAATAATTTCTATCGTACTTTGGCATAACGAAACCTCATGCATCCTGCCCCCTTAAGTGGCGGGCAAACAATGCTCTACGTTCAGGTGCTTGAGGAATATTCGGGTCACTAACTGGGAGCGATAACAATATTCGCTGGCAATCATCCGTTAGGTGAATACCTTGTTCTGGTGTCATTTTTTTTTCTAATGGCGACATTAATGAGCAAGCAAAATATTGAGTTAAGCCGTCTAATTCACCTACGGTATAAGTCATTTCACCATAGGGGAGGATTAACCCAACCTTGTCACCGACCACGCGGCGAGGCCAATATTGCTCAGGCCCCGGTAGAATAATCGCGCTGAGCATCCATGGCGTAATCACCGCACCCACCCATTGCCCTTCAAACAGGGCAAACTCACTGGCGTGCACAGGCATCGTTGGATGCAAAAATGACAAATCATGCATCGATTGTTCAGCAACGCGCGTAAATGCGGCCTCAACCTGAGGCCGAGGGTTAGTTTCATAACCTAATATGTCATCCGGCATGCAAACTCTCTTCTTTCGCTATGATTTCCAAGCCTTCGCTTCGCAAAACCTCAATAACCTTTTGTAAAGCTGGCTCTAAAGCGGCCTGCCCTGTTGCCGTCAAACCGATATGCGGTTCGAGGGATTCAGGTACAACGCCAACTAATGTTAGCCGCTGTGGGAATTCATCGGTTAAATGCAAAGCGGATAGCACATCTGATAAACCGAGTTGATGTGGGGAAATTTTACGTGTAAACAGCGCAGGGACTTCGTCATCACGCAAGACTAAAATCGAGCCAGCCTTCTGGCTCGATAACACAACATCGGCAATGATCAAATGGTCTCTATCTGCCATTGGGCCAATTAACTCCATTCCAGCAGTTCCACCATCAAGCACTTCTACGCATTCAGGTAGGTGATAGCGCTGTTCTAAAGCCTCAACGATGCGTACCCCAATCCCTTCATCGCTCAACAGTATATTGCCAACACCTAAGACTAAAATACGCATTACAGCACCTTAACCTTAGTGACTTCGCCACCTTCAGGGTCAACAATGTGCACTGCACAAGACATACAAGGGTCAAATGAGTGAATGGTCCGCACCACTTCAAGGGGTTTAGATGGGTCAGCGACAGGAGTTCCTACCAATGCTTGCTCATAAGGGCCTGGCTCATCATTGAAATTACGTGGGCCTGAATTCCAAGTAGAAGGCACTACCGCTTGGTAATTTTCAATTTTACCGTCTTTGATCACGACCCAGTGAGATAATAAACCTCGAGGTACTTCACCAAAACCGACACCTTTAATGGTGGCATTTTCTGGGAATACGGGTTTTACAAAGGTGGTGTGATCCCCTTTTGCGATGTTGTCCACCAGCGCTTGCCATTGAATTGACAAGGTTTCATTCAGTACACAACAACGAACACTACGTCCGATAATCCGCCCCAATGTGGAATGCAGTTGGTCCACACTAATATTGTTACCTGTCAGTGTTTGATACAGGTTTACCACATCATTAAAGTGTTTTTCTGTCGGTTCATGTTTTGCCGCTAATTTACACAACAAATCAGCGAGCGGCCCGACCTCAACGGTTTTATCATAGAAAGTTGGTGCTTTTACCCATGAATATTTACCGTCATCATCCCAGCCGGTGTAATCCGGGTTCGTGGTGCCTTCCCACGGTGCTTGTGGCTCATTTTCTTTGTACCATGCATGTTTGCTACTTTCTTTGATACCGTTGATCAAATACTCATCTGTATGGCTAGTAATGGGGCGATAAGTACTAAAGTCACTGTTCTCTAGATACCCGCCAGGTAATAGAAAATTCCCATTTTTACCGTCCATTGGCATTTCAGGCATACACATGTAATGTTTCGCACCTTGACCGACTTCGAGCCATTCAGGGTAGCCTGCTGCAATCACCGCTGCGTCAATCTTATACACTTGCTCGATAAAATCCCCTAAACGGTCAATAAAGGATTTTACATACATCAAGCGTTCAAGGTTCAGAACCCCAACACCATCAAGGTTGATAGGGTTTGCGACACCACCAACAGCAAGGTTTTGAATATGCGGCGTTTTACCTCCTAATAATGCCACAATACGGTTAGCATCACGCTGACATTCGAGGGCTTGTAAGTAATGAGCTACAGCAATTAAGTTCACCTCAGGCGATAGTTTCATCGCTGGGTGCCCCCAATATCCATTAGCAAAAATACCCAATTGCCCACTGGCAACCAGTTTTTTAATTTTATCTTGAACTCGCGTGAACTCTTCTGGGCTATTCAGTGGCCACGTCGAAACGCCTCTCAAAATTTCTGCCGCTTTATTTGGGTCTGCATTCAGCGCAGAGGTGATATCCACCCAATCTAACGCCGATAATTGATAAAAATGGACAATATGGTCTTGAATAGTATGCGCGGCTAAAATCATATTACGGATATACTGCGCATTCACTGGCACATCAATATTTAAGGCGCTCTCAATCGTGCGTACCGACACAATACCGTGCACTGTAGTACAAACCCCACAAATACGCTGCATGATCATCCATGCATCACGAGGGTCTTTTCCTTTGACTATCTCTTCCATACCACGCCACATCGTGCCTGAAGCCCAAGCCTTGGTGACTTTTCCATCTTCAATTTCACAATCAATGCGTAAGTGACCTTCGATACGAGTGACTGGGTCTATTGTTATACGTTGGCTCATGCTTTACCTCGGGCCTCTGAATGGCTCATCGTTGTTTTTTTCAATGCTGGAATAACAGGTAATAAGCGGATCAATAAGATATAAGCGCATACCTCTATTGCCACGAAACCTATTGAAATTAAAAGTTCTTCTGTTGTTGGGAAGTAGTCGTATCCGCCCCCTGGGTTGAATGCAACGAGGGAATAGCTCATCCGCCACATGGCAGCGCCAATCAACATGCTTAAACCGCTTGCATATAACCACCGTGAATCATTCCTCAGTGATGGCATGCGGAAAATAACCAATGGGAAAACCATTAATGCGGTTTCTATCCAAAACATCATGGCGTAGAAATCGGTGTTGAAGATATGGTGCAACTTATCTCGATAAATCAGCTCACCAAAACGACAGACCAAAAACAGCACTAACAGTACCTGCAAGATCCGAGTGATACGAACAAACAGTGGTCGTTCATCAGCACCCTGCCCACGTAATGCGGCTTGAAGTAATGACCCTTCAAAAATGACGATAGAAAAGCCCATAATAAATGCGGTCAACAATGAGAGTAGTGGTAGCATTTCATAGCTTTGCCAAATAGGATGGACTTTATATCCTGCTGAAATCATCAATGACCCCATTGATGACTGGTGCATCATCGGCAATAACGCCCCTAGCGCAATGATAAAAAACATCACTTTATTTAAGCGTTTTAATGAAACCTTCCAACCAAAACGTTCACACAGTGCAGGAGCAAATTCCAGTGCCATCACACCAATATAAATCGTCATACACACTGCCGTTTCAAATAGCACCGAATTGGTGTTAAAGAAACCGGGGATGTAAAAGTAAGGCAAGTTCCAGTAACGACCTACGTCAATGGTAATCGATAAACCACCGAGGGAGTAACCGAACAAACTGGCTAATAACGCAGGGCGCACTAACGGGTGATATTCACCGCGATTAAATACATACACCGCCCAAGCCAGCGCCCAACCGCCACAAGCAAAACCGGTACCAATTAGTAAGTCAAAAGCAATCCAGATCCCCCAAGGATAGCCACCATTTAGGTCAGAAACTGAGCCTAAGCCGAAGACCAAACGTTTAACAATCAAGATGACACAAATCAGCACTAATGGCCCAAAAACCATAATTGGCCAACTGACTAAACGCCCGCCTAACGGCTGCTCTTTATGATGCGTCGTCATTTGAGTCGTCTCCTTCGTGTTTATCATTCTTGGTATTGCGATACACCAAGAAACTCAACCCTGCCAACGCCGCGAGCGGCAATACCATCCCTTTATAAAGGGTGTGCTGGACATATTCAGAACGAGCCCCAGTAGACAACTGCTCCAATTCAGGCAACCCAAGATTTTGATAGGGCACACCTGAAAGAACAATAACTTGTGTACCACCACCTTCAAGTTCCCCATAAACATGAGACTCATATTTAGGCACTTTAATCACATTCGGGTCATTGCTATGTAAGGTTTGTCTTGGGTAACCGTACTCATCCCCCACTTTGAGTGTTAAGCGTTTTTTGGCTTCCGCGAGCAATTCTTCCCGCGTCCCGAAAATTACCGCTCCCGTTGGGCAAACTTCGACACAACCGGGCAAGCCACCCTTGTCTAAACGTTCGACACCTTTTTGGTTGCATAACTCGCATTTATGAATCGCACCAAATTTGTCATCGTAAGCATATTTCGGAATATTAAAGGGACACGCCACCATGCAATAGCGGCAGCCAGTACATACGCTGGCATCGTAATGAACAATGCCGGTTTTTGGGTCTTTTTTCAGCGCTTGAACAGGGCAAACCGACACGCAATTAGGGTCAACACAGTGCATACACTGCTTTTTAATGTAGGCATAGCCATCTTTTTCTTGGTCTTTATGAACGCCTGTTCCACTGCTCCAAACCTGAATAATATTGTTGGTATAAGGGGTGAGTTTGTCATTATTTGACCAAGTTTGCTCCCCGACCGGGTTACGTTCTGGGTGGTTAATATCTTGGCATTTTGTCACACACGCCTGACACCCAATACACAGGGTCGAGTCATATAGCATCCCCAAAGAATTAGGAATTGGCGGGCGGTTTTCAGGCCCCGCCAAGCTGGGTGAACTTCCCGCAAGTAATGCTCCCCCTGCGGAGAGTTTAAGAAAATTTCGTCTATTCACGGTTATTCTCCCCGTGAGTCAGTATCTTGTTGGCGTTTTTGACGACCTAATTCACGTACCGCCATCACGCTAACTCCAGCTACTAACCCGACAACACCACCAATTAACCCCACAGCTGTAGATGAAATTTGGCCACCTTCGCGATTATTGACATCCGGTTTATCCACCCGTGGTGTTGGGTTTTCCACGCTCGCCAACTGATGTATCGCTTTGTGAAAGCCGACATTTTCCTCATTACAGCCATAACAAGGGTGACCAATCGCCACAGGCCAGACGCCACCGACATCACAGAATTGCAATGTGGAGCAGTTCCCGTAAGTTTCAGGCCCCTTACAGCCTAAATGGTATAAACACCAACCTTCACGATGACCATCATCACCGAACTCTTTTGCGAAGCGGCCCGCATCAAAATGAGGGCGACGTTCGCAGTGTTCATGAATTAATCGACCGTACGCGAACATTGGGCGATTTTTGCTATCCAGTTTTGGTGGACGATTAAACGTAATTAAGTGCGCGACCGTCGCAAGGAAGTTATGTGGATTAGGCGGGCAACCTGGAATATTGATAACGGTTTTATCTTTAATGACTTGATCTAAACCCACGGCTCCTGTTGGGTTATCTCCTGCCGCAGCAACACCGCCCCACGAAGCACAAGAACCAATCGCAATCACGGCCGCGGCGTGTTCAGCCACTTCACGAATATGCTCAACAATCGGTTTCCCCGCCACCATGCAATAAATACCGTTATCTTTTAGTGGGATAGAACCATCGACGACTAAAACATATTTTCCTTTGTACTTTTCAATTGCATCATGTTTATTTTGCTCAACTTGCTCACCAAAGGCGGCAGACAACACCTCGTGGTATTCCAATGAAATAGTATCGAGAATTAAATTTTCCAAAGTTGGATGGGTTGAACACAGCAAAGATTCCGTACACCCCGTACACTCTTGGGCACCAATCCAAATGACAGGAGGTCGAGCTGGGTCACTAATAGATTCAGCTATTTGGGCAGCAGCCTTCCCGCTTAATCCCATTGTCGCTGCTAATGCTGTACATAACTTCATAAAATCACGGCGGTTAATGCCATGCGAAGAAATAATAGAGTTATCTCCTATCATTCTTTTTTCCTATTATTATGGGTGGCTTAAAACCTATTCATTAGAAGGAAATTTTTGTTTATTATCTTAAGGTTATAAATACCACAAGGCCCTATACACAAATGATGCATACGCTTTCTGTTTGTATTTATCTATTTAAGAAGCCAACAAAACCAACTCTAATGAAATAAATTCTTATTCAAGTAACCTGATGCATAAATATAAAATAAGATCCTATTCCTACCGCTCCTAAATCATTTGATCTTCATCAATAGGCAATAAGAAATTTTATTTTTTTTATATATTTGCTAGAAAAATCGATTCAGTAACCTGTGTTAAAACAAGAGGAAAAATATAAAAAAATAGATTTGATTTTCAATACTGCGTTATACATCACATCATTTAAAATAAAAAACTATTTATTTTTCATTATGATATTTAGATTCATTGTCGTAATATAATTAATTAAGCAGAATAGGTGTATTAATAACAATCCAACTATTAATATAAAAACAAATATGTCAAATAAGAATCAATATCAAAAAGACAATATAATCTATTAAAATGAAAATCTGAAAAATAGGTAGATATACAATCCTATAAATATAATACTGCCCATCAGTAATAGATTAATTTTTCAACATCGCAGAAGCGATAGCGACTTGCCCCAATGATAGCCCACCATCTCCCATAGGAAATTGTTTTGCATATAACACATCGAACTCAGATAGATTATTCATTAATAGTTCTCGCAATAGTTGGTTATGAATCACACCACCTGACAAAACAATTTTCTTAGTACCATATTGGTTCGCTGATTTCCTTGCTAGCTCAGCAAAACCTTCCGCTAACGCTACATGAAATGCATGTGCGCGTTGTGGTTTAGGCGCACAGTACGCCATCCATTGCTGCCAAAATGTATGTAAATCTAATTGTTGACCAACTAACGGCATAGTGACCGGATGTACGCTCACGGGAGATTTCATTGCAATCGCTTCCAGTTGGCAAGCGGCCTCCCCTTCCCAACTAGTTTGTGCCGTACAAATACCTAACGCCGCAGCAACCGCATCAAAAAGCCGCCCAGTAGATGAAGCCGTTGGGCTATTAATTCCTTTATCAATCGCCTTTTGTAAGCCTTGCCAAGGAAATGACATTAAATAAGCAACGCTCTCTTGCTTTTGCCACTGGGGGACAAATTGTGAACAATGCGCAAGGAAATTACGCCATGGCTGCCGAGAAGCTAATTCCCCTCCCGGCAGTGCAACTGGGGGCAAGCCTCCTAGGTATTGACTGGATTTATAATCCACTAGTAAGCATTCACCTCCCCATAGCCGGTGGTCATCACCATACCCCAAACCATCCAAAGCTAACCCAATGACTTTACTTCCATTTAGTGGTAAACCATGCTCAACCATTACCGCTGCGATATGCGCATGATGATGCTGCACTTTTATCAATGGGATTCGTAATTGCTGTGATAACGCCTCGCCATAGCGCGTACTCACATAATTAGGATGCATATCAGAAACTATAGCGGTTGGCGTAAAACGATAAATAGATTCAAATAATGCAATCGCAGACTGGTATTGTTCAAAAATATCCATGTCATCAAGGTCGCCTAGGTGTTGGCTCATTACTGCACTTTTGTCTCGCAATAAACAAAAGGTATTTTTAAGATCAGCCCCTAAAGCCAGTATTGGTGGGGAATTTTCAAACCCTTTAGGTAAATCAATCGCATCAGGGACATAACCCCGCGCACGACGGAGCATTTCCGCTTGCCCATCATGATAACGCACCAGTGAGTCATCTGCGCGTTGGACAACATCGCGGTTATGAGTGAGGAAAAAATCAGCAATATCCGTTAAATCAGCCAGAGCAGCTTGCTCACTCAATACAGGGGGCTTTCCTGATACATTTCCTGACGTCATCACTAATGGGCGATTAACTTGTGCCATCAATAGGTGTTGCAACGGATTAGAAGGTAACATAACACCTATTTCCGCTAGCTTTGGCGCAATATATTGGCTTAATACATGATTTTTCCAATTTTTAATCAACACAATTGGTGCGGCAGGGCTTTTTAATAATGCACATAGGCCATCACTAAGCGGCATATTGTGCAACTCTAACCAATTCAGTGATGGAACCATTACCGCAAGTGGCTTAGTTGGGCGGCATTTACGTACGCGCAAGGCTTCTACCGCCTGATCATTACTCGCATCACAAGCAAGGTGAAAACCCCCGATCCCCTTAATGGCAACAATTTTACCTGCCAATAACTGCTGAGCTGCCAAGACTAATGCGTTCTCTTTATTTGCAATCGTTTTTCCTGATGGGTCGCACAATTTAATTTCAGGGCCACACACCGCGCACGCATTAGGTTGCGCATGAAATCGTCTATCTGCGGGGGATTGATATTCCTCTAAGCAATTAGGACACAAAGGAAAATCGGCCATTGCGGTATTGGGTCTATCATAAGGCATATGACGAATAATAGTGAAACGGGGGCCGCAATGCGTACAGTTTGTAAACGGGTAATGAAAACGCCGATTTGATAGGGCAAAAAGCTCTTGTTGGCACGCATCACAAGTGGCAGCATCTGGAATTACTTGCGTGTCCATTTTACCTTCACCACTACGGCGAATAGTAAAGGTGTCGGGTAATTTATCCCATTGAAAAGGTTGCGGTTCAATACTTTCTATATGGGCTAATGGCGGACAATGTTGGTACAATAACTGAGTAAATTCAGTGAGATCCGAACCAATACATAAACGCACTAGCACCCCTTCACCATCATTACAAACATCACCTAATAATTTGCATTGGTGGGCTAACTGCCAAATATAGGGGCGAAACCCCACACCTTGCACTTTCCCTTTGATGCGTAACTGTATACCACTTTTCACTGAGATATCCCCTTAGCACTGTGAGGGTATTTTCGCGCTAAAACATAAAAAAAACTTCACTTGAGATCAAGAAAAGTTGTGGAAATACAATTGGCAGACTCATTTTTCAAAAACCGAACCAATTATTTAGTAATACAATAATGATTCCATTTAAAAATAGAGCCTATTATTTATTCATTAATAACCCTAAACAGAGTTAAATATAAATTTAAAATCCAATTTAAATAGGATGAGCAAACAATATAACTTTCTCTATTAAATAATATTAGAATTATAGTTAAATTGAATAATTATTTTCAGAACTATTCTCTATTAATTAACATAAATAATCTTCTAAATCATTCACCTAGTCCATAAGAACGATAGTATCCCACCACACATAAACGTAGAGTTATTCACATATTAACAATATATCAATACCCTGCAATGAATAAATATTATTCATAAAACTCAATCTATTAATAATATAAAGAGGTGATATTTTGAAACTAAAACAACTCTTCGTTTCTCTTTCTATCGGTGCTGCGCTATTTGGTGTTAGCCATCTTACTAGTGCAGATGAAATTATTACGCTTGGAACAAAAGGCGGTCCTTCATTATTAAATGAAAAACGCTTGCCGCAATCGACGGCATTTATCAAGAACGATAAAATATACTTATTTGATGCGGGATACGGAGCAAGTTTGCGATTAGTTCAATCAAAAGCCCCATTAAAAAATCTTGATTCTATCTTTATTACCCACCTCCACAGTGATCATGTTGCCGATTACCCAGCCCTACTGTTAAATGCATGGAACAGTGGTTTAAATCATAATATCGCTGTTTATGGCCCTGTTGGAACGGAAAGTATGACAAAAGGTGTTTGGGATACTTTTAGTCGCGATATTGATTTACGCGTTAAAGATGAAGGTAAACCTGATTTGCGCCAAATAGTTACAGCAAAAGATATTCAAGAAGGCCCTGTACTCAAAAATGATGATGTCGAAATTAGTGCCTTATTTGTTCCACACCCACCTTTTAACTCAGACGAAGCTCTCGCTTATAAAATACAATCTGGCGGAAAAACTATCGTTATTACTGGTGATATGATTGATAATAGCCAAATTATTGAATTTGCTAAAGATGCTGATTACTTAATTAATGAAGTCGTCTTAGTCTCTGGTGTGGAAAATTTAGCCAACCGTATCGGCAACGGTTCAACGCTGGCAAAAGCGATTATTTCTCACCATACAACAGCAGAAGATGTCGGAAAAATAGCCAAGCAAGCTAATGTAAAACACCTTGTCCTAACCCACTTAGTCCCCGCGGATGACCCATCGATTACTGATGACGTGTGGATTAATGAAGTCAGAAAACAATACTCAGGCCCTGTGACGGTCAGTAAAGACTTGCAACGCTTTGAGGTGAAATAATTTATTTGAATATACCATCAATAGGATATTAAGAGCTTATATGCAATATCCTATTGATATTAATTTATATATTGAGCTTATTATTCTATAGATTATTTTTCACATTTCTCCATGACTTCCTTCCCAAACACCATAAACGAGTAGTCCTATTTGAATAAACCTATCGAAAGTTTCTCATATGAAACCAAACTCCATCATAACCTCGACACACCCCACATTTTGAAACGAATATTTTACATTTATCCAACATTTGATTGACTAATAATCACCCATACAATTAATCTGGTTTTAAATAAAAAACAATGTTTCGCATATGAAACAAAATGTTACAACACATTCAAAAGGAGAAAACCATGAGCTGGATTGCTGTCTGCGATGTCTCACAAGTTCAAGAAGAATTTCCTTTTTCAGCCAAAGTTGATGATGCCGAAATTGGGATCTTCTTAGTTGAAGACCAATATTATGCCTTAGAAGATGTTTGCCCACATGCCTATGCCCTGTTAAGCCAAGGTTTTGTTGAAGATGGCAAAGTGGAATGCCCATTACATGAAGCCGTTTTCGATATTAAAACGGGTAAATGTTTACGCGAACCTGGTGGGCGAGATCTCAAAACCTACCAGACACGCATTCACGATAACCGAATCGAAATCAGTTTGATTGAGGAGTAGAAATGGAACCTATTCAAAATATTAATCCGTATTTACCAGCAAATAATCAAATTATCCCAGCACGAGAAGGTGGTAAAGGCAGTATCCAAGCGCCAGGAAGTGCACCGAATATCGTTTGGCAAACACGTTCACGTATGCCTGATGAGTATGAAAACAAACTCATTTTTGCACTGGAAACGCTATTCGCTGCTGGCACTGAATCACTTGAAGAATTAGTTAGTGCATTAAATCAACAGCAATTATATGACCGACAAGGGCAACCTTGGTCCACAAGCAGTTTCCGCGAATTTCTTCTCGTCAATGGTTACTAGCACATTGTCATACTAAGAAAAGAAAACAAAAACACCTTTGATAAACGGAAGCAAATGATGATGACAAATACACAACTTCAAAACTACCAAGATTATCTGGATGTCGGATTACGCGGGCAATGGTACCCCGTATTATCCAGCTGGGAAGTCAGTAGTAACCCTATCGGTATTACTCGCTTAGAAGAACAAATCGTGCTTTGGCGTGATGATAAAGGCCAAATTCATGCTTTAGAAGATAGATGCCCTCACCGTGGTGCCCGTTTATCAATGGGTTGGAACTTAGGTGAACGCATTGCCTGCTGGTATCACGGTGTCGAAGTCGGTGGAGATGGCATCGTTAAAGATGTTCCAGCGGTCAGTCAATGCCCTCTTGAAGGTCAAAAATGTTTAAAAACCTATCCCGTTCAAGAAGTCCATGGTGCCATTTTCCTCTATTTTGCGGTAATTGACGGTGAAACGCCTCCCACCCTCGAATTTCCTGAAGAATTAGCTGATGACGAAAACCACAGCAATTTCCTCTGTACCGCATCGTGGAAGTGCAATTACCAATATGCACTCGAAAACGTGATGGACCCAATGCATGGCACCTATCTCCATTCATCATCACACTCAATGGCAGAAGGTGACAAACAATCAGAAATGATCCTAGAAGCAACAAAAAATGGCTTTATTTTCCGTAAAAATGACCAAATAGGTGTCAACTTTGACTGGGTGGAATTCGCGAGTACGGGTGCAAATTGGCTGCGTTTATCTATCCCATATCAAAAACGCTTCGGCCCTGGTGGGCACTTTTGGATTATCGGCATGGTCGTACCTGAAGACCGTCACCATACTCGTGTTTTCTTTTGGCGTATTCGCAAAGTGAAAGACTGGCAACGTGATTTATGGCGCTTTATGTACCGCAACCGCCTAGAAGGACTGCATTGGGATGTTTTAGAACAAGATCGCATTATTTTAGAAAACCTCACACCAAATGCACGCGATAAAGAATTTCTTTATCAGCACGATGTGGGTTTATCCCGCCTACGCCGCATTATGCAACGCGAAGCGAAGAAGCAGTTTGACTTAATCAACAATAAGGAAACTGAAAATGCATGATATCTTGACAGGAAAACGCATTGTAATCACAGGAGCTGCGAGAGGACTTGGCTTGAGTTTCGCACAAGCCGCCGCAGAACAAGGTGCTCAAGTTATCTTGTGTGACATCCTAGAACAACGATTACAAGAAAGTGTCGAGTCCTTACAACAACAAGGGTTTGAAGCCCAAGGTGTTTCTCTCGACTTAGCGGATCCTGACTCAATCACTCATGCATTCAACAGTATTGGTCAACAAGGCGCAATTGATGGGCTGATTAACAATGCGGCTCTGGCAACCGGAGTGGGTGGGAAGCTGCTCGACGAATATGACTTGGCGCTATGGGATAAGGTCATGACAGTGAACGTCAGAGGAACGTGGCTAGTCACCAAAGCCGCTCTCCCCTTTTTAAAGCAGAGTCCCCGCGGCAAAATTATCAATATTGCCTCTGATACCGCACTTTGGGGAGCCCCCAAGCTAATGGCTTATGTCGCCAGTAAAGGGGCTATCATCAGTATGACACGCTCAATGGCACGTGAACTCGGTGTTCACCGTATTTGCGTCAACGCAATTGCGCCAGGGCTCACTAAAGTCGAAGCGACCGAATACGTTCCCGCTGAGCGCCACCAGCTATATGAAAATGGCAGAGCATTACAAGGAGAGCAGATGCCCGAAGACGTTACGGGAACCGCTTTGTATTTGCTTTCGCCCATGGCCGATTTTGTCACAGGCCAGCTAATCCCAGTTAATGGTGGCTTTATTTTTAACTAATTTCGCCATTTTGTCGGTAAAGAGGTGAGGACCATGAATTCAACATGTAAATATCTGGTACCCGGTTTGGAAAAAGGGCTACAGCTTCTTCTGTTACTCGCTCAACAACATCGCGAATTGACATTTGCAGAGATCCTCCGCTTAGTCGATATGCCCAAAGCAACGGCTTACCGTGCGATCCAAACCTTAGTGCACTTGGATTTCCTCGTCCAACATCCACGTACTGGGGCATTTTCATTAGGCCGCAAAGTACTCAGCCTTGGTCTTGGCTATATTGCATCACTCGATTTAACCCAGTTAGGCCAGCCCATTATTGAGCAACTTAGAGACCGAAGCCAATGTAACAGCCACTTGGTTATCCGAGATGGTCGGGACATTATTTATATCGCCAGAGTCAGTGGCGCAGAATCAAAAATTAACCATGTTAGCGTAGGCACGCGTTTATCAGCGCACCGAACCTCACTGGGCCGAATGCTACTCAGCGGGTTAACTCGCGCTGAATTTGATGCGCTTTACCCTGATGATGAACTCCCCGATAACGCAGGCTGTAAGCAGGAATTTTGGCAAATGATCCAAGCTGACAAACTGCGAGGCTATGTGATTGGTGAATCATTTTACCGTCGGGGGATTTCATCCATTGTTTACCCTGTTTATAACCAAACGAATGGCGTAGAAGCGGTAATTAGCATCATGGTGCCAATGAGTAGCATCCCTGCACAAGAGTGCCGGCGATTACAAAATGAAGTGAGCTATGCAGCCCAAAAACTCACTGAATTTATTGGTGGTATGAGCCAAGCAAAAGCCGTTTAGCGTTAACCAAATATCATCCACACATTTTTAGGTTTATTGCCATAAGCCTCAGGTTCTTTTTGTCCAAAAAAACCTTTGGCAATAACACCAATCGATAGAGGACTTTACAATGTCAGTGATTGGAATAGAAAAATTAGAATTTGGTGTTGAAAATATCCCTAGCTGCCAGAAATTTTTACATGATTTTGGCCTCAAAGCGGCCTCTGATAACGCCTCGTTATTCACGACCTTATCTGGTGCAGAAATACAGTTATTTTCACACCAAGACCCAAATCTGCCAGCCCCTTTTGAAGCGGGTTCAACACTGCGCCGCATTACATGGGGTGTTGAAAACTCGGATAAACTCCAAGAGGTCATTGAGAAAATTAGGCCTTGTGATGGCTTTCAACTGACGCCAGATGGCGCACAATGCCGTGACCCAAATGGCATGACTGTCGCTTTCACCATCAGCAAACAAAAAACGGTTGAATTAGAAGTCACCGCTATCAACCAATGGGGGGATATTCGCCGCATTGATAAACCTAGCCCGGTTTACGAAAAAGCCACCCCTATTAACGTCGGCCACGTGGTGTTCTTTGTTGATGACTTACCTTCTACAGAAGCGTTCTATTGCCAAAAACTGGGTTTTCAAGTTTCTGACCGTTATATCGACCGTGCCGTCTTTTTACGGACACAAATAAACGGTTGCCACCATAACCTATTTTTGCTGAAGCTTCCTCATCGTAGCAGCGGCCTCAACCATGTCGCTTTTACGGTTCGTGATATCCATGAAGTGATTGGCGGCGGCCTAGCAATGAACCGCCATCAATGGAGCACCTTTATTGGCCCAGGCCGCCACCCTATCTCATCCGCTTACTTTTGGTATGTCAACAGCCCAACAGGTGGTGCTTTCGAATATTACACCAATGATGATTACCTTACCGATAAGTGGCAACCGCGCGAACTGGAACATTCCTTAGTTTCATTTACGGAATGGGCTGTAGAAGGCGGTCTCGATTATGAAACTCGCCGCCAAGTTAAGGAGTAACACCATGAGCTCATTAATCCAAGGCGGTATTGTCATTATCGGTGGGGGCCAGGCAGGTGGCTGGGCGGCAAAAACCCTACGAGATGAAGGCTATCAAGGCATTATTTCGGTGATTAGCGATGAAAACCATGATTTTTATGAGCGCCCACCGCTGTCTAAAGCGGCACTGACGCAGGAGAGTTTATCGTTATCACGTTTATTCAGCGAACAAGAAACTCACGCCTTAAATTTACAATGGTTTCGCCCACTACGTGCCACCAAAATTGATGGCCAAAACCAATACGTTCATTTAAGTGATGGCCGTGTCATTACGTTTGACAAATTACTGCTCGCGACAGGCGGCCGGCCTCGCTATCTGTCAAGCCGCTGGCAGCAACACCCGAAAGTCTTTGCCTTACGTTCGTGGGATGACGCGCTGCAATTGCGCAGCGCCCTGCTATTGGCTCGAAAAATTGCCATTATTGGGGGTGGTTGGATTGGCTTAGAAGTCGCTGCTTCCGCACGAAAAATGGGTATTGATGTCACAATTTTTGAGCGGCAAAGCCGATTGTGCGAACGCAGTGTGCCGCAAAATGTTTCAGAGGCTCTGGCACTACGTCATACACAAGCGGGCGTTCATGTCATAACCGATTGTGGAAATATCGAACTTGGCGAGCCGACAACAACTGGATTACAAATTAGTTGCCAAAAGCAGCCTTCGCAAAACTTCGATCTCGCTGTTATGGGGATTGGTGTTGAATTAAATCTCGAACTAGCCAAAGAAGCAGGGCTTGATGTCACCCACGGTATTGTGATTAATCACCAAGGGCAAACTTCTCACCCCAATATTTATGCTGCGGGGGACGTCGCTTGCCATCCCACACTGTCTTTATGTTTACAGTCATGGGCTTATGCGCAAAACCAAGCTATCACCACAGCAAAAGCCATGCTTAACCCACAATCTGAAGGGTTTAATGAACTCGCTTGGTTATGGTCAGATCAATACCAAGACAACATCCAAATTTTAGGTGTCCCAACCTCACAAAAATTAAATCATATTCAACGGCATACTCCTGATTCAGAGGTTCATTTTGCTTTAAATGAAAGCAATGAATTGGTGCAAATGATTGCATTTAATGATGCTCGTGCCATCAAGCTAGGTAAACGTTGGATACAAGGCCACCGCAAATTGGACCCTTCACAACTTGCTGATCCCACATTTTCACTAATGTCACTGAAATAGTGTTCAGCAAGGAGAAATCTCATGGCTAACCAGACTATAACCTTACGAAACTCAGAACCTGATCAAATCGAGCAAGATGTTCCTGAAAAGATCAATTGGTTGATCCCAATTGGCCTGTTTTCCTGTGTACTACTGGCTTTCTTCGATAAAATCAGTATTGCGGCTCTATTTTCTGACGAAAAATTTCAGCAAGCTCTGGGAATTGATTTTGACCCAACCCGTTTAGGGTTACTGATGAGCGCATTTTTATTCGCTTATGGTGTTTCTTCCATGCTGCTAAGCGGCATTGGTGATAAATTTCACCCCACTAAAATGCTGTTATTTATGGTCAGTAGCTGGTGTTTTCTCATGATTTTTATGGGATTCACACACCACTATGGCACGATGGTTTTTCTGCGTGTATTGCTAGGAATTGCCGAAGGGCCTTTGCTGGCAATCGCTTACGCCATTGTGCGCCGTACCTTTCCGCCCAAAATGCAAGCTCGAGCCACCATGATGTGGTTATTAGGCACACCGTTAGGCGCGGCATTAGGCTTTCCTATCTCATTGTATTTACTTAATAACTATGGTTGGCAAAGTACATTTTTTGTCATGGCGGCCTTTACCGTTCCTGTTTGGTGGTTAGTGGTCATTGGTATCCGTCACCCTAATTTAGTCAACCGCCAAGCACAAACGAAAAATACAGCGGGTGAAGCACTGCCTGCCGAGCAACTGGCCGCGATGCGAGCCCATAAAAAACGCTTATTCCAAAATAGCCATTTTTGGATTATCTGCATGTTTAATATCGCTTTTCTTATCTATCTTTGGGGGATGAATGGTTGGTTACCTAGCTATTTAATTAAAGGTAAGTCTATCCACTTGGAACATGCTGGGATCCTGTCATCCCTTCCCTTTATCGCCATGTTATTTGGTGAGGCTATCGGAGCATGGTTATCAGATCGCTACGATCGCCGCGCACTCGTTTGTTTTATTTCATTACTTGGTGCCGTCCTAGGTCTTGCTGGCGTGTTATTTCTCACTGGCACCTACAGCATCATTCTTATGATGGCGTTTAGCATGTTCATGTGGGGGGCAGGCGCACCCAATATCTTTGCCCTACTCGCAAAAGCCACACAAAAACAGGTCAGTGCATTAGCAGGCGGTATTTTCAATGGGTTAGGAAACCTGGCCGGCGCTGCTGCACCGCTGGCAATGGGGGTTCTTATTACTGTCACTCACACTATGGATAGCGGGTTGTTATTTATCGTCGTCATAGGTTTATTCGGCAGCTTGTTACTAGTGCCTTTACTGAAAAAATATTAACTCATTTTTTATTGGAGATAACACCATGTCACAACCGCAAATCAAACCACAAGATATTCCAATGGCACAATGGATTGAGTCACGCATTGCTCGCCTCGAGGGGCGTAAATATGACTGGAATGCTCTGAAATTCCAAGCGGATTACGACCCTAAATATCGCCGCGCACAAATGCGCTATATCGGCACTGGTGCGACTGGCGTTGCTAATGATGTCAACACCGTTCCCGCAGAGAACTTTACCTTCTCTACCATGGTTCTTCCAGCCAAGTGCGAAGGCCCATTACACCTGCACCCCGATGTTGAAGAAGTGTTCTTTATGTTGAAAGGCACCATCACGTTGTTTGTAAAAGATGGCAATGAGGAATATGAAACGGTTCTCAAAGAGCGTGACCTGATCTCAGTTCCTGCGGGCATTTATCGTGGCTTATTTAACCACGGGGAAGAAGAAGCCTTAATGTGCGTCATGATCGGCACACCAAAACCGGCGATCCCGACATATCCCGAAGATCACCCTTTATCAAAAGTTAAACGTAACTAACAGGAGTCGTCAGTGATGAATTTGCTCAATAAAAAACTCCCAGAACCACAGGTGGCAGACTTTGGGCCATACCGCCTCAATTGGCGAGAAGCCGGCCAAGGGCACCCTGTCGTATTACTGCATGGAATTAGCTCTGGTTCGGCTTCATGGGTAAGCCAACTGACGAGTCCATCACTGACAGACCATTACCATCTCTATAGCTGGGATGCCCCCGGCTATTTAGAAAGCCATGATCTAGAGACGGCAACACCTACCGCAATTGATTACGCAAATGCATTAAATGCTTTTATTGATAAATTAGTCTTATCACCCATCGTGTTAGTAGGGCATTCTCTTGGCGCCATAATGGCAAGCGCTTTTGCAGCGCAATATCCCAATAAAGTGAAAGGCTTAATATTAGCGAACCCCGCGCAAGGTTATGCCACAAAAAGCCCTGACCAACAAAAACAAGTTTACCAACAGCGGCAAGATATTGTTTTTAGTTCCGGTATTGAGGCATATGCGCAAAACCGTGCTGCTACGCTGCTATCGGCCAACGCAACTACCGAGAAAGTCAATTGGGTTCAACAGAACATGAAGAAGCTCAACCCCAATGGTTTCTTAGCCGCTGCGTGGATGCTAGCTCATGATGACATCAGCCAATATTTAAATCGCTATGATGGCCCATTGGAAATACTGGTTGGCACAGAAGATACCATTACGCCACCAGCACAAGTAGAACGACTCGCACGACAAAAAAACTGCCCTTACTTTCTGATAAACCAAGCGGGACACGCCAGTTATTTAGATGCGCCAGACGCCTTTAACCACCACTTACAACAATTTTTAGAGACGCTCTATTGCCAAGCCGAATAAAGGAAGACTCATGAATTTACAGTTAAATAACCGTGTTGCTGTCGTGACAGGAGGAAGCTCCGGCATCGGCTTTGCAACCGTCAAACTCTTACTGGATGAAGGCTGTAAAGTGGCATTCTGCGGCCGTGATCAAGACAAACTCCAGCAAGCACTCACAACATTACAAGAGCTCTACCCCCAAGGGCATTTTATCGCACACTCTTGTGATGTTCTTGATAAAACACAAACCGAAGCCTTCGCAAAACAGGTTCATCAGCAATATGGCCAAGTCGATATATTGATTAACAACGCAGGGCAAGGCTATGTCGCAAGCTATAGCGATACCCCCGAAGAAGCGTGGTTACATGAAGCCCAACTCAAACTATTTGGTGTGATTAACCCCGTGAATGCTTTTTTGCCATTCTTAGAACTATCAAATATTGCTTCTATTACCTGTGTCAATTCACTGCTGGCCTTACAACCTGAACCGCATATGGTCGCCACCTCGGCAGCTCGAGCAGCACTATTAAACATGACACTAAACTTGTCGAAAACACTGTTACCTAAAGGGATCCGCGTGAACTCTATTTTACTTGGCATGGTAGAGTCCGACCAATGGCGACGTCGCTTCGAAAATCGCACTGACAAGAATCTCGATTGGGAACAATGGATTGGCGATATCGCTAAAAAAAGAGGCATACCAATGCAACGTTTAGGAAAACCCGAAGAGCCCGCGAGTGCCTTAGTCTTTCTAGCCTCTCCCATGGCGTCGTTTACCTCGGGTGCCGCTTTAGATGTTTCAGGTGGCTTTAGCCATCATATTTAAAGGATTTAATGATGAAAACACTCATGTTGATTGGTTATGGTGCAATGGCGCAAGAAGTGATTACTCGCTTACCTGATGAGATAACACTGCGCTACATTATTGCTCGGCCTCATCACCACCAAGCTATCTTGGAACGCTTTAAAGGGGCAGTCACACCCATCGATAGCCTTGATAATAATATCGTTCCCCCTGATTTAGTGTTGGAGTGCGCGGGTCACCAAGCCGTTAAGCAATATGCACCAACGGTACTAGAAAGAGGCTGGACACTGGCCATTATCTCTACAGGTGCACTTGCAGACACGGACTTTGAACAACACTTGGTCGCCTTAACCCAACGCCACCACAGCCAATTGATCCCACTGACTGGCGCTGTTGCAGGGCTTGATGGCTTACGTGCGGCAAAAGAAGCCAATATCACTCAGGTGACCTACCAGTCACGTAAAAGCCCCGCAAGTTGGCGCAATGGTGCGGCTGAGCGTTATGTCGATTTGTCACAAGTGACACAGCCTACGGTGTTCTTTAGTGGCAGTGCTCGTGAAGCGGCTCTGAATTTTCCCGCAAATGCCAATGTCGCTGCCACTGTCGCGCTGTATGGCATTGGGATGGATGCCACACAAGTTCAATTAGTTGTTGACCCGAACACCACACACAATTCACATCGCATTGATGTTATGGGTGATTTTGGCCATTTCTGTATTGAACTCAATGGAAATCCTCTCCCCTCCAACCCGAAAACATCGATGTTAGCCGCCTTAAGTGCTGTTGAAATTTGTCGTCGTATCGCTGGGCAGCAAGCTATTTAATAGGAGCCAAATAATGAACAACATGGATATTTTTGTTGGTGGCCAATGGCAGCAAGGTCGCGGGCCTGAAATGCAGTCGCGTTTTCCGGGAGATAACCAAGTGATTGCCACCCTCAACAGTGCAAGTTTGGAAGATGTCGAAGACGCCGTGATTGCAGCCGATATGGCCTGGAGGATGCCTTCTTGGCGCAACCTTCCCGCTCACCAACGGGCGGCTATCTTATACAAGGTTAGTCGCTTAATTGATGAAAACTGCGAAGCATTAACCCAATTACAAACCTTAGATAACGGCAAGCCTTGGGCAGAAGCGCGTGGCTTAGTAATGAGCGCAGCAGCAACTGCTCGCTACTTTGCCGCGGTTTGTGAAGTCTCAGGTGGTGAGCTTCCGCCTCGCCGCCAGCCAGAACTGATGACCATAAGTACTTACCAACCCATTGGCGTGATCGCCGCAATCACGCCATGGAACTCCCCAATTGCCAGTGATATGCAAAAAATTGCCCCAGCAATTGCTGCCGGTAACGCAGTCATCTTAAAACCTGCGGAAGCCACGCCTCTAATTTCATTAAAATTAGCTGAGCTATTTGAGCAAGCAGGTTTACCCAGCGGCCTATTGAGCGTGCTCCCGGGTAAGGGGTCGATTGTCGGTGATGCACTGGTTCGCCACCCTCTGGTGAAAAAAATCTCCTTTACGGGTGGCACCAATACGGGACGACAACTGGCTCACATTGCGGCAGATAAACTTATCACCACGTCACTCGAACTTGGGGGTAAATCCCCAACTATCGTGTTGTCAGACGCTGACCTTGATATTGCTGCACACGGTGTTTGCTACGGTATCTTTAGTTCGATGGGGCAAGCCTGCATCGCGGGTTCGCGTCTGTTTGTGGCTAAAGATATCTACTCATCTTTTATGGAAAAATTAACGCAACTGACCCGCAACCTGATTATTGGTGACCCAAGGCAAGAGCGCGTTCATTTGGGGCCATTAATCTCCCCTTCGCACCGAGACAGCGTCAGAAACTATGTCGAACAAGCCGTACAACAAGGCGGGAAGATCCGTATTGGTGGAACCGCACCGGCTGACCCTGTACTCCAAGATGGCAACTATTTTTTACCGACGATTATTGAAGGCTTAAATAACCAATCTACTGTTTGCCAAGAAGAAATTTTCGGTCCCGTACTCGTCGTTATGCCATTTGATGATGAAGACGATTTAATTCAACAAGCTAATGATTCTGTTTATGGGCTTGCAGCAGGTATTTGGACAAAAGATTACACCCAGGCGTTTAAGCTCGCCGATGCGCTTGATGTCGGTACCGTTTGGGTTAATACCTATAAAGTTTTTTCTATTTCAACGCCATTTGGCGGCTTTAAAGAAAGTGGCATTGGCCGTGAAAAAGGCCTTGAAAGCCTCAAAGCCTATATGCAACAAAAAAGCCTATTTCTGGCACTTAACCCACAACCAAACCGTTGGTGTGAATAGCAAATCCGTCACCGGATTATGACAGCATTGAGGAGAATATAATGTCTGAAATGATTACAGTTGGCGAAGCTATCGCCAGAACACTCGAACAATACCAAGTCACAACGGTTTATGGGGTTATTTCAATTCATAATTTACCCATAGCAGATGCTATCGGGCGCCGAAAAGTGATTGATTTTACGCCAAGTCGTGGAGAGGCAGGAGCCGTTACCATGGCGGATGCACATAGCCGTTTTACTGGATTAGGGGTAGCGTTAACCAGTACGGGAGCAGGAGCTGGGAATGCTGTTGGCTCAATGATTGAAGCCATGAATGCATGCTCCCCCATGATCCATATTACTGGGCAAGTTGAAAAAGCTTATCTGGATATGGACGCAGGGTTTATTCATGAAACCCATGACCAACTCGGTTTTTTACGTTCGAGTTCAAAGCAAGCTTTTCGTGTTCATACCCCCGAACAAGCCGTTGCTACTCTACATAAAGCCATTCAGGTTGCTCAAACGATACCTTGTGGCCCTGTCTCTATCGAAATTCCAATTGATATTCAAAGTGCGCAAGTGCCATTATCCGTGCTTAGTGTGCCACTTCTCCCTTCTACGCTGCCTGACTGTTGTACATCGCTAGTCAATGCAATTTGGGATAAACTTCAACACGCTACACAGCCTCTATTATGGGTTGGCGCAGGTGCTCTACAAGCAAAAGATGCTGTCAAACGCCTTGCTGATGCCGGGATTGCCGTCATCAGCAGCACCCATGGGCGAGGTATTTTATCGGATAACCACCCATTCAGCTTACGTGCTTTTCATAATGCAGATTCCATTGATGCATTACTGCGTTCATGCGATTTAACTATCGTCGCTGGCTCGCGTTTACGCAGTAATGAAACCAAAACATGGTCATTACCTTTGCCACACCCCATCATACAAATCGATATAAATCCACTCGCAGCTAATCGCAACTATTTAGCCGACTTAACCGTAACTGGGGATTGCAAAAGTTTACTTGAAGCACTTGCCGATAAAATCGAACAAGCCAAGCGCCCTATCTCTGCTCAATGGAAAAAACAAGTACAAGAGGCGGTGCAACTGGCAGAAGAGCAACTCAGGCAACAATGTGGCCCTTATAGCCAACTCAGTGATGCCGTGGAGCAAGTCTTACCGAGTAACGGTATTTTTGTCCGAGACATTACGGTATCAGGGAGTTTATGGGGAAGCCGTTTACTCAAAGCGACCCAACCAATGCACAACATTCACTCATTAGCCGGTGCGATTGGTCTAGGACTCGCTATGGCAATTGGCAGTGCCAAAGCAAATCCGAATGTGCCTGTTATTGGCTTAGTGGGTGATGGCGGGTTAATGTTAGGCATAGGTGAATTGGCCACCATGGCACAAGAGCAGCTCCCCATTGTTCTGATTATTATGAATGACCAAGGTTATGGCGTAATGCGAGGTATTCAGGAAAAATATTTTTCAGACCGCCAATACTATAATGAGTTACTCACGCCTTCATTTAGCCAACTCGCTCAATCTATGGGGATTCAGGCATTTACGATAGATAAAGCTACAGATTTCGAATCAACACTACGCCAAGCCGTCGATTTGAAGCAACCTGTTGTCGTTGAAGTGTTAATGAATAGCATTGGCAAAATGAATTTCTCAGGCCCACCACAGAAAAAATTATTTTAACTTTCAAACTAATACGGGTGGCACAAGCCACCCTACTTCATTGATAGATAATGATGCAGTCAAGGCTATAAATTTGGCTTAAAATATTGCGTATAAATAGAAATAGCTTGCTCTTTTAAGACGCCTTTAACCACTTCAGGTTTAAAGGGGCTTTTGGCAAAAATCTCATCGCTACCTAACATAATATTAAAACCTGCAATCTCTGCGAGTTCATCATGAGAAAGGCTATAAACCATCCGACCTAATTGGCTCCATACCATTGCACCGGAACACATACAACATGGCTCACAGCTGGTATACAGCGTATAATCTGATAAATCCATGACTTTATGTTCAGAGCAATACTGGCGTATGAGACCTAACTCCGCATGATAGGTCGGGTCACTTTCAGTATGGATATGATTTTCACCAGTCATAACGACTTGGTTATTTTTAACCAATACCGCACCAAAGGGTTCATTACCATTTTTCGCCGCATCCGTAGCCAAAGCTAAAGCCTGAGTCATAAACTGAATATCCAATTCAAACTGTTGCGCATTGTTTTTCGATTTATTTTCCATATACACTACCTTCATGTGTGGATTTATATAATTTACAAATGGTTTAAATAGATATATCAAGTTTACTGGGCTAGTAAAACATAAAAAATGGCCATTCTCATTAATGCTAAAAAAACTGAGCTATTAGAGAGTCAACGCTAAAGAATGTACCTACTCTAATTTTCAAGTCAGATATTTAGTTTATCACTAACTGCAACTTTATATAAAACAGCTAATTATTGGTAAGAATATGTTAAGCCAATCATTGCATTTGCTGTTCCCGTTTTGAATTCTTCTTCTGGCTTACGTACATAGCCAAAACCCAAGCTAAAACTAATTGGGTTATTTTTTTCAGCGGTACCAGAACGCTGAATATAATATTTCTGTTGGCCTGGAATATTTGGAGCAGAGCCATCTGGGCCAAATTGTAATCGTTGTCCGCTTAAACCTATTACAGCATATCCAACACCTGATGCAGAAGAATCAGCTGTTAGCGTTGAAACCGTAGTTTTATTTGTTGTATCAGATAAATCAACAATTGATACATATACATTTATATTAGGGTCACATTGTAGTGAAAATGATTGTCTTTTTAGGCTTATATTTTCTGATGCGTCTGCCTTTTCAATAATACTTGCTGGAATTTTTTCCATTTCAACAGAGACAATTTTATTTGTTGGTGCACAGCTAGAAACAGTAGCATTAACAGTTATTGGGTTATATTGTACATTAACTATCTCTTGCAGATTTCCAACATCATCATAACACGCATATCGATACATTTTTTGACTTGGAATCACCACACTTCCAATAATTCTATCCGGTCCTTTGTAGATAAAAACACCTATAGTGACTTTAATAGGAGATGCTATTCGTGAATTATTACTTAAACTACCTTCCCAAACGACTGTATTTTTAACCGGTAACGGGACAAAACTTTCGTTAAATCCCCCAATAGGGGAAAATGAAAATCCAGAAATACCAGTTTCAAATAAATAAATCATCGGGTGAGAAGGTGATGCTTGATAAGATTGCCCATTCCAATGAGCTATTGGTTGGTACTCTATTCGACCAAGTGTATAGTTTATACTATTACTATTACATATGCTTATTCCTCTCCGAGAACCAGAGTTTTTAATAATCTCACCAAATGGTATTTGGTCGGCAGGCCCAGTGATCTCTATGTTAGTCATAGAATTAGTATTATACGTGTACTCAGGGATACCAAAAGCTTGATCCGATTGAAATAAAAAAGCAATAAAAAAAAACGTTATACTACATTGTTTCATATTAATTCCTAATTTTTACTATATGATAAATCCAGTGATTTAATTACGTCATTACTCTCATCATAAAAATTAACCCATATATGGCATGTATTACCTTTACAAATATCGTTTAATTTCACCTTTTCCTCTGGAACTATATTTACTATCCGTTCATTATTATATTGCTTATCTTTTGAAACTGAAATTGTAAAAATAAACTTTGATTTATTAATCAAATAAAACTCTTTATTAAAATTGATTAAACTTATTTTATCATAATCACTTTCTCGTATTTTACGATGTCGATAAATAACTTTAAAATGTGAGCGAATCGCTAGAGAAATAGAATTTTCACCACTATTTAAATCTGACTTTGGAATTGATGTAACAGTTAAGTTAATTAATTCATCTGATATATTACCAATTGCTGTTGTTGGTAATATTGTTATAATACTATTACTGTTTCTAGGAAGTAAAAAAAGTGGTGGTGATATGATAAATCTTTTATCACTTAATTCACTTTTTATTAAATAATCACTATTTTCATCATTCATTATTTTTATATTTAATGATTTATTTTCGTTATTAATTAAAAACCGTGTACCAACAAGTGTTGTACCAGAAAATGCATTGGTAATAAAGAAAACAAAAAATATAGCCATTAATATTCTATTAATCATAAGACAACTCGAAATTTGCAATACAGAGCACTTTACCTGCAGAAGAAGTATTTCCTGTTTTAACGTAAGAAGCGTAAAAATTAAAAATATTATTCACTAAGTTATGGTCAATTTTTAAAGTTGTTTTATTATTACTTATATCTATAATTTTTTTATTGTTATCATAAATTCCTATTGCAATATTACTTGCACCAGCATCTGTTTCATCTAAATTTTTTAATAAATTAGTCATTATAGTATCATTTACACCTGTAAATATAATATGAGCAGAATTAATATTTTTAGGGCAATTTTCTAAAACAATTGAAAATGGTGTTTCAGTGAAAGGAATACCGACCTGCTTTCCATTCAAATCGTTAGGATTAAGTCCGACTAGTAAACTAGCTGTATCATTAGAAACAGTGCAGCTACGCTCCATAACATTTGCATTAATGTTAATTTTTATTTGTTCGCTAAAAACAACTCTAGGAAGAAGTAGGAATATTATTAAAAACCCAATAATTTTATTCATAATAAATATCCAAAAAAAGTAAAGATGACGCATCACCTGATCCTATATTTATTTGAGTTGACTTATATCTTAAATAGAAATTCAAATCATAACTTGGGGTTGTGATAACTTCATTCAAAGCATACTTTGTATTTAATGAAATTTTTTTCCGGTATTTATCTAATATTTCAATAGCAAGTCCGGTAGCGATATCACCTTCAAGACTGTTTGCCTTTCCTAATATTTTCAATAAAGTTGGGTCGTTATCATCTTCCTCCCCAGAAAATTTATATGACATATTATTAACTTTACCAGAACAATTCTCGAGATGTATTGAAATAGGTTGCGTAGCACTAGTCGAGCCAATTTGATTAAAATCACTTGGATTTAAATCTAAAAAATTGATATTTTTAATTAAATCCTTACCCGTCACATTGCAGCTTTGTGTTAATATTTCACCATTAACATTAACTGTGACATCGACTGCGTACGCAAAAAAACCGATGAAGTATATAACTAAAAAAATAATATTTATTTTCATTATATAGTTCCTATTATTGGCACGCCACATTAACTTTGTTAATATTTTTCATTTTATCATTTTCATCATATTTAATAGAAAACTTACAAAGTTTATCTTTATCTATATTTACTGTATAGCTTGAATTAGGTTTAACACCAGTTAAATAAACTGTACTATCATCATTTACAATAGATATATTTTTTCCAGAATCATTAACTACTACTGTTCCAAATTTAATTGGTTTTTCTTGATACTGAAGTGAAACTAAAAAATTATACCCTTTACGTACATCGAAAATAACTTTACTGATAGCTCCTCGTGTCGGAGCTACTTTTATAACATTACCATCAATATCATAACCTGCCCCTAATGATTCAGGTGATAGACCTATATCATTATAGTGATATGCCGTTGCATAAGGAATTAAAGCGTAACCACTATTATTGATAGTAATATTTTCACCTGTTTTATCCACTTTAGCTCCAGCAGCCCCTTTGGCTTCAACTAAAATTGCAGTATCATTTGCCTCTCTAGCAAAAAGTAAACCACCAGAATGAACAAGGACAGAACCAGTGACTCCATAATCAAGCTCTTTTGAATTATTTGAAAATGATGTTCCTGCACTAAGTTCTGTTACATCTGCTTTATAACGTAGATTTAAATTTGATTTATTATCATTATTATTATTTATAGTTTGATAAATATTATAATTTAATTTTTCATTTAATGCAGTACCATATAGACTTGTCATAGTGTTATACTTTGAGTCATTGAAAGTGGTACTATTTGTAATATACATTCTATTTTTGTCCATCGCATTTGACAATGGGATAGATAATGATAAGTAAAATATATTGTCTGTATTATGGCTATACGTATTTTTATTATAGCTAGCTGATAGTATAATATTATTATACTGAGTCAATGTCTTATTCCAGCCTATTTGAATATTTTTAGATTTTAAGTCGCTCCCCCAGTATGAATTAACATTTCCCCATGCATATAATTGTCCATAGTCACCTAAACTTTGAGAAATATTTACTTGAAAGCTGTTCTTTTTCCTTTCATTACTTGAATAAAATAAGTAATCATTTATTTCACCTTTGTAACTATTTCTGTAATTAGCTTCACTAAAAGTATAATAGTCAGATGTTGAGTATCTATATCCTGTCAACTGAATATTTGTACCAATATCACTAAATGATTTCGCATACAATATTCTATATGACCCACCACTATATTTTTTATCATGTATTTTAGCTTGTGCTTGTATTGTATCAATAGATAAAGCTCCAAATGCACCAATATCTTTACTTAAACCGATTCCAGTAGCTAGATAGCCACTCGCAATTTGATACCCCGTATAAAGAGTTGAATCTAGTGGTAAGCCAATTCCAATTGTCCCTTGAGCAAACTTATCTTTTTTGGCTGATGTTATATCTAGCTGACCAAAAGTAAGTGAATAATTATAACTACCTTTTCGTAGTAAATTCGGTAAAGAAGAATATGGAACAATATACTTTGTTACGACGCCTTCACCTGACGTTAGCTCAACTTCATAGTCACCGCTTGTACCAACAGAGTTTAAATTATCAATATTATATGGACCTGGATTAATATACTCTTGGTACAATATATTTCCATTTTGTTTAATTGTTATCTTTGATCTAGACTCTGCTATACCTTTAATTGTTGGGCTATATCCTTTTTCGCTATCTGGTAGCATTTCATTTGCAGTAGATAATGTGATACCTATATACGGATTTGAGTCAAAAATCATTGAACCTAAAACAGTTTGTCCTGCAATAAGTGTACTTTTAATTGAATTTATATTTCTTAAGATTGAAATATTATTTGACTTCCATTCATGATTTGATTTTGACCCTATTTTATTCTGATTATAGTATAAGTTTGAACTGATGCGCCAAGCACCTAAGTTCAACCTATTATTTAAATTCAAAAACAGAGAAGAATAGTTACTCATTCTATTATTTCTTGAATATGACCCATTTAAATTGTAATTTGTCATTAGTGCAGAAATACCATCATCCCAATCATTCTCGCTTGCCAAGGTTGATCTAATGGAATTAAGATATATTTGTGGTATTGAGAGTGTTAGTGTTAACTTTGACAAGTCAACATTATAGCTAAAATCATTTATGTATTTATCAATATCAATACACTCATTATCATTTATTTTTGACAGATTAATTTTTTCTTGAGTATCTTTATTAAAGGGAATCAAACTCACAATTTCTTTTGTAAAACAAGCTATAACTTTCTTATCATTACTACTTTGCTTGAACTCAACACTAACATTTCTAATAAATCCATCACCAACATTTAAGTTTAAAAAATATTTTCCAGGTGTAACATTATTGCCTGCCGAAAGATAAGACAAATCATCGATAGAAGAAACATCAGAACCTAAAAATAAAGGATTGAAGTAATCTTGCGAATGTAAGTCATTAGAATGTAAAAATAGACTAATCAAAAAAAATTTTCTTATTATTCGCATAGATATACTTCCAGAATTAAACAAAGTTACACTGTATATTTTTTATCTGAACACCATAGTCATTAATGAAATTGAAAAATAATTTTTTACTCTTATCATTATTATTAATATGGATGAATGTTTTTGGTGCTATCGTTTCTGCTTTTGATACTTCAACACCATTTATAGTCAAAGATACTAAATTCATATAAAATGGAGTTGGGTTATCAATTCTTAATTTATTATTTTCATAACTACATTTTAAATCTTTGTATGACTCAAATGAATTTCCTTTAATTTCACTAGGTCTAACAATCAGCTTTATTTTAGTTGTCGTTGATATTAATAATGCATTATCTATCTTCTGTTCTTGTTCTGTTAAAGATGGAATAACTTTTGAGTTTAGATAATATAACTTCTCTCTGTCTTTAGGTAACTGTTCTTTATCCCCAGTAAAAACAACATTCAATAAGCTATCTGAATTTGATTTAATTACAAATAAAGGCGGTGTTATTACAAAATCAGTACTTTTTTTTTCATGATCATCCGATACCCATGATTGAACAAGGTAATTTCCATCTTTATCACTATTATATATTTTTAATGTTATTTGATTTTTTTCAGTTGGATAAATTAATCGAGTTGCACCTAGTGAGACTCCGCCAGCATAGACCGATTGGCAAAAGAAAAATAAAGATAATATAACGAATATTTTTTTTAGCATATAAACAAGCTCCATGATTAATGATTGGCCATCACTGGCCAATCATTAATAAAATTAATTGTAGGTAAGCATAAAGTTAGCTACAGATTGAACTTTACCAGCAGTTACTACGGCCCCTATTGATTTATAATCAACAGATAATGGAATAGTAGTTGTATCAGTTAAATCAACTTTTGAACTTAATGCGCCAATTTCTAATGGACTACCATCTGGATTAAACAATTGTAGACCTACGTTTTCCGCAGAGCCTGCACCAGCAGTATTTGCTAATAAACCAGGCTTACCATCAACAGTTTGCCCATTGAATGAAATTTGAACTGATTTACGAGTTGCAGTATCACACTCAACCAAATTAATATTGAATGGCTTAGCTCGCATTGCAAGTTGGTCTGCAGCAGTAAAAGTTGTTGTTTTAACTGTATCTAAAGTAACAATTTTGTCAGTATCTGATCCAGAAATAGCACAAGCTCCAGATGTAATCTCACCATTAAATGTTACTTTACCACCATTAACTGTTAATGCAGGGAGAGGATCATTTTCTGCAGCAAATGTTGAACTACAAATAATTGAAGAAACAACTACAGATAATACAGCAAGTTTATTTTTAATATTCATATATATTCCTAATTTATTTAGTTTGTTTTTATTACCGACAGATAATAATTAAAATATAATTATCGCCTATCTTATTTAATAGCATTAAATTTTAATAGAAAACAATTAAATGCCATTTAATCTTTTAGCATTTTTAATTACTTCATTAGTAAAGTAATTCCAGTCCAAGCCAAATATCTCAAGATATTGATTTACCCGTCCTATGGTCAATTGTGTTTTTCCATTTTCATACCTTGAGACTTGTTGTTGGCTTATTTTTAATAATATGGCTAATTCACCTTCTGTGATACCATTTTGTTTTCTTAATTTTTTTAAAAATGAAGACGCCGCACTATTTAATATGTCATTTTCAACTCTCATTTTTATCACCAGAAAATATAATATTAGAGTAGACAATTTAATATTAGAGATAAAATTTAATTATTTTCCTATATCAAGTATCAAGCTATGGACCTGAATTTAATTTATATTTTTCAAATACACAAATATGAATTATTTTCCATTTACTCCTTACACGTGTTACACCCCGTTTTGTTCATATTTCTCCATTGAAAAACTTGTTTTTACCAACCTTTAATCATGTTACAAACACATAAAATGAAACAATTAATCACAGACTGAAACACAATGCTCAGAGCTTAAGTTAACGTTAACAGTTAGCCGTCTATAGGTTAAATTCTCATCACTCATCCTTATACAGCAAATGATAACGTTAACATTATCATCTGAAAATAAAAAAAATAAAATAAACATAGTGACTATACCTATGTATATTACTTTATAACTCTAAAAAAGTTAGACAATTTGCTTACAAATTTTACTTTAAAAACACATTAAAACTTACAAAATGATACTGGTAAACATATCTTATCCTATTTGGATAATTTATATTCATACTGAATTGATAAAAAACAAATATAACATTTACACTAAATTACAATACTAATTCCTTATCGTGGAATTTACACATTTATTTTAATACCTAATTGTATGAACTCTACCTAACCCATTAACTTATTTGATATAAATAATATATGTATCTTATTTAATTGGTTATAATTAAATATACGTCCTTTAAAATCTAAAATATTATCCTACTACTCTTAGCACCAAAATTCGCAGAGAGGTACTAGATGCATTAGTATCAAAATGCAATCCTCAGGGGAAAATATTCTACTTACGCGACTATATAAAGAAAAACAAAAAAGATAAGTTTATTCAAATTTGACTACGGACTAAAATGAAAATACCAGCTCTACATGAAATGACTAAAATATATAATTTATGGTTAAACAAGGATAAAGATCCAACCAATGGACTAGATATTATTAAAAAAGAAGAGCAATAACTAACTCAACTTAATAATAACAGGTTTTACTTGAGCAATAAATATATGGCCATGTGAATACTTCCAGTGCCTTTTTCCCATAAGAATATTATCTAAAATATTTTTTGTTAGACATTCAGGTAGTAAAGGACATGATAAAAAACCACTGCTAATTAAATTATTTAGCACCAAAAATAATTATATCTTTAGCGAATAAATGAGCCTAAGAATAATAAGCTAATTGAAATACTATACAACATCACGATACTACAACATGATGCAAGAGCAAACCTGATGAATACAGTTGAAAGACTCGAACTTCGAATTCCTTTAAAACAGCAAAAAATTAAATATATCAAAATAAGATCAATAATGACCGTTGTTATAAGCCCAATTATCGGTATCAACACATTTAATCCTAAGTCATTTAAAAGGATTGTTTAATTTTCTTGTTTTACCCATAAACCGCCAGATATCTAGGGAGTACAACACTAAAGCGATAGAAAAGAACCCAATAACAAAATAATCATTAAATCCGCTAATTAGCACAGCGACACCTGCAACAATCATTACTGCAGTACGCCACTTGAACGAGGAGAGGAAATCAATAATTACATCCAGTAAATCCTGCATACAATTCCTTTTAAGGGCCTTGAGTGAATAGTAACCATATCTACTTTAGGTAGATACTCATAGGGATAAACTAATTATTGATGGTTTTTAATGGATTCAATTCTTGCCATTTAAACGGTTAGTTTTATCTCACTAACGAGTAACCAAAGTAAAGCAGCAACACGTGACAATGATATGCGACCTATATGAGAAGTTAAAACACATTAACATTTAGCCTACAGCAACAAGCACACAGCCCCCAGAACATCCACAAGCGACTTTGTGACCTTCTAGCGCAACAGGGATACCATTAATTTTCATTAAGCTATCGCCTTCAACGATAGTCCCTGTTTTTTTACATGAAGGACAATAGACAGAGTCGCCCACACGCGCTACACCTTGGATTTGTTTGGCGAGAGAAGAAGCTGTCAGCACCGTACCACCGGTATTCGTCGTATCATTTTTTAAAATGAGTTTTCTGCCGTTCACAAGACTACGCACTGCGTTTTTTCTCCTGATCAAGCTTTGCTAAAATCTGTTCGACCTGTTGCTCAAAATCAGCAGGAAGTGGGTTCTTACCAAAAGACAAAAAGGGTTTACGGGCTTGGTAATCGACTGATGAAACGGCATCTCGCCCCTCTTGCATATAAGCATTGAGAAACGTGATAAAACGATGGTTTTCACTGTCGGTGCTGGTCAGAAAACTGGAGTAATGTGAGACATTCGGGCGATAGAGTATGGTTTTTAGTTGACCTACTCTTTCATCAATGCCATACAGTTTAATCGCCAGCATTTTACCTGCATAGCCGAATTCTGCATCTTCATAGCGTGTTAAACGTACTTTTCCCATCCCATAGCTATATAATATTCCTCGTTGCCTATCAGCAATGAGATAAACTTGAGGAGTAAAGAAAGAGAGATAACCTAATAGCCACAAAAAACCGGGGAAAAAAATTAGCCAGCCAATTATCATCAATATCTTAATCTTATCATTTTTATAAATTTTATCAGTATAGTAATCGACCAAATATGTTCCAAGACTTATTTCCTTAGCTTTCATATATGGCAAATATCGCGATAACTCTTTTGGTAACTTATCTACCCCATATTTTTCATTGTAGTAGCTAGACCTATCTTGAAGGGTAAAATAATTTGACTTATGGTTTTCAATAAACCCGAACAGCGTATAAAATGCCATTATTAAGAGCACGATAAAAAAAGGTATCGTGTTGGTGAGCTGGCTATTTCGCTGTGGGGAGGTAATCACACAACGCTGTTTATTGACCGCATCTAAAAATACCAGTTTTTGAGGCTCCAACGGATCATCGTAGTGATGACTTTCTTCAATCAATGGCGTGGTTTCTAATTGCTCTGGGTGCTTTGTTGCTGTATATAAACTCGTCATTCGGTGCCTTCCTCATCAATACAGCCATAAAGTTTATCATCAGGATCACCGTTTCGGTAACGCAGTGGCGCAATTTCGCCTTTCAGACGATCCACCAAGTAATACCAATAAATGGATGGAATAGATTGCCTCAGAGGATCCCTTGCAAAAATACCCGCTTCGACTTCAAATCTCAGTACAAGCTCTCCATCACGCAGTGTCGTATTGGCTAACGCATCTTGCAAAGCTGTCTCAAAGACTGCATTAAATTTTGTTTGCTGTGAAGCCAAATAATCAATCCCACGATGTTTGACTACCGTATCCCTTTGTTTGGGTAAAGAGGCCATAGGTGTTCCAGCGGGATAAGCAAACAAAGCTTTCTTTTCAACCAATTGATATTCAATATCCGAAATACCACATTGAAAATTGCCCAGCGTAAACTGATATTGGATGACATAATGTGCAGCCCCGTAATGGCTTTGCCCTAACCCCGCCTTTGATTTTGGAATAGCACTGACTTGTAACTGGGAAGTAAAGAAAAGATTCGCAAATTCTTGAAGTTCCATTCCAAAATAATTTCGATTATCTTCAATATATTTAATATAGTCTTCTAATTGATCATATTTAATATCTGGCCTATTGATATTTTGCCCATCATCTCGTTTGCCCCCTCCCGCAAAATACTTATCCCCATTCCCCCAAAAACACTGCTTCAATAACTCTTCAAACGCATCCGTTTTAAAGTAATTGTAAATCGCCATACCAATTCCGAATACGATGGCACCGATAATAATCAATTCCCACGCAAATGCCGCAACGGCGGTCGCCACCACGCCTTCCGTGGCACCGTATGCCGCTAACCCCACCGACAACGCCAATGTCCCTGCTGCTTCCGCAATTTTTGCCGAGCCCGTAATGTAATTACTGTTATAAAACTCCGCGGAGGCTTCGGCGATAGGTAAGGCAACCCCTAAAATCGCCACGGTATACCCGAGCCCTTTTAATCCCACTTTACCTAATTTGGTTTGGATTTCAGGCAACTGAATTTTGGTGAGTAACCGCTGAAGCGGCGGAAATGTGACCGCTGCTGCATATCCTCTAGCCGCTTGACGTATTTCAACCACTGCCTCTGCGGTATTTAAAATATGGGCCACCATTTGAATGCGAAAGATATTTACGGCGGCGGTATTTAATGGGTCTTGCTTATCAAACTCTTTCGTATGGGCGACTGCATTGAATTCAATGATACTCGTGAGCAATGTGTAGACATCTGCCCTCAATTTGATGTGGCTGATTAAGGCGTGTTTATCAGTTGGTAGCCCCGTAGAGCGATAACCTTCTATCAGGTTAAATTTGGCAGTGGTAATAACGCGCTTGAGTCCTGCCGATTTTAATCGATTATCCCAGTCAAAGACCTTCTTCATGTTTTTCGAAAAACGTTGGAGTGGCTGACTCATCCCTTTCAGTGAACTCATCCATTTTCTGAACTCTTCAGCGCTTAAGGTCGCGAGTTCATCAAAACTCACGGAAATACCGAAATACGCCAAAAAAGCGGGGAGCACTTTATGCGCCAGAAAATCCAACCCCGCTTGGCTGATACGTCGTACAGAATTTTTGGCATTATTCAGATGGGTATGTGCTTCCGTATACGCGTACCCCAAGGCATCCCAACATATCATGACGGCTAAACGTAATGACGGTAAAACACGCTCTTTAAATTCACTGAGCGCTTTATTTTTTATCACATCTTCATTCAATACATCCAGCAAGTTGGTGATAAATTCCTTCCAAACCTCCCCGTCATCACTGTCGGTTGATAACAATAAATCGAGTGTGACGCGCCCTGACGGTGAACTGTTCAAGGGGGCGAATAGCTGTTCATGCAGTTGGCTGTAGGCCTCTAATTCATCAAAAAACGCCGAGTGCCAAAAATCCCCTTTTTGATATTGTTCTTTAATTAAAAAAGCATGGTCAAGATAGTTTTTAATACCACCGACCTGATTTTTAACTGTTGGGTTGCTTAAAAAATCACGGTAGAGTTGGACAATATTGGCTTGCAATGTTTCAAACTCTTGATTACCCGCTTCAATTTGCGGCCAATAGGTTTTCCATCCCTGAACATCAATGTGTTTGGTAAATTTATCTTTTAATGCTTTTCCTTGCTCCGTTTTCGCAACGTCGGGATTATCAAACTGGGTTTCTAACGCCGAAAGATAGTGACCCACTTTATTTGGGTACTGCCAATAACGTTGGAACATCGCATACGTTGCTGTCACGAAAGTATAAAGCGATAAAATATCTTTTTGATAGCCGATTGGGTCATACAGTGCAACTAAACAACTTTTTTCTTTGTAATCTAAATTTTGTTTCGCTTGATTTAACAGGGTATCGGTACTTTTACTGGCACTATTCATTCCCGTGATATGGGAAAAATACTCTTTTGGTAGCGGATTACCGATGGATTTTGAGTGCTCAGTAAAGGCGGAAAACTGGTCTGACTCGGTTTTATATTCTTCAACCAGATAGTCAATATGCTCAGCGTTCAATTCAAGCGCATGGGGATTCCCATTAAAATCCACCAAATTGATTTTTTGCATAAATGCCTGTCGATAAGAGGCATCCGTTTCCATTTTATCTAAGACATAATCAGACAGGGGGCTATCACTGAATAAAAACAACGCCTCCATGACGTCTTTTTTAATCGGTAAATACGGGTATTGACAAGATTGTGCTTGTACCGATTGAGTTAATGGGTCACGCAAATAAGGGATAAACCCTTCCTCTGCATCCCCTTTTTCTTTTGCACTGACTGCTTCACTGGAGCTATCATCATCCGAATAGACATACCCATTATCGTAATGTTGCACAACATGCTTAAAAATCAGCAACTGTCCTTTAGTATCAAGGCGGGTGGGAAATTCACCTTCCTCAAAGACATAAACCCAGCCTGTGCGCAGTAATCGAGCCGAAAACCCTTTAGTGTCAGAGATTGACGAAGCCGACAGTAACGTCGAAATAGCGGGCGGAACCGCCGCTTTCGCATTTTTATCACCATATAAATTTGAGTAGGCATAACGCACTGGATACACCGGACGATGTTCATTCTCACATGGGCAAACGACCGCATCGGCTTGTAAATTTCTGGGGGATGCTTGATTCACTGCCTCGACGACTTTACGGAGCTGTTTTTCTTCTGGGGTTAAGTATTTTGAGGTCACGGGGTCACTCCTTGTGACGATAAGCAGTATCGATAACGGTGATAATTAAACGTCACGGCATTTGCTTCATAAGGCTTTGCTTGCTCTGTTGCTGATTGCCATAACGTTTCGTTTTGAGTACAGGCATGGCGAGCAAGGACATAATACAACAACGCTTGTGTTTGGCTGATATCACTTAAAAAAGCCTGATTCATGATACGTAAACAAAATGCCTCTAAGTCGGCAGAGCCTGATAGCTCGCTCGATGTTGACAAGGGCGGGCACTGCGCTATCAATTGTTTGGCTTTATTCAATGTCTGCACCAAGGTCAATGCTGCATAATGCCGATACAATTTTTCATTAATAAACAGTGGCTCACGAGGGCGAGTATCATATAAATAATCAGAATGAAAGGTGATTTTGACCCCATCAGGGTAATTGGCACTGTAGCCGTAGAACGCCTTGACTCCACTCACCACATTAAGTAACTGCCCATGGGTCAATGATTCAATAAATGGCATAAAATGTGACACATCGTAAAAACGGAAAAAATTCCAACTGTTCAGCGGTTTGTTATGTAAATACGTCATCTTACGCAATTGACGATGAATATCAGTAAACGATTTAAGACTGTGAATGAAAATCCCTAAAGTACCTTTGTTGGATAAGCTTGAGCAGTGCTCTAGAAAGACTTCTCCGGCATGATTAGGGAGAAGGTGTATCAAATAAGGCGCTTGGTCCTCAAGGCTGTCTTGGGTTTCTCCTTGGTACAACGATTGCCACGGCAATTGGCTGCCATGTAACATCGGCACAAGATGCTGCCCCGTTTGCCTATGGTATTCACCGCTGTCAATCACCGCATAGAGGTGAACCCCATCACTAAATGCGGGTTGCCCCTCCGCGTAATGGATATCCCCTTTTTCTGACGGTCTAGGATGGGTAAGATTGCGTTCATCCACCAATACAGCCAACACATTTGCCTCATGTTGTTCACGTACTTGCCGAACTAACGGTAGCGCCAGTTTTGAGCTTTGCTCAATATAAGTGACTAAAGGCGTTAATATTTCATAATCAGCAAACGTGTATTGTCCGGAGTGAGCCGTAAAGTACTGGCGCATCCGTTCAATCGCCTGCGATTGGTTAGCGCCAGCAACCGTCATAATACCATGAAATTGTTCACTGTTTCGCGTATAACGGCACTGTGCGACCCAATACTCCTTATAAATTGTATTCGGACTCCAGTGCATTAGGTCGTTCCTTTTTTCATCGCTTTCGCACGGCAATCCTCCGCTAACGGTAACCCTTCATTAACCGCCGCTTCCAATGAGGCGACCGCTTCGGGTGCCCCTCCGGTCACTGACACATTACCTTTTAGCAGGATATTGCCTGTGATAGTCACGCCTTGTGCATCCAATTGAATCGACCCCGCTTTACCACGAATAATCACTGTTTCACTGGCTTGCAACGTATGCACTTTGGTGTGGGTATGAATACCGCCTGCAGCCTTTAACATGTAATCATTTTGGATGTCACACTGTTTGTTTTCACCCACTTCTTGAAAGTGACTCGCGTGAATAACTTCTTTCCAGCTGTTATCAATGCGTGTAATACGGTCTTTCCCGATTTGCTCAAATTGATTGACATCAACCTGTAAGGTCTGCTCATTAATGATGTGTATAAATTCGTCATGGCACACTTCATGCTTACGGTCATTCGCCACAGTATGACTATCATCATTCCCGACATATTGGGTTTTGTTGCGATTAATGTGAATGTTGTTATCGCGCTGCGCATGCACATAGATTTCTTCTCGACCACTTTCATCTTCAAAACGCAGTTCATTAAACCCGTCCCCTTTATGGGTTTTGGTTCTAAACGTGGTCCGAGTCTTCTCACTTGGCAAGTCTAATGGTGGCTTATTTCGCCCGTTGTATGTACACCCAGTTATAATCGGTTTATCTATATCATTGTTAAGATAGGAAATAATCACTTCCTGCCCAATTCTGGGGATGGACATAAACCC